>PARE01000035.1 GCA_002709525.1 Magnetovibrio sp. | reverse complement strand
CAGGTGCAGTTCTGTTCGGCCTATGCGACGTTCCTGTACCTCTACCCCAGCATCAGCTGCTAATGTTATTAAAGTGTCGCGCGTGATGCTCTCCAAAATTCCGTCGTTAATAGTTGGAGTCACGAGCTTTTCGTCACGACAAAGGAAAAGGCAACCGCCGGGCCCTTCACTAACCGTACCGTCGCGGTTAAGAATGATTGCGTTTGCATCGGATCGTTTAGCCTCCAGTCCTGCTAGACGGCTATTCAAGTAATTGGCGCTTACTTTGATGCGCGGCGGGCTCGCGTCATCTGCGTTCCTCCGCCAACTGACGATAACGAAATCCTTGCCTGTCTGGAAGGCGTCAACCCTTGCGCGAGCTCGGCAAATTACGGAGCTGCTCACAGGGCTTGTCGCGACCATATCGCCCCAATCATCAACAAAGACCTGGGTACGAATATAGCAGTCCTCGCGCATTTCGTTGGCGTGTAAAACGTTCATAATATGCCTTGCGATGTCTTTAGAAGAAGGTGGATCATCAAGCTCAATGAGTTTCATGGAGAATTCCTGTCGCTTTAGATGATCCTCCATGCGAAAAACGTAAAGCTGGCTATCGTCCATACACCAGTATCCCCTTAAACCTTCAAAAACGGTTACTGCAAAAGTAAGTCCCGGCGCCATTATCGAAATTTTTGCATCTTCGAATGGTATGGTTTTGCCATTGAAGATTGCGAACGATGGTCGATCAGAATTTTGTGATGTATTGGCCATACTAGAACTTCCAGAATTAGGAACCGGGTGTTGGTTGCTCGGTCCGGCGATATTTCCTGCGCCGCCAACCGATGAAGATCGCGATTGAAATAAATAGTGCCGTCATGGTGAGGAAGGCGGGACGTTTGAGAACGAACAGGATACCCTCGTCGTAGGTGGAAGCCAGTAACAACACAGTCCTTAGGTTTTCTTCCAAAAGCGGCATCAATATGAACCCGATGAGCAGCGGCACCGTTGGAAACCCAAAACGCATCATAATGAAGCCAAGGACCCCGAATATGAAAACCAACTGGATGTCGAATATTGATCCGCGCAGTGCATAGCTGCCGGCCGAGGCGATGACCAGAACGCTGGCCAACAACATTCGGCGTGGCACCTTGAATACAAATCTGGAAACTCGCACCAGACCGAAACCCAGCGCGAGGTTCACGAGGTTCGCAAGGATCAGCGCGCCGTAAATTGCGTAGAGCGGCACAGGGTTTTGGGAAAATGCCAAGGGGCCGACGTTGATTCCCTGAATCATAAAAGCGCCAAGAATTAAAGCCGCTGCAATGTCGCCGGGAATACCAAAGGCGAGCAACGGAATTAAATTCGAACCCGATACCGCATTGTTGGCAGCCTCTGGAGCTGCGATGCCCTCCAGCGATCCCTTACCAAATTCTTCCGGTTTTTTTGATGTGCGTCGAGCTTCGCCATAGGCGATGAACGCAGCAACTGTAGCGCCGAGCCCCGGCATGGCGCCGATGATTGTTCCCAACGTCGAGGATCGAAACAGCACAGGGATGCACCCTCGAAACTCGAGCCAGGAGACACGGTTGTCCTCGCGCTTGGATGAAAAATGAATTGCGCGCCCTGATAGCTCATCTGTCGAGTCATCCATTTGGCGGAATACTTCCGATACTGCTAAGAACCCGATCAACATCGGGATAAGACCGATTCCTTCCTCCAATTCCGGGTTGCCGAAGGTTAATCGTTCCGTTGCAGTGATAGGATCGAGACCAATCATGCCGATGGTAACGCCCATCAGCATAGCAACGATGCCTTTCCATGCTGGACGGCTGGACAACATGCCTAATGACCCGAGGGCTAAAATAATAAGCACCGTATACTCTGCGGGACCGAAGCTTAACGCCACCAGAGCTAACAGACTGGCAAAGAAGATTAGGCAGATGTCACTGAAAGTGTCGCCGAATACGGAAGAATACAGCGCCATTTTCATCGCCTTGGCCCCTTTTCCTTTTTGCGCCAAGGGGTAGCCGTCGAGCACTGTCGCAGCGGCGGCCGGGGTGCCAGGGGTGCGAATTAAAATAGCCGTGGTGCTGGCGCCGAAAAAAGATCCTTTAAACATTCCCAGGAGCATAGGAATGCCGATCCACGGGCTAAAATAGAATGAGTATGGGATTAATAAGGCAACGGCCATGGACGCCGTTAGTCCAGGGATGGCGCCAAGAATTTGCCCGGCCGCAACACCAATGGAAATGGCGAGCAAGCTCTCCAGCGTTAGAGACAAGGACAGGCCTTCGAGAATTAAATCCAACGACCTATCCCCCTGCGAATAAGGAACCGTCGGGAAGACGGATTGAGAGCAGTTGTTCAAACAATACCCAAACTAGCGTTGTCACGACTATCGGTGGCAAAACAAGAAAGAGTGGGCGGGTTTCTCCCAACACCCTCAGTAACACGAAAAGCAACAAGATTCCGGCCGGGAAGAAACCGATCATGGGGACCATGGCGTAGGCAAAAATTAGTCCGGCCGCCATGCTGAGTAGTCCACGAACTGGCGGTCCTTTTGTCCTTTTGGCTGCGTCCTCGGAAATCTCTAGTGCTTCGTCCGCATGATTAGTCTTATTTAATGCTACTGATCGATCGTATAAGATAAGTTGTGCACATCGGGCTAGCATCAAACCTGCTGCCAAGGCGGCAACAAGACGCGCCGCGAAACTTGGTGGGAGCCCTTGGGTTAGGCTAATGCCCTCCGGATCGATAATTCCCAACGGTATCAGTAGGAAATAGAAACCGGAGACGGCGACCAACAAGATCGCGATTTGGCACAATTCGGCACGGTTGTTTGTGTCACCCATAATCTGCGCAGCCTGAACTTTCGGTATACCCCGTGGTACCCATAGTCAGCTAAATTAAAGAGTATTAATCGATACTGGGGCGCCAGCCTCGCCGACGCCCCTTATGATCGATCCGCAGGTCTGAACTATTTCATGCCGATGTCGGCGATGGTGGTTTTAGCCGCCAAATAGTCCCGTTTGACCGTTTTCGTGAAGTCCGCGTGGCCCGCGAAATCCAAAGTCCACTTTCGCGCTGCGGCAAGCTTCTTGAATTCCTCGGATTGAACAACTTTGGCCATCACCTCATCCCATTTATCGAGAACTTCTTTCGGAAGACCGGCAGGTCCGGCGATACCAAAGAAGATTGCCGGTGCGATCGGATAGCCAGCATCCGTGAGGATCGGCGCACTCGGTGTCACCGGGTTCTTCATCGGTGTTCCTTCAGCTAAAATACGTGTTTGTCCGTCCAATGTTGCCTTATTGCCCTCGGAGATCATGGCAACGTCAATAGTTCCGCCGAGCAACGCCGCGAGAACTTTGGACCCGCCCTTGAATGGCACGAAAGTAGCTTTTGCGCCATCCGCCTTGAACATAGCCTCGACTGCGACATGAGGCCCGCCGCGTTGAACAGAAGTGGACCACTTAAGTTTTCCTGGGTTAGCTTTCGCGTAGGAAATGACGTCTTGCAAAGACTTAAACGGGCTGTCGGCTTTAACCACCAATGGCTGGTTGCTGGCGACGAACTGACTGATATAGGTGAGGTCGTTCAGCGGATGGTATGGTGCCTTCATCATATGCGGGCGAATTGTAATCGGGCTGGTCGATACGAAGCCCACTGTATAGCCATCGGGCTTGGCTTTCGAAACCGCGCCAATTCCAATAGTAGCTCCGCCGCCTGTTTTATTTTCAACATTGATCTTCACACCCATGATGTCGCCTGCGAGCTTGGCAATCATTCGCGATGAAGTGTCGCCACCGCCGCCCGCAGAGTAGGGGCAGATAAAGGTGATAGTCTTGTTCGGATAGCTGGTCGCGTTCGCCAAAACCGGCAATAAGATTACCGTAGTTAGGACGAGAGCGGCAGTTTTTAACTTACGTATCATTGTATACCTCCCACATGTCATGCGCTTTGAGGGTCCCGAAGAACGCACCCGTTAAACTATATGTTATCGCGCCCTTGTCCATGATACCTATTTATATAAAATCATAAAATGATGATTTGAAATCATGGATAATCATGCACATCAAACAACTCAGGTCATTCCTGACTGTCGCCGATAGCGGCAGTGTGACTGCAACGGCAGAGCAACTCCATATGACGCAATCTGGCGTCAGTCGCCAGATCGCAACGTTGGAAGACGAACTCGGATTCTCACTATTCGATCGCATCCGTGGCCGCCTTGTTCTTAATCCCCGTGGATTGGCGTTCCGCCGTCACGTTCGTCAAACAATGGACTCTGTCGACCACTTGCCGCATGCGGCCCGCGCCATCGCGGATGGCGTTTTCAATCGTGTCAACGTGGTTGCCACAAGTTCAATCATCCATGGCTTGCTGCCGCCAGCTATCGCACACTATGTATCCAAACGGCCTGGGCTTCCGCCGCGTGTTATCATGCGTAGCCTGAGGGAGATTTCCGACTCGGCACCGGAGGAAGATTTTGACCTCGTGTTAGCACCGATGCCAATTCCTTTGCCACGTTTTCGCGTGGTTGCAAAAATTGATTTTGAGCTGCACCTTGCGGGACCTGTGAGCAGTTTTCCGGTGGAGGATGATCCCATCGACTTGGGGTCGCTTGGGGGCTTACCGTTCATCTCCCTGGATCCTTTTGCCACCTATCAAGAAGGAATTGAAACAATGTTAGCCGAAACCGGCGTCGAGGTTACTTATGTCTGTGAAACCAGTTCCGTCGTCACTGCGGCCCAGTTGGTCCGGGCGGGTGTAGGATGCGCGTTCCTAGATCCGTATATATCGGGTTCCGTGCGAGGACCAAGTGTTAAGGTAGTGTCTGTCCGCCAGAAACTCATGCACGCGTATGGTATCTATGCACCCTCGGGTGGGCCGCTAAGTCACGAGGCAACGAAATTTCTGGAATCTGTTCTCGATTACGTTCATTCCACACAAGGTGGAGTAAGCCAAGGCAATCTCGAGACTTAACCAGATTGGCCCGAGAGCCCGGCGGCTTCGTCATAGCCTCCCTGACCCGGCATTTTTGCCCATGCTCGATACGGCTCGGTTGCCGGCACATCGCCGGCCAGAATCAAACGCCGCCATTGTTCACAGGCGTTGACAAAGCACGGTGTGCCCCCATGAAACATCGCAAACGTTAACGCTTCGGCCAACTCCCCCTCCGACGCACCGGAACTGTACGCACCTGCAACGTGAACTCTAAATGCCCACCAATGTTGAAGGCATGCGTGAGTGGACGCCAATGCAAGTTCGAGCCAAGTGGCCGGGACATCCGTATCTCCGACAACTCCATTTATACCATCGCGATACATCTGTATAGGGTCGCTACCGTGAAGGTGCGCCGACCAATGATCTTGAACGAACGGGAAGACTGCGACACCCTGCGCATAAGCCGCTAGTTTCAGTGCGGCTTCAAGCCCTGCATCCGATCCGCCGCTATCACGCCAGCGTCGAATATGATGAGTGCCGACCGAGACGCGTGTTGCTCCAAGCATGGCAAGCCAGACGAACTCCTTGGCCTGTTCAGCAAGATGATTGTTTTCCATGGTCAATTTCAAATAAGAGACCTCGTAAGCGTCGAGTAAGTCTGGTGTCGCCAACGCCAAAAGACCATGGTGGGGCAGCAGATACCCTCGAGTGGCGCGAAGGCTTTTCAATCTTTCTTCTACCTCCCTGCGAGTTGCCGGTGGGAAAGTACTGTCAGACTGGTTCATGGCATACACTCTTCCATAAAATTCCTATTTCTCTTCAGCGCTTATATCATGGGATGGCCACATAAGCCCTATTAGACCATTTCCAAGACAGCAGATGAAATCTCTGTCCGCATGTGTCCAGGGTGGTACTTTTTGCAGGTTTTCGCAGTGCCGCCACTGGTATAAATCTATTCGGGTCTCGGACAGAATTAATGTCATCGATCGTCAGGGCGAGTGTGAACCATTTTACCCGAGGTGCCAGGGGATTTGCATGCCTCAGGTCGACAGATTCGAATTGACGCAGCACCGGGCCCAATCGCCGGTCAGCATTTAATATTATTGATACCGGCGGCTGATTTATCTGTATTCGGAAGGTCCAAAATCTAAACACGTCAGTAAGCATAACCCCAGAGGCGAACGAGATAATGTCAGATCCGGAGGAGCTTCCGCCCAGTGACTGTCATTAGCAAGCCGTTCCATCTAGCTGAGTTGATCTAGGCGCTATTGGATGCCAGCAAGGCAGTTAGCTTACCCCAAAGCGTGTCATCAACATCATACAAACTAGCCGGTAATAGATAATGATCTGTTCGCTTATCCACCCGCAAGCGGGCGAGAAAGATGGAACGATGATTTGTAAAAAAATAGAAAGCCTGAGGCTTGGTGCTGGAGACACGTTTTATGGCGAGGGTATTCTGGCGGTCACGAAGGCGCTATTACAATTTATAACGGTTACAGAGCCTTATCTGAGTTCGCGCGGCATTGGACGTGAGGGAATTTCCGAGAGTAATCCGCCGGCAGCCATAGCGACGATCTCATCGCGACTAACAGGCAAGTCCGCGAATAGTCGCTCCAAGACCCAATCAAACCCGTTGATTTTAATAGATGCTGCACAGCTGGGCACGCCAATCACGGATGCATCGTCTAAACTGCCTAGCAACAGTAGATTACCAGGGTCAACGGGCATACCCAATTGTACAATTGTGCCACCACTTGCAGTCAAAGATGCCGGTATAACATCTTTGCGATCAATAATTGCGGAAGCACCGAAAACCATAATTATGTCACACTTATTTTCTTTAGCTCGGTAAAGTTCCTCGACCATCACATCCACGCGATGCGAGCACTCGGTGATATGAATTAAGCTGCCGGATAAGGAATTTACGCGCATCGCCATGGCTTCTTGGCGTTTTGCCAATAACTTATCCGTGTCACCGGGCAACCGGGAAAGGATGAGGCCGACCCGTTTTGGCTGGAAAGGATGCACATCCAAACGAAGCCGGTCCGCCGCGGCGGTAGCTTTCAGCTTCAACAGACTGGCGTCAGAAACCGCAAAGGGAATGATCTTCACGGTCGCAACCAGTTGACCGGTATGTACCCGAGAATAAGGCGGTAAGGTCGCGATTGTTACACCTTCATCGATATGATTCGTATCTATGATTTTGCGTGTATCAGCGACAAATATTCCGTCAACCAGAGCGGAAAGGTTGACCCTTCCAGTAAATGGATCAGTCGTATCCAAATGGTCGCCTCGGATAAACTCGACGACCCTTTTGGCCGCCTCGTCTTCATGAATATCACCTGGTTCTAATCGCGCCGCGACCACCGAAGTCAGGTTCGCATCTCGAAGCTGTGCTATCTCTTCAACGCCAATCCGCAAACCCTTCTTGAGCCGTGCATCCGGCAACCTAACCGAATGGGCGAGAATGCATCCCTGTGCCTTGTCTAACGATACTTCGCCAAAAATCATACGCTATTTGGAACTATCATCGCGACAAGAGCAAGCCACTGGGTCACTCGGCCGGCGCTGGCATGGCGTCGGGACTGTGTTCTCTCACCAGCTTGTCGCTCTCGGAACTGATAACCGTATGCAACTCATCCAGAAATGCACGTTTTTCCAACCCGGGGTAGATGGGATCCAAGAAATTCAAGATGACTTTTCCAGCGCTGATGGTGCTAGCGCCCTTAGGCCAAAACACACCGGAGTTCAAAGCAACCGGAATAACGGGTAATCCGAGCCGCTTATAAAGAAGAAATATACCACCCTTTAGTTCTGGGTTTTTCAACGGTGGCTGACGTGTACCCTCCGGAAATATAAGGAGATTTCGGTTCTCGGCGACAACTGCTTCAGCTTGCTCATACATATGTGAAAGGGCCTGGCGGCCCCTCGCTCGATCGACGGCAATCATCTTTAAATGCCTCAGGTACCATCCAAATACCGGGATCCTCGTCAAACTGACCTTCAAGACCGGCACGATCTCGGGCACAAGTAGATAGAGGGCCATAGTCTCCCATGCGGATTGATGTTTGGCGGCAAAAATTACGGACTTACCCTTAATGGCGTTCAAATCGCCACGGACTTCAAATGTCAAATTCAGGATATGCTGACAAAAGAACAGGAAACCCTTGCAGTAGAATTTAGAACACGACCTTGCCCAACAACCCGTCTGACCACCAAGAATCAGAAGCGGAATCGGCAGGATGAATAGGGTCGTCCATAACCCCCACGCAAGGACAAAGAGTTTGGATTTGAGCAATTGCATGATGCGACTATTGCACGCGGGATTTGATGGGTCGAGGTCGGAAAAATGATGTACCACTTGTCTGAAGACGTCACGGGTGCCGGATCGATCATCGGTTTGGCGACGGGAGAGCTTCGGGACGCTATACCCGACGTGGACGGCCGAGTTTCGATCACACCTTGTCGGTTCGGTGACACATTAATGCATGCACTAATTTTACCAAACTAGAACGTAAATCCTTATTCGTCTGGGATCTGGCCGGGTTTTAAGTTTAGAAATGGTAGCTGAATTCTTGGCCATGATTTTCAACTGTGCTTCAGTCGTCTTTCTTGTAGCAAATTTACAATTTCGCAAACGGCTGGGATTGGATCCACTCAATGGTTTCTCGCAGCAATGTGGGAAAGTCCCGAACCTGGACCCCGAGGCTGTCGCGGCGAGCGAAGTCAAATGCTGTAGGCTCTGCCGCAGGCTCAGTTATGGGAGCCGGCATTTTCATGTTGGGGAGGACCTTCTTACACTCTGCATAAATCTCTTGCCAGTGCAGGCTTTTGTATACGCCGAAGTATCGACCCGATGCATCTGGGTTTTCGAAAGCTGCCAAAAACAGGTTAGCAAGGTCGTGTAAGTGAATCATAGAAGCGGAATCGTTTGGCGTTTTTTGATGACGTGCCGGGCCGCCATCAATCACTCGTTTTAACCAGGCAAAGGGATTGTGGTTCATATGCTCCGGAAGGATCGCCTGGCCATATAGGCCCGTTGGTAGAATTATGGAAAGGCGCATTGCGTGTTCGGCGCAAAATTCGATGGCTGCCTTCTCCATAATGGTCTTGGTTGCGGATGTATATTTTTTCTCCCGGCATTGCTCATCCGCATCAGACCAGTGTTTGACCTCGTTTTTCACCGACACGGGAGGGACGGGGTTGGTGCTAGATGTAGACGAACAGATTACCGCTGTACGCACGCCCTGTTGATACGCGGCACGGAGAATATTCAAACAGCCGTCCACGGTAGGCTTTATAATCTCTGCATAACCTCGCGCGTCATCCATTTCCTTGGCCGCCGTGCCATCAGATCCTTTATAAGTAGGGATTAAGCAGGCGATGAACACACCATCGGCGCCAGCTAAAGGCGCAACGAAGGATGCCTCGTCGCTCATCTCTGCACTGAACAGTGACAGTTTCTCAGCGCCTGGTAGGGCCGTGAGGTAGCATGCCTTTTCAGGCGCGTCCTTGTCACGGAGGGTGCCATTAACGGCGTAACCGCGCTGCAGCGCAGCTCTAACAATATTTGAACCGACGAGCCCGCTGGCGCCGGCAACGCAAATGGTTGTCTCGGCAGTCATACATATTACCTCCGGTATTAGATTTTATCATTGATCATAGCGGCCTAACTTAAACACGCAAACTGAAGAGGCGTATTAGTTTAGAAAAATGCGCCGACCGGCTTTGCTCGATTCATAAACAGCCTCCTCGATGCGAATGTTAGCCAGGTAGTCTCGGCCAGTATTGACGACGGCGGAGCCCAAACTCAAATGGTCCAGGATCTGTTTCTGGGTCCGATAGACACTGTCGCCGGCAAAACCCCGGTCGTCCCAATCAAAGAGAACAGCCTCCTCGGCATTCGTGCCGAAATTCCGGAAGAAAATCTCACCATCTCCACTGAGGCGGATAGTGCCCTTTGATCCTTCTACCCACATGTCGCCGATGGTTCGACGACGATCCTTGGTGATGTGGTCTGATAGGCGATTACCATCAATGAGCGCGCGGACCCCATTTTTGAAAATTAGGATGATGAAGCCTGAATCCTCGCCGGCGATGTACGGGTTCAATTGGGTGAGTTCCGCGGTCACGGTCGCGATTTCGCCAAATAAGCCCCGGAAGATGTCGATCAGGTGGATCGCTGTTTCGTGCACCAAGAACCGTTCCATTTTCTGGAAGTATGGTTGCCGGCAAAGGTAGGCCGCAGGACCCTGGCCATCGCCTGGCCGCAGGCGAAAAGTGGCCTGATAGGTTTCCCCAATCCTACCCGTCTCGAGCATTTCCTTGATCTTCATGTGCCACGGCTGGAAGCGAAAATTCTCGTGCACGAACAGGGGTACGCTGGCATCTTCAGCCAATTGCACCGCCGCTTCCGCCTCGGCCAGGGAGCAGGTGAAGGGTTTCTGGCAAATTATCGAGACGTCGCGCTCCACGCACATCTCAATGAACGCCATGTGGACCTTGGGTGGAGCGATGATATCCACCAGGTCAGGCTTCACCGCATCCAACATGCTCTCGAAATCATCAAAAGCCTGACAGTCGGCGAAGGCGGCAGCGGTCTCCGCCGCTCGGGCCATGTCCAGAGAGCAAACGCCAACCAGGTCTATATCCATCCGCCTCCAGGCATCATAATGGAACTGACTGAAATAACCGGTGCCTACTGCGGCCAAGCGTCGCCGCAACCGTGTTTCTATCATTCACCCTCTCCTATAGGTGCCAGTGATATGGCGCCAGGCCTGCCTGATCAGATTGGAACGTGGCGATGGAGTCTCCGAGCAGACAGCCGAGATAAACGGTCTTCAAGTTTGGCCCACCAAAGGCCAGGCTTGAGATATTTTTGAGCTTCTTTCCGGCCGCTTTGTTTAGGTGTTGCCGGCCTAACTGATCCGCTAGGTAGGCCGCCTCAGTCCAAGCGATATGATCGGGGTCGCTATCTTCGACGATAATCTCGCGGCTACCGTCGCGGGCCACGCGAATGACGCGGTTTGATACGATGGATGTGATCCACACGTTGTGTTCCGCATCAAAGGTCAGGCCATCTGGATATTTTCCTTCGCCGAATTCCGTAATTATTGTCTTTCTCACAAGATCACCGTCAACTGTGACGTCAAACCTTGTTAGGCGACGCGCGAGAGTTTCGTTGACGTAAAGCTGTCCCGTCTCCGGGTGCACCAGGCACTCGTTGGTGTAGCCGAGACCATCTGCTACAATGCGCGCTCCCGCGTCATCTACCAAGACGATAAAACCGTCGGAACACCGGCTTCGGTATCCTAGATCTCGCGGTTGTAGGCGCGTGCTCACCGTCACCCAGATCCGCCCTTGACCATCCACATGGACATAGTTGGTGGGGGGCATATCGAGACCGTCGACCCGGGTGAGAAACGGCGTTAGTTCACCATCTGGCGTCAATCGGAACACACCGCCTTCAGTATCTCCTAGATGCGTGAGCAACCATCCGCCGTCAGGCAGGATGGCGATGCCGTTGGGTCTCGGCCGGAAATCGCCATTCGCTAGCACAGTTACTATATCTCCTGTGGCAGCAAGCAACGTAACCCCTCCCCGCCAGTCGGCTAAGTGCAACGTTCCATCCACGCGCGCCAACACACATTCTGGACGGTGCAGGCCGCTTCCTTTAAATTGTATCTGGTCCAGGTCGATCATGAGAATCTCCTTAGATCAGGTAATAAATTGATCAGATTATTCGTTTCGTAACGACAAACGTAGAGACACCGTCAGCTACGGAAGAACTCCGCCATGGCGACTGTGGCAGCAACCCCAGCGTTCAGACTTTCGACCCCTTTGCNCCCACCTGGTATCTGGACCAACTGATCACAGTATTTACGTGTCTTCTCGCGAAGNCCCTCGCCTTCAGCGCCGATGACGATNACGGTTTTCTCGGCAAACNCTGCNTGCCCCAGGGTCTTATGACCGCGCTCATCCATGCCGTAGATCCAAAAGCCGAGCCCTTTCAGGTCTTGCAACGCGCGAGACACGTTGGTCACCCGGAACACCTTAACAAATTCCGCACCGCCGACGGCATAGCGAACCACTGTCGGGGTCAAGTTAACCGACCGGTTTTTCATGACTAAAATGGCATCAACTCCAAAGAATGCCGCCCCGCGCAGGATGGTGGCGAAGTTCTGCGGGTTGGAGACTTGATCGAGTACTAAAATGCATCGCCCGTGTTCTAGAATATCCAGATCCCGGTCGCCATAGTGCTGACGGGGCTTGGCAAANACTACAATCCCCTGATGTTTGTCATCTTCTGTAAATTCGCCCAAACGCCGAAATGTTGGCCAGTCGAAAAATTCAGGTTCGATATCGTATTTCTGTGCGAGGCCGATGAATTCCNGGTGGTATTCTCTCTTGCCGGCAATGGCCATGCGCTGGATATCTTGGGGCCGCGTNAGAAATACGGCGCGTACCGAGTGTTTGCCGAAAATTTTTTCCACAGTCCCTGGCTCCTCTGCCTCTCAGCGATAGAATTCCATATAAAATTCGACCATACTCAGGGATGTCATTTGTCGGATTTAAACCAATTCAATAAAGATGAGCTTTCCTGGGTGCAAGACAGTTACCATCTTGTTGCCTGCCTACCTCAAATTCAGCCCACTGGACAACACTTGAACCAAGCCCCGCGCGCCGACGTTGAAAGCTTGAAGTGTGAGCAGCCCGGAAGCCAATGGTTCTTGCATAANCGCCNGCATTTTGNATTGGTTCCGACNTTGGGCGGAAAAGCGCATATGACTGGTAGGGCNCCATCTGTTTACTCTAGAGTAGGATTACACTGAAACCTAGGTGGGCCAAGGATCAATCATGGACAAAATTTTTAAAGGCGTTTTCCCTATTGCCCCGACGCCCTTCAAAGACGACGGCACCATCGATACCGAAAGCCAGAAACGCGTACTCGATTGCATGATCGACCAGGGTGTCGACGGCATCTGCATCCTGGCTAATTATTCCGAACAGTTCCTGCTGNGCGATGAAGAACGGACNGAGCTCCTTNGTTTGTGCATAGATCATGTCGCCANCCGGNTGCCGATAATCGCAACCTGCTCACACTTTTCCACCGGCATCGCCGCTGCTCGTGCCAAACAAGCAGCCCAACGGGGTGCNGAAATGATCATGATGATGCCGCCCTACCACGGCGCGCTTCTGAGAGCGGGACCGCAAGGTATCATTGAGCATTTCGCTACCGTGGCCGAAGCCGCCGGTGTTCCAGTCATGGTGCAGGACGCACCTCTGAGCGGGGTCGATCTCTCCATAGATTTATTGGTTCGCATGGCGACTGAGATTGTGGGCGTTTCCTACTTCAAGATCGAAACGCCGCATACAGCCGATAAACTGCGCGCACTCATCGCAGCCGGTGGTGACGCCATCGTTGGTCCTTTCGACGGCGAGGAGTCGATAACCCTGATGGCTGATTTAAACGCTGGCGCTACGGGCACTATGCCAAGCGCATTGCTTCCTGACTTAATCAAACCGGTGCTCTCACATTATGCTGCCAATGACGCGGCTACCGCCGAAACNCTGTACGCGAACATTCTGCCGCTGATTAATTTCGAGAACCGTCAATGTGGACTTCGAGCTTGCAAGGCAGTCATGATGGAGGGTGGTGTAATTAAATCAGACCACGTGCGCCACCCGTTGCCGCCGCTACCAAAAGAAACNCGCGCCCAACTTCTAGATCTNGTGCGACCGCTNGATCCCGTCGCGCTGANCTGGGGTCGCTAGCCNAGCGCAGCTANCGCGTNCAACGGCAAGGGACCGGCTTTCGCGGCGCGGAGGACTTGGCTCAGGTGATCCAATTCGGCCAATCCGACAATGGCACAATCCAACATGGGCTCCGACAACACATAACGCAGTGCGGTCTCCGCTCGAGTTCCATGCGGCGTGTTGTCATCGATATCCATGCCGATTTTCCGGAGTGCATCTTGGGCACGCGCCTCTTCGTTGGGGATGTCGGTGTCGTCCGTGATAATTATCTCTCGCCCATGGCGCACATCAGTGGCCAATATACCGGCGGCAAATACTCGAATTCCCATAGTGCCGACGTTGTGGTCGCGGCAGGCCTGCAACAACCCCGAAAAATCTTGCCCGGAGCAGCTGTANCCCGCTACGCGCNCAGCACTCGGGTTAATCATGTTGTAATATACCTGGGCTGACTGTACCCGGCCTGTATTCACCACCTTTGTGCAGCAAGCCGTATCGCCTAGTGCCGTAATGCCGATATATCGTGTCAACCCTTGACGCTGCATTTGTTCCAGGGCCTCAAGCGCTCCCCCAGGNCCAATNACNCNGTCTACTGAAATATCGCGGTCTTGGGTNGTCGATGTGATTNTGTTGTGAAGATGCACCACGTCNACTGATTGCCTCCCTAATAGTTCCAGACTGGCGGCGAGGCTTTCCTCTACCTGTCCAGCAATGTCGTTCAGACGCGTCGTATCCAGATTGACCTTAGTGGAGATAATGGGGTCGTCGTCGATTTCACTTAGCAACCAGCCGAGAGCTCTCTCTGATTTGCCTTGGCCATACATGGGTGCTGTATCGATCCAATTTACACCCCCGTCGAGCGCCATACGGATGGCCCGACGGCGGGTATTATCATCGGCGTCGATGAGAAGTCCACCCACNAAGCCGCCTCCAAATACAACGGCAGATGTCTTGATATCAGTTGCACCAAAATTTCGCGTGTCCATCACCGTGCCCTCAGTTCAATCGCGCTTGTTCGATAATCGCGCCGCCGGGCGCCTGCTCAGTCGGCGTCAGCTCGATTGTTGAAATATTAACATGCCATGGTGCATCAAGAGCGAATAAGACAGCAGCAGCCACATCATTAGGTTGCAGAGGGGAATAACCCGATAGAAAAGCGTCCCGGTCTTCTTCCGTCTTGAAGGCTTCATCAAAGAATTCGGTGGCGATGCGCCCTGGACAGATCTCCGTATGTCGTACTCCAGTTCCCGACAATTCGGTACGGAAGTGCTGAGAAAACATGTGCACCGCACCTTTGGTGGCGCCGTAAACGGGAAATCCAATAGGGTAAAGCGCAGCAATGGACCCGATTTGGACGACGTGACCACTCTTCCTCTTGACCATACCCTCGGCCACCACCCGGGTTACGTGGAAAGCAGCCGTAACATTAAGATCCACCATCTCGTCGATTTCTGCCGCCGAGGAGCGTAAAAAGCCCTCGTACCCNCGCCCAAGGCCTGCGTTGTTGATGAGTATATCCGANTCNAAGCCCGGTAATTCTGCATATATCGCATCCGTGTTCACAAGATCCAGGTTCATGGTCCGGCAACCAGTCTCATTCGCCAGGGCCGCCAACCGGTCATCACGCCGCGCTAACGCAACTACGTCGATATCTTTTTCTCTAAGTGCACGGACACACGCAGCTCCAACACCACTCGAGGCGCCAGTGACTAGAGCGGTTTTATACTCAAATAATGCCATTTATATCTCCCTGGATTTGCGCAGCTAGAGCATAGCTGAGTGCCATCCATAACAAAAATAGACTAGGCACAATGGCCCCGTTGGTAAATTTCCTTCGTCATCTTGCTATTCACGCATATGCGCCTCAAACAATATTAGCAAATTACTCGCCTCATCATGGCTAATTTCCGTTGCGCGATGCGGCACAAGGGTATCAAGTTCATAAACTTAAACCCTACGACCATTGTTGGTTGATTAACCGCGCAGATTGAATGGTCAAGTCCATCGGACAGCGAAGTTTCCAGGTGAACTCATTATCTAATTCTCAATCCGACGAGAAGGTTGAGAATGGATGGCACTTGCCAGCTCTATAACTTCGGCAGTAGGTTGCAATGCCGCCCCAGCGCGGTTCCGTTTTTCCGCTTTCGGGGAGCGAAAACAACATGTCAAAACTTGTTCCGCCTCACGGTGGAGGAGAACTTAAGCCCCTCCTCGCTCCGGTCGAAGACCGCGACGCTGGCCTAGCACGTGCAGCCGCGTTAACGCNCGTTCCAATGACAACACGGGAAGTCTCCGACATTCTNATGTTTGCTTTGGGCGCNTACACGCCACTCGACGGGTTCATGAGCGAGGCCGATTGGCGCGGCAGTTGTGTGGACATGGCGTTGGCTAACGGGACTTTCTGGCCAATTCCTGTAACCCTGTCCGCAAGCGAGGAGTTGGCCAGGCAAATAGAAACCGGACAGGAGGTCGCCCTGACGGANAGCGAAACCGGCCGGATCATGGCTGTGATGACTGTCACCGAGACCTTCACGCCGGACAAGTCCATCGAGTGCGAGAGCGTCTACAAAACAATTGACGAAGCGCACCCGGGCGTNGCTTCAGTCCTGCGCCATGGTCCAGTTTATCTGGCTGGACCGGTGACGGTATTAGACGAGGGTGACTTTCCAGATCAATTCTCCGAGCTCTACCTGACCCCTGCCGAGTCGCGCGCGGTATTTGAGGGAAAAGGCTGGTCGCGGGTGNCCGCTTTTCAAACCCGGAACCCGATGCACCGAAGCCACGAGCATTTGGTAAAAATCGCCATCGAAGTAACCGACGGGGTCTTCATCCATCAAGTTCTGGGCAAGCTAAAGGAAGGCGATATTCCGGCCGACGTGCGGACCGAAGCGATCCAGACAATGATCGACAACTACTTCCGTCCCGATACTGTGGTGCANGGCGGCTACCCCATTGAGATGCGCTACGCGGGTCCACGTGAGGCCTTATTCCACGCGTTAATTCGTCAGAATTACGGCTGCTCTCACCTTATAGTGGGTCGCGATCATGCAGGGGTGGGCGACTATTATGGCCCCTTTGATGCTCATCATATTTTTGACGAGCTTGCCGATGACGCCCTGATTACCGAACCGCTGAAAATAGACATCACATTTTACTGCACCAAGTGCTACGGCATGGCAACGGCGAAAACCTGCCCGCATGACCCGAAGTTTCATATTCACGTCTCAGGCACCGAACAGCGCCGAATGCTGATGGCCGGCGAACCCATTCCACCAGAATTTTCCCGGCCCGAGGTGGTCGCTGTGCTTCAAAAATATTACGCAGGGCTGAAGCAACCANCAGCAATTGAAGGGAAGATCCCATGAAACTTTTTGATCTGACCGGTAAGGTTGCCATTATCACTGGCGGCAACGGCGGAATNGGTTNGGGTATGGCGAAGGGGCTGGCGCAAGCCGGTGCAAGTATCGCTGTCGTTGGTCGCAATGAAACGAAAAATGCTAAGGCTGTAAGGAATATTAAGGCTTTGGGCGTTGATGCCATAGCTGTCGAAGCGGACGTCTGCGACTCGGAAGCAGTGGATACGATGATNGCCACCGTTGTTGATCAATGGGGNGCAATAAATATCCTNGTTAACAACGCNGGCATCAACATNCGGAAACGGCCTGAAGATTTGTCAGAAGACGAATGGCGCAGTGTTNTNGATACCAACTTAACCAGTGCCTTTATCTGTTCGAAGGCCTGTTATCCAGAAATGAAGAAAGCCGGCGGTGGTAAGATCCTGAACAACGGTTCCATGCTATCCTTGTTTGGCTCTCCTTGGGGATCCGCCTATGGGTCGTCCAAGGGTGGAATCATGCAAATGACCCGCAGCCATGCCACGGCCTGGGCCGAGGACAACATTCAGGTTAATTGCTATCTGCCCGGTTGGATCAACACGGATCTTACCGTTAAGGCCCGTGAAGATGTGCCCGGGCTTCACGAAAAAGTTCTGGCCCGGACGCCCGCCGGCCGCTGGGGTGAGCCCGATGACCTCGCAGGTTTNGCCGNATATCTNTCNAGNNCGGCGTCGGATTTCTTGACCGGCACCGCGATCCCCATTGATGGTGGCTTTTCCATTGCCATCTAAATTGAGATACTCTTAAAAATTAGAGCTATTTCGGACCTGCGACTTACTACTTAGCCACAGTTCCTCATTTGGATTTACCGAATTCTTCGCCAGCACTGACTTCATTTGTCGTCAGGTGCGAAGCCCTGTCGCCCTTCGCGGAAGCGGCCTCCCCCGAATAGGCTTCCATCGGACGAACATTTGCATCCATGATAACCGATTCTTACAATTGTAAATGCATTGAACATTGATCGCTTCGTATCGCACTATGCAGTTCCGACGCGGCCCAGATTGTGGAGCCCATGCAGACGCCAGACAGACCCACCGTATTGTGCCCACCGGAATCTCAGCCCGGCGGTAAAGCAAATATCGATGCCGGTTATGCACGACATCTGATCTATTCCATTTTCACCGCGGGCTCCGTCCGCCAGTTCCTCCTCTCCAAATTTGCCAAAGACGAACAGGAGCACGAGAGCCTTAGCGCCCTTGTNGGCCAACTTCGTGGTTTCTTTTCTGACAACCTNGCNAAGACTATGAAGGAATCGGGCATNGCCCGTATTGACAAGGACCTCATTGAACAGGCGGAGAATCTGGCCTTGTTTGANCGCGAGTTCCTAGTCGACTCGATCCGCTTTCAGGCCAGCTCCAAGCCTAACCCGGACGCTGTCTTCTGGCCGAACCCTTGCCATTCAAGTCACCCAAGTTCCTTGTTTGGTGCCAGGCCCATGGTCGAAAACTTCGGCCTGATGGACAAGTCAACACCTGTTGGTTCCGCCGGCAGCTGCTTCGCAAGCGAGATCGCCTATTACCTACAGAATAAGGGCTACAACTACGTGATTACTGAGTCGGATGAGGCCGATGGTCCTCAACCAGGATCGTGCGCGCGCTGGGGGTTGTTTTTCAATACGCCGAGCTTCAAACAGTTGGCGGAGAAAGCCTTTG
This sequence comes from Magnetovibrio sp., assembly GCA_002709525.1. GTDB lineage: Bacteria > Pseudomonadota > Alphaproteobacteria > Rhodospirillales > Casp-alpha2 > UBA3470. Next base: position 8,837 of record PARE01000035.1, on the reverse strand, counting down.
GTATGCGCACCCTACCGAAGTTGGCGGAATTTCATCCCGCCGGGAACTACTGGCAGGATCCTTTTCGTGAGAATATCCCATTTTTGGACATCGAAGCCATTGAAGCCAACCGCGACGCGCATCTGCGTGCCTGCCGCGATGCCCTCGAAACTTGCAAGGTTTTCTTCATTACGCTTGGGCTCAACGAATGCTGGGAGTTTAAACGCGACGGTGCCGTGGTATCGCGCAATCCAGAATCACCGTTGCACNCGGCACTTTTTCGTCACCGGGTCCTNACNGTNGAGGAGAATGTCGAAAACCTACAAACGTTTTTGGATGTATCACGGGCGAATAACCCGGATATTAACTTAGTCGTTACTGTGTCTCCGGTGCCGCTCATGGCCACTGGCCGAGCCGATACCCACCACGTGGTTAACGCCAACGCCCATTCTAAGGCGGTACTGCGTGTTGCAGCAGAGAACCTCTGCGAGGCTAATGAGGGCGTCTACTATTTTCCAAGCTATGAAATGGTCATGCACTGNCTTAAAGATCCTTGGGAAGCAGANCAGCGCCATGTCAAACCGAGCGCAGTGGCGGAAATTATGAAACTTTTCGAGGCAATGTTTGTAATTAACGCGGATACCTAGGCAGGAGCCCCTATGGAATTGAAAATCTTACCCGACGGTCGGCGAATTGCGTTACATCCAGATTGCCGCGACGCTGTAAAAAGCTTGACACACTGGCAACGCCACGCGGTCTTCCACCAGGTGTGTCGACAGTACTATGCAAAGACACATCCCAACGCAACCGGCGATATCGGACCGCTCAGCACCGAGGGCCTGGATGTGGTTCGGAGGTCGCTCTCTGCCCAAGAGGCTGCGGGCATCGCAGCTTCAATCACCGCCAACCTGGAAGCCCAGGGTCCAAACGCCGGTGCGCACGCGCCGGTTTCCGACGACCCGAGGGATGTAATCATCAACGTGGCCCAAACTGGCGATTTGCGCGCCAGACTTCAAGACGCTTTGCCCCGAATCCTCAACGATGACACNACGGCGTTACTAGAGCGCTATTACGAGTCTCATTTTCGCATTCACGGTGCTCTCACATACCGGACCCACGCGCTCACCAGACAGGTGGGGTCTTTTCTCTGGCATCGTGACTTGGCGCCCATGGGTCAGGTTCATCTGATCGTCTACCTAACGCCGTCCGGCGTGACTAGTGGCTCAACCCAGCTTCTTGGATTGTACCAATCGGCGTGGGCGGCAAGCCTTGGGTATCATTACGAAAATTCAGAGACCCGAGNTCGAGAGATCGAAACTATTTTCGACCGTGTCGAAGAGACACCTCACGTTCATTGTCCGGAACTAGCGGCAGGCGACAGNCTGCTCTTTCCCGCCCCACGCGTCCTGCACCGCGGTGATCTTCCGACACAGGGCTACAGAGATACATTTACCCTAATTCTACTNCCGAGNTCCGTGCCTTGGCAGGCGGATATCGAAGATTTTGGTACCGACCACATCTTTGGCGACACAACAATGNGAACCCTCGTCACCGATCCATTTCGGGCGCTATCACCTGAACTTCCCGCTGCCGCGCAGGGCAATCTTAACATCACCGAACAATGGGTTTTGGTCGGGCAGATGCAGCCCTAGTTCAAAGGGTCCGCAACGGCCGCACCGGCCGCTATCATGGCGTCGATGNGTTCGTCCGTAAACCCTGCCCAGTCGCGCAATACGTCACGCGTGTGTTCTCCCAACAGTGGTGCGCCGATTGGGTCACGCACCGGCGTAGCCGACAAACGGAATGAGGGCATCATTGTCCGAAGTTCTCCTAAAGTCGTGTGAGGCGCCATGGCAACTAAATTGGNGGCCTCCGCCATAGGCGAATTCAGCGCGTCATGGACCGAATTGATCTCGCCTGCGGGAATGCCATGCGCATTCANGCGCTCCAGCCANTCCGCGTTCGACCGAGTCGCAAAGACGGTGTTCAGTTCTTCGGTCAGCGCCAATTTGTTAACCAGCCGATGGGCGTTGGTCGCGAAGCGCTCATCGCCGGCCATGTCCGGTCGCTCAATGACGTTTTCGCAGAACCTTTGGTACATGCCCTCGTTGCCGATAGTCAGCATGAATTCGCCGTCGGCCGATAGATAGACGCCAGCCGGCTGTGCCGCCTGGCTTCCAGACCCTGCGCGATGAGGGTTATCACCGACCATTAGAGACTGAGCCCCAAAATTACCTAGCATGTTGGCCGCTGTGGCGAACAGGTTCGCTTCAATATATTGGCCGGTGTCAGTATCTCGCCGGACATAAAGGGCGGCGCTGATGGCTTGAGCGGCAAATGTGCCAGTAATCATGTCAATAACGGAGATACCAATCCGCGTCGGCGGACCGTCCGGTTCACCGCACATGGACATAAGCCCCGACTCTGCCTGAGCGATTGGATCATAGCCAGCTTTACTCGAGAACGGGCCTTTGCGCCCGTATCCCGAAACTGCAGCGTAAATTAAACGCGGATTTAGTTTTTGCAGAACTTCGTAGCCGAGACCCATTCGATCCATAGTGCCGGCCCGGAAATTCTCTATCACCACGTCAACGGTTTCAGCCATGGCCAAGATTGCTGCGCGCCCGTCCTCGCTTTTCAGATCGATTGCGATACCACGCTTATTGCGGTTGACAAACAAATAATAAGGCGACTCACCGCCCAAGTCTGGGGGCGTATAACTCCGGGTCGCATCTCCTGACGGACTCTCGATCTTCACCACATCGGCGCCGAGGTCCCCCAATATCATGCCCGCATAGGGCGCAGCCATAACCTGCCCAAAGTCCAGAACTTTGATGCCAACATATGGTCCGACAGTGCTCATTTTGCGGCCTGACTTGGGAGGCGCACGCGACCCGTGCCAATGATAGAAAGCGCACCGTCCTGATTACGAGCCTCGTGGGCGACGGTAACTAAGTCGCCATCCACCGCCGTTACCTCGCCATTGATAAAAAGGGTATCTCCCACGGGATTGTGATGGCGAATCTTTGTTTCCGAATGCAACAAGAAACCATCGTCTCCCATCCAGTTGGTAAGATGATGGATCATCCAAGAACACCGCTCAGGCCCATAATCATAAGCGCCAGGGGCACCAACATCAGTTGCAAATTGGTTCTCCCAGTGGACGCGTTCCGGACAATCGGGAATGTTGAACCGGTTTGGAATGCCAAGTCCTGGGTGGGCATGGATCTGTTTCCACGCCAGCTTATTTGCTCGTATGTAGAGGCCACCCCAGCCCTGCGCATAGGCAATGAAACCAGTTACGGTCATAGGCCCCTTGACCATAGTCGGCAGTTTCTCCCCGACGGTCACGTCCTCTGCATAGCGAGGGGTCGCACCCCGAACCTCTTCTTCCGCATAGTGGCGGTAGATTTCGGTTAGTTCGCTGGGCGTGTAGATTTTCTTCTTCTGGGTCTTCAGATTATTGTATTTGGTGCCCTTTTCGCGAGCGGTATCTCGTTCCGTTCGAAAACACCAACTGTCGCCTTCGGCCACCTTGTCGCCATCACCATTGAAGAAATCCACGTGGTAGATTTGCTGCACAGCACGGCCGGAAAACTTAGTCTCGCGGATAATGAAATCCTTGAGGTGCGATTCGGTGGCAATTGTATCATTGCGCCGGATCCACTTGTGCCACGTAAAATCGGCACCGGCCCACATAGCGTGCACCCCAGGCAAGCCACCTACGTAACCGGAGATAATGCGCGAACAAGAAAAAATAAATGACGGTAGCGCGACGATACCGCCATAGGCTGAACCCGACGCATAGTCCGGATTACACCAAAGCGGGTTGTCGTCGCCAATCCCGTGGGCGTAGTGGCGTATATTGTCGCGGGTCGCCTCTGTGCACCAGGGTTCAGGTTCGCGAGTAATCTTCATGCCCTTACGTGCTTCGAGTTCTTCAAGTCCCTGATCGGTGATGCGGGGAAAATTACCGGTCGAATTCTCTTGCATGTTACCTCGTTATTGAAATCATTTTCCGACATTCAAAGCGGTCAGTGCCCAGCTTGGCAAATCGTGGCATTTCACAGCCATGTGTGATCAGAAACAGCTCTATTGATCACTCTGTTCATTCCGCGTTGACACCTTTTGTCCGTTAATTTACTTTTTTTGAATATGATGGCCGATATCGAGTGGAGCTGACGCTTTAAAACCATTAAGTCTCAATTGCGAGCAGTGGCTGAAATCTTGCTAGAGAGACGAAATTGTCGCCATTAAGGTTAAGAGTGTGTTGTTGCAGTTGAAATGGTTTCCTAACTTCTCATGGTCCCGCGTTGGATGTCGGGCTTGGAAGGTTTTATCTCCTAAGGTATATCCAAAAAAACTCGCACTTTCATAAAACTCCACTATCTATAGATTGGATATAGGGGAATTTTTTTTCTGCTTTTTTTATCGTATTGTTGCACCCGTCCAAGTTGGAATTTAAGTTTTCCGATGTGATGAGTACCCAGGACATGGAGAGGAATTAATGTTCTCAACGAATCCTTTTGCCGTTCTATCAGCGACCATCTCACCTGACGTCATGCAGGCCTTTGTGATCATTATGGTTCTTATGGTGATTGGCGGAACACTTTTTGATGTCATTCACAAACGCAGCGCCGCGTTCTTCTACGCCAAGACCAAAAGTGCCGAGGCGGCACGGAAGCGTGATGTCAGCGGCGGTGAAAAGATGGGAATTGCTGTCAAGACTGTCGCATCCGACGTTTTGACGTCTTCCGAGTTTTGCAATCCAAACCGGCGTATCGCCCATTTGCTTGGCATGTATGGATTTGTTTTTTTTGTAGTAGCCTCCGCCGTCATGGTTTTCAGTTACCCGACACAAGCAGCATCGACACCGTTACTATGGCCTATGCTTTGGCATATTGGCGCGCTGATGGTCTGCGTCGGTGGCGGTTGGTTTTGGTTTTTCATCCGCGTTGATGTTTCAGCGGAGGGTAATCCGTGGAACCGGATTGTTAAGGCCGACTTGTTTATTCTTTCTTTGTTGGCCACTTGTGCATCCGGATTAATTTGGTCGGCGGTGCAATTCACTGGCAGCGGGATCTCTATGTTGTTTTTGTTGCTTTTCCTCATTTCTTCCTCAGTCTTGTTCGGTGGCGTTATCTGGTCGAAATTTGCCCACATGTTTTTCAAGCCCGCCGCAGCCTATCAAAAATGGGTTGCGAAAGCGGATGGTTCGCGTGACAACTTGCCTGTGATCGGAGATCTCTCTGATCCTGAACTGCAGAAGAAGTTCCCTGACATCAGAGAGTATTTGGGTGAGAACCCTGCCTATATGGGCCTCGGCATTAAGCGTGAGCAGCCGAGGCACTATTGAGCCCTTCAAGCCTCAAAGTTTTCCTAACCAGGAGAAAGTTTTAAGATGCCTACTTTTGTTTACATGACGCGGTGCGACGGGTGCGGCCACTGCGTCGATATCTGTCCGTCAGACATCATGCACATCGACAAAACCTATCGACGTGCCTACAACATCGAACCCAGTATGTGTTGGCAATGTTATTCCTGCGTCAAGGCCTGCCCGCAAAACGCCATCGATGTTCGCGGTTACGCCGACTTCGCCCCCCTCGGCCACAGTGTCCGCGTTGACCGTGATGAGGAAAAGGGCGTCATCGCCTGGCGGATCAAGTTCCGTAATGGCGAAAAGGATATGAACCTGATCGCGCCAATCACCACCAAGCCCTGGGGCTCGGGCCAACCGCAACTCAGGGATGTGGAGGGCCCCACCAAGGAAATGCGTGACGGTCAACTCCTTTATAACGAACCTAAATATCTCCGTTTCGACGACGGCGGATTGCATACCTTAAAGTCGAACGGCCTAACCATGAAGCAAGGTGTGTACTACTGATGGCTTACAAAACAATTATCGAAGACAACATTGATATTTTAGTCGCTGGCGCTGGACTCGGTGGCACAGGTGCAGCTTTCGAAGCTCGCTTTTGGGGACAAGATAAGAAAATTGTCATCGCGGAGAAGGCGAATATCGACCGCTCTGGTGCCGTCGCCCAAGGGTTATACGCGATCAACTGCTATATGGGCACGCGCTTTGGCGAGAACAATCCGGAAGATCATGTTCAGTACGCACGGATCGACCTCATGGGCATGGTACGCGAGGATCTCTTGTTCGATATGGCGCGCCATGTGGATTCGACTGTGCACCAATTCGAGGAATGGGGTCTCCCAATAATGCGGGATAAAGAGAAGGGCACCTACCTCCGCGAGGGTCGCTGGCAGATCATGATCCATGGCGAGAGCTACAAACCCATCGTTGCCGAGGCCGCGAAAAAGTCTGCCGACAAGGTGTTCAACCGCATCTGCGTCACTCACCTCTTGATGGATGAAGCCAAGGAAAATCGGATCGCCGGCGCAGTCGGCTTCAATGTCCGCACCGGTGACTTCCACGTCTTCAAGTCGAAGACGGTGATTTGCGGCGCCGGTGGCGCGTCTAATATTTTCAAGCCTCAATCCACAGGAGAAGGCGCGGGTCGTGTCTGGTACGCGCCCTGGTCTTCTGGATCCGCTTACGGCCTGATGATCAACGCCGGCGCGAAGATGACGCAGATGGAGAACCGAATTGTCCTGGCGCGTTTCAAGGATGGTTATGGCCCAGTGGGAGCATACTTCCTGCATCTTAAGACCTATACACAAAACGGCCTTGGTGAGGAATACGAGTCAAAATGGTTCCCTGAACTACAAAAAATGGTCGGTAAAGAATACCTGGACCCTGAGGCCTCGCACCTTACTCACCGGCCGATCCCGACGTGCTTGCGAAACCATGCGTTAATCTCCGAGATTAATGCTGGTCGCGGTCCTATCCATATGGTGACCATGGAAGCCTTTCAGGATCCGCACCTAGAGGAAATTGGTTGGCACAACTTTCTCGGCATGACTGTCGGTCAGGCTGTGTTGTGGGCATCGACAGATGTCGATCCTAAACTTGAAAACCCAGAACTAACGACCTCTGAGCCATATGTTATGGGCAGCCACGCAACCGGCTCAGGAGCATGGTGTTCAGGTCCAGAAGACGTCTCCCCGCCGGAGTACTTCTGGGGCTACAACCGCATGATGACCATCGAAGGGTTGTTCGGAGCCGGTGATGCCGTCGGCGGCACCCCGCACGCATTTTCTTCGGGCTCCTTTACGGAGGGACGCTTGGCGGCAAAGGCGGCGAATAAGTATATCGATGACGGCAAAGGTGAGGGAATCGTCGTCTCGGACGAACAGATCAAAAAGTTCAAGGGCGAGATCTACAAACCTCTTGAGCACTACAAAAATGTATCGCAATGAGATTGTGGCCGGTGATGTGAACCCGCATTACATCAACCCACGCCAAGGCTTAGACCGGCTGCAAAAGCTCATGGACGAATACTGCGGTGGCTCTACGGTCAATTACATGACCAACGACAAGTTGCTCAATATCTGTCTGAAGAAACTTAAACTACTGGAAGAAGACTTGGATAAACTAGCTGCGTCCGACTTTCATGAATTGTTGCGTTGCTGGGAGTTGAAGCACCGTCATAGAACTTCAGAGTGTGTGACACAGCATACCTTATTTCGCAAAGAAACCCGCTGGCCAGGATATTACTATCGAGGCGACGCGATGAAAGTGGACGATGAGAATTGGCATGTCCTTACTGTGTCACGCCGTGACCCAGAAACCGGCGAGTATACCATGGAGAAGGCACCTTGTTATCACCTCGTTAATGAAGAGGAAGAGAAGGCCGCTAGCTCGTCAGCGAATACTGGAAGCACTGAAGCCGAACTGGAATTAGTCTAAATAAATAGCTCCATTCTTAAAAAAAGATCAACATGAACGCATGTTGATCTTTTTTGTTTGCTCCCGCAAAGAGTGCCCGAGCCACTAAAAGTAAATCGCTGATGAACATTATTGAAAAAACCGACGACGAGATACTCGTCATAGCCAATCCATTGTGGAGCCACCTCATCAAGGCCTCCAATGACGGCCAGTACGGTGAATTCATCCGGCACTTCTCCTACAGCCTCATGAAGGGGCTCAACGAAGTGGAAATGGGCAAGCAGTTTGCCAATTCGGAACTGACACGGAACTTGTCCGAATCGGCGGAATTCCTCGGCACCATTCGCCGTGGCGAACACGTGACCGTTCTTTACCGAACCAGAAGCACCAAGAAAGAGGGGGAATGGCTGGGCCGACTGGTCCTCGGCTACGAAGACGGCGAGGTCAGGATATTTGGCGCAACGATCTTCTGAGCGGTAGGTTGGATATGGGCAATACTATCGAAGACGGGAAGTATGTGGAACTCACTTACGAGGTGCTCGACCAGAAGTCTGGCGAAACCTTGGTTGGAGTTGAGTTTCCTATTAGCTATATACACGGTGCCACTGACATCCTAGCACCGTCGGTGATTGAACAACTTAATGGGCGGGCCACCGGTGAAGTCATAGAGGTGCCAATCGATTGCGATCAACTCTATGGCCCGCGGGACGAGGGATTAGTGTTTACGGACATTATCGGAAATGTTCCCGAGGCCTACCGAAAGATTGGCACGACCATCACCATGGAGAATGAAAAGGGTGAACCACGGAACTTCATCGTCACTCGCATGGACGAAAAGACGTTGACTGTTGATGGTAATAACCCGCTGTCTGGTCGCCACGTCATCTTCAAACTTAAGGTGCTGGGTGTTCGCGAAGCCACAGAGGAAGAACTTGAAGCCGGCGGCGCGATCGGCGCAATACCGAATGTAGATCCTGAGCGCATGGTACCTATTTGATCATCCCCGAACAAATGTCCTAAACTTCACCGCAATCAGAGAGGTGTGTTATGAGCGAAGCTCCAAAAA
>PARE01000034.1 GCA_002709525.1 Magnetovibrio sp. | reverse complement strand
CAGTCTAATACCGCCCGACCTGGGAATCTTGTCCGCTATTAGCGTATTGCCGGCCTTGTTAGGCATGATGGTCGGGCGGGTGATTCGTGTCCGCCTCTCGGAACAGCGATTCAAGCAGGTATTTTTTTTCTCAGTGGTGGTGCTTGGTGCATATATCGTGGCTCGTGCTTACATTCTCTGACGAAGGTCGAAAAAAGTTTGTAACCTGCCTGCCAGTGGTGGAGATGTGATCAAGCGATTAGTGCTCACCCCAAGCACTCTTCACATGTGCTATTCGTACACACACTGTTTCAACGCGTTGAGGTATCAAGTTCTTGGCCTTATCCATCGTACGAGCGCCCACCAGCATCGCGGTGCCAAGTCCGAAACAGATGCCGTTTCTTCGCCGGATCTTCGTGATCTTCGAAATGGGAACGGTAGTGGCCCAACTCCATATTGTTGAGATACTGTAACTGCCCACGCTCAATGGGCAGCTCCAGCCACAACTCCGAGCGGTTCCCAACGGCTTCCACTGCCGCCAACGCATCTTCTAGCTCAGGTTCCAGATTTACCCCGGCGACGTCATGGCCCTTACGCACGAGTTGCACGTTAGCGCGAGCGGAGAGCTTCTCGCCGTCAAAAGCGAAGAACGGAGCGAGGGCAACTTTGGGTGTGCCCGGCGCATGTTCTGCTTGGCGGTCATAAAGCATAGGAGCATAGAGGCGTTTTAGGAGACCCGGATGGTTGCGAAGCATTATGTTGTGGACAGAATATAAGGAACAGAAGCGGCTGATCCCACCGGAAAGGGCCGGGTGCTTGCACAAGAGGCCGACATACTCAGGTGGTGCGACGCCAAAGGCATTGTCTGTATGAAAAACTAATTCGACGTTCGTATAGGAGCCGCGAACCCCGTATCCGAAGGCCTCTCCTGTGTCTTTCACGTTGTAGAGCATAGTGCCGTCCCATTTCTGTGCGACTGTACGCCCAATTAACTGACCGACGACCCAAAATACTGCTTTCATATCATTGTCGTTGAATTCATCCATGGGGAGCCGGTCGATCACCGTGAACCCAAGACCTTCGGTCAGTTTTTCCAATGCCGCAGCCATTATCTGGCGCCAAGCTGTAAGTTCGAAGGTTTCTGGAGAATGTAGGTATAAAGGCAAGGGCTGCCTGCGCACCGCTCTGACAATTTCGCGGGTTTCAGCCAAGGCCTCATTGTTGAGAGCAATTATTGAGGAACGCGGGTCCACTTGACCAGACAACCAGGCACGATAGTCATTTACGATCTCCGTAAGCATCTGGGCACTCACTTCATTTCTGAGATCCAGGTAGTCGAGGGACATTACACGTGTCTCCGTTTCAGGTCTGTTTTGCCCTAGTATGAAAGGCGGTGCCCAGTTATTACGCCATTTTTTGTATACAGTTAAGACGCGCCCACATTGCCACCAAGCTCGAGTGCGCGTCGGTGGCTGAGTCGTCAAGTATGTAAACTATGGCTTATCCTTTTATGTAAACTCAATAATACCGACTAAAAATAATGAATTTATCGAAATTCGACAAAAATAGGCGCACCGTGTTACGCAAATTAAAACAGATGCGACTTCCCACCATGTCAATTATATCTGTGGTGAAGAGGAGGTAATAAACCATGAAAAATGAACCCCGGACTATTCGGCTTGACCCGGCCGACAATGTTAGTGTTGCACTGGATGCACTTGTTGTTGGTGACAAGGAAAATAGCGCTGGGGTCGCCGCCGTCAGCAACATACCCGCGGGCCATAAGATAGCCGTCGAACCGATCGCTAAAGGCGAAGCAGTCCGAAAATTCAATCAGATCATTGGCTTTGCTTCCGATGTAATCACACCTGGTCAGCATGTACATACCCAGAACTGCGTGTTTGAATCCTTCGAGCGCGATTATCAGTTTGGGGTCGACGCGAAGCACACCGACTACGTAGCAACCGAACAACGGGCTACTTTTCAGGGGTTCTGCCGCGCCAATGGACGTATTGGCACGCGTAACTACATTGGCATCCTCTCTAGCGTCAATTGTTCCGCCACTGTGATCAAACAGATGGCAGACCGCCTCAACTATTCCGGTGTCCTGGATCAATATCCAAACATTGATGGGGTCGTAGCTTTTGCGCATGGGTCTGGTTGCGGCATGGATATGAATGGCGAGGGTTTTGGAAACCTTCAACGTGTCATGCACGGTTTTGCGGGTCATCCGAATTTTGCCGCTGTGGTAATGGTTGGGCTTGGCTGTGAGGTGTTCCAGATCTCCATGTTCAAGGAGACATTCGGGCTGGAAGAGGGCAAGAACTTTGTCACCTTGGTCATGCAAGAGATGGGCGGCTCGCGTAAAACTATTGAGGAGGGTGTACGGCGAATCGAGGAAATTCTGCCGACCGCAAACAAGGCCACCCGCGAAACAGTGCCCGCGAGCGAATTAACCGTGGCGTTGCAGTGTGGTGGCTCAGACGGTTATTCGGGGATCACCGCGAACCCGGCAATGGGCGCAGCCGCCGACCTTTTGGTTCGCCATGGTGGGTCGGCGATTTTGGCAGAAACGCCAGAGATCTATGGCGCGGAGCACCTTTTGACTCGTCGTGCCGTTAGCCGTGAGGTTGGCGAGAGGCTAGTGGAGCGGATAAAATGGTGGGAGAACTATACCGCGATGCACGGCGGGGTTATGGACAACAATCCTTCTCCAGGCAACAAGGCTGGAGGATTGACCACGATCTTAGAAAAATCACTCGGCGCGGCCGCAAAGGGCGGCACGACAAACTTGAACGGTGTCTTTCGATATGCCGAACCCATTGGCGCTTCAAAGGGTTTTTTGTTCATGGACAGTCCCGGGTACGATCCGTGCTCGATCACTGGCGAAGTGGCATCCGGGGCTAATCTGGTCTGCTTCTCCACGGGACGGGGCTCTGCATTTGGATTCAAGCCGGCACCTAGCATCAAGCTTGCGACTAATACGGCTATGTATGACAAGTTGCAAGAGGATATGGATATTAACTGTGGTCCAGTGGTCGATGAGGGACGGTCCATCGAGGCCATGGGTGCAGAGATCTTCGACTTCTGGCTCCAGGTGGCCAGCGGTATACCCTCTAAATCGGAGGCGCTTGGGTACGGCGACCACGAGTTCGTGCCCTGGCAGATCGGGACTGTAATGTGAGCACTCATGATATCCTGGCCGACCCACTGATAATCGCTGGTGTGACGTTGTTTATTGTAGCGGCTGCCGTCATGGCGGTATTGATGGTGATCGTTCGGGCGTCAGCGTTGCTGAGCGTGCCGAAGCTACCCTTCCTCGACGCCATTTCTTCGGACCGACGGAGGATCGCCCATGAAATACGGCAGGACCCAGCCCGTTTCCTCACACCGAGAGGCACTTGGGCTTACGTCCGTATGAGCCAGACCGTTTGGTGGGCAGCTGGCAGCTGGATAATGGCGTTTATTGGCGTTGTGATCTGAGCGGTACTGTTTTCAACGAAAAGGCCATGCTCCATGATCAACACCCTTTTTGATCAGCGTGATAAAGTTGTCTTGATTGCCGATGGTAGCAGCGCAATCGGGGAGGCCGCATCCCTTGGTTTCGCCGAACATAACGCGCATGTCGTGATTGGTGGTTGGTATGCCGCCTCCTTTACCGCAGCGATGCGATCCTATATCACCAAAATTTTCCAGTAACATGATGGCGTGGGACTTCGCCAGTCGAGAGGAGACCTCACATTGTTGAGATTGATATTGAATTGGAAAATGAACGGTGTCACGCATATCTGTGTAGTATCTCTGGTATATCCGCTATGACACACCGAACCATCAAACAGACCATCCTTGCGCGCCCCACGTCGGATGGAGCCGGGGTGCGCCTGAAGCGCTCCATCGGCACTGATATACTGTCCGAGCTCGACCCATTCCTGCTTCTGGATAACTTTGGTACGGAGAACCCGGAGGACTACATCGCCGGGTTTCCGGATCATCCGCATCGAGGATTCGAGACTGTGACTTATATGATCCAGGGGCGCATGCGACACAAGGACTCCAGTGGAGCAGAGGGCTTGCTGCGTCCAGGCGGAGTGCAGTGGATGACTGCGGGGCGCGGTATAATCCATTCGGAAATGCCTGAACAGACCAATGGCGAGATGAGTGGTTTCCAACTATGGGTCAACCTGCCGGCGGCTGAAAAGATGTGCATGCCATGCTATCAAGATTTCGAGCCCGATGATGTGCCCCTAGTTAAGCCAACCGATGGCGTCGAGGTTCGCGTAATCGCTGGCGAAGTTGATGGGGTCTTGGGCCCTATAAACGGGATTGCCATCGAACCGACATATCTTGATGTTTCCCTTTCGCCGGGTGAAACGTTTTCTGCTAATTTGCCCCTGGGACACACCGCTTTTGTATACGTTTTTCAGGGCCAAGCGATGATCAGCAATGACAACGTTGGGCTGGACCACTTGGCGGTTTTATCAGATGGCGAACAGGTGTGTATGTCGAGTGCGGACGGCGGCCGATTAATCCTGGTCGCCGGGAGACCTATTGGTGAGCCTGTCGCCCGTTATGGGCCGTTTGTGATGAATACAACGCATGAGGTCCGTCAAGCCATTCAAGACTACCAACAAGGCAACTTCGTATAGAATCTAATATGCGATATTTTGAAATGACTTTGTCTTCCCCAGCTATCCGCCCAACCGCTTAATTAATTGTAACGGGAGATGATTATGCATGACTCGAGCTTTGACGTGGTGGTAGTTGGCTGCGGTATTGCCGGGTTGTCAGCCGCGGTCATGGCACAACAGAACGGTGCACGGGTAGCGATTTTGGAGCGCGCGCCTAAGGATGAGCGTGGCGGCAATACGCGCTATACGGAGAGCCTATGGCGAATGAAATCGGTGGATGCGGTTTCAGAAGATTTTCTCGATAAATTCGCAGCAAATGCTGGCGGCTGGCCAGACCCTGGCATCGTTCAGGAAGCGGTACTGGATCGTGATTGCCAGCCTCGAGTGCTCCGATCACTCGGCGTAGTTGACCCGCAGGTTGTGGCGGCTATTGCAGATGACGCCCCTAAGGCCATTGCCTGGCTGGCTGATTTTGGAATTAAGTTTGATGATATTCCCATGTACTTCCTGAGCCAGTCGACGACCCGTATGGGTCCTATCGGTGGCGGGTTGGCATTGGTGGAAGCTCTTGGCGGTTACGCGGATAGACAGTCGGACGATATAAAGTTTTTTTATGAGACCGCAGCGCGCGCTCTAATCATCGATGATACTGGCAGGGTAGCGGGGGTCGAGGCGATTGGCGATGGTAATGTCCCGCTCAGGATTACGGGTTCGAATGTCGTACTAGCGTGCGGTGGGTTCCAGGGAAACCCTGAAATGCTAAGCCACTATGTCGGTCCGCAATCGCAATTCATCCGTCCCGTCTCACGTGGCGGCCACTACAATAGGGGTGAAGGCGTAAGGATGGCTTTAAATGTTGGCGCCGCACCATGTGGTGACTTTGGTAGCTTCCACGCACAGCCAGTCGATCCTCGCTCTATGGACATGGAGCCGGTGGTGATGAACTACAACCTGGGAGTTCTCATCAATGACTCTGGCAAACGATTTACCGATGAAGGGCCCGCAATGGTAGACGCTACCTACGAGGTGGTAACTCGTCTAATTATGGGTGAGCGCAACGGTATCGCTTACGCCGTGTTCGATGCGTCTCTGGATGAAGTCGAGAACTGGAATGTAACGGTGCGATCCCGGGTGCCGCCTATGCAAGGCGCTACGCTCATGGAATTAGCCGTTGAGATGGGTGTCGACGCTCAGGAGTTTAATCGCACCATTGATGCCTATAACGCTGCCTGCCCATCATCCGACGGTTTTGACCCGTTGGTGTTAGATGGATTGTCGACAACCAATGTAAATCCGAAGAAATCCAATTGGGCTCGGCCTATTGTAGTGCCACCATTTCGGGCCTGGCCTGTGATTTGTTCCAATTGTTTTACATTTGGAGGGGTCAAGATTGATGAGCAGGCACGTGTGGTGAACACAGAGGGTGATATTATACCTGGTCTATACGCGGCGGGCGAGGTCGCCGGATTGTACTATCGCGTGTACACAGGCGCTACCTCAGTCATGCGTGGCGCGGTGACTGGCCGGATGGCTGGGGCGGACGCTGCGCTTCGGCGAAACTCAACTTCGTGAAGCACCGGTGTTACAAGAACCTAATTAATTTGGCCGAGTGCACTAGATATTAGTGAGTGGTCTATATTTTTTGCCTCTCGGAAATTATTTTGCATAACACAGGAACATGCGACATCACCATCGCTGTCCGTTTGCTGGGTTATTTCTACCTTTTTACACGAGGAGGCCAGAATTTATGGGTAAGCTTTTCTTAGGTTCTGATGGCGAACCCCGTTGTAGTTGGTGTGCGGCCACGCCTTATTACATTTCCTATCACGATAATGAATGGGGGTTTCCCGTCGACGAAGACCGACGCCTATTTGAAAAAATTTGCCTGGAGGGCTTCCAATCTGGATTGAGTTGGCGAACAGTCTTGGCAAAACGGGAAAACTTTCGCAAAGCCTTTGAGAATTTTGACTTCAACAAGGTCGCTAAATTCACGGACAAGGATATTGAGCGACTTCTTAAAGACGCTGGTATCATACGCCACCGCGGTAAGATCGAAGCCACAATTAATAATGCACGGCAGGCTAAGCGAATGGTCGATACAGAAGGCTCTCTTGCCGCATATTTCTGGAGTTATGAGCCAAATCCCAATACTCAGGATTTATCGATAATTGTTTCCACCTCACCTGAGTCGATTGCTATCTCTAAGGATCTGAAGAAACGCGGCTGGAAATTTGTCGGGCCGACCACAATCTATGCTTTTATGCAGGCCATGGGCTTAGTCAACGATCACGCGCATGGCTGTGCAACTCGTATCAGAGTAAGCAAAGCCCGAAAGACGTTTAAAAAGCCAGTTTGATACACTGTGATAAAAGGCCTGACTTGTCATTCTGGCTTAGTTCGAGACTTTAAATCTTCTGGGCGCTTCAAATGATCAATGGGTTTCATGTGATCTTTGAGCCATTCGGGTTCGCAGATTTTCGTTAGTGCGCCGCCGAAAATCTGGATGAGACTTGGAGAAAATATATAAGAAACTATTTGGAGTGCGTACTTTCAAGTTTTATCAGCAAGCAGTAACCGGGCGGCTGTCGTTATACTTAATACCGGATGACCTGTATGTCGCTCTCAGTAGCGAGGGGGGCTGCTCAAAAGTTTTTGTGCCTAGTTCGAGTATGTATGGTGTTGAGCCTAGTTTTCGTCCAGCCTTAAAGTTGGTGAGAAAGGGGTCTGCTAAATGTTATGGTCTGCGCCGAATGGAGAAAATTAGGTAAACAGTCGCGGTTGCAAACATCAGCAGACTGTATATAGCAGCTGGAATCGTCATGGCCTTTGAGCCGATCAGCGACGCGGCAACAAAGATTGCCAAGGTGCCGTTCTGCAGGCCGCACTCAAAAGTAATCGCAGTTTGTTGCCGCCGCATCAACCGAGCAACCTTAGCTAGGCCCATTGCAAGACCCATCATGATAAGGTTTAGCGCTAGGGTAACTGGTCCTGCCTGATGGAAGTAGTCCACTACGTTTGCCCTTTCAGCAAAAATCGCACCGATAATGATGGTCACGAACAAGATCGTTGCGATAATCCGCAGAGACCGCACGAACCGCCGCGCAAATGAGTGTGCAAGATGGTTCATCGCCATGCCGATGATGACGGGCACCGCTGTGATTAGAAAAACGCTTAAGACAAAGTTACCAATGGAGAGCGCAGGAGTAGCTCCCACATCCATGAAGTGGGTTATAGAAAATCCGACAATAACTGGGAGGGTGATGACAGATGCAAGAGAGATGACTGCTGTCATTGAAACGGACAGTGCAGAATCGCCACGCGCTAAGTAAGTCAACAGATTGGATGTTACGCCACCGGGGCAGGCGGCAATGATCATCACCCCTACCGCGAGTGCTGGCGCCATGGGCCATACCAATAGGAGCAAGAAGGCAACGAGTGGGAGGGCAATGACCTGACTGATTGCGCCAACAGCAAAAGCTTTTGGTTGGAGAGCGACCCGTTTGAAGTCGTCAATTTTCAGTTCTAAGCCGACCGAGAACATTATGAACGCCAAGCTTAAGGGAAGAAAAAACTGTGTAATGACGCTACTAGTTTCCACGCTGATGTCCCTTGAGCAAAATTGATTGTGGCGAACGGTAATCACGCTGAGCTGGAGAAGCGATAGACGGATGAGTTGCGGCCCGCCGCCTTCGACGATCGTCAATTAGCACTGTGGCACTAATTCTTTCAATGTTATCGGTCAATCACTCTCGAGTGCGCTCCTTTCCGAGAACATGTTTTTGATCTCAGTTTTTGTATATCCAATCTCAGTCAGTACATCTTTGGTGTGTTGACCTTTTAATGGCGCGGTCAACTCATTATCGCGCCCACCGCCCCCAAATGTGTTTGGGGTTTTAGTCGTGCGAATACGACCCTCGCTGGGATGCTCGACTTCGTTAAAAAAGTTTACATCATTGAGATGTGGATCATCGAACAGATCGTCGATCCCGTTATAGCGTGCAGCCGGAATATCTAGTTCGTTAAAAATATCGATCCATTCGTCTGTGGTCCGTTGTGCTAGCCCCTTTGCACGGACTTGGAAATAGTCGTGTGCGTGTGCTGTGCGCGACGCTGGGCTATTGAACCTGGGGTCTGTCTTCAACTCCGGCCGGCCAATAGCATCAAAGAACGCAAAAGCTTGGGCGTCGGTGTTTGGACTGATTGTGATGTAGCCATCCCTTGTGGGCTGCGGGCGATAGTCGGGGCTAACAAGGCGGTTATCCCCGGTTGGGCCGGCGGCAGGTATGAAGGTTTCTCCGCCCATGTGTTCACTCATGACGAAGGACGCCATATTTTCCAGCATTGGCACCTCGATACTCTCGCCCAAACCCGTCTTTTCACGGCGATATAAGGCGAATCCAATGCACTGCGCTGCGATCAAGCCGGTAACATGGTCGCTCATTACCATGGGTACAAAAATCGGTTTACCATGGGCTCGCTCAAAGGTTCCAGCGATCCCTGACAGGCTCTGGACAATGGGGTCGTAGGCGGGTTGATTGTAGTAGCGCCCACCCTCTCCGAAGGCGACGATACCGCAGTAGATTAGGCGTGGGTTTATAGCGGACAACGTTTCCCAATCTAGGTTGGCTCGTCCTAGAGCAGTGGGGCGTACGTTAGAAACGAAGACATCGGCGGTTTTCACTAAACGGCGCACGGCATCTGCCCCGGCTTCCTTCTTCAAATCGAGGCAAATTGAGCGCTTGTTGCGGTTGAAGTTTAAGAATTTTCCTGGCATGCCAGGGTTGCGGCCACCCTTGGCCAGGTTACGAAGCAAGTCCCCTGCAGGTGGCTCCACTTTAATCACGTCGGCGCCCTGGTCGGCCAGCGTGCGCGTGCATATCGGACCTATAACCACTGACGTCAGGTCAATTACACGTATTCCGTCAAGGGAGCCGCCGCTCACACCGATCCGTCCACGACGATGTCTAGTAGATTTGGCCCTTGATTGTGCATGGCCGCCTTGACTGCAGGACCAACCTTGGCCGGGTCTTCAATGCGCTCAGCTGTTACGCCCATGGAGTTTGCCAGCTGGCAGAAGTCGATATAGGGGTCGTTGAAATCCATGCCAACAAAATGATCGTTGCCATGAAAGGCTTTCAGGCGCTGCTTGATGATTCGATAGGACTTGTTGTTGCAGATTACATAGGTCATTGGCAGTTTCATGTTGGCCGCTGTCCATAGCGCCTGGATCGAATACATAGAACTGCCATCACCGATTACTGCGCAAACCGGCCGCGATAGATCTGCCAGCTGGATGCCGATGGCTGCCGGCAAGGCCCAACCGATCCCACCTGAGCCAAAGCCGTGGTAGGAGTATCGGTCCGTATAGGCGAACATCTTGTGCATTTGCCAGGTGGTGGTCAGGCCTTCGTGTACCATGACTGCGTTTTCTGGTAGATTTTTAACCATCTGCCAGGTCATCCAATTGGGGTCAATTGGACTAGCTTCGCTAGCGGCGAGGACACTTTCCCCCATGGTTTGTCGAGTCGCAGACCAGTTTCGAGGCGCCATGGCGTCAATGGCAGCCGCTGCTCTCTTAGCTAAGTCGTCACCGCCTTTTTCTTGCAGGACTGGAATGAGGGCGCGAAGGGTCTCCCGCACGTCTCCGCGTATGGCCATTTCGGCGGGGAAGTTCTTGCCCATTTCCCAATCCAAGAGCCCAAGTTGGATCACCGGCATACCCTCGGGTAGGGGCTCGATCTTGGAGTAAACCGACATGCGCAACGGGTCGGCGCCGAGTGATATCATCATGTCATAGGCGGATAACACGTTCCGCACGTCTTGCTGGTCGCGGCTTAATCCGCCGATATAGCATGGGTGTTCGGATATGAAGTGTGCGCCGTAAGGTACCGATTGCTGATATACAGCGGCGCCCAACGTCATCGCGAAGTGACCAGCCTCTGCAATAGCATCGCTTTTGACAATTTCGTCACCGCAAACAATACAGGGGTTTTTGGCGGCCAAAAGTCTGTCTGCCAACTGCTCCAGAACATCATCAGCCGGCCTGTTACGAGTATCTACTCGGGTCGCTTTTCCAAGATCGATGCCGGCCTCGGCGTTAAGTATATCGCCTGGTAGGGATAAAAATACTGGGCCTGTGGGAGGGGTCATCGCAATCTTTGCGGCTCGATGAACGATTCGCGGCAAATCCTCTAAACGGGTGACCTCAGTTGCCCATTTAACCACTGGCTCTGCCATTGGGACCAATGGATCGTAGAGCAAAGGCTCCGTCAATCCGTGCCCTTGTTCTTGCTGGCCGGCGGTGACGATGATCGGCGTGCCTGTAAATTTAGCGTTGTAGATAGATCCGATAGCATTTCCGAGCCCTGGCGCTACGTGAACGTTACAGGCCGCTAATTTGCCTGACGCGCGCGAATAGCCATCCGCCATAGCAACAACTAGTGATTCTTGTAGGCCCAGTACATAGGTTAGACCTGTATGTTCCTTCATGGCATCCATGATCGGCAGCTCCGTAGTACCGGGATTGCCGAACATATGGGTGATGCCATTCTCTTTAAGTAGAGCCAGAAAGGCGGATGATCCCTTGATGGTGTTGATTGTGCTCAAGCCTAGGTCCCTCCAGATGTCATGCCGCGCCGATTGCGATTTTTGGACAGCGCGGCTCAAGACGTGTTGTGCTTTTTAGTCATCACCACTTGCTTGTGTATGTAGGGCGGCCAAAATCTTTGGCGGAGACAAAGGTAGATCACTCATGGTTCGGCCAATCGCGTTCTCTACCGCGTTGGCCACGGCGGCAGGCGCCGATACCAGGGGCGGCTCGCCGACACCGCGGACCCCATAGGGATGGTTGGGGTTGGGCACCTCGATAATAACTGTGTCGATCATCGGAACGTCCGAGGCCACAGGCATGCGGTAATCGAGGAAACCGGTGTTTTCAAGCAAGGCTTTGTCATTGTAGATATATTCTTCGTTTAGAGCCCAGCCAATGCCCTGCACGGCGCCGCCCTGCATCTGACCTTCCACATAATCTGGCGAGATGGCACGGCCTGCATCCTGGAAAACGGTGTGGCGCTTCGGCGATGTGAATCCCGTGTCGGGGTCAATTTCTACATCCACTAACTGCGCGCAGAAGGTTGCACCCTGCCCGGATGCATTGATTTCCGAATGACCGGCCACCGGGCCACCCATAGAGGTGGCAATCCCAGCGAGTTCCTTGAGCCTCAGCGGTTTGATGTCTTTGTAGCTATCGGCAGGGATGGCTTGGCCGGAGTCCCAACGCACGTCCTCCAAGGGGATATCCCATTTTTTCGCAGCCAGGGCGCGAAGCTTATTGATCACCTCCCTAGTTGCGTTGACCACGGCCATTCCAGTGGCGTAGGTGGTCCGGCTGCCAGCGGTCAAATAACTAAAGCCTAGCGACCCGGTATCGGCAATGATCGGCTTCACGAGCTCAACATCGATGCCCAATTCTTCCGCCGCCATCGCCCGCATCGAGGAGCGCGATCCACCAATGTCTGGGTTTCCGGTGGCGACACCTACCGTACCGTCGTCCATGAGATTAACGGCCGCGCTACTCAAACCACCGCCGTGCAGCCAGTAGCCAACGGCAAAGCCACGGCCTTGGTTGTCACCTAATGGGGCATTGTAGTGCGGATGTTCTTTTACAGCCTCCAGGACCTCAACCAGGCCTATGCGGCCGTGCTTGGTGCCCATGAGACTCTCGTCGCCCTCCTTGACTGCGTTGGTTAGGCGCACGTCGACGGGATCTAGGCCTAATTCCTTGGCGAGTTCGTTGACGACGCTTTCCATAGGATAGCAGGCCATGGTGGCCCCCGGCGCACGGTATGCTGCAACTTTTGGACGGTTGACGCATACGTCATAGGCGATAGCTTTGCAGTTGGCCACAGTATAGGGCGAGAAAAAGGTGTCGACGGCGCGGCCGATCGGCGAACCCTTGAAAGCGCCTNCCTGGTACCAAATCTCCGCGTCACCAGCGGTGATTGTGCCGTCTTTTNTCATGCCCACTTTGATACGGGTTTTTGAGCCCACGGTCGGTCCCGTGGCACGGAATACCTCCGATCGCGTCATAGTCATTCGCACGGGCCTGCCGGTCTTCTGGGACAAGCGGATTGCTACAGGTTCGGCGTAGATAGTGGTTTTGCCACCAAATCCGCCGCCTATCTCGGATGCTGTGACNCGGATCTTTGCCATTTCCATGTTGAGGAGCTTGGACAAAAGTGTTCGTTGAACAAAATGACCCTGGGTTGAAGTCCATAGTTCCACCGCTCCGTCCTCCGACGTGGTCGCGATGCAGGCCATGGGTTCGATATAGCCCTGGTGCACGGGCTGAGAGGAAAACTCTCGTTCAATAACCAGATCGGCCTCAGCGAAACCAGCGTCCACATCTCCACGTTCGCCACCCATAATGCGAAAAACGTTGGACGGCTTTGTGGGCGTGGGGTCAACGCCGTAGGTGAAAAGATCATCGTGAAGGACAATGGCTTCCGGTTGGGCAGCCTCATGCGGATCTAAAATATGCGGAAGGACCTTGTATTCGACCTTGATAAGTTTGATGGCGTCGCGGGCAATTTCCTCGGAGATGGCGGCTACGGCCGCAACCGGGTGGCCGTCATAAAGCACTTTTTCGCGTGCCATGACATTACGGGAAATATCGTGGAAATCGTTGACGATGGGTGGATAGGGCGGTTGCGCCATCGGGTGGTCAGGAATATCCGCGCTAGTGACCACCGCCTTAACACCGTCGAGCATCTCCGCCTTTGAAGTGTCGATGGATTGGATCTTGGCGTGAGCGTGAGGACTTCTTAGAATCTTACCGTGTAGCATACCCGGTACGATCATATCGTCGCCGTAGCGCGCCCGGCCAGTTACCTTGTCGACCCCGTCAGGACGCGGGGTATTTTTGCCNACCCATTGATAATTGCTGCCGCCACGCGGCGCCTTGATCTCATTCATAATTACTCGCTCTCATCTCAGCGGCCGCATCCATTACGGCGCGGACGATTTTATCATATCCAGTGCACCTGCATAGGTTGCCGGCTAGGGCGAACCGTACCTCTGTCTCCGTGGGGTCCGGATTTGTCTCCAGATAGGCCTGCGCCATTTTGAGGATCCCCGGTGTGCAGACCCCGCATTGCAGGGCAGCATGGTCGAGAAACTTTTGTTGCAGGGGGTGGAGTTCACCGCCCTTCGCCATACCTTCAATGGTCTCGATCTCGGCGTCATCTAGTTCCGCGCCCAGTACTAGACAGGCATTGATAGGACGACCGTTTAGGACCACCGTACATGCGCCGCAATCCCCGGTCCCGCAACCGTTTTTGGTGCCGGTGAGATGCAATTCACTGCGGAGGACATCCAGCAANGTCTGCCCCGTACTACATACGAATTCAACATGATCGCCATTTACTGTGGCGTTTATCAGATGTCGGGCCATTATTTTGTCTCCGCCCGTTTGAGGGCGATCTTGACCGCGCGAGTGGCAAGTACGCCAGCTACGTGAATTCGGAACGCGACGGTGCCACGTTTATCATCAATGGGATTACAGGCAGAACGAGCCGAGACGGCGACGCTGGCCAAAACCGAGTCATCAATTTTGTTACCAATCATNGCTGCAGCCGCGTCCGGAACCAGCCGAGCCGTTGGGGCCACGGCGCCAAGTGCCAGTCGCGCCGCGGTGCACNTGCCGTTTGCGTCCAAGGTCACCGCAGCACCGGCGCCGACCACGGCAATNTCCATNTCGGTTCGCGGAATAAATCNTAGATAGGCGTCGGCGCTCCGAGCGGGGGGTCTTGGTATATCCAAGGAGACAACGAACTCGTTTCCGCCCAAATTGGTCTGGCTGGGGCCGACTAAGAAGTCCTCTACGCCNACNGCGCGAAGACCGCCCGGTCCGGCGACTTTTGCAACGGCGCCGGCTGCGATCAGGGCTGGGACGCTGTCTGCAGCCGGTGAGGCATTGCACAAGTTGCCGCCGACGGTGGCACGACCCTGGACTTGGGCGGAACCTATGAGGTCGACCGCTTCAACCAGGCCTGGCAGGAGCGCCTTCACAGTGTCATGTTCACCGAGCTCGGCGCTAGTGACCGCTGCACCAATGCGAATATGGGTGTCGTCCACAGTAATGGTGCGGGTTTCTGTTATGCGTTTGATGTCGACGAAGAGGCTTGGCCGAATCATTTCTTCGCGCAATTGGACCAGAAGATCCGTGCCGCCAGCAAAAATACGCGCCTCGTCATCGGCCGTGGTCAGCGCCGCAATGGCCGCTTTGACGCTAGTTGGCGCTTCGTAATTCATGTCTTGCAACGTATATTTCCTCCTCGACACCAGATAACAACTGGGGTACCCGAGAGCTACCCGTGAACCAGTAGCTATCGGTGATACAATAGCTTAACTTCTTCGCTCACTTGTTGAAATTAACCTTTGCACCACACACGCCAAGGCAGGGATATTTCAAAATGCTTATACCGGGTTAAATGCGGATGGTATTATAGTGATCCGACCGACTATTGTGTCNGTTTAAACTAGTCCTTGACCGATTAGAACGACTGTGTCCGGATTTAAATATGCGACGCTATTATTTTTTTATTGGGGTGTTCGTGGCGCTCGCCATACCTGGACTAGTCGTTGCCAAANCGACCNGTCACGATCAANTGAACCCGCCCCGGCTTTATGGCGACGGCATTGACTTTGACGTGATTCGCGAAGGCGAAAGAATTGGAACTCACCAAGTTCGGTTCGATCGCGACGCTAATGGTTGGAACGTGCGCAGCGTTGTTGACCTAGAGGTCCGTTTTTTGGCCTTTTTCGTATTTCGCTATCGATATGAGGCGGACGCTCAATGGGTAAACGGGGAATTGCAACGTTTACGCACTGATGCCATTGATGATGGCGAACGCTCTTCCATGATTGCGGCCCGATCGGAGGATTCAATGCAGATCCGGTTCAAGGATAAGACCTATACTACTCGCGCTCCAATTATCCCGACCAATCATTGGAATGTTAGCGTTCTTGGCCAGAAACGCGTGCTCAACACAATNACGGGCAATGTCAATGACGTGATCCTGGTTTCGGAGGGACGTGAACCTGTTCTCACGGAACGTGGTTACGTAGATGCTAACCGATATAGTTATACGGGAGATTTGGTGGATACGGAGGTTTGGTATGACGATGAGGGACGTTGGGTTAAGCTACGTTTCCTTGGCCGGGATGGAACACCTATAGAATACGCCTGCCGCCGGTGCCAGGGTGGTAGCAGGGTCAGACCGTGAGCGAGGCATCTAGCCGCCTAATAGCATGGGTCACAGGAGCTGGAAAAGGGATCGGCCGTGGGTTGGCCAAGCGCTTGGCTNTGGACGGTTGGGTNGTGTGCGCCAGTGCTCGGACTGCAGCAGATTTGGAGAANCTTGCCGCGACCTGTCCCGCTGGANATCTGCATCCTTACGTTCTTGATATCACAGACCCATCGGCGACTCGTGGGGTTCTCGCTGCCATCGAGGCCGAATGGGGTCCACCCGACCTCGCTATTCTCAANGCTGGCACCCATATCCCAGTAACGGCGGCCCANCTGGATGCCGAACCNTTTCGCCGTCTAATGGANACCAATGTGATGGGAACAGTCTATGGATTGACCAATCTTCTTCCGATTATGCGACGACGGGGTTATGGGCATATCGCTGTAGTTTCCTCCCTGGCGGGCTACCGGGGGTTGCCCACCTCGGCGGCCTACGGCGCCAGCAAGGCGGCGTTGATCAACATGTGCGAGGCCTTGCATCCCGAACTTGATACCATGGGCATCAAGCTTCAAGTCATCAATCCAGGCTTTGTAGAGACACCGCTCACAGATCAAAATAATTTTGAAATGCCGTTTCTTGTGACCGTAGACGAAGCGACCCAGCATATCATGCGCGGACTTGTCAGCGATCGGTTCGAAGTCAGTTTTCCACGCCGTTTTGCCTTCATCATGAAGGTGCTTCGTATTTTGCCCGATCGCTTGTTCTTTGCAGTGGCTCGGCGGATGATCAAATAATGTCGGCACCTATCAACACATATGCCGCGTTCCTTGAGGGGTTAACAGCCGACAACCTCTCGGAGCTTGCCAATCACGTGACCTCTGATGTGCGGTTCGTTGACCCCTTTAACGATGTGACTGGTGTTGACCAAATGACACGGGTTTTCGCTGCTATGTTCTCCGAGGTGGGACCAGTCCGATTTTCGGTGAAAGAAATGCGCGGAGACACATCGACAGGGATGTTGGCGTGGCACTTTGAAGCGCAATTGCGCGGCAAAATATGGTCTTTCGATGGCACCAGCGTCGTGCGATTTTCCTCTGATGGCCGAGTAACCGAGCATATCGACCACTGGGATGCTGCCCAAAACTTTTATGAGCGCCTGNCGGTTATTGGTTGGCTGCTCGGCGCTCTACGTCGACAGTTGGCCACGCGGTAATATTCTGACCTGCCTGCACTAAAGTCTTGCCCGCCCGCATGAAAGCAAGCGTAACTGTACCGATTTCAATGCCCAGTTTCGAGATTCGGGCGCGATTGAGCAAAATCCCAGATGATTGCAGAAACATCCAATCATCGAAGTGCACTCGCCAGAGGCTTTCTCCTACCTTTANGTTCATATCGTAACGCCAATTTAACGCGTTGCCTCGAACCTCACCCTGTGCCAATCCGATCACGTCGTCAGCACGGCCCACGTAACTGTTATCGTCGATTTTTTTGATGGTCCATACTCGACGATCCTGTTCACCATCGCTGTATTGAAAGTGTTCATCAAGGACAAGGTTACGGCCATCCCATGTTCCGTTGATTTCTACCGTAAACTGACGGCGCACCACACCGAAGCGGTCCTCAAAAATGCCGGAGGCTCTTACGTCACCCACAAAATATTCCTCTAAAACAAAAGCCGGTCCGGTGCTTNTGTAATCATCAATGTTCATGCCTGTGCATCCGCTCAAAATAGAAAACGACAGCGCCCCAGCGAATATTCGCATTATGGTCATCTGTTATCTCCAGGGCTCTGCAGCGTGAGCCGTTGTTTAAGTCGGCGGCTTATTGCCTTATGCCGCTCGGCATCCAGCGGAAACCGCCATATCACCACAATCGCAANCGCCTTTATTACGACGGGAAGCCCGGCGTAGATCACGATTAACGCTGAGCGTCCCACTTCGGTCGGTAATTNCGGATCAAATCCCATCCAGGTAACGCCGGGTAGCGCTAGTCCGACGGCCGTTGCCAAAGCAAGTTTAGTGGCCATGCCCCATAGGGCAAATTGGATCCCGGTTCGATCGGCGCTAAAGCGCCATCGATCATAGTCAGCAACGTCAGCTTGAATTGCCGGAGGCAACGCTAGGTCCGCGCCGAGTGCTGCGCCTGTTAGGATGCAGATTAACATAAACGCGATTTCCGCTCCGGTCGGCAGCGCTGGCACGACGGCGAAGGCCGCACAGGCCAAGATCATGGCCCAGCACCAAGACCGATGTTTTCCTATGCTGCGGCTAAGCCGTAACCAAAGGGGAATGGCTGCGATGGCGGCGACAAAGTAAATCAGGATAAAACGCGGACGCAAGTCTTCGGTGACGCCTAAGCCATGCTCCAGGTATAAGAAAAACAAAGCGGCTGGGATGCCGTTGGCCAACCCATTTATGAACCAGGCCGACAACAAGCGCANAAATAGTCGATTGCCAAAAAGGCTGTTTAGTTGTCTGAGACGCTGCGGGTTAGGCTTAGAGTATGATGCATCTTCGGGGACGCGAAATAGCAAGACAGGTATAAANATCAGGCCAAGTCCAACCGCTGCCCAAGCAACAAAACTAGGCGCTGCAGCTGCACTCGCCGTTTCCGTTACATAAGCGGCCAATCCGCCAGCCCCCACCACGCCCAGCAATGCGAGGCTCTCGCGCCATCCTGTGATCCTTGTTCGCTCATTGTAGTCTTGATGCAGTTCTGCGCCCCACGCCATNTAAGGTACGGCGACCATGGTCCAGCCGGCGTAGAGAGTCATAGACCAAGTTAGAAGATAGAAACCATCGGCGCCGGTCGGCGGATCAAGTAGCATAACTAGACCCAAGCCTGCTAAACCCGCACCGATGAGTATCCATGGCTTGCGCCGGAGCCCATGAACGGGCCACCGGTCACTCACGTATCCGATCAAGGGGTCCGTAACTGTGTCGAATAGACGTGCCAGTAGCAGAAGTGCGCCTGTGGCCGCTAAGCCAAGTCCCATGTCCACGCCGTACATGGTGGGCAGGTATAGATAAACCGGAATGGTCGGCAGGGCGATGACGAAAGCCGGTGACGCGAAGGCCAGGAGGGTAGNCCGGCTCAANGGTGCCGNTGNNGAGAGACTCATGCGTGGTTAAGCGTAAAATGTGCGACGTTGATGCGCCCGGTATCAAATCCAACTTCGCAGTAACAAAGATAGAAACGCCACATACGGTAGAAACGATCGTCAAATCCTAGNGTTTTAATTGTGGGCCAAGCGTTTTGGAACGCCATATCCCAGCGACGCAAGGTTTCTCCGTAGGATTGACCGAAGGTGAATCGATCGGAGATTGCTAAACTAGCTGCTGCTGCGGCCTTCTGGAAGAGACTGGATCCGGGCAACATGCCTCCCGGAAAAATATAGCGTTGGATGAATTCTGGGTTAAGCCGGTAGTCTTCGAAATAGGCGTCATCCATCGTTATTATCTGCAANGCGGCCTTTCCGNNNGGGGCTAGGCGCTCGCGCAGGGTGTCGAGATAGACAGACCAGTAACGTTCGCCGACCGCCTCGAACATCTCTATTGACACAATTTTGTCGAATTTTCCTTGGACGTCTCGATAGTCCTGCAACCTGACCTCTATATGATCGGAGAGACCCGCTTGCTCCACCCGATCTCGGGCATAGGCAGCTTGCTCTCGAGATAGGGTCAAAGCAATCACGTTGCAGCCGAATTCTCCGGCGGCAATCTCAGCGAACCCGCCCCAACCACATCCAATTTCTAGCACTCGATCACCAGGCTGAAGGTCCAATTGCGAGGCAAGGCGCAGGTACTTCCTTCGTTGTGCGGGTGCTAGCGGCTCGTCCAAGGACTCAAACAGCGCCGACGAATAAGTCATGGATGGGTCAAGCCAGTGACCGTAGAAGTCATTGCCGAGGTCATAGTGGGCGGCGATATTGCGACGGCTGCCGCGTCGCGTGTTGGAGCGCCGAGCGTGGAGGAGTCGGTCGAACAATCGGTGCAGCGTTGTTTTCTGTAGCGTTGTTCCTAGTGCCTGTTCGTTCGCTTGTCCAAAGCGTAAGAGCGCCGATAGATCTGGTGTTGACCATTCTCCGCTCATGTACGACTCAGCTAAGCCCAGATCCCCTGCGCTGATCAGCCTATTTACGACGCGCATATCATGAATGTCGAGATGAGCGTCTGGCCCCGGCCCAGCGCCATTGAAAGTCTCGCGGCGTTGGGAGGGGAACGTAACCGTCAGCTGCCCCACGGGCAGGTGCGCCACCCAGGTCCGAAACAGCCACAATCNCCAGCCGATAACAGCTGACAGCAACCCATGATTAAACAACGACGCCGNGGAGGTCAGGGAATGGTTCATGATGATCTAGAACTTCGAGGTTGTGGGATGACCGATACTACTATCAATGGGGTTCGCGGCTGGCTCGTGAACGAATACTTTAAGTCCTTTGAGCAACAGCCGAANCGCCTCCCAATGTATCCCAAACATAATCTTAACCGTGAGAAGGGGAAAGCGGCACAGAACGTTCATCAGTGACCAACCGGATATTTTCTGTCGAGTTCCGACGAAAGAGGCTGCCAATAGTAGCCCCTCCGTGTCTTCCTGACGAATTACAACGATAGTGCGATCTGACGGCGGCACAATTCGGAAGTGATAAGCGGCATCCATACCGATGAAGGGCGATACATACATGGCTTTTGGCACCCGTTGACGGATCACCCGCTCATAGTTTTCGTGGACCGCGATGACATAGGTATGACGCTCTTCGAACGTGTTACANACTTCGTACAGCGTCGCTCGCAATTTACCATCCTGATTGTAGCAAAAGTAGACACTGAGCGGATTGAACACGTAGCCGAATACCCGGGGATAACAGAGCAGACGNATGGGGCCNCCATCGATTGGCAAACCAGCCTTNATCAAATGATTTTCCACCCACGGCCGCAAGGGAGATCCGTTTGCTAGACCATGGTCGCGATCATAGAAAGCTAGGGGAGCCCAGCTGTTGTAGCCAAACAGCCAAAAGCGGCGGGCCAAATCTGGCAGCTCGTCAATATCTAGCAACATAGAGTAGNCCTGATATTTCAGCCGATGCCGTTTGGGCCGAAGGCGGTCATGAACGACGGCTCCCTCATAAATGGCGGAGTGCAGGGTCACGCAGAAACGCCCTCCTTCTGAGACTGAAGATGAATACGTCCGCTTTGCTCTGTANCCCGCCAAGGGCGCGGGACCCCTCCCAACTGCTCAGCCACTGCAAGGCCTGATTGCAGAGCATCCTCGTGGAAGCCATAACCAAAGTAACTTCCGCAGAACCATGTTCTTCGGCCGCCCTGAAGCGACCAGAGTTCTCGCTGGGTAGCAAGGGCTGCCTGGTTAAAATAGGGATGAGTATAAATAAATTCGTTGTGCTTTGCATTGGCCTGAGGCTCGCGGATTGGGTTTAATGTCACGAAGAGAGATTCATCTGTTTCGAGGGCCTGCAGTCGGTTCATCCAATAAGTGACGCAGAGTTTGGCATTGGCATCGCCTTCGAGGAAATTCCAACTAGACCAAACTTGACGGCGCTTTGGCATCAATGAGGGATCGCTGTGCAAGACGGCGCGGTTTGAGGTGTACTGCCAGGCACCTAACAGGCGGCGTTCCTCTGAACTCGGGTCCGATATCATACGCAGGGTTTCGTCGGCGTGGCTGGCAAATACGACGTGATCGTAGGCGTTTGTTCCACCGTCACGGTCGGTCACCATCACTTTGTCTTTCTTGCGCACGACGTTTTTCACTGCAANTAAGCGGATCCGCTCGCGATAGCTCTCTGTAAGACGTCGGACATATTCGTAACTACCGCCTTCCACAGTCCGCCATTGCGGCCGGTTCTTTAGTAACAATAATCCGTGGCTTTGAAAGAAGCGAACAAANGCTTGCGCTGGATAGGCCGCCATATCNGCTGCTGTGGTTGACCAAATGGCGGCACCCATGGGCATAAGATGGTCATCGACAAACCGTTGATCATACCCTTCGCGCTCCAAATACTCTCCAAGGCTCAACGTGTTGTCGGCCGGGCGGTTGAGAACTGATGGTGCCTCTCTGTAAAAACGCATGATGTCTTTTAGCATACGCCAAAATCGCGGACTGATGATGTTACTACGCTGACCAAACAGCCCGTTCAAATTTGTGCCGGCATATTCAAAACCTCCAGACTCCAGAGAAGCGGAAAAAGACATCTCGCTGGGTTTCGTGGGGACCCCAAAATAGTTAAACAGAGCCACTAAGTTTGGATAGCTAACTTCGTTGTAAACAATGAAACCGGTGTCAACACGAATGGGACCGTGCGCTGAATGCACGTCTACGGTATGCGAATGACCACCTATCCAGTCGTTTTGCTCATAAACCGTAATTGAGTGCCGAATATTCAACAGCCACGCTGCAGCCAAGCCCGCGACACCAGTACCTATCACTGCGATTTTAAGAGGTCGTTCCGGTAAAGCTCGGCTGTGATTCACAATACCAACCCAAATTCGTGTCAAATTATCAGAAAACCCATTACCACAGTTCCCGAATTAGATACAGATTTGCGCACTAATTGGATCAACAAGCGGGTAAAAATTTGCTTTTTGGGTGATCCGACACTAAATCGACCTCGTATCACGTGCATGTTTGACAGTTCAATAGTAGAAACTCCATTTGAACCAGATCTTTGTTCTGCGTTGGAATCCCGTGTCGAAGACCAGCCAAATGTTGCTGATCGGGAGCGCCTCTCGACGTCCGTTAGCGCAGGAGGGGAGAGGTCGGTGAATACAATTGACTCAGATCAAACTTCGAAGGACTTAAGCGAGTGCCTTGTTAAGGTCGGTCAAAAAGATCAGTCAGCATTCCGTGCGATTTTTGATCACTTCGCACCGCGTTTGAAAGCATTTCTGATGGGTCAGGGAACTAGCCCACAAATGGCTGAGGAAGTGGTCCAGGAAACAATGGTAAAGATTTGGCGGAAGGCCAATCAGTATGATCCGGCTCGGGCCGCTGCTTCGACATGGATTTTCACAATCGCACGAAACATGCGTATAGATCACATCCGAAAGTCCAACAGGCCAGAACCAGACATGAACGATCCTGCCTTTGTTCCTGACCCTGAGCCTCTGGCGGTCGAAATGATTAGTCAATCTCAAGACGCTGGTCGGCTTCACAAGGCCATGGCAAATCTCTCAGACGAACAGCGCGCAGTGTTGAAACTTGCTTACTTTGAGGATAAGGCACATCCAGAAATCGCGGAGGCACTGGATATACCCCTCGGTACCGTGAAATCACGGATCCGTCTGGCTTTGAAGAATATCCGATCGATTATTGGAGAAAATGAATGACCATTTCCCATCATCCAGGTGAAGAGCTTTTGCTTGATTACGCGGCTGGATCCCTTGCGGAAACTTGGAGCCTTGCTGTGGCGGCCCATCTTGCTCTTTGTCCCTCTTGTCGTCGGACGGTAAACGAACTTGAATCGGTTGGTGGCCATCTGGTATCGGACGTCGCGCCCGAACCGGTTGAGGGAAGCCTGTTTGAGAGCATCGTTGCCGCAACGATTGCAGAGGATGACGATATTGCGCCAGCCCGAGGCCTTGCTGACAGTGCGGACCCCAATCCAATTTTTCCAGAACCCCTCCGCAGTTATTTGGGCGGTGATGTCAACTCCGTGAAATGGCAGCGGTTGGGCTTCGGTGCCTATCAATGTCTCGTCCCCACCGAAGATAACGGAACGACCGCCCGATTGCTCCGAATTCCGGCTGGCCGGCCGGTGCCGTCTCACTCTCACGGTGGGCTGGAATTGACCCTTGTCCTTTCGGGCGCTTTCTCTGACTCAACGGGTACATACCGGCGAGGTGATTTGCAAGAGGCGGATGAGAGTATCGACCACCAGCCTTACGCTACTTTGGGTGAAGATTGTATCTGTTTGGCCGTGACCGACGCACCGCTCCGCTTCAAAAGTTTGGGAGCGCGTATGGTGCAGCCGTTGATTGGTATCTAGGCATACACAACAACACCATCCTTTCTAACCTTCTTTAATTGGGTTACCGTTGCCGGCGCCAAGTAATGGAGCCGTCCAATGAGAATAGCCGACATCCGGTCTGTTCCCTTAAAAATTCCATTTTCTAGCGGTGGGCCGGCTTGGGAGCTTAGCGGGCAACAATGGAGAACACTCGACTCCGTACTGGTGCGCGTTGAAATGGAAGACGGTACCATCGGATGGGGCGACGCCTTCGCCTATCACTGTCGTGAAGCCGTCCATATGGCGGTCGATAAGATGGTCGCGCCGATAGCCATTGGCAAAGACGCAGAGGACATTTCTGCGTTGATGACGGACCTTCAACGCCGTCTGCATCTGTTCGGTCGTTATGGTATAACCATGTTCGCCTTATCGGGTCTTGATATAGCACTTTGGGACGCGGCGGGGAAATCTGCCGGTCTGCCACTCTGCCGATTAATGGGTGGTCGGTTACGTAATGATATCCCAGGCTATTCGAGCCTTTTCAATTATTCTGATCCGGACATCGTTGCAGAGAAAACCAAGCAGAGCATCGACGAAGGCTACTGCTATGTGAAGTTACACGAGACAGGTGTTGCCGAAGTGGAAGCGGCGCGCAATGCGGCTGGTATTGATTTTCCTATCATGGTCGACACAAACTGCCCTTGGACACCAGAAAAGGCGAAGCGCATGGCGCTAGCCTTCAAAGACCTTGATGTTTATTGGCTGGAGGAGCCAATCTTTCCTCCGGAGGATTTCGTCGCTCTAGCTCGACTCCGGGCGGAGACCGGTGTAGCGGTTGCGATTGGAGAAAACGCTTGTACGGCCTTTCAGTTCAAACAGATGATCGATGCGGGTGCAGCTGACTATCTCCAACCCAGCGTGACCAAGGTGGGCGGCATCACCGAAGCCCGAAAGGTCGCCGTGCTAGCGGAAACCCATGGAGTTTCCATGATGCCACACGCGCCTTATTTTGGGCCTGGGTTTCTGGCAACCCTTCATCTCATGGCCAGCGTGCCAAATAGTGGCCTCGCCGAATGGTTCTATCTGGAGCGTGAGGCATGCATCTATGGTGGCGCAATCGCACCCAAGAACGGGATGTTCACAGTTCCGGATGGCCCGGGCCTGGGTATAGAGCCAGATGCAGATGTTTTAAAGGATTATGCGGCGGATTGAGCATCGAAATGATGTTAGTATTCTGCAATTGAGAAGCGGATAGGGAGAGAACCATGACCACCGCCATCACACCGCATGCCAATCATAATGGCCTTGACAATCTTGCGTCACGCTTCGTTTAGATCACTCAGCTGCCATGGGAGAAGACCGATTTTGAGGGTATCACTGTGAAAACACTGTTGATAGACAAGGAGACGGGGCTCCTGACAGCGCTCATGCGGATGTTGCCCGGCGCTGAATTGCCAGACCACGAACACATGTTGATTGAGCAGACCTATGTTTTGGAGGGTCACCTAGTTTGTCCCGAAGGGGAGTGCAAGGAAGGCGATTTCGTCTGGCGACCAGCGGGCAGCCGCCACAAAGCCTGGTCGCCGGAAGGCGGCCTGTTCCTAGCCATGTTCCAAGTGCCAAATAAGTTCTTTAAGTCGGACGCACAGACCGACATGCTCGCTCAGGATTGGGATATGGCTTGGGGCGAAGCGCTGGGTTACAAAGCCCTTCGAGGTAGTGCATCGAGCTAATTGCATCTCAACCTACAAGATGTCGGTCCCAAAGCCCCTGCCTTAAAACTAGTTCGCTCCTATCCGTCGTGGCGTCCTCAACAATTTTTGGCGTTACTGAAACGCTTAACTATGTCCCTCGTGTCGTTTGTGATTTGGGCCCAGCCGCCGTCTCTGATGCGATCAGCACTAACAAACCATGAACCACCCACCGCGATGACATTGGGAAGCGACAGATAGTCCGCTGCATTGTCCGCGTTGATCCCGCCCGTTGGGTAAAAGCTGATGTCGGCCAGCGGAGATGCCACACTTCTCAAAAATGCCGGACCGCCAGCCGGGCCGGCAGGAAAGAATTTTTGCACCACAAAACTGGCTTCTGCTAGCGCCATGAATTCGGACATGGTCGACCCACCTGGCAGAAATGGAAATTCATTGGTGGAAACAGCATCTAGGAGCGCTGGGGTCGACCCTGGGCTGACTCCAAATTTCGCCCCCAAATCCATGACCTGTTTAACCTGATCAGCGTTTAGAAGTGTGCCGGCACCAACGGTCATGTCCGGAAAGCGTCTCGCGGCTTCGCCGATGGCGGCCATGGCGGCCTCGGTGCGTAGTGTTATTTCGATGGCCTGGATTCCTCCCTGCAAAAGTGCTTCACACAGGGGCGCAGTATCCTCTACCCGGTCCAAGATAACCACGGGTACTATCAGGTTAGAGTTGAGAATGTCTCGGATATCGTCCATGTCTCCAACTTCCAATTAAAAGAGTGTCGGCATGTGCACGTTTGGGATCACTGCACCAGTATGCTGGATTACCTCCGCCGCTAACGCCGCTCCGATACGAGCGGAATCAGCCGAGGAGTGGTCTTTGAGCCGCGCTGCCAGGTAGCCGGCATTGAAGGCATCGCCTGCCGCTGTGGTGTCGACGACATTGCCAACCGGCATCACCTTGATGGATTGGTTCTTATCGTCGGCGTGCATTAGGATTGATTGCTGTCCACGCTTGATAACGATTTCGGCGATCCCATGATCTCGAAGGCGGTCCAGGCTGGCCTCTGGCGTTGTATCGCCGAACACGGCTGCTTCGTCCTCGACACCAGTGAGCGCTAGAGAACACAAATTCCAGGTCTGCTCATGCCAAGTAGTCGCAGCTAAAGGGTTCGTCCAAAGGGCCGATCGAAAGTTGCCATCGAAGGCGATATGAGCTCCGCATTCTCGCGCTATAGCCAATTCGGATAGTAGCCTTTTGCGGCCCGTATCATCCAGGATCGCCAAGGTGATCCCCGACAAATAGATCCAGTCCGAGCCCATGGCCTGGGCGCGCAAACTAGTCCAATCGCTGTCCATAATCTCCCGAGCCGCTGATTGGCCGCGCCAGTAATGGAAAGAGCGTTCGCCGGTTTTGTCGGTGCGAATAAAATAGAGCCCGACGTTCCTCTCCGTAACGCGTCCAACTGTATCGCAGTCGATCCCCTCTCTCTCCCAGGCAACGGCCATCTCGGCGCTGAAAGGATCTTCGCCAAGAAGCGTTGTGAAACGGACTTTCGCATCCTCGCCCATTAGACGGCTGAGATAGATTGAGGTGTTCAACACGTCTCCGCCGTAGCTGCGAGTTAAGCCGCCGCGGTGCGTTTCGCGGAGCTCGATCATGCACTCGCCAATGAGAGCAATGGAAGGATGATACGACATGAATACCGATCCGGCCTAGTGATTGTTACGCGGCTTGGTCCGGTAGACCTTCTGATAGGCCGTCGCCAATTCCATGCAGCCCCCTGTGGCCAACGGCCCTACCGTATTGCGGTAGATCTCTTGCCAAGGCGTTTGACTCGGGGCGATCGTATTCTTCAAGTCTTTGCGTCGTTTTTCTAATTCTTCGTCGGACACCAGCATGTTTACGGTTCGCTTGTTGAGGTCGACGCGGATGGTATCTCCATGCTTCAACAGCGCCAGCCCTTCACCCTCAGCGGCTTCCGGCGAAGCGTTAAGGATCGAGGGGCTGCCAGACGTGCCGCTCTGTCGTCCATCGCCGATGGTTGGCAGCGACCGAATACCCGCTTTCAGGAGCGCGTCGGAGGGCTGAATGTTGACCACTTCCGCCGCGCCAGGCCAGCCAATGGGCCCAGCGTAGCGCATGACCAGGATGGAGGACTCGGTCATGCCTAAGTCCGGATCGTTGACCCTTTCGTGGTAATCTTCCGAGCCATTGAACACGCAGGCCTTACCTTCGAAAGCGTTGGGGTCGTCCGGGTTAGACAGGAACCGGGTCCGAAAATCATCATCGACGACTGAGGTCTTCATGATTGCTGAATCAAACAGGTTTCCCGACATGTTGAGGAAACCCGCATTGTCCATCATGGGATCGTCATGTGGTTTGATGACGTTGCGGTCGAGCGCTTCGCGGGCGTTCTCCGCGACCGTCGTGCCGGCTACCGTCATGGCATCGCCGTTCAGTTTGCCGGCCTTTAACATCTCATGCATGACGGCGCGGACGCCACCGGCCCTATGGAACGCTTCTCCCAGGTGTTCGCCGGCTGGTTGCATGTTGACTACCAGCGGCACGTCATAACCGACCGTTTCCCAGTCATCAATGGTGAGGTCGACACCCACGTGGCGGGCAATGGCATTGATATGGATGGGGGCATTGGTGGAGCCGCCCAAGGCCGTATTCATAACAATAGCGTTTTCAAAGGCGTCGCGGGTCATAATGGTGGACGGCCGAATGTCATTCATGACCAAATCGACGGACCGCTTACCCGTGTGATACGCCATGGCGGCGCGTTCCCGGTAGGGCGCGGGAATGGTTGCGCAGCCTGGTAAAGACATGCCTAAACTTTCGGCCATGCTGTTCATGGTTGTTGCCGTGCCCATGGTATTACAGTGACCGGTACTAGGGACCTGGGAAACGGCCATGTCGATGTAGTCATCATCGTCCATGTTGCCCACCGCATATTCCTTGCGCGCCTCCCAGTGCGCCATGCCGGACCCGGCAAGTTTCTGCTTCCAATAGGAATCAAGCATAGGTCCGCCGGACAAAACGATGGCAGGTAGGTCCATCGTCGCCGCGGCCATTAGACAAGCTGGCGTGGTCTTGTCACAGCCCGTGGTCAGCACTACGCCGTCAAAGGGATAACCGTGAAGAATTTCTACCAGGCCCATGTAAGCGAGGTTTCGATCCAATTTGGCCGTCGGCCGCTTACCCGTTTCCTGGATGGGATGGACGGGAAAAACCAGCGGGATACCGCCTGCGTCGCGAATGCCGTCGCGGATCCTGGGTGCGATTTGGGTATGAATATAGTTGCACGGCGACAGTTCACTGCCTGTCTGGGCGATTCCGATAATGGGTCGGCCCGAACGCAGTTCCTCGCGAGTGATGCCGAAGTTTAAATAACGCTCCACATACATTGCGGTCATGCCGATGTCGTGAGGGTCGTCGAACCACCATTGGCTTCGCAGTTTCTTTTTGTCGTCGGCCATCGTTTCGTCCCTCCCGATCTAGCTTTATATTGTTCTTATTTGATTTTCTAGTGTCAGTCCTCGAGCCTTCTTGCGCAAGGGCCCGGGAACAGAAAAAGGCCTGACTGACGCATTTCCTTGGCCGCCGGAGACCGTTATATAGTTCTTGCAAATTTACTGGATCTAGCCCCCGGCCATTTGCCAGCCCATGGCTGGGAAGCATGAAAGGATAAAACTATGAAACTCTTGCGATACGGCCCCCGCGGCCAGGAAAAGCCAGGCATGATGGATGCGGATGGCACCATCCGTGATCTTTCCGCTTATGTGGACGATATCAATGGAGCCTCAATTTCGGTGGATGGATTGGCCAAGCTAGCCGCTATCGATCCTGCGTCCCTGCCGGCCGTGGACGGTGATCCGCGCCTGGGTGCCTGCGTCGGTGACATCGGCAAATTCATGTGCATTGGCTTGAACTACACGGATCATGCCGAGGAGACAGGCATGCCTATTCCTGAAGAGCCCATCCTGTTTGCTAAGTTCAACTCAGCCATTTGCGGCCCCGATGACGATATCATCGTGCCGCGTACATCCACCAAGCTGGATTGGGAGGTGGAACTGGGCGTTGTCATCGGCAAGGATGGAAAATATATAGATGAGGCTAACGCCCTCGATTACGTGGCTGGTTATTGCGTTGTAAACGATGTTTCGGAGCGAAACTTCCAACTGGAAGGCACCGGCCAGTGGGTCAAGGGCAAGGCTTGCGACAACTTCGGTCCCACTGGCCCGTGGCTGGTCACCAAGGATGAAGCGGGTGATCCGCAGAGCTTAGGGCTGTGGCTTGAGGTCAATGGCAAGCGCTATCAAGACGGAAACACGTCGACCATGATTTTCAGCGTGGCGCATATTGTCAGCTATCTCTCTAACCTATTCACCCTGCAAGCGGGCGACGTCATTTCCACGGGTACGCCGCCGGGCGTTGGTGCCGGAATGAACCCGCCGGTTTATCTAAAGGTGGGTGATAAGGTGCGCTTGGGTGTCGACGGTCTGGGTGAGCAAAACCAGTTGGTCGTGGCCGATAACGGCTGAACCTGACTTAGATAAGCAAAGGGAGAACGCCGCTATGGCGACGCAATTTGACATGAACGGCCAAGTGGCCGTGATTACCGGGGGGGCGCAAGGCATCGGCAAGGCCTGCGCGAAGCGGTTTCTGGAGAGCGGTGCGAAGGTCGCGGTTTGGGACCCGGACACAACGCTGGCCAATAATACGGTCGAGGAATTGTCCGGTGCCGGTGAGATCAAGGCCTATGACGTAGACGTGACCGATGTCGCCAATGTTGATGATGCGGTGAGCCAAGTGATAACCGACATGGACCGCATCGATATTCTGGTCAACAACGCGGGTGTGGCCGGCGCCAACATGACCACTTGGGAATACACGGACGAAGAGTGGGGCCAGGTGATGGCTATCAACTTGAACGGTCCTTTCCATTGCTGCCGCGCGGTTATCCCGACGATGATCAAAAATGGTTACGGGCGAATCGTTAATATTGCGTCTATCGCTGGCAAGGAAGGAAACCCGATGGCGTCCGCCTATTCCGTCTCGAAGGCCGGTGTCATAGCTATGACCAAGTCCTTGGGCAAAGAATTAGCGGAGCACGATATTGCTGTGAATTGTCTGACGCCGGCGGCTGCGAAGACGGCCATTTTTGACCAGATCACCGAGGAGCATATCAACTATATGCTTTCAAAAATTCCGCGCGGACGCTTTGTTCTGGTAGAAGAGATCGCCGCCATGGTCGCCTTCATGGCGTCGAGAGAGAATTCCTTTACGACGGGTGGTGTGTTCGATATTTCGGGTGGTCGGGCGACCTACTGACGCCTACCCCAGCTTCGTCAGCACCTTGTTAGCGTAGGAAGTGGTGCCGTCGGTGCCGCCTAGTTCCATTGGCACAACGTCGCCGGTCGAAAATAGGTCCTCGATTGTGCAGGTCAGGTCGTCGGCCGCGTCGCGGCAGGCCTGAACATCGTGGCGTTCGCCGAGCCAGTCCAACATCATCTTGGCCGAGAACAACATGGCTGTGGGATTGGCCTTGTCCTGACCGGCAATATCCGGTGCCGTCCCGTGGGCCGGCTGGAACAAGCCGTGGTCGGGGCCTAGTTCCGCGCATGGCGCAAAACCCATCCCGCCAACGATTCCCGCGCCCAGATCGGAGAGGATGTCGCCGAACATGTTTTCCATGACCATGACGTCGAACTCCCAGGGCTTCCGCACCAGGTCCAAGGCAGCGGCGTCGACGTAGCTGTAGTCCGTCGATATGTCCACATTCAGCGCTGCGCGCTCATCGAAGATCTTGCGAAAGAAGGCCATCGCCGTGAATACGTTGGATTTGTCGACGCAGGTGACCCGACCAGGGCTGCCCTTCGATTTCCGTTGGCGAGCCAGGCGGAAGGCTTCGTCGAACAAGGGCTCGCAGACATCACGGGTTATAACCAGCGTCTCCTTGGCGATACGGTCGTCCTCAATGGTGCCCTTACCAAGCGAGGCAAAAAGCCCTTCGGTGGACTCCCGGATGATCACGATATCAATTTCTTGGGCCCGCGGGTCCTTTAAGGGAATTGGCAGGCCTGGGAAGGCTCGCACCGGCCGGAGACCAGCAATCAGGCCGTATTCCGTCCGCATTCTTAGGTGCGGCGCGATTTCTGTGCCATCTGGCCACCGAATATCTGGATGGCCGATGGCGCCAAACAGTATCGCATCAGCGGTGCCGAGCGCCGTAAAATCCTCATCGGTGATGTCCGTGCCGCTGCGGGCATAATATTCAGCGCCGGCTTCCACGTCGGAGCAATGGAAGCTAAGGCCGTGCTTACGCTCGAGGGCGCGGAGAACCGCGATGCACGCGTCCATAATCTCGTGGCCGATGCCGTCGCCGGGCACGATCGCGATTCGAAACTCCTGGGTATTGGAAACCATGGCGACGGCCTTTTTAACTCAGTGATTAGAAATACCGCGGAGCTGCCTTTAGGCCGCTTTCGAGTAAGGATTTTTCGCCTCTATTCTCGGATGTATCACCTAATTACCACCCTATTCGAGGTCAAACCGTAACCTCACCAAACGGAAAAGTTTGACGATTTAATCGAACAGATTTTAGGACCTTGTAGACGGTAACTCAATAATCCATCCATTAGTGTATCACTCAAAATTCCCAGGGATACAGGCTCTTTAGGGGTTCGAAATCCGTCATATGCGCAATATAAATCAGTATTTTCGTGGCGGTTAGGGTATCGAATCGAGGTTGCTTGGTAGATGTGGGTCGGACATAAATAGGCCTCAAATTTTCATCGGCCTTGGATTGCGGGCCGGACTACGAAGGAAAGCAAAGGAGATTGATGATGGACGTATCGGGTAAAAAGGCCGTGATCTTTGGCGGCACGTCGGGCATTGGGTTGGCGGCCGCTAAACAGCTGGCCGCGCTGGGCGCGAGCGTGATCGCGATCAGTCGCAACCCAGACCGGGCCGGTGACTTGCCCGATGGAATCACCACGATGCAATGCGATGTTACGGATCGGGATGCTGTGGCCAAGGTGTGCGCCGCATGTGCGCCAATCGACATCCTGATCAGCGCCGCCACTGGCGGCTCCCGCGCCATCGGGCCGTTCCTGGAAATGGATTTGGACGGCTACCAGGACAGTTTCCAGAAGCTTTGGGGTTACGCCAACGTGGTTCGCTATGGCACTGAACACGTCGTTGATGGTGGTTGCATCACGCTGGTCAGTGGCGCGCCAGCACGCAATTGCCGCCCAGGTCAGGTGTCGCTTTCAAGCGTCGGCGGGGCCGTCGAGGCTCTGGCCCGTGCCGTGGCCCGTGAGATTGCGCCAAACAAGCGGATCAATGTCGTTTCGCCGGGAACCATCGACACGCCGATGACGTCCTTCGTAGGCGACGAGCGCAAGCAATTCTACGCAAAAGCAACTAAAAACAACCTGATTCCCCGCGCAGGCACGGCTGACGAAGTGGCTCAAGGCATTGTCTATGTAGTGCAAAACGACTTTGTCACGGGGACGACCATTGACGTGGACGGTGGCTGGCTGCTGGCCTAAGGGCTTGCAAATACGATTGGCCGGCGGGACCTCTCACCGGTTCAAGACTAAAGGAGAGGATTA
This sequence comes from Magnetovibrio sp., assembly GCA_002709525.1. Taxonomy (GTDB): domain Bacteria; phylum Pseudomonadota; class Alphaproteobacteria; order Rhodospirillales; family Casp-alpha2; genus UBA3470. Next base: position 15,075 of record PARE01000034.1, on the reverse strand, counting down.
TGGCTGGACGATTGATCGGGAAACGCGTGCTGGTGACCGCGGCGGGGCAGGGTATTGGCCGCGCTTCGGTAGTGGCACTAGCGGCGGAGGGCGCGCGCGTCATTGCCACCGATATTAATGAAGAGGCACTGCAAAGTCTGAAAGCAGAAGTGGAAACGATCGAAGTGCATCGTCTGGACGTACTGAATGCAAATGAGATCACCCGGGTCACTGATGCGGTAGGCACTGTCGATTGCCTGTTTAACTGCACGGGCTTCGTTCATCATGGCTCAATTCTTGATAGCACGGATGATGAGTGGGAATTTGCATTCAACCTAAATGCCAAGGCCCAGTACTGGATGATGAAGGCCGTCCTGCCCGGGATGCTGGCGGCCGGTAGCGGGTCGATCATTAATATGTCCTCCCTCGCGTCGAGCCAGAAGGGGGTGCCAGTCCGCTTTATCTATGGGGCCTCCAAGGCTGCGGTCCTCGGCATGACCAAGTCCGTGGCTGCTGACTATGTGACCAAAGGTATTCGATGCAACGCTATTTGCCCTGGAACCGTTGAAAGTCCTTCCCTGGAAGATCGTCTCAACTCCCAGGGTGATTACGAGAGGACGCGTGCCGAATTCGTCGCCCGCCAACCCATGGGCCGGATTGGAAATCCAGAAGAGATCGCGGCTCTGGTTGTATACCTAGCCAGCGACGACTCCGCTTACACGACAGGCCAGGCCCTGAACATCGACGGTGGTTGGTCTATATAGATCTTTCTCTGTAGCCCATATGGCTGCGGATAGCCCGAGCTTGAGGAGGATGCGTAATAATCGACCTTGATCAAAGAGAGACAGTGGGCCAGGGCCCCTGGCAGATCCCCAAAATTGGACTTGGGTGCGTATTTTTGGGTGATCCGTTCGGTCCCACTGAGGATGCGGGCATGCAGAACACATTGGCAACTGCCTGGAACGAGGGCATCGTCTACTTTGATACGGCGCCGTGGTACGGCAATACAAAAAGCGAACACAGACTCGGTCACTTCCTGCGTCAAAGGCCACGTGATGCGTTCACCATCGCCACGAAGGTTGGTCGCATTTATCGCCGACCAGCGGACTTGGCCGAATTCAAGAGCTCGAAATGGATGGACCGCTGGAAAGGCGGATTGGAGTTCGACCTGACCTTCGATTACACCGGTGACGGGGTGAAGCGATCATATGAAGACAGTCTTAATCGAATGGGGTTGAATACCCTAGATGCGTTGGCGATTCATGATCTAGATTTAAAACATCACGGAGATTGGCAGACTGTGACCAAGTATCTGGATCAACTTTCTAACGATGGAGGGTATCGTGCTCTTCGGGATCTGAAAGACACTGGCGAAATTCAGGCGATTGGAGTTGGCATTAATCATGTTGGCATGATCCCGGCGTTTCTGGAGCGTTTCGACGTCGACTATTTCTTAGTAGCCATGCCTTACACGCTGCTGGACCAGCCTGCCCTCGATGAAGAGTTCGATATGTGTGCCGATGCCGGTGCCCACGTTGTTATCGGCGCAGTCTTCGCGTCCGGCATTTTGGCTACAGGATCTATAGCTCCCGGGGTCTACAATTACGGCACACCGGGTCGTGGTGTCCTCAATCGGGTACGCGGGATGGAGGCGGTCTGCGCGCGACACGGTGTTAATTTGGCCTCGGCCGCACTGCAATTTCCGCTGGCACACCCTGTGGTGCGTGCGGTCATACCCGGCGCCGATACGCCGGACCGGGTCCGTGAAAATATTGTCAATATAAAGTCCGAAATCCCGGCTGACTTTTGGCAAGATCTGAAAGATCAGAAGCTTCTCCGGGCGGACGCGCCAACACCCGTCTGAAGGTTGTTTTTTTAGTTTCGATAATTTGTCGCCTTGCATATTGTTGTCTAGCATATTAAAACGTCGCCCAGATAAAACCTTTTCCAATCTCAGGCAGCGCTTTTCTATGCAAGAGGGCTACGAAAGCAATTTTGGATTTTTGATCCACGATGTGGCGCGTTTGATGCGAACTGCCTACGATCGGCGTATGAAGCCCCTAGGCCTAACCCGGTCACAGTGGTGGGTGCTCAATCATCTGTTCTTCCATCAGGGAATTAGCCAGTCAGATTTAGCCAAAATCCTGGATATCGAACGCGCCACCTTGGGTCGGCTTCTGGATCGTCTGGAAGCCAAAAAATGGATTTATCGCCAATCAGACAAGAGTGACCGACGGGTCAATCGCGTCTATCTATCCGAACCAAAGGGCCCAACCATGCAGACCATGCGACGTGAAGCCAAGCGGACCTTGGACAGAGCCTTGTCACCCCTAAATGTGGTAGAACAGAAATCCATGTTTGACATGTTGCAGCGCATGAAGGCAGGCCTCACTGAGGATGCCCCCCAGGTCAAGGGGTCGGTAGAATGAGCAAAAATCCGGATCCGCAGACAGCCCCGGCGACCGCGTCAGTGCCGCGGTATCGGCGTTTGGTACGCTTTCTGTTTCTTTTTGTCGTGCCTGTCTTTGCTGCTTATGGAGCTGCTCAGTATTATTTGATGTCCGGTGGGAGTGTCGACACAGACAATGCATACGTGAAGGCGCGCCTACACAACTTGAGCTCGGAAATTGATGGCCGCGTGCAATTTGTTCTGGTTAAGGAGAACGAGCGCGTGAAGAAGGGCCAGCTAATCATCGAATTGGATCCGGAACCATATCAGATTGCAATTCGCGCCGCGCAGGCTAGTTTGGCTGCCATTCGTCAGGATCTGAAGTCCCTACGCTCCGAGTACCGGCGATCATCGGTAGATATCGCTTTGGCGGAAAAGCGTATCGTTTACCTCACTACGCGCCACGAACGTCAAAAGAAACTTCGGGCAACGGGCGTGTCCAGTATTGCGCGCCTGGATGAGGCGGCGTTCCAGTTACAAATCGCTGAACAGGAACTGCGCTCAGCCCAGGAACAGCGGCGCAAGCTTTTCACCGACCTTGGCGGAGATCCAGAAGCGGTTCAGGATACTCATCCCAACGTGCAACGAGCTGCGGCCCTTTTGGAACGCGCTCAATTGGACCTCCGGCGGACCCGCATCATTTCGCCTGCAGACGCTGTTGTGGCGCGAATCAAGCCCGAACCTGGTGAGGTGATTGAAGCCATGGAACCCATCGTTCTGCTGGTCGATGAAAAAGACATCTGGATCGAGGCAAATCTGAAGGAAACCAAACTGACCCACATCCGTGTCGGCCAGGAGGCGGAGATTGTAGTAGATGCCTATCCGGACGCTACGTGGTGGGCTCGAGTGGACAGCATAGCGCCAGCCACTGGTGCTGAGTTTGCACTTCTGCCGCCGCAAAACGCATCTGGTAACTGGGTCAAGGTTGTCCAGCGCCTGCCGATACGTCTCAGCGTCATCGACCCGCAGCAGCCGTTAGCGTTACGTGCCGGCATGACAGCGACCGTATCTATCGAGACTGGCCATCAGCCGCAACTCCCGTCTATCGTAAAACAGGCTCTAGCCCTGACGCAACGGTTCCAAGGTAAGTAGAGCGGCTCTTAATGTCCGCCCCCAGCGTCATTGTGGAAAAGGCTTCGCCGGAGGGCGATGGCTTGACTTTGTCCCGCTTCGTCCTGCTGTTCACGCTTACATTTATCACGCTCCTCTACACCATGGCGATTATGATCGTGAACGTGGCTTTGCCCGATATTCGTGGTGCGCTATCTGCGACTACGGATCAGGTGGCTTGGGTGGTGACAGCAAATATCATTGCGTCCGCTGTCGCCACACCGATTGCCGGGTGGATCGGTGGGCGGTTTGGAACGCGACAAATCATGTTCATCGGGGCAGTGATATTCACTATTTCTTCGATCCTTTGCGGCACGGCGGAGAGCTTAGAGGCGTTGGTGTTCTATCGCATCGTGCAGGGATTTTCTGGTGCCCCATTGCTGCCTATGTCTCAGGCAATTTTGATGTCACGGTTCCCAAAGAAACTCCTGCATGCTGGTCTGGCGATCTGGGGCATGGGAGCGGTGTTAGGGCCGATCATAGCACCCTCCGTCGGCGGCTATCTCAATGAGCTCTATGGTTGGCGTTGGGTGTTCTTCTTAATCGTGCCCTTTGGGTTTGCCGCGATCCTGGCGATTTGGTTGGTGATCAAGGATACATCTAAGGATAGGTCGATCCGTTTTGATTGGCTTGGCTTCTTGTCCTTATCTGTTGCCATCGCCGGCACTCAGCTTATCTTGGACCGAGGCGAACGCGCTGGTTGGTTCGAGTCCTTAGAGATCCTTATTGAAGCGGGAATCGTTCTGACGGCCCTGTATTTCTTCTTCGTACACACCTTCACAACAGATAGACCGTTCCTGAAGCCGGTAATCTTCCAGGACAAGAACTATACGGTAGGAATGATCATCATCTTCATCTTCGGCATGCTTAATTTCGTGCCTATGGTGCTATTTCCACCGCTCTTGCAGGAACTCCGTGGCTTCCCACAGTCGGTCATAGGCATGCTATTGGCGACGCGGGGCGCGGGGACTTTGACAGGTTTTCTGATTATGGCGTTTGCAACCAAAATAAACCCGCGAGTTCCTGTGCTTTTAGGGTTTTCCCTTCAGGCCTTTTCTGGCTTCATGATAGCCAGCTTCTCCATCAATTTGACTAGCTTCGATGTGGCTTGGACCAGCTATGTTCAGGGACTGGGGGTCGGCTTAATCTGGGTGCCGTTGAACGTCATGGCGTTCTCAACCCTTAAATCGAATTACGTGCCTGATGCGACTGCAATTCTGCATCTAATTCGTAATATGGGGTCGTCGATTTTCATCTCCATCTGTATTACGTTGGCGTTGCGTGAAGCGAGGGTGAGCTATGCAGGCCTCGCCGAAGTAGTTACCCCCTATAATAAGATTATGGATGTGCCATTCCTCATGGGTGCGTGGTCGCTGGATAGTCCGGCTGGTATTGGTGCCTTTTCGAAGGAAATGGCGCGCCAGAGTTTGATGAACGGGTATCTCAGCGCCTTTTATCTGTTTTCTTTTCTGGCGCTGGCCGCGATACCTTTGATTGCTCTTATCCAAATGCCAAAAAACGAGGACTGATTCCGATGAAGATCGAACAGGTTAATACCCACATCATCCATTGCGAACTGCTAAAGCCCTTCCATTGGGCCATTGGCGAAGCTACCGCGCGTGGCTCTTGCATCGTGGAGGTAGTGACTGACACGGGGCTCGTGGGGTGGGGCGAATGTTTTGGTCCAGCCGGACCTGCGGCGGCTATGGTTGAAGCCTACAAGCCCTGGCTCGTCGGCGCCGAGTTGCTTTCTACGGAGAAGATCTGGCAAGACCTCTATGCAGCCTATCGGGACCAGGGCCAGAAAGGAGTGCCCATCTGCGCCATCAGTGGGATCGACATTGCGATTTGGGATATTAAGGGCAAACATTTTGGCGTTCCTATCCATCAACTCATGGGTGGGCCACTTCGAACGTCGGTGCGCGCCTACGCGACCGGTACCTACCGGACCCGGACGGGCGACCCGATGGATTACATCGTTAAAGAGGCGGCTGGCTACAAGGCCGAGGGCTTCACAGCTATGAAGCTAAAAATTGGATTCAATGTGGCCGATGACACTGCGCTGATTGAAAAAGTGCGCGAGACCATTGGGTCGGAGATGGAACTTATGTTGGACGCCAACCACGGTTACGACGCTGTGGATGCCATCCGTTTAGCACAGGCTGTTGAACATCTGGATATAAGTTGGTTTGAGGAGCCGGTGCCGCCGGAGGACCTTGATGGCTATATTTCGGTCAAATCCGCTACCTCCATTCCTGTGGCCGGTGGCGAGACGGAATACACCAGGTTTGGCTTTCGTGAGGTGATCCGCCGAGGCGCCATGGATTACCTGCAGCCGGATACCTGCGCTGCTGGAGGCTTGAGCGAGTGCAAGAAAATCGCCGATATGGCAAACGCCTTTGGCGTTCGCATAGTGCCGCACGTTTGGGGCACGGGGATAGGCCTGTCGGCGGCACTGAACCTCCTGGCCGTGCTGCCGCACAATCCGCCTGGCCGTGAACCGTGGGAGCCAATTTTGGAGTTTGATCGATCAGAGCATCCGGCTCGTCAAGCAATCATGGCTATGCCCATCGAACATGTGAATGGTTGGGTAGATATTCCGTCGGGGCCGGGTTTAGGCATAGAGATTGATCGTGATGCCCTAACCTCGTTTACGGTGAGCTAGCGATCTCTATCAATCCATGTCGCGTTTTGGCCTCCGCAGGCGATCGATGCTTGTGTAGTCGTCGCGGATCGCTTCGATGTGGCTGAGGTCCTTGGCTTCTTCGTTGAGTCGTTCGACCCTTTCTTCGACCCATTCATCGTCTACGTGGGTTCCTTTAAAAACGAGAAAGTGGATCATGAATACAATAGTCCAGACCATGATAGGCCAGAATAGGGACCAATCACCTGGGACGAACGCAACAGCCGTGGCCCATGCCAACAAAGCGATAACGTAAATCACGTTATGGGTCTTAAAGACCCGTTCGCTGAGCCAAAAAGTGAGATTGGTTTTTCCAAATTCAGGTTGCATTGCTTCCATCTGCAATCCGATTAGGAGCCGTCGGACGGCGCTTCGGGCATTCCTGGATAAGCTTTGGCAATAGCCACGAGACGAAGAGAGTAGCGAAGAAGGCCCAACAAGACCACTGTAACGATGATTGTATCACCTAAAGGCCGTTCTGACCCCATACCGTAGAGCCAAAGATACGCGAGGCTGACCAAGGGGGTAGCACTCAAGTATAGGGCCGCAGGATAGAACTTCGCAATACCAAACAGTACCGCGGCGCACACGACGGTTAAGCCGTAATAGGCAACACCCACGGAACCATCTTCAATGCCAACTTTAGAAGACGTCAAGGTTATGACACCGAACAAAATGATGACGAACCAGCAATAAAAGCGGACCTCACTGTTTGCCTGGCGACGGTTCAAGTCGGGGACAGCGGTAAAATAAGGAGTAGTATCGACGTTCCAGACATATTTCCGGAACATTCCCTCCCAATCCAGGTCCTTACTTTTTTTCTTCCATGCAGGCATATTCAGAACCCGCCGGTAGGTATGAAAGGAGCGGCTAGTCCGCCCCCTGTCTCGCTTGTGCTTCGCGTTCAGCTCGTTCTCGGGCCTTCATCTCGATGAGATCTTCCGCCCTCTCAAGATCAAGACGCTCTTTACCCTCGATAGAGGAGCCGGCGTCCTCTGGCCATTCGATCGTCATGAGCGGATATCGGAGGTTCTTTGGTCCAAAAAGGACCATATAGACTTGCAGCCACACAGCAATGCCCGCCACGATAGCTACCAAAATACCTGCGACAAGGAATGACTTGATTGTCCAACGGTAAGGTAATCCAACCAAGGACGCGGAACCTTCATTAATCATAAAGGCGTCGTAGGTATAAACAAAAGCAAAGTACAGTAGGATGCAGCAGAACGGAATGTAGAAGACCGTAAGGCCTATAAATTCCAGCCAAGCCTTCTTCTTGAACGCCAAGTTTTCGCGAACCAAGTCCACCCGCACATGGGTGTTCCAAATGTAACCATACCCCAAAACCAGGGTAAACATGACAGTGTGCGAGTGCCATTCCATCTCTTGTAGAATGGTTGAGCCGAAAACCCAGGAAATGTTCTCGACCATCCAAATCTGCACTTTCCCGGTTTTCCGCAAGGTAACATCAAAGGCTGTGATCAGAACCAGTGGGATAATGAACCAGGAACCGAAGCGTCCAACCCAATCTACGAACTGGCGAAGCCGCTCGCTCAAAGCTAGAAAGCTAGGATATTCCTCCTCCTTAAGATGTTGGAGGGGCGCATCCACTGCATCAGTTGTCGTTGTATCACTCATGATTGAACGTCCTTCCACATCAATCGTAGGCGATTTTCATTAGTGATAAGGCCATGTTTGGTTGCCAAATTACCAGCAACAAACCAATTAACTGCAGGAATACGAATGGAATGATGCCCTTGTAAATGCTCTGAATCTTTATCTCCTTCGGCGCAATTCCCTTTAGATAGAATAGAGCAAATCCGAATGGGGGCGTCAGGAAGGATGTTTGCAGGTTGATGGCCATCAGAATGATAAACCAGAAAATGATGTCGGCCTTTTCGATGTGGTCACCAAAGTCCATGCCGCTTACCAACGGCGCAAACACAGGTAAGACGATCAGCGTGATCTCAATCCAATCAAGGAAGAAACCCAGCATGAAAGTCATGGCCATGATCAGGATCAGCAATCCCCATGAGGTTAAACCTGCTTCGAGGATCAAGTGTTCGACAATATCGTCACCACCCAAAGACCGATAGACGTAGGCAAAGCAGGTCGCGCTGACAATGATGAAGAAGATCATCGCCACCGTTTTCGCTGACGTGTGACACACGCCTTGAACCATATCTTTTGTCAGCCGGCCGTAGCAGAAAGCCAAGACCATCACCAGGAAGGCACCTAAGGCACCGGCTTCACTTGGTGTGATCAGACCGATTAAGATTGAGCCCTTGATCCCCGTAATCAGCAACACCGGCGGCAGAAAGCTCTTGAGGATCATACTTGGATATTCATTCTTTGGAACGTTCAAAAGATCTTCTGGTAACGGGGGTGCGATTTCGGGCTTCACTTTTGCTGCGACAAATACATATATGAGATACAATGTGGCAAGGGCCAATCCCGGAACAACTGCGGCCATGAAAACGTTACCTACCGACACGGCTAGCAAGTCTGCCATGATGATCAGCATGATGCTGGGCGGGATTAGAATGCCTAATGTTCCGGATGCCGCGATGGTGCCGCAGGACAGCGCAGGACTGTAGCCCTGACGCATCATAGTCGGCAGAGCTAGCGCGGTCATCATCGTTACGGAGGCGCCAATGATACCGGTCATGGCGGCTAGAACGGTACCCATAATGGTGACCGCTAGCGCCAAGGCGCCAGGCACTTTCTTGAGTAGGACCTGAACGCAATACAAGAGATCCTCGGCAACGCCGGAGCGTTCCATCATGACCCCCATGAACACGAAAGCCGGAACAGCGACAAGCACGAGGTTTTCTGCTGCTTGGCCCCAAATACGGGGCAAGAAATTAAAAAATTCGATGAGTGTGAACATCTCCAGGAGGTATCCCAGCAACCCGAAAAGCAGTGCTAAACCACCCAGGATAAAGGCTACCGGAAAGCCTGAGAAAAGGAGGAACGCCAGAGACAGAAACATTATAATCGGCAAGAAATCCTGCGTGAAATACAACAGTTCGTCTTGAGCGTCGGCGTCCATCCCACTGATGTAGTTAAAGCCAATGATGATCAGAGCAACGACGATAAGTGCATAAAGCAAAGGTCCGCCGCGCGACACAGATTTAACGATGGCGTTCATCAAATGACTCCAACTACGGGAATGATTCCCACGACAGGTTTGCTGAGGTTAACAAGTGACGCGACCGGCAACCCAAAAGGTGCCGGTCGCGTCTTAATCCTCGTCTACGCGAAACCTATTCGATTATTTCAGATAGGTTGACGCAAGGGCTTGAGCGCTGCCCCACTTGGCATAGGCCTTACGGAACGCTGCGTAGCTCTCGTGGACCTCCTTGAAGACAGGGTCCTTTTTGGAGTCTTCTGCAACCACTGAGTTCCAGGCTTTTTCGAATACAGCCAGTTGGTCGTCCCGCCAGCGACGGGTAACCACACCGTATTTTTCGCCCATTTCAACCATAGCGAACGGGTTAACATACTCCGTTTCCGCATAGGTGTGATGAATGGCGTCTCCGCAACCAACTTCAATAAGGGCTTTGTTGGCGTCGGAAAGGCCGTCAAACTTCTTTTTATTCATGAGAAGCTGACTGACGGAAACCTGTTGGTGCCAACCTGGGAAATAGTTGTTTTTGGCGATTTGATAGAAACCGTACTTGATATCCATAGCAGGCATGGAGAACTCGGTTGCGTCAATCACGCCTTTTTCCAGAGCTGGGAAGATGTCACCACCCGCAAGAAGCTGCGTGGAAACACCAATTTTTTGCATCACCCGGGCGCCCAGGCCGAAGAAACGCATCTTCATGCCACGAAGCTGATCAAGTTCCTTAATTTCGTTTTTGAACCAACCAGAGGTTTCAGGACCGATTGCAAAGCAATCCATTTGCTGAATACCGTGTTTAGCGTAAATCCGTTGCTGAATTTTGTCGCCACCACCAAACTTCTTCCAGGCGAAAAATTCACCCATCGACGGGCCGAACGGCACCGCGGTAAAGAAGGCGAGCGCCGGATACTTGCCGACATCGTAGCCAGCTGTCGTCCATGCAGCGTCAATGGAGCCCTTGGAGGTTGCATCAAAGCCTTCGTTAGCCGGAATAAGAGCGCCTGGCTCAAAAAACTTTACCGAGAATTTACCGCCGGACATACGACCAATATTTTTGGCCCAGCGAACCCCGGAGGTTCCCAGGTGAGGAACAGCGGCACCCCATGCACTATGAAGCTTCCATTTTACACGTTTGTGTCCGTCGGCGTTCGCCGTGCCGGCTACCATGACCGCAGAAATCGCCGTCGCGGCAACGGCAAGACCGAACTTTTTAGCGTAACTCATATTAGTCTCCCTGTTAGTGAGCTTACGATGAACCATTTAATATGTTTCAATAACGGGGACGTTATCCGACTTNTCGCAAACTGTCATCACCCAAATTATTGTTTTTATTATTTGGATAACAGCTCGGCTAATACCCCCCTANCTTTCCNTCAAGAATGTAACGTGAGATGCCGTTTTGTAAAGAGGATCAAAAAGTATAGACGTATTTCGGTTANATTGACGTGTGTTTTGGCTAGGCTGACACTCGGACCTCGTGCGGGGTAAGCTGGTCCCAATTGAATTCGACGCCGATGCCGGGCTTGGACGGGGCAATAGCCAAAGAGCCCTTCATCACGAGGGGGCGGTGCGTGTAGGTGTCAATCGGAAAGCTATGGACCTCAAGCCAGCCAGCGTTCGATTGTCCGGACATTAAGCCCACATGTAATTCTTGCATGCCGTGAGAGCAGACCGGAGTGCCATATTTCCGTGACATCTTGGCGACTTGTAACCAGCCAGTGACGCCGCCGCAGTTTGATGCGTCGGGCTGGATAAAAGCGAGCTTGGACTGCTCGAAAGCGTAGCCGAATTCATGGATGGTGTGGAGGTTTTCACCCATGGCCAAGGGAACGCCCGTGGCTTCTGTGATTTGCGCGTAGCCATTGTAGTTATCAGGTATGATAGGTTCTTCGAACCACGTGATATCGTGTTGCTTGAAGGCATTGGCTGCGGCGATGGCCTCGTCGACACTGAGTGCGTAGTTTGCGTCGACCATGAAGGTGATATCGGGACCGATCAGATTTCGAACGGCATCAACCCGTTCCACGTCTTGGGCGAGGTTTGGGCGCCCGACCTTGATCTTAACTGCGTTGAAGCCGGCATCCAGATAACCTTGAATATTGGCGAGAAGTTTTTGCATTGGGAAGTTCAGATCGATCGCGCCGCAATAGGCCCTGCATCGATCCGATGCGCCGCCGGCCATCTTCCAGAGAGGTTTGCCCAGTTTTTTGCCTCGAATGTCCCAAAGAGCGATATCCAAAGCCGAAATGACGAAGGAGGCGATACCGCCCCGGCCCACGTAATGAATGTGCCATTGCATCTCTTCATAAAGCGCCTCCACATCGGTGGCGTCGCGACTGATTAGGAACGGTCCCAGGTCCTGTCGGATCATAGTTAGGATGGCCTGGCCGCCGCGCCCGCCCGTGTAGGTGTAACCTGTGCCTTCTGTCCCATCGTCCAATCGGATCGTTGCGGTGATCAGCTCAAAATGCGTGTGATCGCCGTGTTTGGCGTCGGAGAGCACTTCAGCCAAGGGTACGGCGAAAAGACGTGCTTCAACGGATTGGATCGCCGGCATTTGGCATTTCCTTCTCCAGGCGATTTCATATGGCCGTTTCTTATTCACGGTAGATGGTGTGTAGTATTGATCACATAATCATAATCAGATCAAATCGTTCAAGGGGGAGCCATGGCGAATGTCAATCTGAAGAGACTTCTCGCGTCCGACAATTTGAAGGTCGGCCATTCCATCTTCGAGTTCAATTCGCCTGGTGTCGGCCAGATCATCGCGTCGGCGGGCTGCGATTTCGTGTTTCTAGACATGGAGCATTCGGGTTTTGGAATTTCGGAAACCAAGCGCGCTATTGCTGGGCTTCGGGTCGGCGGTATTCCCGCCCTTGTTCGTCCTCCATCTAAGGAGTACCACCATATCGCCCGAGCGTTGGACATTGGTGCCGATGGCCTAGTTCTGCCCATGGTCGCCTCGAAGGAGGAGGCCGAGTACATCATCGACTGCATGAAATATCCGCCGGAAGGTAGCCGAGGCGTGGCTTTAGCCATTGCCCATGACCACTATCAACCCGGCGACCCGGCCAAAGTTCTAGCCGCTACCAATCGCCGCATCGCCTGCGTTACCCTTATTGAGACCGAGGAAGGGATCAAAAACATTGACGCCATCGCCGCGGTTAAAGGCGTTGATTGCCTGTGGATTGGGCACTTCGATTTGAGTTGCTCGCTGGGTATCAACGGGCAATTTGACCATCCTGAATTTCTCAAGGCCTGTCGCGCAGTAGAGCGGGCCGCGACGAAACATGGAAAGGCCTTGGGGCGTTTAGCTGGCGACCCAGCAGGTTGCATTGCCCTCTACAAGAAGGGCTACGATGTGTTGTGCTACGCTGGTGATTTGTGGGTCTATCAGCAGGCTCTGATCGAAGGCATGACGGCCATTCGTGAAGGTTGCAAGCGACGGCGCAAAGCCAAGGGGGATAAAAAGAAATGAGTCAGTTCCGCATAGCCTTGTCCGGGGACTTCAACAAACCGGACGGATCGCCCGCGTATCCCATGTTCGACCTTTCGCCCCTTGAGAACGCCGCCGACATTGAGGTTGCCTACGTGGATCCCGTCGATGGCCGAATGACCGCCGCCTCGCTCGCAAACTTCGACGCGCTGATCCTGTTGACGCCAATCTTTGATGCCGACAGTATTCCACAAGATGGCCGTCTGGCGATCGTGGCGCGGTTCGGCGTCGGCTATGATACCGTTGACGTGGACGCGTGTACGAAGGCCGGTATCGGGGTCTGCATAACGCCCGACGGCGTCCGCCGCCCGGTGGCGGTGACCATCATGACGTTCATTTTGGCCCTGGCTGGAAAGCTATTTGACAAAGATCGCTTAACCCGCGAGGGCCCTGCGGGATTTGCGAAGCGTTCAGACTACATGGGTCTGGGTCTGGTGGGACGTACCTTGGGATCGATTGGCATCGGTAACATCGGGGCCGAAGCCTTCCGCATGGCGGCGCCCTTCGAGATGCGTCACATAGCCCATGACCCGTATTGTAATCCAACCACTGCGGCGGAAATCGGTGTCGAACTGGTCGATCTGGAGACGGTCTTCGCCGAGAGCGATTTCCTATGCGTCAATACGCCACTTACGGAAGCGACCCATCACATCGTCAATGCGAAAAGTTTGGCTTTGATGAAACAGACGGCCTATTTAATTAATACTTCGCGCGGTCCGACCGTCGACCAGGCGGCGCTTCTAGTGGCGCTGACACACGGGACCATCGCCGGGGCCGGTCTTGATGTCCTTGACCAGGAACCTCCGTCCGCCGACGATCCTATACTAAAACTCGACAACGTGATCCTCACGCCCCACGCCTTGTGCTGGACCGATCAGTGCTTCGCCGGCATCGGAACCTCGGACGTGGAACAGGTGTTGATGATCAAGAATGGTCAGGTGCCGCCGCATCTCGTCGACAAGGGGGTTGCAGAGGCCTCGGCCTTCCAGGCGCGATTGAAAGCTTACGCGGCAGTTTAAGCCGTAGACTTCCTCTTGCCGTCGCATCTCGTTAAGGAAGTTAAGAACCCTCGTTAGATTGGTCGCAGACGGCCGCCTGCAATGCAATCTCGAGGATTTCATTCAGATCCCGACCAGCGGCAATCAGGACCGCTGTTAAAGATCGTTTGCCGTAGTCATCTTGACCGTTGCGTCTGCGCGTGCCGGGACGTCCGGGTTGAGCTTCGTACCCAGGCCGGGCCCCTCAGGGGCTGTTATGCGTCCATTCGCAATCGGCGGAAGCTCTGTCACTAGGTCCTGATACCAACCATAATAAAAGGCGCGGACAATCTCTTGGATAAAGACGTTGGGCGAGTGCATGGTCATGTGTACAGATGCGGTCAACGCAATCGGCCCCGTGCAATCATGGCCCGTAAAGGGCGCGCCGAAGGTGTCGGCCAGTGCGGCGACTTTGCGCGCCTCCGTAAGCCCACCGCCCCAGACGAGGTCCATGATCGCAAGGCTTACGCCCTGTTCCAAAAGGTCGCGAAACTGAGCCTTGCCGCCCAGTAGCTCGCCAACAGCGATGGGGGCGTGGGTGGATGCGACAACCTCGCCTACCTTTTCCAACTCGTCCATGAACACCGGGTCCTCAACCCAAGTGAGATCGAAGTCTTCTAAGGCGTTGGCAATGCGCTTGGCCATCGGGACGTTCCACATAGAGTGCAACTCGGCCATTATCTCCATCTTGTCGCCGACGGCGTTCCTGATTGTCTCAAAGGGCTCCAATGCCGTCTTCAGGTCTTCGTTGGAGATGTATTGGCCACCCGAAGCCTCGGCTGCGAAATCGAAGGGCCAGATTTTCATGCCGCTTATACCCATCTCTAAAAGCGAGTGAGCCAGTTCGTCGGCCGTATTTAGAAAGGCCTCTAGATCCTCATACGGCCCAGGCGAATATTGCGGGTTGAGGCCATAGTTGTCCGTCACCTGAGCCGGTGCTTTGCGCACATACTGGTAACCAGCGCATGTGTTGTAAACACGCACATCGTCCCGGGTTGCCCCACCTAAAGCCTGATAGATAGGCTGATTGATGGATTGGCCGAAGATGTCCCAAAGTGCTACGTCGATAGCGGATGCGGCGCGCATTTCAACGCCTGATCCACCGCGCCCTGCGTAGGGTAGAAGCTTTGTATGATGGCGTTCAATTTGCAGCGGGTCCTTCCCAATCAGGTAGGGTGCGATGAAATCGTGCAC
>PARE01000033.1 GCA_002709525.1 Magnetovibrio sp. | reverse complement strand
CCACCATCTCGTCGTGCCAATTGTCGACACGAAGCAAAACCCGTTCACCCGGCTGCAGATCCCAGCAGGCATGAAGACCCTGGTTATATGGCCGCTTCGCAACCTGCTCCAGGTAGGGAAGCAGGGCCTCCGCGCTACTGATTTCAATGTAGGGCGGGCAGCGTGGTGGACGTTTGTCCAGCAGCGGTGGCGCCTCGAAGTAAGGTTTGCTGATAGTATCCATGATTATATTCCTGTCTCCGAGCGGGATCTTATTTTGTCCGCCGCCCGGCTCGGCTTCAAGGTCTATAAATTTTATTCCCTATAGAGCTATATAGCTGTTAGTCTAACGATTTTAAGGATCCGACTTGGAAAAAACTTGGGATAGATGCGGAGGGACTTCGTGGAAATCGAGAAGTTAGCTCATGCCCTGAGCGCCAGCGTCGGCTTGGAAATGGCGCGGATGCCAAAATACCTGCGACTTTCCCACGGAATCATGGAGGCAATTGAGGTAGGTGAACTGTGTTCGGGTGAGCGCTTGCCGGGCGAGTCGGAACTGGCCGAGATGCTACCTTTCAGCCTGGGCACTGTGCAGAGGGCGCTATCGCATCTGGCGGAGCGAGGCGCGGTGGTTCGCCGCCATGGGTTAGGCACTTTCGTCACCGACAATCTAACTCAATTGAACGAACTCCTGCATTTCCGATTTCTCTCTTCCGATGGAAGGGGTCTGTTGCCGGTATACACGCGTGTCACTGACGTGGCCAAGACGGCGACGGGCGGTCCCTGGACAGGGTTCTTGGATGAGGAAGCTTTCTATATTCGGATCGACCGCGACATTGACGTTAACCACGAATTTCGTGCCGTTTCGCGTGTCTATTTGCCAGGCCCGCGTTTTACCAAGTTGTTGAAAGATCCAGCAGCGAGGGCCCACAACGTTAATATTCGCGCTCTTTTACGGGAACGCTTTCATGCGCCGACGTTGCGCGTTGTGGAGCAAGTTGGGGCGGAGACCATGCCGGTTGATGTGAGCAATTACCTGGACTTGGATCAAGGTATCAACGGCCTTGTGTTGCATATCCAGGGCTTTGGCTTTCGCGATACGCCTTTAAGCTATCAGATCGTATATGTGCCACCCAATGCTCGAAAACTGGAAGTGAAGCCGAAGCTGCCGTAGGGGAGTAGAAGAATATGCCGCATTCCACCTATATGCCTGAAAAAATGGGATCCGCCATGGTCAGCCCTAGTGGCGCTTTTGAGGCCGGCTCTTTCCAGGAATTCACGGTTACCTACACGGCCGGCTATTTTGGCATTGATGACACGGGATCAATCAAGGTAGTACACCGCTTTGCCTCTGATATGGGCCGACCCCAATTCAATGATCCGCTTGGACCCAACTTCACCACAGTAGAGGCCTCCAACGGTGCCGTTCTGCATGTGGAATACGACATAAAGCGGAACATTCGGCCCTGGGATAAAACACTCTATATCAAGGTGGTACGGGGTTTCCTACGCGAAGGTGATAAGATCATTATTCGGTTTGGCGACCGTCGTCAGGGTTCACCCGGAATTCGCCTTCAGACTTTCTGCGAACATACCTTCGAATTTCGGGTCCTTGTCGACGCGATCGCGACTTACAACTATGTAGAATTACCCGAGCAACCGGAGATAGCTATCATTCCGGGTCCGCCGAAAATATGGAAGGCGATCACACCCACCTGTCGTAACGTTGGCCAGTCGTTTCGTCTCTGCCTAAAAGGTGAGGACCAATGGGGTAATCCCAGCAACAAATGCTCAGAGACCTTCAGAGTTTCCGCCAACATATCCGTTGATGGCCTGCCAGACAGCGTTACATTTAAGGAAGGTGATTTTTCCCTGATCATTGAGGATCTTAGTTGTCTCAAGACTGGCGACTTGGTCATCGAGATTGTGGATACAGACGGCAACTTAGCGTGTCGTACCAACCCGATGCGCGTTTTAGAAAACACTGCGCTACTGCCATACTGGGGCGACCTGCATGGCCAATCAGAGGAGACCATCGGTACCAATTCGGCCCGGGACTTTTATGAATTTGGCCGCGACAAGGCTTTTCTTGACGTCTGTGTGCACCAGGGTAACGATTTTCAGATCACCACAGAATTCTGGATGCACCTTAACGAACTGTCGGCAGAATTCAATGAGGACGGCCGGTTCACCGTATTCCCGGGCTGGGAGTGGTCGGGGAATACGGGCCTTGGCGGTGACCGCAACGTGCTTCATATGCAAGAGGGGCGGCAGATCCACCGCTCTTCCCATGCCCTGGTTAACGATCTCTCCGATTTGACTACCGATTCCAATTCTGCCGCCGATCTGTTCCATGACCTGAAAGGAGAAGACTGCACTGTCTTTGCCCACATCGGTGGTCGCTATGCCGATATCAAAATGGCCCATGACAATCAGCTGGAGAGGTCCGTGGAAGTGCACTCTGCCTGGGGGACATTCGAGTGGCTGATTCAAGATGCCTTTGAGCAGGGCTACCGAGTTGGCATTCTGTCCAACTCGGACGGACACAAGGGTCGGCCTGGTGCATCGCATCCAGGAGCGACCAAGTTTGGTTCTTATGGAGGCTTATCGTGCATGTTGGCACCCGAACACTCCCGGGCCGGGATCATGGAGGCGCTCCGCAAGCGCCACCATTACGGCACCACCGGTTGCCGGATGGTGTTAGACGCGCGGGTGCATTTCGACAATCCGGCTGAGCAGTTTGCCGAGGATCCAAACCTGGGCGATACGACGTCGGATATGGTTTCCGAAGCCATGATGGGCGACATTCTTAGGTCCGATGATGGCGAGGTAACTTTCCGCATCGATGTCCACGCTTCAAGCCCTATTGAACGTATCGATGTGCGCAACGGTTTGGAGACGGTCGAGGTCGTCCGCCCTTATACCGAGATCGACTTAGGACGGCGCATTCGGGTGCTTTGGGAGGGGTCCGAATACAGGGGACGGGGCCGCGAGACTATTTGGGATGGCAACGCCATGTTGGATGGCAACACATTTGAACGTTTGAACGTCATCAATCGCTACAATCTGGACAAGCGTTTCGATCAGACGGGGCCGGGCCGGATTGAATGGACGGCGTTGACCACTGGAGGATTTGGCGGTTTTGACGCCTGGTTGGAAGATCCACGAGGTGGCACGCTCACCATCGACACGGAACTGGTGAAGGAGACCATCAACATCGCCGACATCGGCTATGGTGAGATGATCTTCGAAAATGGCGGCATCGACCGGCGCATCCGCATCTTCCGCTTGCCGGACGAGAACCCGCACACCACGGCGACTGTGGAACGACGGATGAAGCTCGCGGACGATCGAGATAACGCCCTGTACGTCCGCATCACTCAGGAGGATGGCCATTTCATCTGGTCGTCGCCTACCTACATTTTTCGGTAAGGTCGAGGTATGAAGCTCAACGAGCACGAAAAGGCCATACTGGCCGGCGATATGGGGCCCGTGCGTCAGCGCGCCATAGCTCAACAAATAGAGATTGGCCGGTTCTTCGATGCGGAAGACATGGTCGAGGTGGCGCAGGCGCATATCATGGCCGATACGGAAAGCCTGGGCGAGTCTGGAGTTCGCTTCCTTGAAGATCTGGCCGATATGCCCTTGGACCAGTGCAAAGTGTGTATTCCCACCATCACCGATCCGCGCGGCGCTGATTTCAACGCTTATCAACGAATCAATCATGACCCGGTCTATGTCGAGCTGGAGCGACGGGCTGATCAGGCGTTCCGCGCGCTCGGTATCTTGATGACCGATACCTGTATCAACTATCAGACCATGATGCCGCCGGTATTGGGAGAGCACTTGGCTATGGGTGACACGGGGGTCGTAATTTATTCGAATTCTGTTCAGGGTGCGCGCACTAATTACGAGGGTGGGCCGTCTGCCCTGGCGGCCGCGCTGACGGGGTGCACGCCGCGCTACGGCTTCCATTTGGATGAACGGCGCCGTGGAACTGCGTGCTTTGACGTAACGCACCAGCCTGCGACCTGGACAGAATGGGGGGCATTGGGCGGTCTCATTGGACGTGCAATGGCGTCTTATTACGAGGTGCCGGTGATCAACGGTATCCATGGACCGGCGCCGACCTCTGACGACCTAAAGCATTTTGGAGCGGCACTGGCGAGTTACGGCTCCACGGCGCTATTCCACATGGTCGGTGTAACGCCGGAAGCTCCCGACCTGCAAACTGTATTCGACGGCCCGGCGCCGGATCCGACGACGATCGGCAAGGCGGATTTTGAGGACTTCTTTGCCGGCTATGGCGCGGGGGATGACGCCCTCGATGTGGTTGTATTTGCCGCGCCGCAGCTATCCCTCTTGGAGATGGAATACTGTGCGTATTTGCTTAAGGAGCGCCGAGTTCACCGCGACGTGGCGCTCCTGATTGCCACGAACCCAGAAAACAAGCATGCGTCTGATCGCATGGGGCTTACTCAAACGATCGAAGACGCCGGCGCCGTGGTTTTGGAAGGGGTTTGTTTCTACCAGATGCATGCCCGTGAGCTGGGCGAGGCTAATACCTGGACGCGGCTGATGACCAATTCGGCTAAACTGACAAACATTATCGGTGGCTACGGGTATGAACCCGTGTTGGCCGATATGGAACGCTGTATCGACAGTGCAGTAGCTGGGAGGATTGTCTGATGGGCACTGTTATTCGAGGCCATGTGGGTATTGGTTCGTCTGTCTCCGGCGAAGCCCTAGTCGCTCTTGATAACTTCTCGGCCCGCTATGACCTTGACCGGATTAAAGGTATCTTTTCGCGTCCCTCCCACAAACTCCATGGTGAGAGCTACGTGGGCAAGGTTCTAGTTTTAAACGCGGCGAAGGGTGGTGTGGCAACAGCTTGGATGCTCCGTGAAATGGCTTCCCGGGACATGG
Source organism: Magnetovibrio sp. (assembly GCA_002709525.1). GTDB lineage: Bacteria > Pseudomonadota > Alphaproteobacteria > Rhodospirillales > Casp-alpha2 > UBA3470. Next base: position 29,053 of record PARE01000033.1, on the reverse strand, counting down.
CCCCCTTGGCCCTATTACTTAACTACGCCAACCCGATTATTGCCCAGGGCGCGGCCTTTGCCGAGTTTCCCCTGGTTGACCGGTTCGAGACGGATATTACCTGCGCGATCCAAACAGGCGATCAAGTCCACGTGGAGCCGGCGATAGGAGCGGTCACTATCGACCGACATGCCGCATGAGTCGCGTCTTCGATCATTTGGTGCTGGCAGTTGATGATTTGGATCAAGCATCCGAATTCTTTGAACGGATTGGTTTTACGCTGACCCCCCGGGCGCAGCATCCCTTTGGCACGGGTAACAGATTGGCGCAACTGCAGGGATGCTTCCTCGAGGTTCTTGGTATAACCAAGCCCGAAGACGTGATCGAAGTCGAACCAGGCGCATTCAGCTTTGGCGCTTACAACCGTGACTACCTGACCCGGGGCCAGGGCCTCAGCATGATTGTCATGCAGACAAAAGATGCCGCCGCTGATCGCGAAGACTTCAAATCGAATGGTTTGACCACATATGACATGTTTGATTTTTCACGGCTGGCCCAATTGCCCGATGGGACCGAGGTGACGGTGGGCTTCACCTTGGCTTTCACTTCAGTGCCCGCACTTCCTGACGCCATGGCCTTCACTTGTCAACAATGGCGTCCGGACCTGTTTTGGAAGGCCGAGTATCAAGGCCATGCCAACGGCGCGCGAGCGATCAGTGAAGTGTTCCTGATCGCTGTCGATGCAGGTCCGGCGGAGACCCTTAAAAACGGTCTGGCTCTTGATCCTGTAGCTGGAAAGGTCAGCATCCTGTCGCCGATGGCCTTCGCCGCTCGGTTTCCTGGGGTGACCGCTCCTTCAGGCCGTTTCGGCGGATACCGGATTTCTGTTGAGGACCTCGAGGCAGTTCGTACCTGCATGAGTGAGAACGGTGTTGCCTATGAAGGTGCGCCCGATAGTTTGTGGATTGGGCCGGAGAGTGCCTTCGGTTGTGTCATCGAGTTTGGAGAAGATCAGTGAGCCGAGAAAGACTCACAGTTGCCGTCTGGCGCGGAGCCGAAAAGGGGCGTTACCAAAAATATGAGGTGCCCCGCCAGGAAAGCCAAACCGTGCTGGATGTGATCACCTTCATCCAACGCCACATCGATCCGTCCTTGAGCTATCGTTTCGCCTGCCGGGTCGGCGTGTGTGGGTCCTGTGCTATGACCGTCAACGGGAGCCCACGGTGGACATGCCGAACTCACGTGGATAAGGTTATAGATGATACAGGACAATTGGACGTAGCACCGCTTCGAAACTTCGAGGTGATCAAGGATCTGTCGGTGGACATGACCGACTTCTTTGACAAGTGGGCGAAGGCGAAGGGGCAGTTCCAAGGCTCCGAAAGCCGCCACGATGATTTCTCCGCCGTTTCTCCCGACAGCCCGCAACGCAAGGTGGCCAGTGCGGGCATCGAGTGCATCGGTTGTGGCGTCTGCTATTCAGCCTGTGACGTAGTCGCCTGGAACAAAGATTATCTGGGGCCTGCCGCGCTAAACCGGGCTTGGACCCTTATGAATGACGAACGAGACGTGGCCGGCATAGATCGCCTTAAGGCCGTGGCCGGCGCGGGTGGCTGCCAGGCCTGCCATTCGCAACAGGGTTGTGTGGAGCGTTGTGTGAAGCATCTCAATCCCACTGGCGCTATCGCCGGGTTGAAACGGGCAACAGCCATCGCCGCCCTGAAGGGACAGTTGAAATGAACCGTCCTGAAGTTACTGTCGACGTGCAGAGAGAAACACACCTCTGGCTGGCCCAACGCCTTAGCGCCATGGTGCTGGCGTTTTGCATAATTGTACACTTAGTGACTATCGTCGGCGCTGTTCAGGGTGGGCTGTCGGCCGCCGAGATTGTTGATCGCGTTGCTGGCAGCGGTGTGTGGTTTGCTTTCTACGCGTTATTCGTTACCGCCATTGTGGTGCACGCGCCCATCGGCCTTCGTGCCATACTCTCAGAGATGACCAAGCTATCGCGAGCCTGGGTGGACCTTCTGTGTTTCATCGCCGCGACCTTCATCGCCGTGCTCGGCTTCCGGGTCGTCTGGGGGTTCTACACAATGGGAGGTACAGCATGAGAATGGCGCACCGCGATCATCCCAACTATTGGGCCTTTGTCGTGCACCGGGTGTCCGGGGTTCTGTTGGCGTTGTTTCTACCTGTGCACTTCCAAGTGCTTTACATGGGTCTCAATGACGCAGCCCAGTTTGATAAATTCCTGACTTGGACCCACTTACCGATCGTCAAGGCCGCCGAGACAGTGTTGATCCTAATTTTAGCCGCGCATCTGACTGGCGGGTTGCGTCTGCTAGCCGTCGAATTCCTGCCTTGGCGTAACGGTCAGAAAACCATTGTGTCCATCACCGCTGGTCTCAGCTTAGTTATTGCCTTGGTGTATCTTCTCAATGTTACTTGATCCTGACGCTGTTAGGTGTGGCCGGCCTGGCGCTGACTGACTAAGGAGACTCTCACATGCCGCCTTTCGACATCCGAACAACCAACACGGACGTCCTGATCCTGGGTTCTGGCGGTGCCGGCCTGTTCGCCGCATTGCATTGCCTGCAGGGTGCGCCAAATTTGGACGTCACAGTCGCTGTTAAAGGCTTGTTTGGAAAGACTGGTTGCACACGGATGGTGCAGGGCGGCTACAACGTCGCCCTGGCGGAAGGAGACTCCATTGAACGCCACTTCATGGATACCATCGAAGGAGGCAAGTGGTTGAATAACCAGGAGTTGGCCTGGACCTTGGTGAAAGAGTCCCAGGTTCGCATCCGCGAGTTGGAGAACGAACTCGGCTGCTACTTTGACCGCAATCCGGACGGTACCATTCACCAAAAGGCATTTGCCGGACAGACCTTCGATCGCACGGTCCACAAGGGCGATCTTACGGGGATTGAGATTATCAATCGCCTAGCCGAACAGGTCTGGAACCGTGGNGTGCACCGNCTTGAAGACCANCGTGCTGTNGAANTGATNAAGACGCCNGACGGCGCTGCCATTTCGGGCGTNTTGATGAATGACATGCGCACAGGCGCATTTTGCTTTGTNAAGGCGAAGGCCGTATTGGTCGGCACNGGCGGTGGGCCGNCCATGTACAAGTACCATACACCAAGTGGGGANAAGAGNTGCGATGGGCTCGCCATGATGTTGCGNGCCGGATTGCCATTGCGGGACATGGAAATGGTGCAGTTCCATCCGACTGGCTTGATCGCCGGCAAAGANACGCGGATCACCGGCACCATTATTGAAGAGGGCTTGCGTGGCTTCGGCGGGTACCTTTTGGGTGGTGACAAAGAACGCTTCATGCACAAGTACGATGAGCGGAACGAGCGGGCGACCCGAGACATCGTCTCGCGTGCCATGTTAACAGAGATGCGGGCCGGTAACACGGCCCAGCACGGCGGCCTTTACATCACTATGAAGCACTTGGACCACCCCACTGTGCGCAAGATGTTCAAGGGTATGGTCGAACGCTGTGCCGACTGCGGTTTCGACTTAGTGGGTGGCGATGTCGAGGTGGTGCCTACAGCGCACTACATGATGGGCGGTGTGGAATTCAATGCGGATTGCTCGACGGCGATCANTGGGCTATATGCGGCCGGNGAAGATACGGGCGGTGTGCACGGCGCCAACCGGCTGGGCGGTAACGGCGTTGGTAACTCCACCGTGTTCGGCGGTTTGGCNGGGGATGCCATGGCGAAGTGGGTCCCATTGGAGGGGAAGTGGCGCGACCCGGACTTGGCCGCCATTGATGCAGCCCTTGCGTCTTGCCACCATCCGTTTGCGAACAAGCCCGCCAACCTGGAGAGCATCCGTGAGGATATGTTCGAGTTTATGTGGGACGACGCTGGTATCCTNCGCGATGCGGACAGCCTGACCCGGGCGACAGGCAAGCTGACTGATCTGGAAACNAACCTTGACCAACTCGGCGTCGATGGCACGAGCATTGCNTACAATCTCACTTGGCACGATTGGATGAACCTGAAGAACCTCATCCTCGTAAGCCGTTCTATCGTCAAGGCCGCCGAGGCCCGCGAGGATTCCCGTGGTGCCCATTTCCGCACAGACTTTCCAGAAACTCGCGACCTGGAAAACTCCTGGTTCACGCGTGTAACATTTGACGGCGGCGATCTGGCTGTCGAACGCGTGGCTGTGGACTTCTCAATCGTAAAGCCTGGGGAAACTTTGTTGGCCGAAGCGGCGGCGGAATAGGGCCACATGGGAATCTTCCCTTCTTCGCCGAGCTAGAGGATGCTCAACAATTCCGCAAGTGCCGCGTCAACGCGTGCCGGCGTCCCTCGAAAACTTATAAGGAGAACATTCCTAGGATGGCAGGCTATTTGGTCTTGAAATCAGACGTGATCTGAAATTTCTAGGGCTTTAAATAACACCCATTGGGATTAGGGGGTAGAAATACTCACGCCGAATTCCTTCCCTGCGCGGACCAACCAGTCTCGGGCAAAATGATCGTAGGAACGGGTCACGTAGAGATCGAAGACATCATCGGTGATACAATCAATAACTACGTTCAGATGGCCGAGCAAAGTCGCCGCCACGTGCCCGGCGGAAAAGGACTGTGGATCCAGGTCTATTGGGCAGCCTTTACACAAAAGGTCACGAACGTTGCGCCCGCTCAGCCGCAGTACAGAGCGACCTTGACCCACGTCGTTAACCGATGCCTTCTCGCCAAACGCGTCCGTTTCCAACTTGTGGCCACTGACTACAAGCCAGCGGTTCGGCGCNAGCCAGAGGATGCGTACGCCATGACCATCGCGAGTTTCCCCAGCCAATTGGGGTAGGGGTAACCCCAGGGCACCGCGCGCGGCAGTGGGGAAATCTGCATCTTTCAGATTGCCAGCCAAATGAAGGATGTGCAAATTCTGACGTTTGGAGATCGTTACGCCGGGACCGTTGCGGTGTTCCGCACCGTAGGTGCCAGGTGCGAGAGGCGGTGCAAAATCAACCACGTAGTCTTTCTCCTTGCGGGTCGATGAAGATAGGGTGAGTCACATTGACCGTCACAGTCTGACCGGTGATCGGCGAGTGAGCCTTAAGGGTTTCCCCGTATCGCGCGCGCCCGCCGTTCAGCAAGGCGAGGGCGATGGGGTGCCCGAGGTTCGGGCTCATGCATTGGGAGGTGACCTCGCCGTGCATGGCCACTGGTTTAGCGGCTGTCGGATCAGTAATCAATTGTGCGCCACGTGGAATGCGGGTCTTTTTGTCGGCAGGTACAAGACCCACCAATTGGCGACCGTCGTCTCGTGTTAAGCCTTCGCGCCGGGCTGGAATCTGACCAACAAAGGCCTTCTTGGTAGACATCATCTCACGAAAGCCTAGGCCGTCAGCTGTAGTACGGCCATTCAATTCGCCGCCGACTACGTGACCTTTTTCAATTCGGAGCACATTCATGGCCTCTAAACCGTAGGGAATGATCTCTTGGTCGGCACCGGCGTTCAGAAGTGCGTCCCAAACTGTGCTAGTGGCATTGGGTGCCATGTTGATTTCGTAGGCCAGTTCGCCAGAGAAGCTTATTCGGAACAGGCGGACAGGCACACCGATTATATCGATCTCGGCATAAGCCATGAATGGAACGGCGTTGTCGGAAAGATCGGCGGATGTCAGCTTAGTCAANACTGTGCGCGAGTATGGTCCCGCTATCGCGATNCCAGACCAATCGTCGGTGACGGATAAAAGGTGTACGTCTAGCGTCGGCCAGTCCACGTCCAAGAGGTATTCCAAGCGTCTCATAACCGCATCAGCGTGAGTGGTCGTGGTGGTGAGCATGTAGCGATTTTCGGCCAGACGTGTCACCACGCCGTCATCGTCAACCAATCCATCTTCGCGCAGCATGACGCCGTAACGGCATTTTCCGACCGGCAGGTTGGAAAAGCCGTTGATGTAGACCCGGTTCAGAAATTCCAGTGCGTCCGATCCCTGCACNTCGATTTTACCGAGGGTCGANACGTCGACGATCCCTACTTTTTTGCGNACATGTTTAGCTTCACGCATTGTCGCCTCCTCNAGGGTTTCGCNATCCTGTGGATATCCCTGTGCGCGCAGCCATTGGCCAGCCGGGGCGNAGGAGGCNCCTGCGGCGGCGTGCCATTGATGNAGTGGTGTTTTTCGAACTGGAGCTAAGTGATCATGGGCGTTCAGACCGGCGACGGCGCCCATTGGAATCGGCGTGAAAGGTTGCCTGAACGTGGTCGTGCCGACGACAGGAATAGCCTCTGCTCGGTATCCTGCCATAATGGCGAGACCATTGACGTTTGACGTGCGACCTTGGTCTGTACCCATTCCGAGGGTCGTGTAACGTTTCAAGTGTTCGACGGAGCGATAGCCCTCCCGGTAGGCCAGGCCTACGTCTGCCACCGTGACGTCGTTTTGCAGATCAACGAACTGTTTGCCATGGTGCAGATGGTTCGGCGTTGAGACGGCCCAAAGCACACGCGGTTTGACCACGGTATCGGCACTGCAAATGGGCACATTCGCTGCAGTCGCATTGAACCCGGCAGCAGCTGCGGCCTCCGCACCCGCCTGAGCACCCTCATGAAGGCAGGCGTCTAGTTGCAGGGCTCCTCGGCAAGCACCGGCGGAGCGTTCGCGTTGAAAATTCTTATCTGGGACGAAAGCGGACAGNGTTTCGTCATAGCGGAGCGTGCCGCGTGATTGGGAGAANAGATGCACGCTGGGCGTCCAACCGCCGGAAAGACAAACCAAGTCGCACAGTATTTTTTGCGCATTGCCAATCGGGTTAGCATTGTCATCGACGGGCATGATCGTTACGGAATGTACAGACTTAGCGCCATGTGCCGCAACGACCGCGTGGCCGTTCAATACACCGATGTTTGCATTGCTGGCGATTTTCAACTCGGGCGCCTCGGGGCTGTCGCGCAAGTCGACAATGGCTTGAACTTCAATGCCCACGGCTTTCATGTCGGCGGCGGCGGCGTAGGCGGATGCATTGTTGGTGAAGATAACGGCACGGCGGCCAGCGAGGGCACCATGGGCGTTTGCGTAGGCCTGGGCTGCTGACGACAGCATGATCCCAGGTCGGTCGTTATCGGCAAAGACAAGAGGTCGTTCGATGCTGCCTGTGGCCAACACCACTTCCTTGGCGCGCACGTGCCAGATTCGATGGCGGGGTTCGTGTTTTTCAGGCATGGCCTTGTGATCGGCTACACGTTCGTCCAGGACTATAAGGTTGTGATCGTANTAGCCGGCGGCCGTGGTTCGGCGAAGCAACCTGACATTTTCCATAGCCGTTAGCTGCGCTACCGTGTCGGCGACCCAATCTGGCCCCGACTTGCCCGTGANGGTGTCTCGTCGGCCTCGCAGCATGCCGCCGAAGTTCGCGTTTTCATCACACAGAATGACCCGNGCACCGCTTCGTCCGGCGCTTAGCGCGGCCATTAAGCCAGCAGGGCCTCCGCCGGCGATTAACACGTCGCAATGGCGGTANTTGTGNGCNTAGCTGTCNGGNTCCTCAAGGGTTGNCGATTTCCCCATGCCAGCAATGTGACGAATGGCGTGTTCGTAGATNNGCCAAAANTTTGCTGGCCACATGAAGGTTTTGTANTAGAANCCNGATGGGAATAAGCCAGATAGCNTNGAATTNACGGCACCAATGTCNAAATNCAGGNTTGGCCATCNGTTCTGGCTNTCAGCCACAAGGCCCTCGTATAGCTCAATCCGTGTCGCTGGTATGTTGGGCTCTGAACGGGCGCCGGTATGCAACTGCACTAGGACGTTGGGTTCCTCTATACCGTATCCGGTAAGGCCACGTGGCCGGTGGTATTTGAAGCTTCGTGCCAGCAGTTTGACGCCATTGGCCATTAGAGCGGAGGCGAGGGTATCTCCAAAATAGCCCCGGTATACCTTGCCATCGAAGGTGAAGGTGAGGGGCTGGCTGCGGTCAATGTTGCCGCCTGTTGGCGTACGGAATGACTGATCGCTCATGACGCGCTTTTGCTCAGGCTGTCGCTGGGCACGCCAGTAGCAATGATCTCGTGCGTGACTACATCGCGGCGTACTTTGATTATGCGGCGGCAGCCAGAAGAATGATGCCAAAGTTCGTCATGGGGGCCACGAGGGTTGTCGCGTAGGTACACGAATTCGAACCAATCCCCGTCTGTGCTCTCCTCAGGGGCCGGACGCGTAATGCTTGCGTCGCCGACATAGGAAAATTCTTTTTGCGCGCGCTTACCACAGAAGGGACAGTTGATTTCCAGCATTTTGTATTTTTCCTTGCTAATGCGCGTTCGGCGTCGCGCCGGAGCCGGATTCGTCTATCATGTAGCCACGTTCGAACCGATTTAACACGAAGCCCTCGTTCAATTTGTGTGGCGTGTCGTTTGCTATGGTGTGGGCGTAGACCCAGCCTGAGCCCGGTGTTGCCTTGAAGCCGCCATAGCACCAGCCGCCGTTAATGTAGAAGCCATGAATATCGGTCTTGGTGATGATTGGGCTGCCGTCCATAGACATGTCCATGATCCCGCCCCAGGTCCGCATAAGGCGAAGACGGCTAAATGCCGGGAACATTGAGATGATCGATGCGACAACATCCTCAATGCGCGGGAAATTTCCGCGCTGAGCGTAGGAGTTATAAAAGTCCAGATCACCGCCCATGACCAACTCACCCTTGTCTGACTGAGAGATGTAGCAGTGGGTTGCTCCTGAGGTCACCACCGTGTCGAGACAAGGCTTTAACGGTTCGGAAACCATGGCCTGCAAAACGTGGCTTTCTATAGGTAGGCGCATACCAGCCATGGCCGCGATATGGCCCGTGTTGCCAGCAACGGCAGTGCCAATTTTTTTTGCCTTGATGGCACCGCGTGAAGTCTGCACGCCCACGACGCCGCCGTTTTCAATATCGATCCCGGTCACTTCGCAATTCTGGATGATATCGACGCCTCGTGCATCCGCGCCTCGGGCGTAACCCCACGCCACCGCATCATGTCGAGCCGTTCCGGCACGCGCTTGCAAGAGGCCTCCCTTCACTGGGAAGCGGGCGCTGTCGGAGATATCCAATAGTGGCGCATGGGCCTTGACCTGGTGCTTATCCAGCCATACTGCATCTGAGCCGTTTAAAATCATGGCGTTGCCGCGCCGTTGATGGGCGTCAACCTGAGCATCGGTGTGTGCCAAGTTGATGACGCCGCGTTGGGAGAACATTACGTTGAAGTTCAAATCCTGGCTCAAGCCTTCCCAGAGCTTCAAGGAGTGCTCGTAAAACAATTCGTTCTCCGGCAACAAATAGTTGGCGCGAACAATTGTGGTATTCCGCCCAGTATTTCCGCCGCCCAGATAGCCTTTCTCCAGTACAGCCACATTGGTCATACCGTGGTTCTTAGCCAAGTAATAAGCGGTTGCTAAGCCATGTCCTCCAGCACCAATGATAATTACGTCGTATTCTGATTTTGGATCAGGGTTGCGCCAAGCGGTGCTCCAGTTCTTGTGACTGGTCAATGCGTTCCTGGCCAGAGAAAAGATCGAATATTTCTGCATAGTCGCCTATCCCCTAGTTCTGCCAGAGGTCTCGGCAGCGCTTAAGGTTCACGATGTTACGGATACGCTGGAGCCAGACTTCCGCACGTTCGGCGTGACCGGCCGCAGTGGCCAGTTCGCGAAACTTGTTTTCTACTTGGACCTCGCTCATGGGTTTCGCGGGAGCCCCAATGGCTTCGGATTTGAAACGCTCGATGGTTTTGCCGCCTTTTGTCCTGATCCGTACCCGAGCACATTCGGGGCCGATCTCGGCTGCTTTGGATNTCGCGGTCAAGCCTGGGTCGTGATGCATTGAAATTTTCGGCATAAGAGCCNTTACGGCCATATCGTCCAGTGCGCCGGATCCGGTTCGCTCAACCGTGAATCTGCGGTCTATGATCACGCAGGCTAAGATAAATGGCAGGCTGAATTGCCCCTGGGGCACGCGGTTTGGAATGTCGTAAATTAGGCTGTCGATGACGATCTGCGGNGCGTNCACCTCGACGGCTGAGATGTTGTCAGGTCCGAGATCGTTCTCTTCCAGCAATTCGATAGTCACTTCGGCTGCGGCGTGCGACGCGGAACAAGCGGGATAAGGTTTGAGATAGACGCCCGGATCCAGGATGGACCAGTGTGCGCCAAGGTTGTCAAGCAGGNTGAGTTCCAGAGGGCTGCGCTTGATCAGATGCGCCATGCCGTTGACACCCTCGAGAGCATCCAAAGGAGCAGAAATACCCGCTTTGGCGAGCTGCGCACTAGTGATGCCCAGGGCAGCCACCTGACCGTTGCCAACAAACTTGGCNTCGGTACCATTAGCGATGCGTAGCCCGCTGGCTCGGCATAAGGCGTGAGCTATTGCCAACGCTGTCTGATCCGTATTCAATCCGAAGGCCTTTGAAGCGCCGGCAGCCGCTCCAAGGCCCCCAAACACCGATGTCGTCCACCAGCCATCCATGAAGATCTGGTTGCTAGCCGCGCGTCCAAATGCGTATTCGGCTTCGGAACCGGCAATGAAGGCGGTGAAGACGGTATGGCCGTCAGTGTCCGAATGGTCGGAGGCGGCTAAAACGGCGGCAGATATGGTGGCGGAGGCATGAACGACCCCCGCATAGGAGGTGTCATCGTAGTCTAGGGCATGGGCCGCCGCACCGTTGGCCAGCGCGGCCCCCGTCGCCGAAGTGGAGTGGTCCGTGCCAGCGATCCGACAGGGTCCGGTNCCGTATTCGTTNAGTGCCAGCNTGNGAACTTTGCGAACGGCGTCAATGGTCTGCCCGCCCACCATGCAACCTAAAACGTCAACCCAACTCTTCATGGCCGTGTTCCNNGCGGGAACNGGCATATCNTTGAGATCGAAATNAGCAACCCATTGGGCAATGGTTTGACAGGCGGTAAAATTNTTCATAGTCGCAGTCTTCCGACGAAAAAGTTTATTCAAGGGCGGATTATCGGCCCTGTNCAGGATGGCGTCATTNATTAATTAAGAATAATGAGGAGCATNATTTNAGNAAATACNGAGCGTNACCATTCTCGCCAGGGTGTNCAAAACCTNTNACATTACTTGAANCGCACNGGAGACCCTCAACATGCTGNAGAAACCNATCCTNGGGTCGATGCGCNTGATAGTGCGCTTTGTTGATACCCATATTTTTGTCAGAGATTAGGTATTGGCTTCGGCGACCATTGCGGCGATTGCCGTGGCCGCGAATCGTGCTTCCGGTGGATCGGCGCGTGACGTGAGCACGATTGGCACGGTAGCGCCCAGGACCACACCTGCAGCGAGGCCACTCAAAAAATATACCATCATCTTAAATAAGCTGTTTCCGGTCTCAATGTTGGGGACCACTAAGATATCGGCCTGTCCCGCCACAGGGCTATCCATGCCTTTAAGTTCTGCTGCTTCCGGAGAGAGGGCGTTGTCAAAGGCAAATGGCCCGTCGACGGTGGCGTTTTTGACCTCGCCAGCGTTGGCGCGCTTCACTGCTTTGGCGGCGTCAACGCTGGACGGCATGGCTGGCAGCACTGACTCTGTTCCCGACAGCAGAGCCACCTTGGGGTTTGGGTTGCCCAAAGTATGTGCCATTTCGACCGCATTGTTGATGATGTCAATTTTTGTGTCTAGGTCGGGCTGCACGTTGACGGCGCCATCGGTGATCATCAAGACCCGGTCGTTGTCCGGAATTGTCATGTGAAAGACATGGCTAAGGCGTCTGGCCGTGCGGAGGCCGTGTTCGCGATTGACGACGGCCTGCATGAGGGTATCAGTGTGCAAATGGCCTTTCATAATCGAAGAAACTTCACCGGACTTAGCCAATGCGACGGCGGCAGCGGGGGCTCTCTCTTCGCCGACGGCGTCGACGATCGCATAGGCCTTGACGTCCCAATCGATATCGCGGGCGGCGGCGCGAATGACATCTGCGTCGCCCACAAGAACGGGTTCGATTATGCCCGCATCTGCACCTTGGCGGGCGCTCTCCAGGGCTATGGGGTGATCAGCGCCGGCGATAGCCATGCGCACCCGGTCTGTGCCCTCAATGCGGTCTAGGAGATACGGAGGCACTTCGAAGGGTTTGTCGCTCAGCATGGTAAGCCTCCGATAGTCGAAACAGAATAGGGTCGGATGCAACAGTAAGCCACCCGACCCTGGGTCTTGTAGTCTCGGTGCGAGCCTTAGATCTGCTGCTGACGCATGTCGTTGGGGTCTATACCAGCTACCTGCACCGGCGCTTTCATAGCATCGCGACGAAATGGCTCGCCCAGTTCCTGGTTAAGAATGACTTCTATGAACGTGGTGACACCATTTTTCTGCTCTTCGCATGAGTTTTTAAGGGCCTCGGTCAGTTCGTCCTGGCTATGCACTGTGACACCTTTCAGACCGCAGCCTTCGGCAACTTTGGCGTAGCTTAGGTGCGGGTCGAGTTCCGTGCCGACGAAATTATCTTCATACCAGAGGATTGTATTGCGTTTTTCAGCACCCCACTGGTAGTTGCGAAAAATGACCATCGTGATGGCCGGCCATTCCTCTCGGCCGCANGATGACATCTCATTCATTGAGATCCCGAAGGCGCCGTCACCNGCGAAACCGACGACGGGGGTGTCGGGGTTACCAATCTTTGCTCCTAAGATCGAGGGNAAACCGTAGCCGCAGGGTCCAAAAAGGCCNGGNGCCAGGTATTTNCNNCCTTCTTCAAAGGTTGGGTAGGCATTGCCGATGGCGCAGTTATTGCCAATGTCAGACGAGATGATCGCTTCCGTTGGCAGGCCTGCCTGAATGGCGCGCCAGGCCTGGCGGGGTGACATGCGATCANCGTCGCGAACACGTGCTTCGGCGTTCCAGACAGTACCGGGATCGTCGTCTTCATGGTCCAGGCTGGAGAGCTCCTGAGCCCAAGCGGATTTGGTTTGGTGAATGATCGCCTTACGCTCTTCGCGGTTCGAGTCGCCGGCTGAGGATGAGAGCTGGGCAAGGATCGACTGGGCAACTTGCTTGGCGTCGCCGCAGATGCCGATAGTCACTGGCTTAGTAAGGCCTATACGGTCGGGGTTGATGTCAACCTGAATGATCTTCGCTTCCTTTGGCCAGTAATCGATGCCGTAGCCTGGAAGGGTGGAGAAGGGGTTCAGGCGCGTTCCAAGTGCGAGGACCACATCCGCCTGGGCGATTAGCTGCATTCCTGCTTTGGAACCGTTATAGCCGAGTGGGCCTGCAGCCATGGGATGACTGCCTGGGAAACTGTCATTGTGTTGGTAGCCGGAGCACACCGGCGCATCGAGACGCTCGGCCAAGGCCATGCAATCGGGGATCGCGCCACCGATGACCACACCTGCGCCAGAGAGAATTACTGGGAACTTAGCATTGGACAGCATCTCGGCCGCTTCGGTGATCGCCTTGGCGCCGCCNGCTGGCCGTTCGAAACGCACGATTTGTGGTAGTTCCACGTCGATGACCTGGGTCCAGAAGTCGCGTGGCACATTCATCTGTGCCGGCGCGGAACCGCGCCAAGCCTGTTCTATTACCCGGTTCAGGACTTCGGGGATCCGTGATGCGTCACGAACCTCTTCCTGATAGCAGACCATATCCTTGAAAAGCGCCATTTGCTCCACTTCCTGGAAACCACCTTGGCCCATAGTTTTGTTTGCCGCCTGCGGCGTGACCAGAAGCATCGGAGTATGATTCCAATAAGCCGTTTTAATGGGCGTGACGAAACCGGTAATGCCCGGACCATTTTGTGCGATGGCCATAGCCATCTTTCCCGTCGATCGGGTATAGCCGTCACAGATCATGCCGGCGTTAGTTTCGTGGGCGCAATCCCAAAAGGTAATGCCAGCTTGCGGGAACAAGTCAGATACGGGCATCATGGCTGAGCCTATAATCCCGAACGCATTTTCGATGCCGTGCATTTGGAGGACCTTAACGAAGGCCTCTTCAGTGGTCATTTTCATGGTCGTCTCCAGTTCGCGTAAGAGAATAATGTTACCAGTAATGCCGTTTTTTTTAATGTGTGCGTGTGACACCATAATTCGAGCATAGCGTCAAGATCGTACTATCTTAAACGGGACCTTTTGTCTCAATAAATAAAATTTTGAGCGATTATATTAAAGAAAGCTGACGGATTCCTGTGACTTTCTAGAAAGCTTAGAGTGAACCGGACCAACGACCATGCCACTCTAGGGCCCGGCGGTGCAATCGTTACCCATCTCCTGGCGCATGGTTGTCAGCAGGATTACCAGAAGGATCAGGTAGTCGGATTTGTTGGAGCCGAGGCAAAATCTATGTTATGGTCTTCGACCGGACGTCTGACCCTTGGCCTGAAGTATTTTGCGGCACGTCTGCCACGCCGCTCGGGAGGAAATCAATTTGCAATATCAAACAAANGACCTTGAACAACACTGGATGCCATTTACCTCGAATCGTGAGTTCAAGGCTGATCCGCGTCTGATCGTCGGCGGAAAGGGCGTGTACCTGACCAATCACAAAGGCGACACGGTGATTGACGGCTCATCCGGACTGTTTTGCTGTCCGTTGGGGCATGGCCGCAAAGAAATTGCCGAAGCTGTTTACCAACAGCTCTTGGAAAATGACTATGCGTCTCCGTTTATGACTTCGACGCCGGGCGCGTTTGAATTAGCGAATTTAGTTGCACGTATTACTCCCGATCAGATGAATCATGTGTTTTTTGTCAATTCGGGCTCTGAGTCAATTGATACTGCGCTGAAGATGGTTATGGCTTATCACCGGGCTCGAGGCGAAGGGCAAAGAACCCGGTTTGTGTCGCGCGAGCGGGCCTACCACGGTGTCAATATTGGAGGTGTGTCTCTGTCAGGGATGGTCAGGAACCGAGAAACTTTCACTTCTGTAATGCCGAACGTAGTCGCAATGCGGCACACCTGGAAAGCGGACGAATTGTTTGTTCGCGGTCAACCGGAAACGGGCGCTGATATGGCTGATGATTTAGCCCGGTTCTGCGAAACCTACGGTGGATCTACTATTGCTGCGGTGTTCGTTGAGCCTATTGCCGGGTCCACCGGAGTATTAGTACCCCCAAAGGGCTATCTGGAGCGGCTCCGCGAAATTTGTGATGAGCACGGCATTCTCCTGGTGTTCGATGAGGTTATCTGCGGCTTCGGCAGGTTAGGCGCGCCCTTTGCATCCCATGCGTTTGGCGTCACGCCAGATCTGATGACCATGGCTAAGGCACTAACGAATGGTGCCCAGCCCATGGGTGCGGTGGCTGTTGACGATCACGTCTATAAAACCATAACTGAAGCGGCGCCGGAGAACGCCATCGAATTCTTCCATGGCTACACCTACTCAGGGCACCCAGCGGCCTGTGCGGCCGGTATCGCCGTGCAAAAGATATATGACGAGGAACAAAGTTTTGATAAGGCAGCCAGCCTCAGCGACTATTTCTTAGACGGGCTGTTTAGTCTTCAAGATCTGGATGTGGTAAAGGATATTCGGGGATACGGTCTCATGGGCGGTGTGGAACTCCACCCTAAGGGGACGCCAGGAGCCCTGGGCACGCAAACCCAGAAGGACCTGTTCTGGAATGGCATGCACGTGAAATTTACGGGTGATGTTGGGATACTCGCGCCGCCGTTTGCCTCCGAAAAACAACACATTGATGAAATGGTCGACAAGCTTCGAATGACTCTCGAAGCGATCTAACTCTATTCCTTGCAGGGACCATCAAGCGGGGCGACTTCGGTCGGCCCGTTTTTTGTCCTTCGCGTTAAATTTTAGAACGCACCGAGTAAAGCCATAGCCAGTATGCATGGGGGGACGCACGCAGCGTGACATGCGTAATTTGACACCTCACAGGTGGCTACCTACCCTCAGCGCTGCGCTTGAGAGCCATTCAGATTGCGGGTCCAGTGTGCGTGACGAAGGATGGCGGGAAATTTGGAACATACGGCTGGGATATTAAATGGCCATTCGGAAAAACAGTAAGGAGAAAAAATCCGCAGCCGGTCACCTGAAGATTGTTCAACCCTCGAATTTAGTTTCCGATCCGAGACTTTCCGCGGACAACGGGGAAGTTACGATGGGCGGTCGGATTCAGAAGGCCCGCGAAGCCCGTGGGTTGACTGTATCGCAGTTAGCAAGACGAACAGGCGTCCTGTCGAAGACCTTGCACAATTGGGAAACAAATCATTCGGAGCCGCGCGCCAATAAGCTTCAATTATTGGCCGGGGTATTGAGCGTTCCTCCACTCTGGTTGCTTAACGGGGAGGGCTCGCCTCTTGAGCTTAACGTGATGGTGAACACGAATGAGACGGCAAAACTGCAAGGCAAGGTGGATCGTCTTTTGGAATTGCACAAGCAATCAAGCAGATTAATGTTTGAAATCCAGAGCGAGGTTATGCGGTTGCAGGGTAATATAGACGCCGCTCCTGATCATGCGTTGGCACGTCCCGACGACGGAAGCGATGAATAACTTCGGCGTATTGCGAACGTCTCACATTGGTGGGCCCGATGAAAAATAATGGCCTATCTTCATCGAGACCAGTACTCATCGTGTAATCTGCGCTTTAAAAGCTTGCCCGTCTCGGTGCGAGGAAGTGTGGCGCGGAAGTCAATGCTTCGGGGGCATTTGATCGCGGAGAGTTTGCTCCGGCACAGCATCATCAGATCCATCTTAAGGTTTTTGGATGGTGCTTTATTGGGAATGAGTTGAATGATGGCTTTCACCTCTTCACCGTAATCGGGGTTAGGCACCCCAATGACCGCCGCATCCAAAACTGCTGGATGGCCGATTAGAACATCCTCTGTTTCCTGAGGATAGACGTTGACCCCGCCCGAAATGATCATGAAGGACTTTCGGTCCGTTAAATATAGATAACCCTCTTTATCGATACGACCGACGTCACCGAGCGTCGTCCATCCTTCTATGTTNGTAACTTGAGCGGTCTTGTCCGGGTCGTTGTGGTANTCAAACTGGTGACCGTTTTCGAAGTAAACCTCTCCCTCTTTTCCAATNGGAAGTTCTTGACCATTTTCGTCACAAATGTGAATGACGCCCATCTTTGCCNGGCCAACGGAACCCTCGTGGGTGAGCCATTCAGCTGTGTCGAGGCAGGTGAAACCATTGTTCTCTGTGCCGGCGTAGTATTCGACGATGATATGGCCCCACCATGCGATCATTTGATGCTTTACGTCGGCGGGACAGGGCGCGGCGGCATGGATAGCCATGGACATTGAGGATATGTCGTTTTGCAGACGGACATCGTCGGGAAGCTTCAGCATCCGGATGAACATGGTCGGCACCCATTGGCTGTGAGTGATTTTCTCTGCCTCGATGATTTGAAGTGCACCCTCCGCATCGAATTTGGACATAACAAAGGCTGTACCTCCCATTTTCAGAGTTACGATCGTGTGACGAAGTGGCGCGGCGTGGTAGAGAGGAGCTGGGCACAGGTAGCGGGTATTGGCATTGTAGCCGAACAGCTTACTCAGGAGGCTTACCGGCATCGACGGGGCTTCTAACGGCTCTTGAGTGAGTGGCCACTTGACCCCTTTCGGCATGCCAGTGGTGCCTGACGAATACAGCATATCGAGGCCTTGTAACTCGTTGTCTATAGGCGTCTCAGGTTGGGCTGCTATTGCATAGGGCCAGCTCTCCATATCTTTGGGTAAGATCTTGCCTCCGATTATGAACATGCGAACCTTGGGCGAGAGAATAGAGCGGAGTTTTTTGCCGATATCCAAGAATTTTTCTGATATGACGATCAGTTTAGCACCACAATCAACGGCGATATGGCTGAGCTCTTCATGGGTTAGATGGGTGCTGGCGGTGGTGTAATAGATACCGGCTCGGTCGGCGGCGAAACAGAGTTCAAGGAACTCACGACGATTTTCCATTAACACCATAACGTGGTCGCCAACACCAACTCCGCAAACACGAAACAGGTGAGCTCCTTGGTTGGCTCGAGCCTCAAGTTGAGCAAACGTCACGCTCTGGTCCGTGTCGCACATACGAAACGCTAGGCGCTCTGGTTCCTTCCGGGCTAAGATCCGAGGTTGAAATTCTTTGGTAACTTGATCCCTATCCAAGATCCGATCCACTTACTCCGCCGAGGCTGTTTGTTTTAGCATTGCCACTCGATCGCGCAGCATATTTGTTGCGCCATCGGTGAAGCCAGCCACCTGTGCGGCTGCTAGATGCCGGGTGAAGCAGTGCGCAGGGCGAAGGCCCTCCGCACCCATGTTGTGCAATAGTCTCGGCATGTGATGCTGACAGGTCAGAATGCACTGCACCTTTGCTTCCGCAGCGGAGAGTTGGGCATCGGCGCCCTTGTCTACATCGTTTACAGCACGCACGACTAGTCCCTCCGCAATCGCAAGGTCCGCGCGCGCGTCGTCAAGAGCTTGCTGCCAAGATGGATGATTATTGAGGGTCTTACCGAAGGTCATTCGATGCGCGCCGTAGATTTCGGCTTCGGTTATGGCGGCGCGAAGCATTGCGTTGCACATGGCCGCCACGTAGGCACGAGCGCCGTTGATTTCCGTCAGGACTGTCTTAAAAGCTCTGCCAGGCTTGACCAATTGACACTCGTCAGCAATCTCAACCTTGCCCAAGGTAAAGCCGCCTGTACCGATACTGGTCTGCTGAAACGGGCTGTCGATGGCGTAACGTTCGATCCCTGGCGTCGAGAGGTCGACGGCAAAGGCGCTGATCCCGCTCATATCACCAATCTCACCGCATTGGGCAAAAACAACAGAAACCTGGGCGTGACGAGCATTGATAATCCAGGCTTTCTCACCGTTCAGCCGCCAACCCCCATCGATTTTCGAGGCTTGGGTCGTGATGGATGCAAAATCCGATCCTGCACCGGGTTCGGTCAAGGCGGTGCAGCCACGTAATGTCCCAGAAATCAATCCCGGAAGGTACTTGTCCCGAACATTCGGAGGCGCGGTCCGACACAGACGCGCAGCCACGTTGTGGGAATTGACTAGGGCCATAGCGATGCCGAAATCCATCGCGGCGATTATCTCGCAGACTTGGATCTTTGCCGCAAAATCAAGTCCCAGGCCCCCGAACTCCGTGGGAACTTCTATCCCCATTAAGTTCAATGCTCCGGCTTTAGAAAATAGCGCCGGGTCGGGCTCTGCGCCCATGGACCAACCGGCAGCTGCCGGCGCGACTTGTTCGTCGACGAACGCCCGAACCTGGATGAGCAGATTATTGACGGTCGTTGGCGTCATTTTCTGAGGCCCCCTAGCAGTAATATTCAAACGTTAATAGACGGCCTAGCTTGATGCCTCGGCGCCACCCGAAGTTATCTTAATTGGCTGAAGTCAAATCAAGTGCATGGAATTTCAATGTCCATACGGGTGTGTTAGCGTTACTATATTTCACTTCGTAACGCGCACGAAACGGGAAAGTTTATTGAAGTCTTGGTCATATACCTTGTTAATGATTGCCGGCACGTGTCTGTTGTTCGTTTCAGCCTTTGCCAGACCAAACGTTGATGTGTCATCAGACCTTATGGAGCAGGGTTGGGAGCATATTACCTTCGATGACAAACATCCGAACCGGTTTGCTAGCTGCGGTGATGGCTGCGTCGAAGTCAGGACGGATGACAGCGTTTCGATGATCGGTAAAGAATTCGCCACCGACCCCTTAAAGAAGCCGGTGCTGAGTTGGGAATGGAGGATTGAAAACCGCGTCGCTATCTCTGACCTGAGTGTTAAGGGTGAGGACGACCGCGCAGTGGCACTCTATGTAACTTTTCCCTATGATCCGCAAACCGCGACCTTTTTCGAGAAAATGATGCGCCCTCTTGTCGAAATGGCGCGTGGGGTTAATGCACCTAGCCGGGCGCTCTCCTATGTCTGGGGAGGCTTTGGTAACACCGGTGACATGATCGAGAGCCCCTTTTTTGGCGCAGTTAATGCTATGATCATCTGCCGAAATGCTGAGGCCCCTGTTGGAGAATGGTTGTCTGAGAAATTTGATGTCATCGCTGATCATAAGCGCGCCTTTGGGTCGATACCGGTTAAGGTGGCACATATCCTAATCGCCGCCGATAGCGACGACACTGGAGGTATGAACCGCGCGTCGGTGCGTAAAATTATGTTCCGCGCAAGGTGATCTCTGACTTAGCTGCTAATTGAGCTTGGTGACACAGGGGTAACTATCCTAGTGGACTCCCTACTAGGTTGAATTAGTCCAGTCATACCCCAACGTGAGTCAAGATATTAATCGCGCGAGTGCTATATAGGTTGGAATACCTATTGTTAAATTGAAGGGGAAGGTGACACCTAAGGACATTGTTATGTAAATTGCTGGATTTGCATTTGGCAATGTGAGCCGCATAGCTGCAGGAACAGCTATATAGGAGGCACTAGCAGCTAGAGTGAATAGCAACGCTGTACCACCTACCGACAGATTGAGAACGGGGATGAAAACGCTGGCCAGAAGGACTGAAAACAGCGGCATCGCCAAGCCGAACGCGATTTCGGGTGGTCCGATTTCATTTCTCTGGTCGCGTATTCCGCGACCGGCGATGATCCCCATATCCAATAGAAACAGGCAAAGTACCCCAATAAAAGGATCAATAATAAAGGGCGCTACATCGGAAAGGCCCTGCTCACCTGATGCCAAGCCGATGACAAAAGCTCCAAACAGCACAACGATCGAACCGTTCAGAAAAACATGGTTTAAAATTCCTTCCTGAGCTGAAGTCTCGCTGCGTGCAAACTGTCTAGCTAGCCAAAGGCCTGAGATAATGGCGGGGAATTCCATAACAGCAGCTGCTGCTATAATGTATCCCTCATAATCAAGTCCTAATTGTTTGAGAACTTGCATTGCCGCAGCCAAAGTAACCACGCTAATCGAACCGTAGTGGGCGGCCACCGCCGCGACGTCAACGGTGGGTAAATTACTCACCCGACGGAGAAGGAAGTAGGCGACAAACGGTGTTATAAAGCTCAATGCTGCGCAAGAGGCTAGAGTGGCGATCATCTTCAATTCAAAACCGTTAATGGCAACAGCTGCACCACCCTTGAAGCCAATCGCCAACATCAGGTATATCGACAATAATCGCGCTGCGGGTTGAGGAATTTCCAATTCTGAGCGAAGCAGTGATGCCCCAACGCCTAAACCGAAAAAGAGAACTGTCGGCGATGTAATGTTGTCGAATAAGAGTGAAAATATTTGATCCATGAGAGAACTTTATTTGATCTTTGTATTTATTAATTCAGAAGAGATAGCCCACGATATTATCAACCGGTGAGAATAACTATTGCAGGATGCTCATGGCTCCATTCCCGCAGCACTGCCCAGCGAGGGTCATTAACTGTCTTCACATTTTCGACTGCTGAATATTCATAGGGAAATACGTAATTTTGGGGTTTATGACAGCCCTATAACTGTTTTGCCAATAGTCATCTAATTATTCGTTATATAGCCATGGAAATAATATAGTGGTGGTTATCACCAGCGCGTTATGCTGGCACAGAATTCGACCACAGACCCCACAAAATCGAAGTCTTGAGAAAATTCATCGGCTGAAATCCAGATGCTGTTTTGTAAACTACTAGCACGCACCACTCAAGGAACTGCGATCGGTGATATGGATTCATGAATCCACCGCGCGATCGATGTGATCCGCGCATCTTCTCCCGGCTGACCCATGACCTGAAGACCAACTGGCAGGCCACCAACAGCCATCATTGGGATGGTGACCACTGGGGCACCTAGCATGGAACTTGGGTAGTTGAAAACGGGGTCACCGGTTGGCTGCGGCGCCAAGGGTTCGCCTTGCCGGTCACCGGGCCAAAGCGGGGCGGGGCCAGGGCAGGCGAAAGTAATAAGAGCGTCGGCGTGGGACCGCAGATTCCTAAAGCATAGGCGTGCATATTCGCGATCTCTCAACAATTCTCGATAATCATCAGGGTTCATAGACTCGGCCCTGGTGACGGTGTCCTTGGTTCGTTGACTGACGCCGCTCGGATGGCGGTTGATGAGATTACGTAATGCCCACCGATTTTCCCAGGCAGTGATCATGCCGCAAACATGGGCAGCGTTGCTGATGCTTGTCTCGAGGGCATCCACGGACGGTTCGCTGCATCGGCCAGTTATGGAAATGCCCGCCGCTTCCAGGTGGCTGCGTAATTGTGCAAACGTCTCATGACTAGAGGCATCAACTCGATTCCAGCCCTCGGTCTCCAGAACGATCAGCCGTTCCGGTTTGATTGGCGCCGGCGCGTTATCGGGGCCTATAAGGCCCGCGCGACCGGGATCGCCGCCGGTGCGCTTGGCTATTTCGATGGCGACGCGCCACATGTCTTCAAAGCAGCCGGCGTGGGGCCCGTGTGTGCTCATGGATGTAGCTTGGCGTTCCCCGCGGTGAAGACCACCTTGGCTGGGCTTTAAGGCAAAGTTGCCGCAAAACGCCGCGGGACGAATAATTGAGCCGCCGACTTGGGTACCGATAGCGGCGGGTATCATGCCCGCAGCTACAGCTGCGGCCGAGCCTGATGAGGATCCGCCGGCAGTCCGTGCCGGGTCAAAGGGGTTCATGGTGGGGCCTGGATGATTGCCGCCTAATTCGGCAGTCACAGTTTTTCCCGCAATCACAGCGCCTGCCTCTCGGAGCGCCCAGACGGCGGCATTATCGTTTTTTGGGAAGTTACCGGTATACGCGTCGCAGCCCATCTGCGTTGGCATATCCCTGGTTTCCAGTAGATCCTTGATCCCCACGGGCATTCCGTCGATAGGGGATAGTGGCCTGCCAGCCTTCCAACGTTTGCAACTCTCGTCGGCGGCGGCCCGAGCACTTTCTTCGTTGAAGGCAGCAAAGGCCTGAACAGTTGGCTCTTTCTGCGCAATTACCTCGAGGCAGCGCTCCAGGTATGCTCGCGGCGTGTCCGAGCCGTCGGCAAAGGACTCGGTGGCGTCATGGAAAGTGCGTGCCTGGAAGGTTCGAGGGTCGTAAGCGTCACTCATTTGTAAGTTCCTTCGATATTTGAGTTAAGGATCTACTCTCTATGTCATAGCAGATCGTGATTGTATCCGGCCAGCGTAGGCATCGTCCCTCAAGCGAGGGGCGGAACCGCGTGAGAGTTCCAGCACCGAACCGAAACTGTTAGTCGATCTCTTTGATCTGGTTTGAATTTATGAAGTCCTCGATGAAAGGGGGCGTGGATAAGCCGGCCTTGACCTTTTCGTCCATTTCTTTTTCGGCTTTCTTAATCGTTTCAAGCTGATTTAGAACATGGTTGATCATGGCGTGTGGTACGACAACGACGCCGTTGATGTCGCCAACCACAATATCGCCAGACTGCGCGGCAACGCCGCCAATGATAATGGGCATGCCCACTGTGCCCGGGCCGTTGCGGACTGGAGAGTTGGGTGTCACACCNTTGGCAAAGCATGGCNNTCCGACCTCGACAATACCTTCGATGTCACGGACCAAGCCGTCGGTGACNAACGCGGCTATGCCTTTGTTTCGCGCCATGCCCAGCATGAGATCGCCACTTACGGCTGTCTCTGTGAAGCCATCGGCCGCCGCCAGAATAACGTCGCCGGGTGCTGCCACTTCAATGGCGCAGAACGCAGCTAGGTTATCGGCAGGGCCGTTGTCGCATGTGACAGCGACGCCGGCGAAGACGGCATGGTCGTTGCTGATCGGTTTGATCTGGTAATCCAGCGCGCCGCGCCCCTGCATGGCATCAACCACGAAGCCGCAGGGCACACCCTGGAAATCGTTAACCTGATCTGCGGTGGGACGAGTGAAATTCTTGCGGATAGACATCAGAGGCGGGTCTTCGATCATCTCTCTGTCCTTTATCTCTGGGTTGTTTTTTCTTTGCTGGTAGACATGCTAGCATGCTGGCACTCAAGGAAAAGGCGATACTTTTTAAAGCAAAATCATGTCGTGGCAGAACAAGTCTTATAACGTGGAAACCATGCGCCGGCTTGCCCAGGCCGAACTGCCGCAACCCATTTTCGATTTTGCCGACGGCGCCGCCGAGGACGAACGGACCCGCCAGCGCAACGAGAGTGCCTTTGATGATTATTGGTTGGTACCAAAGCCCATGAACGGTGCCGCTAAACGTGACCTGTCGATAGACCTGTTCGGTCATAAGCTATCAATGCCGGTGATGATTGGCCCTACGGGCCTCTCAGGTTTGTTTTGGCCTAACGGTGAACAGGCCACGGCTCGGGCTGCGGCAGCGGCTGGTACGGGGTACTGCCTAAGCCATGGGTCCGTATGCACATTGGAGGCGCTGGCGGAAACTCAGGCTCACCCGCGCTGGATGCAGGTATTCCTCTATCGCGATAGGGACTTCACCGAGGAACTGGTGCGCAGGGCTGAGGTCGCCGAATACGATGCCATCGTGCTCACGATCGACAACCAGTTATTGGGTAAGCGCGAGCGCGATCTGGCCAACGGGTTCACCATTCCCCCAAAATTTTCGCCCAGCCAATACGCAGCCATGCTCGGCAAGTACAAATGGTTTTGGAGAATGCGCGGCGAACTCAAAAGGATCACTTTTGGCAACTATGTTCGGCCCGGAAAAAAGGAAGACATCAAGCAGTTGGCCGCGCGCATGGCTTATCTATTGGACCCGGGGCTTACTTGGGATGATGTGGATTGGATCAGGGATATGACAAAGAAGCCGCTGATCATCAAGGGTATTCTCAGCCCTGACGAAGCGGAGGCTGCCGTCCAGCACGGCGCCGACGGCCTAGTCGTCTCTAACCACGGCGGGCGGCAGTTGGACGGTGCCATTTCGTCGCTGGAGGCGCTATCGGGCGTTGTTCGTCAGGTGGCTGGACGCGTGCCTGTTCTCATAGATGGTGGTGTGCGGCGGGGCACGGACGTGGTCATCGCCCGTGCCTTGGGTGCGACGGCGTGCCTGCTTGGGCGACCACAATTATGGGGCGTCTCAGTGGCGGGAGAAGCCGGTGTTCGGCATATGTTGGATATCTACGCGAAGGAGATCGACACTGATATGGGGCTCTGCGGCCTACATAGTATCGACGATATCAGCTCCGACGTTCTAACAAATCCGCCAGGTAATTAGCGGATTATCAGTCGAGTGCGATTGTTGCTATAGGGCGGTTTGGTCTTGCCAGAACCCGGACACCGGTTCCAGAGACAGCAGGCTGTTTGTAAATTTCGCTCTCCTCTGCACGGCTGACATATTGCGACCATCTTTATTGTAAACGGCACTGCGGTATCGCATCAATGATTAGCCATCCCAGACTTTGCTGTAATGGCAACCTCTGGTTGGCGGTTCCTTGTATCACGGCTCGTGGGGTGAGCTGGCGGTTAAGCTGTTCGAATGAGCTAACAATTTGACGAAGCTGTGTGGATAGTCAGAAATAGCCGAGGATGCAAAACCCACTTGGGTGAAGAACCCGATAGCATCTTTCTGCGCCTTGCAAAACAAGGCGTTCACACGCCCCCGGTAGCGGTCTTCAGCGTCTGCCACGAGGGCGCCACCTATTCCGCCGCCAACAAACAACGGATCAACGAACAACCCATGTATTTGCGCCATTCGCTGTGTTTGTGATGATCCAATCGTGGGCATCGGCATTACGCTGCACACCCCCACAATGCAATTCACCTCGGCAACACGAATGTCCATTTCGAAGAGGTCCGCGTCATCGACGAAGAACAGCGGTGCCATGCGATTAATCAAACGTGTGGACGCCGACCAAGTCGCCACCGCGCGCATGATTACACCATTGATAGCGGCGATGTCTTCTGCATTAATCGATCGGACGGTGTAAGCAGGCTCCATGCTAGCGGGCGTCGGATCAGTTGGTTCGGACATCTTAAAATCCTCACTTACAACGTCGGAGCTATCTATACATTTATTTAACATGGCAAGCGGAAGCACTATTTGAGTAGCAGTTATCGAACATCATCCCAATATACTATTGAAATGGTGCGGGAATGTTTTTGGTTTTGGCTGAACGGTATTGACCCGTCGCTCCGTATATACGCCGCGTAGCACCGGTAGGTTTAATGGCTGAAGAAAAAATTATGCCTTCTCGGCGCGGCGAATATTGGTCCGGCGCTCAGACTTGAAAAATGTTAGGTTGCCCGCGGGTGGTGTTGGACCTCTGATAGATAGCCGCTAGTAACGCCGTCAACGAATATAAATGAACATTAGCTTCAGGAACAAACATTGAACTGGAACCCGCGAGTATCGGTTATGCCGTCAGCGTTCTCGTCCTAACGCCGATGGCCATTGCGCTTATCTATCTCGTCGGGCTCGACGCTAGGGCTTCGGTCGGGAGTGCAGCCGAACGTTGGTCCATTGGGATAGTGCCCTACTTTGTCGCGTGGATCGTTCTGTTCCCGGTTATGCCTGTCGCCGGCCTTATCCAGGGTGTCGGCGCTGTCATGGCAGAACGCGTACAGCAAAAAGACGTGACGACGCAGTAAGCGCGGCAGGACCACAGAGATTTCATGCAGATGCAGCTTGACGCCACGGCGAGAACGGGGCTCTTCGACGAGAAATGTCGGACAACGAAAAACGGCGCGGTTATTGAGCAGGTTGAGTGCTCGTTTCAGTAAACTAATCATCGCCAATTTCGAGAGGATTGAACAGCTACAAGAGAATTTTGTTGCCGCACTCGGCGAATTGGATTTGGGCCCGTAGGCTGGACGTTGCCGTACCCACATGCAAACTTCCGCTGCCAACGGTTGTCCTGAGACGACCTGACAACGGCTAAGCACGCAAGGAGAGAAATTGTTATGAGTTTGGACGGAATTAAGGCGCTAACCTTCGATACTGGGGGCACTATTCTAGATTGGCACACGGGCTTTAAGACAGGGCTCGAAGAATTGGGAGTGACGCACGGCGTAAATGCGGACTGGGCGGTACTAGCGAACGAGATTCGGAGGGGATCACTTGGGCGGATGCTAAACCTCGGCAAAGAAGAACTGCCGCCCTACAACTTCGATAGTGCGCACCGGGCCGCGGTGGACGAGGTGCTAGATGCTAATGGGCTTAACGCGGCGACGGAGGACGAGCGCCACGCGCTGGCCTACGATCGACCTCACAATTTTATTTGTTGGCCGGATTTTTCCGATACCTTACCAAAGCTTCGCGCAAAATATATTTGCGCGTCGTTCACGATCCTAAGCTTTCGGATTATCATCGATACGGCCCGCCGTAATGGACTGAGCTGGGATGCGGTGATCTCCTGCGAGGGCATTGGCAAGTATAAGCCCTTGCCCGAGCCCTACGAGACCGTATCGAGGTATCTGCAACTAGATGTCAGTGAATGCTGTATGGTGGCTTGTCATAACTTTGATTTAAACGCGGCAAAGGCCGTGGGTTTTAAGACCGCCTTCGTGCGGCGGCCCGACGAATGGGGGTCGGATGGTCCGCCGGACCCAGAGCCCAATCCAATCCACGATATCATCGTCGACAGTTTCCCAGAATTGGCGGAACGGTTGGGTGCAAACTAGTCCTACCTGATGGTGGCCGAAACCACGGCACCGCCGGCCATGGCCGCGCTCCCGATCAAGAAAATTACCGCATAGCTGCCCGTAGCATCGAACAGGGCGACTAAGAGATAGCCGCCGAGACCCTGACCGATGCTTCCGATCAAGGTCATATGTCTCCATACCTTCGACATACCCTCATTGCCAAAAATCTGTTGAGTGCGACCGGACAATAGCGCCGAACAGCCGGGCTGCGCGCCGACGACAAAAGACGACGCAACCAGGATGCCCATCACCGGATGAATGACAGGTGCAAAAAGACCTATGGCTAGGCTGGCAAAAACTAGAACCAGGCCTGCGTGGAAACCGATCTGATCGGCGAGCCGACCCCAGAGCGCCGAGCCGACCAATGCGCCCAGCCCGAACAGGGCCCAATGAGTTCCGCCAATTGCCATGGGATGATGTAATCCGCGAACGATGTAGTCGACCCAAAAGATCGTGTGTGGGATTAGACCTACAACAAATAGTGACTGTGCGGCTGCCAGGCGCGTCGTTACACTCCAAAAGGGTATTGGCGAGGATGACTTGGACTTCGGTGCGGTTGCTTCCGGAATTGGACCGGCGTAAGCCCATAATCCCACCGCCACAGCGCCGGCGCCGATTACCGCTACGCCTATCCAAGTTGCTGTCAGGCCTTGGTCCAATAGAGCCGGTATTGCGATACCCGAGAGGAAGATACCGCCACCGACCCCACTGAAAACAATTCCCGTTACCAGACCGAGTTTATCAGGAGGCGCTGTCCGGGTGGCTACGGCCAAGGCCTGGACCATGATCGTACCAACAGCGATGCCAATTAGGCCGCGCAAGAGGGCCAGCCAGGGGAATAGCCAGGGTGCAGTAAGGGGTGCGGCGCTAGCGATCAAGCACGCAAGGCTCGCAGACAAGCAGAGGCGAAGGGTCCCGCGCTCACCAATCTGGGCGCGTAACGCGGGCTGCAGCACGACGCCGAACAGAAAGCCAGCCAGGTTGAAGGCGCCTACATAGCCAGCCTCGGCCGAACTCAGTGCATTTTCCTCGATAAGAATAGGGATCATTGGCGCGTAGGAGAACCTTCCCAGGCCCATACCCACGAACAATGCTGAGCTTCCACCGATGGCCATGCGTACCCACGGCGGGCTGGAGAAAGGATGCATTGTGGCCATGAAAGTCGATCCCCTCGGCAAAACCACCTAAAATCTAATCTACCGCGCCAAGCCGAATATGGAAATGCGGAGTGGATCGAGGGGAAAATCTCCTTACCATCAAGCTTAAGCTGAGATTTCTATTGTGGATTTGCGAGCAACATTATTATCTCAATTAAGGGAATTGTTTCCAATGCTCACGTAAAAATCTGCACCGCAGCTGAAATCTGGGCATGAGAGGGATAGAAGCATTGAGGATTACCGGGCTGCCCACCTATTAAGTAATCACGGATTGGCTCTCACCGCCAAACGGATCAGAGAGGTAGACTAATATGGCTAAGGAACTCCCCAAGAGAGCACGGGTCGCGATCGTCGGTGGCGGTGTCATTGGCTGCTCCATTGCTTATCATTTGACGAAAATTGGATGGGACGACGTGGTGCTGCTGGAGCGCAAGAAA
>PARE01000032.1 GCA_002709525.1 Magnetovibrio sp. | reverse complement strand
GTTCGCTTATTGCAGGGCGACCTAGGCCAACTAGCCGCGGGCGCCATCAATCGTTTTTTAGGCGACGAACAGGATGTGAGACTGTTCCGGGAAATGAGTGATGACGGCACCGTGTTTGGTTCCGGTGCGGGCCTGGTGCGCTCCGCTGCGTTGGTCCGCATGCGGCCGTCCAAAAATCTGCCGGCAGGCCTTTTGGCACTTGGTGCGCGAGAGGCCACTTTCCACTCCGGTCAGGGCGCGGAATTGCTGACTTTCTTGTGTCGGGTTCTGGAGCAAATCATCGTCCGGGCGTTTGATGGAGATAGTGCGCTGCAGATGGCGTTTGGCGATTGACGGTGATCACTGCAGAACCTGGCGTGATCAAGGCCATCGCCGCATGGCAGAATTGGCTTCGCCACGAGCGGCGGGCCGCAGAAAATACCATCATCAGCTACGAGAACGATCTTAGAGGGTTTCTTTTATTCTTAAGCAAACATCTGGGCTATCTGCCGGGCCTGGGCGATCTGACAGTCCTTACATCCCTGGATTTTCGGAGCTACCTGGC
Source organism: Magnetovibrio sp. (assembly GCA_002709525.1). Taxonomy (GTDB): domain Bacteria; phylum Pseudomonadota; class Alphaproteobacteria; order Rhodospirillales; family Casp-alpha2; genus UBA3470. The sequence goes on along the minus strand of PARE01000032.1, from coordinate 81,259 downwards.
AGGGCGCAACGCCGACGGGCTCTCTCGCTCGTCGACGGCGCGAGCCGTTTCCACACTGAGGAGTTTTTTCCGGTTCTTGGAACGTCGTAACTTGGCCGAGAACGCGGCGATCCATGCCCTGCGTCCGCAAAAGATTCCAAGATCTATACCCAAGGCGCTTAGTGCCGAGGACGCTTTGGAGACTGTCTCGGAGGTAGAAAAACTTAGTGAGGAGACCTGGGTTGGTAAGCGTGATAAAGCGTTTTTGTTCCTGCTCTATGGCTGTGGACTACGTATCGGCGAGGCCATTGGCCTGAATCGAGGGCATGTGGACGGTCCGGACAGGGATGTGATTCGCGTCATCGGTAAGGGCGGCAAAGAGCGGGTCGTCCCGGTCCTGCCAGCAGTCCAAGAGGCCATTGCCGACTATTTGGCCATCTGTCCCTACAATTTGAAAGCAGAGGGCCCGTTGTTTGTCGGTGTGCGCGGCGCGCGACTAAACCCGGGCGTCGCGCAGAAACAAGTCCGCATTGTGCGGAAGCTTTTGCGTCTGCCAGAGACGGCCACGCCACATGCTTTTCGTCACAGCTTTGCCACCCACCTGCTGGCCGGCGGGGGTGATCTCCGGACTATCCAGGAGCTCCTCGGTCATGCATCTTTGTCCACCACGCAGCGTTATACTGATGTAAATGCGGCTCAGCTGCAGTCTATTTATGTGAATGCCCATCCCCGGGCTCGTCGGTCGATCTAGTCGTCACCGTCTTCCAAGAATCAAGTGAAGAAGTCCGCCTGACCCATGCCGTTGGTCCGACTGGTTTCGCCAGCGCAAGGCAGATGAGTTTAGAGGTGGCTCAGAGGCTGCCATTTCGACTTTCCCTCTTTGTCAATTGCCGTCGGCCAGGTCCAGGAAAGCCAGGCCTGACTTTGCTGTGCTATTTTGGCGCTATCGCACAGTTGAAGTCTTGTGGGTTGAGTGGCCATTCCGCCTTCGTAGCTTGTCAGGGAGAGCGCCGATCTTCGCGCGCCAAGACAAATAAAAACAATGGCCCCATGGCCACCACAAGTCCGACGCCTACGAAGGCCCACCCCCAAGCGATCACGCTGGTGCCGCCGCTGCCCGTGGGATCGGCCAAGTCAAGAATCAGTCCGAAGACAACTGGGCCGCCAAATGATCCCATGAACCCGATGCATGAGTGCACGGCCATGGTTGCGCCCCTGTAGCCCAATGGGGCGCCGGCTATGGCGCCGGCGGTGATGGAGGCTGAGTCGGAGACCTGCAGAACGCAATAGATAACTGCGACGGCGACCACCAGTGTATAGGTTTGTTCTGCTAGAAACCCAAAAGTCGCCGCGAGGGCTGCGGAGCCAAACATCAATATGGAGATTGCGAGCCGCCGTCCAATCGCTCGGGACAACTCGTTGCCGAGAACGCTGCCAAGAGGGCCGATGAGAATAGCCCCGGCGATGATAGTTGCCGGTGACAACGGAAAGCTGGTCACGGCCGTCGGGTCCGGTCCCGCCGTCGCAGCGAAGGCTAAAAATGCCACTGACCAAGAACGGAAGGCGAAGAGCTCAAAGTTATGGACCGTGTAGGCTAGGACGTAGGCCATAACCTGACCGCGCCTAAGCACTGGGCGAAAATCCAACAGGTGTGTCTGCGGCACGACGCTGGCCTTTGGATCTGGATGTGCGACGAAGGCATGAAGGATGATCACCGCCGACAAAGGCCCCAGGGCCGAGATGGCAAAGGCGAGGCGCCAGCTCCAGTAATCGTTAATGATGCCGCTGAAGAAGAATGAAAGTGAAAGGCCAAGGCCGAAACCGGAAGTATAAAAGGCGACGCCTCGCGAATGATCATAATTAGGGAAGTGATGCTCGAGGTGGTCGCTCAAAAGTTTCAGGCCAGGCATGTAAGTGCCGGCAATGCTGATTCCGCCCAGCAAGCGAAACAGCATGGCCGTCCAGAACCCCTCTGCGAAGATTGCGAAGCCAAGGCCGGAGACAATCCCGAGTATGGCGGAGGCGTAAAAGATGCGCCTGGGTGGCGCCCTGTCTGCGAGGCTGACTAGGAAAGGCACTGCACCAAGATAGCCCGCATAGTATATGCCGTTGATCCATCCAGCATCTGTCTTAGAGAGATTCCAAAGCTCAATAAAGTTCAGCAGCAAAGCGGCGAAGGTGCCCGAACCCTGCATAATACCAATTTGCGCCGTCATGAACGCGGCAATTAGGCGGATAGTGGAGCCGGCGGGGTTTCCCGGCATTAAAAGCCTCGTTAAAGACTGGGGGACTCTGACGGAATCCTAACTTATCCGGAGAAGACTTGATAGAGCAAACCAGATAACAAGGCGCCAGTCAGCGCCAGGCCGATGTACCATAGGAACATAGGCCGCTTGACCAGGGCAAACACGGCGATTGCGGCCGGAAGTGATGTAACAGCGCCAGCTACCAGAAAGGCAAACCCGGCACCCGGCAAGACACCCATATCAATGAGGCTTTTGATCAGGGGAAGCGCAGCGAAGGGATTCAGGTATGCTGGCACGCCGATCAAAGTGGCGATGGGAATGGCCCAGGTGCTATCCGGACCCAGAACCTCGGCTACGGATTCTGCCGGCATATAGGCGATTAACAAACTCTCTAAAAGGAACGCGAGGGTCAGCCATTTCAACAGAAACAGAGAGGTCGATATCATCTCTTTTGAAAATGCCTGACGACGCTCCGCCTCCACCCAAAAAGACCAGTTCACAGGCTTCTCCGTGCGCATTACATTACCGCCGCATCCGCCATTGCCGATGCCTTCACGCAGTGGATTGGCAAAACCGCCGTGGGCCATTACCAACCGGGTGGCGAACCCGCCGATCAAGCCTAACCCAACTGCCGCCAAGGTTAACGCGACGGCGAAGTCCAAGCCCAGCATGCCTGTCGCCAACACAAATTTTGATGGGTCCATCAGCGGTGATGCAAGCCAAAAGGCCATCACGGCGGGCACCGGGATACCCATTGACAAGAGTGCTGCTATCAACGGAATCACGCCGCACGAACAAAAGGGCGACAGACCGCCAAAAACAGCAGCAAGCAGGATCATTATCGAGAGACGGCCTTGGAACGCCCGAGCCATAAGGCCGTCGGCGCCCGTCGCCTTAGCGTAAGCAGCGATGGCGATAGCGGAAAACAGGAATGGCGCGATGTCGACCAGGGCGTCCAAAGTAAACTGAGCGCTGATGGGAGCTTGATGTGGCGCTGCCGCAACTACGGAAAGGAATATGAAGCCGGTAGCGATCCAAACCCGGTCGATGTCGCTGACCCATCGACCCATGCTCAAAATTGTTATTGCCAAATGGGTCATGATTGTCTCCATAAAACCAAACCTGTGCGGGCCTTATATTTTGATATATCCGGAAATATAGAAATGTCAATGACAAAAACCAATTCGCCGTTCGGCACACCTGGGTGCTATTGTTACTGGCCATTAGCCGCGCGGTGGAGGCTGGCCTTGTCTTACGAGGCGCCAAGCAGGTGCAGCGCGTTCAAATATTCAGGATTGCATTTAAGGGTGCTTTCATAGTCTGCGCGCGCCCATCAGGCTTTCGGCCTAGTCTATGAGATTGAGCCAGCAGGTCATCTTTATCAGATGTGGACGGCACGTCCGGCAGTGTCGAGGGCCGCTTCTTTGACTGCTTCTGGAAGGCCTGGGTGACCGTGGCAGATGCGTGCGATGTCCTCCGCCGAACCCTCAAATTCCATTACGTTGACTACTTCCTGGATCAAATCGCCAGCCTGTGGGCCGATAATGTGGCAACCGAGCACTCGGTCATCATCCTTAGATGAAAGGATTTTCACGAAACCTTCCGCATCCGCGTTGCAGCGCGCCCGAGAGTTTGCAGAGAAGGGAAACTTGCCGGAGTTATATTCTATGCNGGCTTCCTTCANCTGCTCTTCCGTCTTGCCCGCGACTGCCACCTCCGGGTGTGTGTAAACAATACCCGGAATGGAGTTATAGTCGATGTGGCCTGTTTGGCCGGCCAGGATTTCAGCGCAAACCATGGCTTCGTCCTCAGCCTTGTGAGCTAACATGGCGCCGCCAATGACGTCGCCGACNGCGTAGATACCAGGANTNTTGGTCTGGTAGTCCTCATCAACGGGAATGAACCCNCGCTTATCAACGGTTATNCCAACGTTATCNAAGCCNAGNTTGTCTGTGAAGGGCCGACGNCCNATGGCGACCAGAACCACGTCNGCTCTCATGGTTTCCGNGTTACCGCCGNCGCGGGGCTCCATGGCNAGCGTCACGCCGGCCTTTGTCTTCCTCGCGCCGGTGACTTTGGTCTTCATCTTAAACGCCATGCCTTGCTTCTTAAGGATGCGCTGCATACCCTTTGAAATTTCCGCGTCCATGCCAGGCAATACTACATCCAGAAATTCCACGACGGTGACATTTGCGCCTAGCCTGCGCCAGACAGAGCCCAACTCTAAACCGATGACGCCTGCGCCAATAACTACCATTTCCTTTGGCACTCGCGAGAGGTCCAATGCGCCAGTTGAAGACACGATCTGTTTTTCGTCGATCTCCACGCCGGGGAGTGGAGTTACCTGCGAGCCGGTAGCGATCAGGATATTTTCTGTTTCTAGTAGCTGTTCCTTCTTCCCCTGACCAGGCGACACCGATACCTTGCCTTGTTCGGAGATCTTCCCGTAGCCGACGAAGTAGGTAATTTTGTTCTTTTTCATAAGAAACTCGATGCCCTTGGTGAGGTCGTCGACGACCGTCTGCTTGCGGCCAAGCATAGTTTTGAGATTGAGCTTTAACCCTGTTACGTCGATGCCGTGATCCTCGAATTCCTTATCCGCCATTTCATAATGATAAGATGATTGTAGTAAGGCTTTTGATGGAATACAGCCTACATTCAGGCATGTCCCGCCCAGCTTACCCCGCATTTCCACTATGGCCGTGTTCAAGCCTAACTGGGCGGCGCGAATGGCACCAACATACCCAGCGGGCCCTCCGCCGATAACGACCAAGTCGTATTTATCGCTCATGATTTACCTCTCTGGGTCAGAAATGGACCGATAGCGCCTAAACATCCAACATGATCCGCTGNGGATCCTCGATGCACTCCTTNATACGCACNAGGAAAGAGACCGCTTCGCGGCCGTCGACGATACGGTGATCGTAGCTAAGCGCCAAATACATCATTGGACGAATCACCACTTCGTTACCGACAGCGACGGGGCGTTTCTGGATCGTGTGCATACCCAATATAGCTGACTGAGGCACGTTCAGGATTGGCATAGAGTTCAGGGAACCAAATACGCCACCGTTAGAGATAGTGAAGGTGCCCCCCATCATCTCGTCCATGCCGAGTTTGCCATCTCGGGCGCGATGGCCGAAGTCGGAGATCGACCCCTCAATTTCGGCGAAGCGCATTTGGTCGGCGTCTTTGATCACCGGGACCACCAGACCCTGTGGCGTGCCNACTGCAACGCCGATGTTGTAATAATTCTTGTAAATAAGTTCGTCGCCGTAGATCTCGGCATTGACGGCCGGCCATTCCTTAAGCCCGATACAGGCGGCGCGGACAAAGAAGGACATGAATCCCAACCGTACGCCGTGCTTTTTTTCGAACTGGTCCTTGTATTCGGCACGTAGCTCCATGGCTGCGCCCATGTCCACCTCGTTCCAGGTGGTCAGCATGGCGGCTGTGTTCTGTGCCTCCTTCAGGCGAGAGGCGATGACCTTGCGCAGCTTTGTCATGCGGACCCGTTCCTCACGCGGATTGTCCATGCGCGGCGGTAAGTCGGTTGCGGGTTGGAGCGGAGCTAGCGTCGAATTTGCCGCGGTGGGGGCAGAGCGCACGGCCTTCGCCGTGCCAGCCTTAATAGCGGAGATGACGTCGCCCTTGGTTAAACGTCCACTCTTGCCTGTGCCGGAAATTTTTGCTGGGTCCAGATCATTGTCGTCGACCAGTTTTCGTACAGCTGGGGACATGGGCATGGGCCTAGACGCCGGTAAAACAGAAGCCGCAGCCGGCGCTGGCGAAGGGGCTGGTGCCAGGTTCTGGGCCGGCGCGACGGCCGGTGTATCTACGCCTGCNTGTAAGGTGCCCAAGACAGCGCCCATGGACACTTCCATACCCTCGGCGGCGGCAATGGAAACGAGTTTGCCGGCAGTCGGTGCATTTACCTCTACCGAGACCTTGTCCGTTTCCAATTCTACCAATGGTTCATCTCCGACGACAGAATCGCCAACGACCTTAAACCATTTCGCCACTGTTGCTTCGGTAACAGACTCACCCAGGGTCGGCACGACGATATCTACAGTACCGTCGCCCGCGGATGCATCGGTTGTCGTCGGCGTGGAGGCGTTCGAGGTGGCAGTGGCTGCTGAGCCCTCCTCCAACACGCCAAGAACCGCGCCCACGTCCACATCGGCACCCGCGAGCACGCGAATATCCGATAGCACGCCAGCAGTGGGAGCACTTACCTCCAAGGAGACCTTGTCCGTCTCCAGTTCCGCCAGCGGCTCGTCGGCAGCGACAGTATCTCCGACCGCTTTGAACCACTTGGCGACGGTCGCTTCGGTAACAGCTTCTCCAAGGGTGGGAACGAGGATGTCTATGGCCATAATGTACCTCGGCTTTTTATTGATCTGCAGGTTGGAGAGATTGAGTTCAGTTCTTCCTAGCGGTTGTGGAAGAGCGCTTTGCCGCCGCTCTCTTTGCAGTGCTCTTCTTGACGGGCGCCTTGGTGGATACGCGGCGTGCGGGGGCGGTTGGCGGCGGTGGGGTCAGGGCCTCGTCGATAAGGGCCTCCTGCTGGTTCACGTGACGGCTCATAAGGCCTGTGGCCGGCGCGGCGGCCTCCGGGCGGCCAATATATTTGGGGCCAATTTCCTTATGACAAATCTCTTGTAAAACTGCTTCCAGGCGTTCGCGCACAAAGAACCAGCAGCCGTTATTACGAGGCTCTTCTTGGCACCAGACGATATCCGCGTTCTTAAACCGGTTGAGGTCGGAAGCTAGCGCCTTGTGAGGGAACGGATAGATTTGTTCCACCCGCATTAGGTAGACGTCCTTGAGGCCGCGTTTCTGACGTTCTTCGAAGAGGTCATAGTAGACCTTGCCCGTGCACAGGACGACCCGCTTAATCATTTCGTCCTCGGCCAAAGACCGTTTTGGGTCGTCGGTCGGATCTTCGTCGTCCCACAGAACGCGGTGGAAAGTAGTACCGTCCGCCATGTCATCCATCGACGAGACGCANAGCTTGTGCCGCAGTAGTGACTTTGGCGTCATCAGAATAAGTGGTTTTCGGAAGTCCCGATGAATCTGACGGCGAAGTATGTGGAAGTAATTGGATGGTGTCGTGCAGTTTGCGACCTGAATGTTATCTTCGGCGCAGAGCTGCAAGTAGCGCTCCAGGCGTGCCGAAGAGTGTTCCGGTCCCTGGCCTTCGTAACCGTGTGGCAACAGCATAACAAGCCCGCTCATTCGCAGCCACTTCGCTTCGCCGGCGGCGATGAACTGGTCGATTATTACTTGAGCACCGTTGGCGAAGTCGCCAAACTGGGCTTCCCAAAGCACCAGCATCTGCGGTTCGGCTAGGCTGTAACCGTACTCGAAGCCCAGGACGCCAGCTTCCGATAAGGGCGAATTGATGACCTCATATGGAGCTTGACCGAAGCGCAAGTTGTTTAGCGGCGTGTATTTCTCTTCGTTTTCCTGATCCGTCAGAACGGAGTGACGTTGCGAGAAGGTGCCCCGTTCCGAATCCTGACCAGACAGACGTACCGCGTTACCTTCAAGAAGAAGTGAGCCGAAAGCCAGCGCTTCGGCTGTGGCCCAATCAAAGCCTTCGCCCGTTTCGAACATCTTTCTCTTCGCGTCTAGCTGGCGCTGGATACGGGAATGGANATGGAAGTTGTCCGGGGCCCGGGTCAGCCCTTCACCGATTTCCTTTAACCGCTCCAAGGGCACGCCTGTTTTNCCCCGGCGGGCGTCGTCAGACGCGATGGACATACCCGTCCATGCGCCGTCCAGCCAGTCAGCCTTGTTGGCCTTGTAGTTACCGGCAGCCTCAAAGGCATCGTCAAGGTGCCGTTCNAAGTCGGCGATTTGTTGGTTCGCTTCATCTTGGGTTAGCACCTTCTCGCGCACTAGCTTTTGGGAATAGATCTCCAAAGTCGTCGGGTGCGCTGCAATTTGTTTATACATGAGCGGCTGGGTGAACATAGGTTCGTCACCTTCATTATGGCCGTGGCGCCGATAACAGATCATGTCGACGACCACGTCNTTCTTGAACCGTTGCCGGTATTCTATGGCGACCCGCGCACAGTGGACCACGGCTTCCACGTCGTCTGCATTGACATGGAAGATCGGCGCGTCCACGACCTTGGCTACGTCGGAGGAATAATGGGACGTGCGCGAATTCTTGGGCGCCGTAGTGAACCCAATCTGGTTGTTAATGATGATGTGGATAGTGCCGCCAGTCTTGTAACCGATAAGGTTGGATAGATCCAAGCTCTCCGGAACGAGGCCCTGGCCGGCGAAGGCCGCGTCCCCATGCAGCAGCATACACATAACCTTTTCCCGGTCCGGATCGTTCATCTGCTTTTGCTTGGCGCGAACCTTNCCCAGGCACACAGTATTGGCAGCCTCNAGGTGAGACGGGTTGGCGGTAAGCGACAGGTGCACGGACTTTCCATCAAAAACCCGGTCCGATGAAGAACCCAGGTGATATTTCACGTCCCCCGAGCCACCCACCTCCTCTGGCCGCGAAGATCCACCCTGGAATTCATGAAAAATGGCCTGGAAGGGTTTGCCCATTACGTTGGCAAGTACATTGAGCCGGCCTCGGTGGGCCATGCCGAGCACTATCTCCTGAACGCCCAGCTGACCACCGCGTTTGAAGATCTGCTCCATAGCTGGAACTAGGCTCTCGCCGCCGTCCAGGCCGAAGCGTTTGGTGCCAGTAAACTTCTTATCCAGGTACTTCTCAAATCCTTCGGTTTCGATAAGGCGATTAAGGATGGCCTGCTTGCCACGGTCGGTGAAGTTCGACTGATTGTGGATGCGTTCAATACGCTCTTGAATCCACGCCTTCTCGTCGGGGTCCTGGATGTGCGTAAATTCGACGCCAATGGAACTGCAGTAGGTTTCTTGCAGGACGGAGACAATCTCCCGGACGGTCGCNGTTTCCAGGCCGAGCACGTAGTTGATGAANACCTCACGGTCCATATCCTTTTCCGAAAACCCATAGGTCTGAGGATCGAGCTCTGGATGCTCGGTGGGATCCTCCAGGCCCAAGGGGTCCAAATTTGCCTTCAGATGGCCACGAACACGATAGGCGCGAATCATCATGAGGGCGCGGATGGAGTCTAACGTCGCCTCGCGGGTTTTTGCTGCGCTAGTGTGTTGGACGGATGCCTGTGCCGTCAAATTGATGGGTTGAGCGCTTTCATGACCTCGGGTCATTTGTTCGGACAAGGTTATAAGGTCGCCTCGACCAATGACGCCGGCATCCGAGGGCGCCCATGAGGCGCCTCGGCGCTCTGCGGAGATGTCCCTCGCCTCGGCTTCCATATCGGCGAAGAATTCTTGCCAACGGTTCTCGACGGAATGGGGATCATCCAGGTAACGTTCGTACATCTCCGCGATGTAGACCTGATTGCCGGAATACAAGAATGCAGTAGGGTCAAGTTCCATGATCGTCTGCAGCGCTTTTCAGCGCATCTCCCTAGTTTTTGCCATATTGCGTAGGCGGAGTTTAACCCTTCAGAGCCTCCACCATGGTCTGTCCCAGTCGCGCCGGACTTGCCGACACGTGAATTCCAGCCGATTGCATGGCCTCGATTTTCGCATCCGCTGTGCCTTTGCCGCCAGAGATAATGGCGCCCGCATGTCCCATACGCTTGCCCGGTGGTGCTGTGAGGCCGGCGATGAAACCGACGACTGGTTTTTTGGTTCCCGAGTCCTTCAGGAACTGCGCNCCGTCTTCCTCCGCAGAACCGCCGATCTCACCGATCATGACGATACTTTTGGTTTCGTCATCGGNGACGAACATTTCNAGGCAATCGACAAAATTGGTGCCGTTGACCGNATCGCCACCGATGCCAATGCATGTGCTCTGACCGAGTCCTGCAGATGTAGTTTGCGCTACAGCCTCATAGGTGAGCGTGCCTGAACGAGACACGATACCCACAGAGCCGCGCTTGTGGATGTGGCCCGGCATTATGCCAATCTTACACTCGCCCGGCGTGATCACACCCGGGCAGTTGGGTCCGATAAGGCGCGAGCCAGAATTTGCCAATGCCCGCTTTACGGTGATCATGTCGATGACGGGGATACCTTCGGTGATACAGATGATTAGTGCAATTTCCGCGTTGATAGCCTCCAAAATGGCGTCCGCGGCGAATGGTGGCGGCACGTAAATGACGCTTGCGTTCGCGCCCGTCTGGTCGACCGCGTCTGCGGCCGTGTCAAAGACCGGCAAGTCCAAATGCTTGGTGCCGCCTTTGCCAGGTGTTACGCCGCCCACCATGTTTGTACCGTAGGCGATGGCTTGCTCCGAATGGAAAGTTCCCTGGGCACCAGTGAAGCCTTGGCAGATAACCTTAGTGTCTTTTCCAACCAATACCGACATTATCCAGCCTCCCTTACAGCAGCGACGACCTTTTCCGCTGCATCCCCCAAATCCTCGGCAGGGATAATCGCGAGGTCAGAACTGGCCATGATTTCTTTGCCTTTTTCAACGTTGGTGCCTTCTAAGCGCACCACCAGAGGCACGTGGAGGTCGACTTCCTTGGCCGCAGTTACGACGCCTTCGGCGATCACATCGCAGCGCATAATGCCGCCAAATATATTGACCAAGATCCCCTTAACGTTGGGATCGGACAAGATGATCTTGAAGGCCGCCGTGACACGCTCGGCGGTGGCGCCGCCGCCTACGTCCAAGAAGTTGGCTGGTTCGGACCCCTCCAGCTTGATGATATCCATAGTCGCCATGGCGAGTCCGGCGCCGTTTACCATGCACCCAATTTCGCCATCCAGCTTGACGTAGTTAAGTTCCCACTTTCCGGCTTCCAGCTCGGCGGCGTCCTCTTCCTCCTCGTCACGCATTTCGGCGACGTCCTTCTGGCGATAGAGAGCGTTATCGTCAAAGCCGACCTTGGCGTCGAGCGCAACGACATCTCCAGCTCCCGTGACTACTAATGGATTGATTTCCACCATAGAGCAATCAAGGTCATTGAAAGCCTTATACAAGGACATGATCAGCCTGATCGCTGACTTAATCTGTGCACCCTTCAGCCCCAAACCAAAAGCCAATTGCCGGGCATGATGGGGTTGGATGCCGGTGGCTGGATCAATGGCCACCTTTAAAATTTTATCGGGGGTCTTTTCTGCAACTTCCTCGATCTCCATGCCGCCCTCCGTGGACGCCATGATCAAAAGCCTAGAGGATTGTCGATCAAGCAGCATGCCCATGTAGAGTTCACGGGCGATATCGCAGCCCTCTTCGATGTAGAGCCGCTTGACTTCTTTGCCGTCCGGACCGGTCTGCTTGGTAATTAAAACGTGGTTTAGCATCTCGGCAGCGTTTTTGCGAACCTCGTCGACGGAATTGACGACACGTACGCCGCCCTTGCCGTCTGGTTTGTTTTTGAACCGTCCGGCGCCTCGGCCTCCTGCATGGATCTGTGATTTGACCACGAACACATCTCCACCCAGTTCCTCGGCCGCCTTGACGGCTTCGTCGACGGTGAAGGCCACATGACCGCGTGGCACGGCTACGCCATACTTGGCCAATACTTGCTTGCCCTGGTACTCGTGGATATTCATTTCATCCCCCTTGTTATAATCGCTATGTTAGACCTTTAACCCTCGGACCCCTTTGCTTTCGGTCAAGTTCTCACTTCTTCTTCGCCGCCGCCTTGATAACTCTCTCCTTCGCCATGTTGCGTTGAAGTTTCTTGGTGATCGAAACCAAAGCTTTAACGGCTTTCACGGATTTCCGAAACATAGCGCGCTCTGTGGGATCCAGTTTTATCTCGACGATGCGTTCCACGCCTTTGGAGCCGATAACCACTGGCACGCCCACGTAGATGCCCTTCACACCATATTCACCTCTCAAGTAAGCTGCGCAAGGCAAGACGCGCTTTTTGTCTCTGAGATAGCTCTCCGCCATAGCGATGGCAGAAGAGGCCGGTGCGAAGTATGCAGAACCTGTCTTCAGAAGGTTGACGATCTCGCCGCCGCCCATACGGGTTCTCTGGACAATCTCATCGATGCGCTTCTGCGTTGTCCACTTCATTTTTACGAGGTCAGGTAACGGAATGCCCGCGACTGTGGAGTAGCGTACGGACGGCACCATGCTGTCGCCATGGCCGCCAAGCACGAAAGCCGTGACGTCCTCGACAGAAACGTTGAGTTCTTCGGCGATGAAGTACTGAAAGCGAGCAGAGTCTAATACCCCGGCCATACCGACTACCTTGTTATGGGGCAGGCCGCAGGCATCTCGAAGGATTCCGACCATTACGTCCAAGGGGTTGGTGATGCAGATGACGAAGGCATTTGGGGCGTACTTTTTGATGCCCGCGCCGACTTGCTCCATAACTGAGGTGTTGATGCCAATAAGGTCATCGCGGCTCATACCCGGTTTGCGTGGCACGCCCGCGGTAACGATTACCACGTCGGCGCCCCGAATGCCGGCGTAGGACCTGGTGCCTGACAGCTTTGCGTCGAACCCCTCGACGGGGGACGATTGGGCTAGGTCCAGTGCCTTGCCGGCTGGAACGCCGTCGGCGATGTCGAACAGGACGACGTCACCTAATTCCTTTAGCCCGGCTAAATGGGCCAGCGTGCCGCCTATCATGCCGGCGCCGATAAGTGCGATTTTATTGCGTGCCATGAGATTCCCTGAACACCGTTAAAAAAATTGTAATGACGCTTTTCAGATGGTTGAAGTCATCGTCTGACTTCTGTGGTACCTCGTGTCATCACTGTTCGCAAGAGTTTCACCAGGTATTGTGGACCATTCGGTTCGGAATGATATAGGAATCCGTTTTGCATTTAGTTCAAAACATCGTCCTTAATTCGCCTGAGGTGAGGCTGCCCGTAAGGGCCAGTGCTTACGCATATTCATCCCTTGGGTGAATGAACCAGGCCATAGGTCTGGCCCCACCGGGTCAACTACGATAGGTTGCCGCCATGAGTGACAACGCGACTAAATCTGACCTAGACCCCTCCTTCGCCCAGGCCCAGATCCTGTCTGAGGCGCTGCCTTTCATGCGTCGGTTCGCAGGAAAGACCGTGGTCATTAAGTACGGTGGCCACGCCATGGGCGACGCTACCTTGGCAGAGCGGTTCTCGCGTGACATCGTTCTACTACGTCAGGTGGGGTTAAATCCCATCGTCGTGCACGGCGGTGGCCCTCAGATCGGGGCCATGCTGGAGAAGCTGCAGATCCGTTCTGAATTTATCGATGGGCTCCGGGTTACGGATGAAGAGACAGTAGATGTTGTCGAAATGGTTCTTGCAGGGTCTATCAACAAGCAGATCGTCGCCGGCATTTCGGCGGCAGGTGGCTATGCGGTGGGAATTTGCGGCAAGGACAGCGACCTGATCCGAGCCGACCGGCTGAAGCGGACGATCCGCGATCCCGACTCGAACATCGAAAAGGTCCTGGACCTGGGCCTAGTCGGAGATCCGACGCAAATCAATCCCTATGTGTTGGAGGCTTTCAATAAAGGGGGCATCACGCCGGTGATCGCGCCCATCGGGTTGGGCCCCGACGGTGAGACATTAAATATAAATGCGGATACAGTGGCTGGTGCTATCGCGCGTGCGGTGGGCGCGGTAAGACTGTATATGTTGACTGACGTAGCTGGGGTGCTTGATGGTGACGGGAACCTGATTCCCGAAATGACCATGGCCGACGCGCAAGGTCTAATCGACGACGGCACCATCGTAGGTGGGATGATCCCGAAAATTGAAACCTGCATGGATGTTGTTAAATCCGGCGTTGACGCGGCCACCGTGATCGACGGCAGGGTGCCAAACGCGATACTGATAGAACTATTTACCAAGGGTGGCGTCGGCACACAGATCGTGCGCAACTGATATCTATTGTTCTTCTGGCAGTAATTAAGATTAAAGCGGGAACAAGCCATTACCTTTTGGAGGCCTTTGCCATTGAGCACATCCAGCTACATGTGAGGAAGATGCAAACTCTTTCTGGTCTGCACCGGAGCTTGGTTCTGCCCAAGGTTTTTTGATTGTAATTTAAGACTGACGCCAAAACTGTCCTATGCTAGTAGGATAAAGAAGTCGCATGGCTGTAAACCAATCGCGCCCGTAGCTCAGTTGGATAGAGCACCTGATTCCTAATCAGGGGGTCGTGAGTTCGAATCTCGCCGGGCGCACCAGCCTTCCGTCGTTTTAGCCAAGGAGAATGTCATGGCCACAATTACTACACCGGACGGCGTCAATATCTATTATGAAGAGGTCGGCGACGGTGAGCCCGTTGTTTTCGTCCATGAGTTTGCCGGCGACGTGCGCAGTTGGGAACCGCAGGTGCGGTATTTCTCCCGGCGCTATCGCTGTATCGCCTTTGCGGCGCGTGGCTTTACACCGTCAGATGTGCCCGCGGATGAGAACATGTATAGCCAGGCACATGCCCGAGACGATATTCTGGCAGTCTTGGACGGGCTTGGGATCGCCAGGGCGCACATCGTTGGACTGTCTATGGGTGGTTTCGCGTCTCTCCACTTCGGGCTGCAATACGCTGACCGAGCGACTTCTTTGGTGGTTGCGGGCTGCGGGTACGGTGCTGGCGAGGAGGTGCGTGAACAGTTTGAAGACGAAGCCTTGGCCGCAGCGGAGCGCATGGAGAACGACGGCATGGACGCGTTCGGCAAAGATTATGCGCTTGGACCGACCCGCGTGCAGTTCCAGAATAAGGATCCCCGAGGTTGGGCCGAGTTCGAAAAACAACTCCGCGAGCACTCGGGTCTCGGTTCGGCCAATACCATGCGTGGGGTGCAGCGCAAGCGCCCGTCACTTTACGAACTTGAAGCGAAGATGCGCGCACTCAAGGTTCCAACCTTGATCCTGAACGGCGATGAGGACGAGCCCTGCTTGGATGTCGGTTTATTCATGAAGCGAACCATAACGTCGTCATCCCTCGTCCTGCTGCCGCAGACCGGTCATGCTTGCAACCTGGAAGAGCCGGCGTTATTCAATCAGTTCGTTGATGATTTTTTTCATCAAGTGGAGAGCGGCAATTGGCGCGACCGCGACCCGCGATCCATGACTAGCGGAATTCTCTCGAGCACAAACGACTAGAGCGGCATTGGCATCCGATCGGCACGGATCGTTCCCCCAAACGGATCAAATGTGCCCAATGCGAGCAAAGCACTTGCGGTCCAAACCGTCCATTGTGTATTGATCGCCTTATTAAGAGGGCATTTGAAATGGCCGAAAAAACGCGACGATTGATCATTGGAATATCTGGTGCTTCCGGAGTTATCTACGGCATAAGGGCCCTTCAATTGCTTCGGGATACGGATGTCGAGACGCATCTGGTCATGTCTAAGTCAGCGGAAATGACCATGGGCTATGAAGTGAAGATAAAACCATCCGCCGTGCGTGAGTTGGCTGACGTCGCTCACGCGATTGGAGATGTTGGAGCATCGATATCGTCGGGATCTTTTAACACTATGGGTATGCTTGTCTTGCCCTGTTCGATACGCACAATGAGCGAGATTTCTTCAGGTGTGACCAGTTCGCTTCTGAGCCGCGCCGCTGACGTCGTGCTAAAGGAGCGCCGACGACTGGTCTTAGGGGTTCGCGAGACACCGTTGCATACGGGTCATCTTCGCACCTTGGTAAGGTTATCGGAGATTGGCGCTGTGGTCTCTCCCATTGTTCCGGCGTTTTATGCGCAGCCAACGAGTGTCGACGACATCATCAACCATACCGTTGGACGTCTTTTGGATTTGTTTCATTTGAACGTCGGCGTGGTGGGCCGTTGGAAAGATGTTTCCTGACACTATTTCAATCGTCACCGCCGCTCCAAAATCTGCGAGCAACCCCCGAAGCACTTATCAGAATTGCGCGATAAATTTTAAGTACACGTGTGTTTTAGGATTTTCAGATGTATCCCATCATTTTGTTGAAATCCGAGAATCTTATAACCTCATCGTCTGATCTGTTTTAAGCCTCTGTGCGTTCGTTACCGATGCGGAGTTTGTCCCGATAACGTTTGTATTTGTCGACGTAATGTTGGGCAGCGGAATCTAGCATCCCTTGTTCCTTATCACCGATCTGGCGAATGACTTTGCCGGGAGCCCCCATGACCACAGAGTTGGCCGGAACCTCTTTGCCCTCCGGGATCAGCGTGCCAGCACCCAAGAGACAGTTCGACCCAATCTTTGCACCGTTGAGTATGATCGAACCAATACCGATTAGTGTGCCCAGACCGATGGTACAGCCATGCAGCATCGCCATGTGGCCAACAGTCACGTCACGTTTGATGTGAATGGGGAAGCCCGGGTCCGTATGCAGAACGCAGCCGTCTTGAATGTTGGATCCTGCGCCAACGAAAATTGGATCGTTGTCGGCGCGAAGAACGGCGTTGAACCAAACACTGGCGTTCTTTTCAAGAACCACCTTGCCGATAAGTGTCGCGTTCGGTGCGACCCAGTAATCGTTTCCAGGAGTTTGAATTTTGCTTTCGCCAATTTCATAGAACATATGCAGTTTCCTCTTTCGGATGAATAAGTATTTTATCAATAGGCGTCGCGCTGATCACGTGTACGTTTACATGATTAATGAGGAAGGTTACTCGAATTTGGCGCGACCTAATACATCGACCATTTTAAGTCTTTTTCTATCTATCCTAATGTTCGGCGCAGCTATTGGCCGGGTCGACGAGGCGCCCCACCTGGCGGAGGATGACCATTCGGAACTTGGCATCTTTTGCTGTATTTGTGAAAATGACCTGTTGGTCGAGACTGACTTTCGGTGACCAAGTGGTCTGCACGTATCATGACTTTGGCGCGGAGGGCTCGATTTTAGCGAAGTCATTTCCAATTAGCAGTGGCGGTAGATGAAATTTTTTATCTATATCGCGTGGTGACGGGTCATGAAACAGCGATATCTTTCGGTCAGTTAAGCGCAAGCTATGATAGAATTTGTGATTTGTATATTGCGCAGAGAGACGGCCGTTCTGGGAGATAACCAATGATTTCAGCCACATGGTATTTTGACGTCATTTCGCCTTTTGCCTATCTGCAGGCAATGCGGCTTGATCAATTACCTGATCGGGTGAGCCTGATTTGCAAACCGACCCTGTTTGCTGGATATTTGAACCACTGGGGCCATCTTGGACCGGCAGAGATTGAGCCGAAGAAGGTCTTTATTTTTCGACAGTGCGCTTGGCGAGCCCGACGTATGGGCGTCGATTTCAACCTGCCGCCAAACCATCCGTTCAATCCGCTACGTGCTCTGCGTCTAGCTGAGGCACTGGATGGTGATCTGAAGGCGGTGCAGGCAATTTTCCGCTCTGTATGGGTTGATGGGGATTTACCGGACAACGATGAAGGTTGGGCTGGCATACAGTCGTCCGCTGGGGTGATTGACGGTGACGCCCTGGTCAATGATCCTGATATCAAAGCACGGCTTAAAACTAACGGTGATAAGGCCATTGCGGCGGGCGCTTTTGGCGTGCCGACCTTCGTCATCGGCGGCGAGGTGTTCTGGGGTGACGATGCGTTCGATATGGTTCTCGACTATCTCGAAAACCCGGATATGTTTTTCGACGACGATATGAAGCGGGCCGTTGGCTTGGTGCCCACGGCGGTGCGGAGACGATAGATTGGGATTTAGCCGCAGCGCACGCCGGTGCCACCAAGGCCGCAATAGCCGCCAGGGTTCCTGCCAAGGTATTGCTGATGGTAGGTCTCAGCGAAATAAAACTCCGGGGCGTCCAGGATCTCCGTAGTGATGGCGTTATGGCCCGCAGCTTCCAATTTTTGGGCATAGCCCCTGCTGCTAGCTTCTGCCTCTTGGAGATCCCCGCGAGAGTAACAATAAATTCCAGAGCGGTACTGAGTTCCTACGTCGTTGCCCTGGCGCATGCCCTGGGTAGGGTCATGACCTTCCCAAAAGGCGCGCAGGAGATCGGCATAAGATACCAGTTTCCGGTCATAGACCACCAAGACGACTTCGTTATGGCCCGTCATGCCGGAACAGACCTCTTCATAAGTGGGGTTTGGAGTGTATCCTGCGGCATAGCCGGCGGCTGTAACGTGGACGCCTTTTAACTGCCAGAATATGCGCTCCGCACCCCAGAAACAGCCAAGCCCAAATATGATTTTGTTCATGCCATCCGGATAGGGTGAAGTCAGTGAATGGCCATTGACAAAATGTGGTTCCGTTACCGGCATGGGCGAAGCACGGCCTGGAAGCGCATCGGCAGCTGATGGCATGTCTGGTTTCATTTGTTGTCGAAGGGCAAACATGGGTAATCTCGTAAATTACATAGCTATTATTTAATATGGTGCGTCGTCGTCGTAATTCCAATCCCTGCAGGGGATAAGTTCAGGAGGTCAGGCCGTGACCGCTGTTCGCGTCGCCATGTATTTTTCGAGCCGTTGGCGTCCCGCGGCGTCTATATGAAGGCCAGACTTGGTTCGCCGCCACAGGATATCTTCGGGCGTTTTAGCCCATTCCTCTTTAATCAGGTAATCCACTTCGCGACCTGTAAGACAACCGCCGAAATCTGGTCCCAAATCCTCGGTCGTATGAGCACGGTCGAGTACCCGAGTTGTCCATCCCCCGTGCCGACGGGCCAGTGCCTGTAATAAGTGACTGGGAAGTTTTGGGTAGTCGAATTTCAATTTATTTAAGAGGGCTTCTAGGTTTGGCGCGGTGAGATCGCCTCCAGCTAGAGGTCGATCTGCAGTCCAGGCGCGACCAAGACCTGGGAAATAAGCCCCAAGTCTATCCATTGCCGCCTCAGCAAGTCGACGATAGGTTGTTATCTTTCCGCCGAACACGGAAAGTACGGGTGGAGCGTTTGCCGGGGCATCCAGCTCTAAGACGTAGTCGCGGGTCACAGCGGAAGGATCAGACTCGCCATCATCAAACAAGGACCGCACACCGGAGAAAGACCAGACAACGTCGTCCGGTATTAGCTGTGATTGAAAATACCTATTTACTGCCTCACACAAGTAGCGGGTCTCTGCGGGATTAATAGCCCAGCCGTCTTCAGGAGTTTTGATGGGTACATCTGTCGTGCCAATAATAGAATAGTGCTGCTCAAACGGGATGACGAAAATCACCCTGCCATCTGGGTTTTGGAGTAAAAAGCCCTCGGCGCCCTCAAAAAATCTGGGAACGACGATATGGCTGCCTTTTACCAAGCGGATGCGGTTCCGCTTGCGTGGTGTGGTTGTCGCATTTAAGACAGCCTCCACAGCGGTTCCGGCGGTGTTGACCAATGCGCGCGCTGAGATCTCGACCCTATCGCCGCTTTCTGCTCTACGCAGCGAAACTAGCCATTGGCCATTCCGACTCTGCGCCCGCTCCAGACGGTGACGGGTAAGGATTTCTGCACCATTTTTTCGAGCCGTCAGGGCGTTCGCAATGACCAGCCGGGAATCGTCCACTCGGCAGTCGGAGTATGCGAAAGCGGATTTAAATGCCGGTTTAAAGACTTTACGTGCGGGATGGTTAGCTAGTCGGAAGCATTTGCTGCTCGACAGCGTTTCTCGGTTTCCAAGATGATCGTAAAGCAACAGGCCTACGTGGATCATCCATGCCGGTCGTTGGTCTGGTGTATGCGGCAGGATCAAACGTAAAGGAGCTACCAGGTGCGGCGCGTTCCGCATCAGCACCTCGCGTTCTTGCAACGCTTCCCGAACCAGCCGGAACTCCCCGTGCTCCAGGTAGCGAAGCCCTCCGTGTATCATCTTCGAACTGGCGGAGGACGTCTGTCCAGCTAAGTCACCTTGCTCACAGAGGGCTACGCTAAGCCCGCGACCGGCCGCATCGCAGGCAATGCCTGCACCATTTATACCACCGCCAATGATAAGGAGATCATATGCATTGTCATTTGGCATGAGAAGGGCGCTCTTCAGTAGTCATAAATGAATATAAAATGTCATATTATGAACATAACATGACACCACTACTTTACCAGCTAATAAATTTTTAGTCGGGCGGTTCAGGTGTTTTGGTAGAGTCCGGGAAGGTGAATTTCAGTACCCGACGCCGCGGCGATCTCGATGATTTCCGTCGGCGGAGGTTGGTCCGTGAATAACGCTGAAAGCTCGGAAATGTTGCCAAGGCGCACCATGGCGTTCCGACCAAATTTGGAATGGTCGGCAACCAAAAAGATGCGGCGTGAGTGCTTAATAATGGTTTGGGAGACCCTCACTTCGCGATAATCAAAATCTAGAAGCGTGCCGTCCATGTCTATTCCACTGGTACCAATGACCCCGAAGTCAACGATAAACTGTGAAATAAAATCTACCGTCGCTTCACCAACCACTCCGCGATCCTGGTTTCGGACGACGCCGCTTGCGACGATCACTTCAAAGTCTTTCTTGGCACTCATTAAATAGGCAACATTTAAATTGTTAGTGATAATTCGCAGCCCGTGATGCGCCATGAGGGCACGGGCGACTTCCTCATTTGTAGTGCCGATGTTGATAAACAATGATGAATAATCTGGAATTTGCGCAGCGGTTAAACTTGCGATTCTCTGCTTTTCTTTTAGCAGGTGGTCACGCCGCGTAACGTAAGCCGTGTTCTCCGCACTGGTCGGCAATCCGGCTCCACCGTGATAGCGTATCAACATGCCTAATTTGCAAAGGTGATTGATGTCGCGGCGAATAGTCTGAGACGTGACGCCATACTCGCGCGCGAGAGACTCGATCGCGACAAAGCCTGATTGCTGAGCTTTGTCCATGATTTGCTGTTGACGAGGGTTAATTTGCGCGGCCATATCGGGCTTCCAAAATTGTACTGATGGAAATTATATTATATTTCTCATAGCTAGCGTAGTGAACCAATTGTGTAATTTAATTTTCACTTTTGATCAATTTGCCTTGACTCAACTTCAGCCGCCAACCGATCATAGTCTACTTTGTTACAGTATCTTGATTTTAGTACCCAGCGATCTGATGGCTGTTGCACGTTGGATATTGGGGATTAGAAACAAATTTTATTACGGGGAGAGACCTAATGAAGCTCAACACCTTATCTCGCCACACTGGACTAGCGGTTTTGGCAGTTGCTGCGATATTCGCCTTTGGCGTGGCGCCTGCGGTGGCGGCCGAAGACTGCTATCGTGGCACGCTGGATAAACGTTATTGCGATCGAAACCGTGACCAGGTTGCTGACCTCCCGCTTGATCCCAAGGACTGGGTCAACCCAAGCACCATCATTTTCTCGTACACACCAGTTGAAGACCCCGCCGTCTACGCGAAGGTATGGAAGGGCTTTGTCGACCACATGGCGAAGGTCACAGGCAAGAAAGTAAAATTTTTCCCGGTGCAGTCCTATGCGGCACAATATGAAGCAATGCGGTCTGGCCGACTGCACGTGGCTGGCGTGAATACGGGTGGCAACCCCGTTGCCGTAAGCTGCGCTGGCTTGGTCCCTTTTGCCATGATGGCGTCTAAGGACGGCTCATATGGTTACGAGATGGAAATTATAGTACCGGCCAACAGCGCAATTAAGTCGCCGAATGATATCAAAGGCAAGACGCTAACGTTCACCTCGCCGACATCGAATTCCGGTAACAAGGCTCCGTCGGCATTGCTAAAATCCGAATTCGGTTTAGTTAAGGACAAGGACTTTAAGACCAATTTCTCGGGCAAGCATGACAACTCGATTATGGGCATCGCTAACAACGACTACGTCGTTGCGCCCGTCGCTAACTCAGTCCTCAAGCGTATGATTGACCGCAAAAAAATCGACCCGGCTAAGATCCGTACCATCTACAAGTCTCAGACCTTTCCGACGACCGGATATGGCCACGCCCACAACCTGCATCCGGAAATCGCGGCAAAGGTGAAGCAAGCTTTTTTTACCTTCCCGTGGGAAGGCTCTGATCTGCAGAAAGAATTTAAGAAAGAAGGCCGTTTCGTCGGTATTCACCACAAGTCCGATTGGGCCGTTATTCGTAAGATTGATTCAGCCAACGGTGTGACGTACACCTGTAAATGACGAGCAGATTATCCGTATTTCAGCTCAGGACCGGGCACTCCGGTCCTGAGTTGTTTGTGCAATATTGAGACTATAACAATTTCGCCGCGGAGGCTGCATGCTTCGTCTCAAGGGACTGGTGAAACAATACAAAACCGGCGACCAAGCTTTGAAAGGCATCGATTTGGACGTTCCTGACGGTCAGGTCATGGCCCTCATTGGACCATCCGGTGCCGGGAAGTCGACGCTTATTCGTTGTGTTAACCGATTGGTCGAGCCAACCAACGGGTCGGTGCGACTCAACGACCAAGAGTTAACAACTCTGAGGCAAGGAGATCTCCGCACAGCACGCCGGCGAATGGGGATGATCTTCCAGGAATATGCCCTTGTTGAGCGCCTGACTGTTATGGAAAACGTGCTTTCGGGACGGCTAGGATATACGGGCTTTTGGCGTAGTTATTTCCGCAAATTTCCTCAAGCGGATATCGATGAGGCGTTTAGGCTTCTCGAACGTGTTGGCCTGGATAATATGGTCGACAAACGCGCCGACGAGCTATCTGGTGGCCAACGCCAGCGGGTTGGAATTTGCCGCGCCTTGGTTCAAGACCCAGAGTTGTTGTTAGTGGATGAGCCGACGGCATCCTTGGATCCAAAAACGTCGCGCCAAATCATGCGCTTAATTTGTGAACTCTGCGAAGAGAGAAAGCTGTCGGCGATTATCAACATTCACGATGTCCTTCTAGCCCAAATGTTCGCGCAACGAATCGTCGGCCTACAACTTGGCGAGATCGTTTACGACGGTCCGCCAGGTGGCCTGACGCCCGATGTGCTAACTCAAATTTACGGTGAGGAAGATTGGGAGTCGACCATCGAGCAAGTTGAAGAAGAGGATGACGAAGCGCTGATCGATGGAGGGCACAAAGCTACCAGTGATGATCGGCAGACGGCTGAGCTCAGCCGTGATCGTACGGCCGGTATGACGTGAGGCTTGGATCGTGACTGCCGCAGTTTCCATGGAAAGCTCATCTTCACGGCGCTGGAAAAAGCCACCGTTGATCTCCAGCCCGCTGCTGCGGTGGAGTTTGTGGGTCGGTATCGGCATCTATCTTGCAGTGGCACTCGGTACGACGGAAGTGAACTGGGCCCGCGTTCTTGAGGGGGTTCCGCGTGGCGCGAAGTTTGTTGGCGGCTTTTTCCCGCCTGATTTCATCACTAATCTTGATGAGATCCTGAGTGGTCTCTATGAAAGCATCTGGATGACAGTTACCTCGACGGTAGTTGGGGTGGCTTTGTCGATTCCTATTGGTCTTGGGGCGGCCAAAAACCTCGCGCCGGCGCCGATCTACTATGTGTGCCGGGGTATTCTAGCGGTCACCCGTAGTTTTCAGGAAGTGATCATTGCGATCTTTATGGTCAAGCTGTTTGGCTTCGGCCCCTTTGCCGGTTTCATCACGCTGGTGATCGCAACAGTGGGGTTCTATGGGAAACTCCTGGCCGAAGATATTGAAGACATGGATCCGGTTCAGGCAGAAGCCGTTAAGGCAACCGGAGGAAGCTGGTTCCAGTGGATAAACTATGCGGTCCAACCCCAAGTCATGCCGCGGATGATTGGCCTTGGATTGTATAGGCTGGACATCAATTTCAGGGAGAGTGCGGTGGTCGGCATCGTCGGCGCCGGGGGGATTGGCGTCGTCTTGAACAATGCCTTCGATCAATACGATTACGGAACAGCGGCTGCCGTGCTTTTGGTCATTATTGGCATCGTCATGATCGTGGAATACACGTCTGGATATGTGCGCAGGCAGGTGCAGTAGAGTGCCGGTCCAAAAAAAAGACGAATTGAAAGTCTGGCAGCGTCGCGACCGCCGCACGCAGCTGACGGTATGGGCTGGATACTTAGTTGGCACGATGGTGTTTGTTTGGTGCTGGCAACTGATGTCGGAGGAGACGTTCTGGGATTTTGTTTTGGATGCACCACGCCAGGCCGGCGATATGACATCACGAATGGTGCCGCCGAAATGGGATTACATCAACGCTCTTTGGCGGGCCATATGGGACACAATCAATATTGCCACTTTGGGAACACTAATGGCACTCGTCCTCGCGGTGCCAACGGCATTTTGCGCCGCGCGAAACACAACACCCAGCGTGACTTTTATCCGTCCCATAGCGCTCTTTGTCATAGTTTCGTCGCGGTCCATCAATTCTCTAATTTGGGCGCTGATCTTGGTCGCTATTGTAGGGCCGGGTGTGTTTGCTGGTATCATCGCCATTGGTTTGCGCTCCATCGGGTTTTGCGCGAAGCTCCTTTACGAGGCGATCGAAGAAATCGATGAAATTCAAGTCGAGGCCGTGAGTGCTACGGGCGCCCGAGGTCCGCAAGTTCTTGCCTACGGAATCATTCCACAGGTGTTGCCGGCATTTGCAGGCATCTCCGTTTTTCGCTGGGATATCAATATTCGCGAATCGACGATCCTAGGCCTTGTTGGGGCCGGTGGAATTGGTTTGCACCTGAGTTCATCTATTGCCAATTTGGCTTGGACACAAGTAAGCGTGATCCTGTTGGTTATCATCGCAACCGTCATTTTAAGCGAATGGGTGTCCGCGAAGGTTCGCCACGCTATTATCTAGGCGTTCCAATACCCAATTTGAGCAAGGTTCATCTGTTTTTTTCCATACGTTTGCGCCTATATTAGGCATATGAGCGATTCGCATAATTCTAGTGCCATCAAGAGACCTGTTATCTTGTGTATCCTCGACGGATGGGGCGTGCGGGACGATTCCGCTAACAATGCCATTGCACAAGCTGCCACGCCCAATTGGGACCGCTATGTACGCGAAATGCCGATGGCGCTCCTTAAGTCCTGCGCTCTGCATGTGGGTTTGCCCGACGGTCAAATGGGTAACTCCGAAGTGGGACATACGAATTTGGGCGCCGGGCGCATTGTTATGCAAGACCTCCCGCGCATTGACGCGGCTGTTGCCGATGGCAGCTTGGCGGCGCACCCGATACTGAACCGCCACGTGGAAAAGTTACGTGAGACTGGTGGCACCTGCCATGTGCTTGGTTTGTTGTCGCCCGGCGGAGTACATTCCCATCAGGATCACATAGTCGAGCTTGCGTCGGCCGTTTCTAATTCGGGCGTTCCCGTACGCGTGCATGCCTTCCTGGATGGTCGCGATACTCCTCCAAAGGCCGGAGGCGGCCTAATGAACCGGTTCCTTGACGACATTAGCGCGCTTAAAGATGTCTGTGTCGCGACCATATCGGGCCGATATTACGCCATGGACCGGGACAACCGATGGGACCGTGTGAGCCAAGCATACAATGTTATGGTTGGCGCTGACGGCGCGAGAGCCCCTGACCCAATGTCAGCCATTGGCGCGAGTTATGATGAAGGCCTTAGTGATGAATTCATGCGGCCGACGGTGATCGATGATTATGTCGGTATGGCCGACGGCGATGGATTGCTTATGGCGAATTTTCGTGCCGACAGAGCAAGAGAAATCCTCGCCGCTCTGGTCGACCCGGCGTTCAATGGTTTCAAGCGCGATAAGGTGCGAGCGTTTGCTGCGAGAACCGGCATGGTTGAATATTCCAGGGACCTAAACGGGTTCTTCGACGTCTTGTTTGCGCCGCTGGCTTTGAAGGGTATTTTGGGCGAGGTAGTTGCCAACGCTGGCCTAACACAGCTTCGCATTGCAGAGACGGAGAAGTATGCCCACGTCACATTCTTCCTGAATGGAGGGCGTGAAGCTGAATTCGAGGGCGAAGATCGAATCCTTGTGCCATCCCCGAAAGTAGCGACCTACGACTTGCAGCCAGAGATGTCGGCGCCGGAGGTGACCGATGAACTTGTCTCGGCTATTTCGGCGGGGACATATGATCTCATTGTGGCGAATTACGCCAATGGTGATATGGTCGGCCATACCGGTGTCTTAGATGCTGCAATAATTGCCGTCGAAACGGTTGATAAAAGCCTCGGCCGCCTTGAGGAAGCCGTTGTATCAGCCGGAGGAGTTATGCTGATCACAGCGGACCACGGCAATTGCGAGGAGATGATCGATACAGCGACCGGAGATCCCCATACTCAACACACATTGAATGATGTCCCGATTCTTATGTTAAACGGCCCTAAGAGTGTAACGACCCTGAAGGATGGGAGTTTGAGCGATGTGGCTCCCACGATCCTTAAGCTTCTAAATCTTGCAAAACCCAACGAGATGACTGGGATATCTTTGATATCATCGGATGGGGCCGAGGAAGAACTGCCTCGCGAAGTCGCTCAATAGATGAGGCTTGCCGCGCGTTCCACTCTAAGCCAAGCTAAGTTTGCCATTGGTTTTGGCGTGTCCATCATGCTGATGGTGTCTTCGAGCTTGGCCCAAACATCGGTAACGCTGCCCTCGGACTCCACTACCGATAGGCTCCAACGGACCCAGAAGGCACTTCAGAAAGCCCGCGAGAAAGCCAAGACGCTTCGAAANAAGTCTGTGGGGCTTGAGCAAGATATNGTCCGTATTCGTGACGNCTTGGTCGCTGCCGCCCGCGTCATCCAAAATCACGAAGGCCGCTTAGCGGAGATATCCGATCGCATTGAAACTCTCAACGCTAACCAAGTGCGCATACGCGAAACTTTCGAGCGTCGGCGGCGGCAATTGGGCGTGGTCTTATCAGCCCTACAGCGAATTGCTCGAAATCCACCAGAGTCTTTGGTCGCGCAACCCATATCGCCGGCCGATATGGTTCGCAGCGCAATCCTTCTGCGGGCCACTTTGCCGCGTCTCAAAAGGGAGGCGGAGGAACTGCGCGATGATCTTGATGCGCTTGAGAGGGCACGCAGCAGCGCAGAAGAGCGACGTCGAGAATACGACCAGGAAATGATCAAGCTGGAAAGCCAGCGCGTAGTGTTGCAGCGCCTACTGGGCCGTAAATCAAGACTGCGCCGCCGTACTGTTTCAGAGATCAATCGTGCCACCCGGGAGGCCATGAATCTATCGAGACAAGCGGCATCGCTTCTTGATCTAGTGAAGAAGTTAGATACGCTTCGTGCGAAACGCGAAACGACGGCCCATGTGGCGGCGGGCCGCCCGCATCGGAAAAGCAAGCAAGTTACCGCTTTGCGTTCGGCACTTAAACCCTCAACGGCGGTGCCCGTGCCGGGAAGGTCACTTGCTGATAAGCCGCCACCCGGCTATTCAGGCCGCCCGTTTGACACGCGAAAGGGGGTAGTTCCCCTCCCTGCCGTGGGTCGTGTGGCTACCCAATTCGGCCAGCCTATTGCCAAAGGGCGTACCCAAAAGGGATTAACACTGGAAACGGTGAAATCTGCTCAGGTAATCGCGCCGTACGAGGGACGGATTGCATTTTCTGGTCCGTTTCGGGCTTATGGGGAACTCTTGATCATCGAACACAACGGCGGATATCATACGTTACTTGCCGGAATGGCGCATATCGATGTGGCCGTTGGACAGTGGGTTCTAACTGGCGAGCCGGTGGGAACCATGGGGAACGAAGTTACACGAAAGACAGCACTTTACTGGGAGATCCGTCGTAAAGGTCAACCCATTAATCCACTGCCTTGGTTGGCAGTACGCAAGGGTAAGGTAAGCGGATGAGAATTTGCAGTCCACGGATGGTATTTGCCGCCGCCGTCACAGTCGTTACATGTTGGCTAGCGCTACCGATCATGGCGTCCGAGGAAACGAAGAATGATGTGGAAACATATCAGCTTCTGAACCTTTTCGGCGACGTATTCGAGCGTGTTCGAGCGGAGTACGTTGAAAAGCCAACTGATCGAGAATTGATTGAAGCGGCTATTACAGGGATGCTCACGTCGCTAGACCCTCATTCAAGCTACATGACCTCAAAGAGTTTCAAGGATATGCAAGTGAACACTCGAGGCGAGTTTGGTGGACTGGGCATCCAAGTCACTTTGGAACGCGGGTTTGTCAAGGTGATTTCGCCCATTGACGATACGCCGGCTTACCGGGCTGGTGTCGAGGCCGGTGATTTTGTAACTCACTTGGATGGTCAAGCCGTTCAAGGCCTGACGCTCTCACAAGCGGTGGACAAAATGCGAGGGAAGGTAGGCACCAAAATCAAGTTGACCATCCGCCGCAAGGGAGTTTCTGAACCGTTCGACGTGATGATCACCCGGGCTGTCATAAAAATAACGTCTGTGCGCTCGCGCGTTGAAAAGAATGTGGGTTACATCCGCATCACAAGCTTTAACGAGCAATCCCAAAAAGGCGTAGAGAAGGCCGTAGCAAAGTTTGACATGGAACTTGGCGATAAAATTGAGGGCTTGGTTCTTGATCTTAGGAATAACCCAGGCGGTCTGCTGGATCAGGCCGTTTCTGTTTCCGACTCGTTCCTAGAAAAAGGCGAAATTGTCTCTACGCGCTCCAATGATCCCGAGGATACCCGGCGCTTCAACGCGAAGCCTGGCGATCTTATGAATGGTAAGCCCATTGTTGTTTTGATCAACGAAGGTTCGGCTTCGGCTTCGGAGATTGTCGCTGGCGCCCTGCAGGATCATCGCCGCGCCATCATTCTCGGGACCCGCTCTTTTGGTAAGGGGTCGGTGCAAACGGTCATGCCGTTGCCTGGAAACGGGGCCATGCGCCTAACGACGGCTCGCTATTTCACGCCGTCTGGCCGGTCGATCCAAGCCAAGGGCATTGATCCGGATATTTTTGTTCAGCAGGCTAAGATCGAATCGGTCGAGCCGCGATTGGAGCGTCGGGAAGCGGATTTGCGCGGTGCCTTGAGAAATACGGACGAAACTGACCCCATCAAGGATAAAACGCTGAATTCCGAAGAAAGCAAGGACGAAAAGACCCAAGCCGAGGATAAGGATGATGTATCGCAAGACTATCAGCTGGCACGCGCTCTCGATCTATTAAGGGGGGTGTCACTCTACTCTGGTCAGTTGGGGAAACAGACCAACTGAGCGAGTGCTCAGTTTTGCTTGAGAGGTTGGAACGGACTTGAAATTCCTCAAGAACCTTTTTCAGAAATCTAAGGGTGAGGATAACGAAGACCTCGAAGATAACGAGGACTTCGACTTCGAGGCCGATGGCGATGATGAGGACGATCGCCTGGGCGCCCAAGTTATTACGGACCATGAGGATGATTTGGATGCCGGAAGCCCCTCGGACGAAGATGAGCAATCCGGCACCGACAACGAATTGTCCGTAAATGATCATGACGGCCCTAACCCCGCCATCATGGGTGTTGGCGAATCCAACGTCGGAGTGGGCGATAGTGAAGAAGCCGATGATGATGATCTCGACTTAAAAAGTCTTGATGAAGTAATTGATTTCGACAATGGGGGAAATGAGGAATCTGATGACGGCGGAGGTAGCAAGAAGTTTTTATTTGCCGCTACGGGGATTGGCGTGCTGGTGCTTGGGATCTTTGGGGGCAGTGCCTTTTGGTATTTCAGCAGTGACGCTACGGGATCGGCTGTTACCACAGCCGCAGAGTTGGATGGCGGTGTGCAGATGGCCCTGCCGTCGCGTTCTGGGTTGTCGCTGAATTCAATTGGTATCGGGGAAGATGACCAACCCGATGAGACATCGGAGACCCGGGAACCCGAGGGTGAGGCGGATACGGCGGATGCATCTGACGAACAGCCCAAGGACGGACTAGCGCAGCCATCCGAAACAGAGAAGCAGATCATGTCGCCCGCGACTCTTGGTTCCTCAGGGTTGAACGCCATGGCGGGGTCTGGGGCAGCTGGCCAAGGCGTCATTATTCCGTCAGTGACAGCAGCCTCTTTCCGCAAGGTGCCAGCGCAGCCCAAGCCGACGCCGCTCGCTAAAGCACCCGTCCGAGAACTGCTTGAAAAGGTAAAGGGATTGAATGGCCCGCTGCCAAAGGTAGGCAAGGGCGGTGAGCAACTGCCCTGGGAGATCTACGCTCGGCCACTAACTGGCAACGAAAAGGGCAAACGGGCTGGGCTTCTGGTAACGGGGCTAGGCCTGAGCCGTGCGGCAACTATGGCGGCTATTAACAAGCTTCCAGGCGAGGTCAGCCTGGTCTTTGAGCCATATGCGCCCGACCTGAATGGCTGGCTTTTGAGGGCGCGTCTTGCCGGTCATGAGGTTTTCGTGGGATTGCCCATGGAAAGTGAGAGTTTCCCTGCCAAGGATCCGGGACCTCTAGCGTTGAGCACAACGGTTCAGGTGGCGGACAACATGAAACGCCTATACAGTATTCTAAGCAGTTTTTCTGGATACGTCGGCGTAGTGTCGACCATGGGGTCTAAATTTAGTGAAGCGGAGGGCCAGCTCAAGCCCATCTTAGCGGAACTAAAGAAACGGGGATTGATGTTTGTCGATGGTGGTGCCAATGCAAGATCGGTTGCACCCAGGATTGCAAATGAAATCGATTTACCGCGTGCCAAGAACAATTTGACGCTTGATGATCCACCGTCCCCCGATAACATCAGTAAAAAGCTACGTCAGCTTGAAAAACTCATTAGGAACAACCCCACCGCAATTGCGACTATCCGCGCTTACCCTTCAAGTATCGAAAAGTTGGTTGAGTGGACTAAGACACTCGGGGGAAAAGGGCTTGCTCTCGTTCCTGTTTCTGCCATCGCTAATAAGCAGGTGATCGAGTAATGAGGAAGATTGCGTGACGGCAAACGAAGAAACTTTGATTGGGCTACCCTATCGTAGGGGTGTCGGTGCTGTACTTTTCAATGGGGACGGCTTGGTTTGGATCGGTCGGCGCATTTCGAAATCCAAGCAGGATGTCCAGAATTATTGGCAGATGCCGCAAGGTGGGATTGACGATGAAGAAGACCCCGCGGCCGCAGTCTTGCGTGAGCTGAGGGAAGAAACGGGCACTGATCAGGCAAATATCATTGGTGAGACAGCTAATTGGCTGACGTATGACTTGCCGAGACATCTGCAGAAAAAAGTTTGGAACGGCCAATTTCGGGGTCAGAGGCAAAAGTGGTTTGCTCTGCAATTCCGTGGGTTGGATACTGATTTTGATTTGAGAGTAGATGAGCACCCCGAATTTGATGCTTGGCGCTGGGCAGAGCTTGAGACTTTGCCAGAGTTAATTGTGCCTTTTAAGAGAGAAATATACGAAAGCGTCGTCGATGCATTTGCGAAGTTTGCGGTGAGGGTGCAATCTCGCCTGTGATTTACGTACAAGTTTCCATCGCTTTCGTCGCTTTGATTGTTGGACTCGAGATAATGGCCCGTGAGATTGTAACCATAGCGAGTCGATAGGTATTGGGCGTGCAGTAAATCTTTTTAAGCGTGTTTGCCGAGGGCTTTTGGTAGCTATATCTGAATTTAGGAGCGCAGCATCCGACAAGTGATGGGGCATTCATTGATTTGAGGATGAAAGATGACGGACACAATTGAATGACAAGTAAATTATCGTCGAGTCAGAACGCGTTGGTCACCGGGGCCGGTCGGCGGATAGGGCGCGCCATTGCCATGAGCTTGGCTGCAGCGGAGTGGCATGTAGGCGTGCATTATTTTAATTCCTCCGATGCCGCTGAAAAGGTTGTAGGCGAGATCCAGTCTTTGGGTGGTCGCGCTGTTGCAGTGGGGGCTGATCTTGGCGTAGCGGGCGCTTCTTCAAATTTAATTGAGTTGGCCGAAGAACAACTGGGCCCGCTCACCTGTCTGGTGAACAATGCTTCCGTTTTTGAGCAGGATACGGTGGCGACTGCGACGCCGGCAACGTGGGATCAGCACATGAACGTTAACCTCCGAGCGCCGTTTGAATTGGCGCAGGCCTTCGTCTGCAAATTGCCAGAGTCGCAAGAAGCCAATATCATCAATATCATTGATCAGCGGGTCTGGAATCTCACTCCAGACTTTACGACCTATACGTTGAGTAAGGCTGGTTTGTGGGAGCTGACCCAAATTTTAGCAAGAGCACTGGCCCCGCAGGTGCGGGTGAACGGGGTTGGCCCCGGCCCGACGCTGCCGAACGTTCATCAATCAGAGGAGGCTTTTACCAATGAGTGGTCTTCCATGCCCCTCAAGCGCCAAGTCTTGCCGGAGGAAATTGCAGCGGCCGTTGATTTCATCCTCAAGGCACCGTCAATGACCGGTCAGATGATCGCGATGGACTCTGGTCAACATATGGGTATGAGTTCGACGCCTCTAGACCTAGCTTATGGCAACGTGTCAACGTGATCGTGAGCTAAATTGGGGCCCCGGAAAATGCCAGAGGACAAAGTACCCTCCACAATGCCGTCGCGTATTGCCGATGCGGGTAAAGCTCTTCGACATGTGTTCATTCGCGATTTTATGGTCGAATGTCTGATCGGCGTCTATGAAAATGAGAAACGCAGTCCACAGCGAGTGCGGATAAATCTAGACCTTGCCGTTGACGAGGGAGCGCATCCCATAATTGACGATATCCGGAACGTTGTCAGTTACGAGACTATGGCGAATGGTATTTTGGCTATTGCCAATGAGGGGCATGTCAATCTGGTTGAGTCCTTTGCGGAACGTATCGCCGACATGTGCTTCGATGACAAGCGTGTAGACTTGGTTAGGGTTCGCATTGAGAAACTTGATATTCTTAAAAACGCTGGAAGCGTTGGCGTTGAAATCGAAAGGTCTCGTAAAGTATAAACCTGTGAATTTAGAGAATTCGCAGGCCATTCATTGGTGGGTTCATTGCAATCTCAGGCTGGGAGTTTTGCACAGGCGCTTCAAGGCTCGATTTTTGTAGTGCAAATATTTGATTGAGTTTATGAAGGCGGATGAATTTTCCTTTCTCTTAAATAAATTGTTTTATATCATACACTTAGATGGATGCTTAAAAAATAGGCAAATTGCAAAATATTACGCAATTTCCGTTGCCTAGCGTTCAGTGGGAACCTTTTCAACAAAGTTATTCACAGAAATCGTGGATAGAAGCTTCGTCAAGACATGGTTCGTGCTCACTTTCATTTTATGACTTAGGTAATTGCAATAAATTGAGGCACTCGTATGGTGGAGATTAGTGTTGAACAAAGGGCAAAATGAAGGCGACTCGACTGAAGATATCGTTAAACACGACAACGCTACCGAGACAGGCGCGCCCATCATCGAGGCGTACTTGAAAAATCTCCCGGGTAAACCAGGCGTTTACCGGATGCTGGGTGCAGACGGCAAAGTTTTGTACGTCGGCAAGGCTAAAAGCCTTAAAAAACGCGTCGCCGCATATACGCACCCGCTACGTCAAACCGTCCGTATCAGACGAATGATTAATGAAACTGTCGCTATGGAATTTCTCACAACTCATACCGAAGCGGAAGCCTTGCTTTTGGAGTCGAACCTTATCAAGCGTTATGCGCCGCGTTACAACATTCTCCTCCGCGACGACAAATCTTTTCCCTTCATTCTGCTTAGAAAGGGTCACCCGTATCCGCAAATTATGAAATATCGGGGCGCACAGTCGCATCCTGGAGAATACTTCGGCCCATTTGCATCCGTGTGGGCGGTCAATGAGGCCTTGGCCGTGCTTCAGCGGGCGTTCCTGCTCCGCACATGCACGGATTCGGTCTTTGCCAATCGGACTCGTCCCTGTCTGCTGCATCAGATAAAGCGCTGTTCTGCTCCCTGTGTTGATCAGATCAGTGAGGCAGATTACCGCGAAGCGGTAGAACAAGCGCAGCTGTTCTTATCCGGTGATAGTCAGCAGATCCAGCGTCGCTTCGCCGCTGTCATGCAGGAAGCCAGCGACAATCTGGAATTTGAGTTAGCGGCGCAGTACCGCGATCGTATCCGCGCCCTAACGCGAGTGCAGGCGCATCAGGATATCAACCTATCGTCGCTGAGGGATAGCGATGTGGTGGCCGTTTACCAGGCGGGTGGCGCGACGTGTATTCAGGTATTTTTCTTCCGCTCTGGTGCGAATTATGGGAACCGGGCCTATTTCCCGTCCCACGCACGCGATGACGATGCGGCTGTGGTTTTAGAGGCGTTTTTAGGCCAATTCTACGCACGTAGTGTGCCGCCCCGCAGCATACTTCTAAGCGAGGATATTCCGAACCGCGAGTTGGTGGCTCAGGCTCTGGGTGTGCGCGCGGAACGCCGAGTGGAGCTGGCTGTTCCAGTTCGCGGTGTTCGCCGTAAACTTATTGACCACGCCTTGATAAACGCTAAAGAGGCCTTGACCCGACGATTGGCCGAGAGTGCTTCGCAGCGGAAACTCTTAGAGGGACTGGCGGTAAAGTTGGGATTGGATTTGGCGCTAGATCGCATAGAAGTCTATGATAATTCCCACGTAGCCGGTACCAAAGCTGTAGGCGCTATGATTGTTGTGGGGCCGGAGGGCTTCAACCGAAGTGCCTATCGCAAATTCAACATCAGAGGAGCAAAGAGAACCGGACCTCAGAAGAACGCGAGGGGATTCAGTCCAGGGGATGACTACGCCATGATGCGTGAGGTCCTAACCCGCCGTTTCTCAAACGCACTTAAGGAGGACCCCGACCGCACGGGTGGCCAATGGCCAGACCTGGTTTTGATTGATGGCGGGAAGGGACAATTAGGGGTTGCGGTAGAAGTTTTTGATGAACTGGGGATTGATAGTGTGAGTCTTGCTGCAATTGCCAAAGGACCGGACCGCGATGCCGGAAGAGAGAGGGTTTTCCAGCCTAAAAGGAAAGAACCGATCACCTTGCAACCCCGTGATCCAGTATCTTACTTCCTCCAGCGAATCCGCGATGAGGCCCACCGGTTCGCCATCGGAGCCCATCGTAAACAACGCACTAAAGCCATTGGGAAATCTATTTTGGATGAGGTGCCGGGCATAGGCGCGCGCCGTAAGAAGTCCTTATTACATCATTTTGGGGACGCGAAGGCTGTATCTCAAGCCGGTCGCACCGATCTTGAGGCGGTTGAGGGTATTAGTTCTTCGTTGGCTGCGAAGATATACGACTGGTTTCACGCCGACGGATAGTTGCGTGCTCGGCGTGGTGACGTAAAATGCCATCGCATGTTGATGAACCTACCCAATATCCTGACTTTTTCACGGATAGTCGCCATCCCTATCATGGTGTGCCTGCTTCTGTTCGTCGCGGATCCAGTAGGTAGTTGGCTGGCTTTTAGTGTTTACACCTACGCCTGTGTTACTGATTTCTTTGACGGATATTTGGCACGGGCATGGCATCAGCAGTCCGCCTTCGGCCGATTCCTGGATCCCATTGCCGATAAGCTTTTGATTGCCAGTGTGTTGTTAGTCTTGGTGGGCATCGATCGTTTCCACGGAGTTGCGGTGTTGCCCGCCGCGGTGATTTTGTGTCGAGAAATTCTTGTTTCGGGCCTCCGGGAGTTTTTGGCGGAGGTTAGCGTGAGCATGCCGGTAAGTAATTTGGCGAAATGGAAAACGAGTATTCAGATGTTGGCTATGGGCTTTTTGCTGGTGGGGAATAGTGGCCCAGACTTTGGTTCCGTCTCGACTCTGGAGATCGGCATTTGCGGGCTTTGGATAGCAGCGTCACTAACGGTGATCACAGGGGTTGATTATCTAATAGCTGGGGTGCGCCATATTAACGAAACCGATCAAGCACCCGTTGGCCGCCACCATAGCGCCGACCTCGATACAGATGCCGGAGCCAGCTAGAATGAAGATTTTTGGTATTGTCGGATGGAGCGGTAGTGGCAAGACCACCTTGATGCACCAGTTATTGCCCGAACTGATCGGACGTGGCTTCCGCGTATCTACCATAAAGCACACGCACCATAACTTTGACATCGACAAGCCAGGTAAGGATTCATACATGCATCGGGAAGCAGGCGCGCACGAGGTGTTGATAACCGGCGCACAACGATGGGCGATCCTCCATGAAAACCGAGATACGCCCGAGCCGGGTATAGATGCTTTGTTGTCGCGATTGGAAGAGGTGGACTTGGTTCTGATCGAGGGGTTCAAGAGTCACGGTCATGCAAAGATGGAAATTCATCGCCCGGTTATTGGAAAATCCCTTCTGGCCACCGAAGACATGAGCATCGTGGCTGTCGCAAGTGACGAAACCGTTTCGCTTGCCGGGCGGGTGGTGTTGGACCTCAATGACATGTCAGTTATCGCAGACTTTATCGTTGCCTATTGCGGGTTGAGTGGGAAGGTCAAAGATGGCGCAGCTTAAGGACGATTGCTTTGCCTTCGGCGGGGAACTCATGTCCATCACCGATGCGTTGGCTTTGTTACGTGAGCGGATCACCATAGTTGTCGATCCGGAAATTGTGGAACTACGTTCGGCGCTGGGCCGCATTCTATCCCATGATATTATATCAAACCGTAGCGTCCCACCCCACGATAACAGTGCGGTTGATGGCTATGCTGTTTTTTTTGAAGACTTGAACGCTGATGGCGATACGCGGATACCTGTGACCGGACGCGTTGCCGCCGGCCATCCTTTGGGCCGTCCGGCACGGCAAGGCGAAGCCGTTCGTATTTTCACTGGTGCTCCTATGCCCGACGGCATGGAAACGGTCTTTATGGAGGAAGACTGTGAGGCTGACGGCAATGATGTGATCTGCCCAGTGGGTCTTAAGCAGGGCGCCAATTGTCGAAAGAAAGGCGAGGATATTGAACAAGGCTCCGTCATTCTCAAAGCCGGACAAAGGCTTCGACCGCAGGAATTAGGTCTGGCGGCCTCCGTTGGCATAAAGGAATTGAAGGTCATGGGAACGCTTCGGGTTGCTGTGTTCTCCACCGGGGACGAAGTTTATGACCCTAATGATCAGGCGCCGGAAGGAGGCATCTTCGATGCCAACCGATACTCGGTGATGTCCATGCTTGAGGCTATGAGTTGTCACGTTACAGACCTCGGTATTTTACCCGATGACAAAGAGGCCATTGCAGTGGCCATTGGTGGGGCAGCCGAGGATCATCATGTGATAGTTACCTCGGGCGGGGTTTCTGCCGGTGAGGAGGATCATGTGAAAGCGGCGGTCGAACGCCATGGGAAATTGGACTTCTGGCGGCTTGCCATTAAACCAGGCAGACCCATTGCGCTGGGGCGCTTGGGCAATGCGGCATTTATAGGCCTTCCTGGAAACCCTGTGGCGGCGATGGTGACATTTATGGTCATCGCCCGATCTGTGCTTCTTATGTTGATGGGGGCCGCTGAAACGACGGCTACTCGTTATCCGGTAACTGCGGCTTTCAGTTACAAGAAAAAGATGGGCCGTCGAGAATGGGTGCGAGCCACTTTATCGGAGACTGGAGGGGCTGGGTTATCCGTCCAAAAGTTCCGTTCTTCAGGGGCGGGAATTCTTACCTCCATGGTTGCTGCAGATGGATTGGTGGAGCTTCCAGAAGATATCGATAGCATTGCGTCTGGGGACGTAGTTCAATTTTTGCCGTTCAATGAGGTCAGCGGATGAAGATACTTTATTTTGCCTGGATCCGAGAAAAAACTCGCATTGGGGAGGAAACCGTGGACGTGCCAGACGACATCCTGACTGCTCGTGACCTCGTGGCTTGGCTTCATGGTCGGGACGAGGGGTTCGCCGCGGCCTTTGCCGATGAGGCCTTGGTTCGGGTCGCGGTAAATCAAGAGTATGCTACTTTGGATGAGCCCGTTTCCCAGGGTGATGAAGTAGCATTTTTCCCTCCAGTGACGGGAGGCTGAGCTGACAGTTCGAGTTCAGATTGAAGATTTTGATGTCGGCGCGGAAACTTCTCGCCTGACGGCAGGCAATCACGGCATTGGTGGTTTGTGCTCTTTTGTGGGACTGGTTCGCGACCTGGGAGGGGTGGGCGCTTCCGGCGAAAAAATCAGCGCGATGACCTTAGAGCACTATCCGGGCATGACGGAAAAGGCGCTAGAAGAGATCGACGCCGAGGCCTATGCACGTTGGCCGTTAGAGGCGACCTTGATCATCCATCGATATGGTCGCCTGGAGCCCGGTGATCAGGTTGTCCTCGTGGCGGCGGCCTCTGCCCATCGCGAAGCGGCCTTCGAAGCGTGTCATTTCCTGATTGACTGGCTGAAGACTAAAGCCCCATTCTGGAAGTTGGAGGATACGTCCTCGGGGGGGCAATGGGTAGGCGCACGCGATAGCGACGGTGCGGCAGCCGAACGCTGGGGGCTTGCGCGTGATAAGTCTTCGGACGTGGCGGAGTAACGTCATTTTCCCACAGATTATCTTTTTTGATTTCGATGGCGTCTTGGTTGAGTCAGTTGAGATCAAAAACCATGCGTTCCGGAAGCTCTATGCGGAGCACGGTGAAAATGTAGTTGAAAAGGTCCTAGCCCATCATATGGAACACGGTGGAATTTCTCGGGTTGTCAAGATCCGGCACTGCCATTTGGCTTTCTTGGGTATTGACCTGACGGATGAAGGCCTGAGCAAGCTGGCTGCCCAGTTTGCCGAGGCTGTCGAAGAGCTGGTTTCTGCTTGTCCGGCCGTTAAGGGAGCCATTGAGATGCTGACAGCGCTGCGAGCGGGGCGACGGCTTTATATAGTCTCCGGCACCCCAGAGTGTGAGCTAAAAAGGATTGTGGCGCGACGGGGCATGACGTCCTACTTTCACGGTGTCTTCGGCTCGCCGCGTAGAAAGGAAGAAATTATAGAGGCCGTCCTTGCACGCCATGGCGTTGCACCCAGTGATACGCTTTTTGTAGGTGATGCAATGACAGACTATTGGGCGGCCCAAAATTCCGGGGTGCCATTCGTTGGTCGGGTCGCGCCGTCTTGGCCGAACCCCTTTCCACTCGGAACAGCTGTGATTGCTGATATGACAGAATTATTGGCCTTTCCTGATGTAGAGCAGCCCCTACGAAGACCAAAGGAGGCCAAATCTGAGAGAATCAAAGCTAACAAGGCTTAAAAGCATGAACTGTTTATCAATAGCCTGGCGGTGCGCAAACTGCGTATTTTAGCTAGATACATCGAGCCGGATGCAAGATTTCGCGAATTTAATGCTTGCTATACGATTGTCTTCTTTGATTTGGCACACCCACTTTTCGAAGGCGACAGCCACAGATCAATTGTAAACGGGGAGATAAGGTCGATTAAGTATCCTGCGCTAAGCGCATTCTGACGATATTGGGGCCCTATGAAGCGGCTTGAACGTTCGCAGGGCGAATGAAAACTCGGTTAAAAGGGGTGGACAGGTCGGACCGAGGGCCATCTAGCTGGCTATGCAATGCCGGAGGTTGGCGATATTCTCAAGATATTTCAATCTAGATATAACTCTGGATCTCCATTTTCTGGGCCTTTGTTATCTATGGAAAACAATATGCGCTCAAGCGGCAGCCTCACCAGGTGTTTTACCGACAGCTTTATCATAGTCATCCATCAGCCAGCGCGAAATATCGCCGACAGTAAACTTATCGTCGTCGATTTCACCTACTGGGGTGACTTCTGCCGCTGTACCTGTGAGAAAGACCTCCGTGGCGTCGGCTAATTCTTCGGGCATAATTGTGCGTTCGATGACTTCAATCTCGCGCGCTTGTGCTAGGCCGATAACTGTCTGCCGGGTGATGCCGTTGAGGAAACAGTCCGGTGTAGGGGTATGCAGTTTGCCGTCGTTGAACACCAGGAAAATATTAGCACCGGTAGCTTCGGCGACCTGACCTCGCCAATCCAGCATTAAGGCATCATCATAGCCTTCCGCTTCCGCCGCGTGCTTCGACATTGTACAGATCATGTACAAGCCTGCAGCTTTGGAGTCTGTCGGGGCGGTTTCGGGCGCGGGACGACGCCATTCACTTGTTTTTAGTCGGATGCCCTTCATTCGTGCTTCCGGTGAGAAGTAGGAGGGCCACGGCCAGGCGGCGATGGCCAAATGGATGGTGTTTTCTTGGGCCGAGACGCCCATCATTTCGCTGCCGCGCCAAGAGATGGGGCGAATGTAACCGTCGACGATATTGTTGACTTTGCATACTTCATTGCAGGCGGCGTCAATCTGATCCGCCGAATAAGGAATGTTGAAACCAAGGATGCGCGCTGATTTCAGCAAACGGTCAGTATGTTCCCGCAACTTGAAGATTCTACCATTGTAGGAGCGCTCACCCTCGAAAACACATGAAGCATAGTGCAAGCCATGGGTGAGAACATGGACGTTGGCATCGCGCCAGAGGCCCATTTGGCCATCATACCAAATCTGTCCGTCGCGGTCGTCGAACGAGTTACTATCCATCGTAATATTCTTTCGTAAGCGCGAGTTTTGAGCAAAGGTTCTTGCGTTACCTATCAGTTCAGTGCATATAAGTCAATAATACTGCCTTAATTTTTTGCCCGACCTGTCAGGATTTTCAATGGAACGTCCAAAAAACGCATTGTATCAGTTGGCAGCCTCGTTGCGGGGGCAAGATGAGGAGGAACTCCGCCAAGTTCTTGAGCTTTTGTTCTTTGCCTACCGAGACTTCACAGGCGAAGCAGATGTCGTATTGGCTGAATTTGGCTTCGGCCGTGCTCACCATCGCGCTATTTATTTTATAGGCCGTAATCCAAAAATTTCTGTCAGCGATCTCCTCGGTATTTTGAAGATCACTAAACAGAGTCTTTCGCGCGTACTGACTCAATTGATCGATGAAAAATACGTGCGTCAAGAAATAGACAACTCTGACCGTCGCCGTCGGCTTCTTCAACTCTCGGATAAGGGATTGGCACTGGAGCGCCAACTCACGGCCCGACAATGCCGGCGGGTGATTGGCGCGTTCGAATCCGCCGGTATTGATTCAGTATCCGGATTTCGTGCCATACTCCGTGCCATCATCGATCCCGACGACCGCCATCGTGTCGGCCGCAGAGAAGCTAGGCCACAAGCGTCCGAAACACACAGGCTGGTGGGATGAACGCTCCGTTACTTGACCCTCCGCATATACTTGTAATTGATGATGATGCCCGTCTTCGTGAGCTATTGGTGAAGTTTCTTTCTGACTCCAATTTCATGGTTACCGGCGCAAAGGATGCCGCCGATGCGCGCAGCCGTTTGGTCGGCTTGGAGTTCGATCTAATTGTATTGGATCTTATGATGCCCGGAGAAAACGGTCTGGATTTCGCTCAACATCTTCGCAAAACAAGTTCGGTACCAATTTTAATGCTGACTGCCATGAATGAGACGGAAGATCGGATCCGAGGCTTGGAGCAGGGGGCGGATGACTACCTAGGTAAACCGTTCGAGCCGAAGGAACTTGTCCTCAGGATCACCAATATACTCAAGCGGCGTCCAGCTCCCAAAAATACACCATCGGAGATCATTATGGGTGACGTTACTTTCCGGCCAGCGCGGGGCGAGTTGGTCTGTGGCGGCCTTCCAGTTCGTCTAACCGATGTCGAGTCGGCTCTATTGGGAGCCTTGGCACAGCGTCCAGGTGAGGTTTTCTCTCGTGAGGATTTGATCTCCCAGACGGGCGCCAACGGCGGCGGCCGCGCCGTCGATGTGCAAGTAACCAGGCTGCGACGTAAGATTGAGATCGATCCGCGGATGCCCAGGTATCTGCAAACCGTTCGTGGGAAGGGCTATGTTTTGCGTCCAGATTGACGAAGCGTGGGTGCCATGAGGTCACGGATCAAGAAATATCTACCGACAAGCCTTCTTGGCCGATCGGTGATGATCATTGTAACCCCTCTGATTTTGTTGCAGATTGTCTCCGCGATCATCTTTTACGAAACCCATTGGGATAAAGTGACCTTGCGGCTAGCGAGGAGTGTAGCAGGTGATATTGCGGCGGTCA
Source organism: Magnetovibrio sp. (assembly GCA_002709525.1). Taxonomy (GTDB): domain Bacteria; phylum Pseudomonadota; class Alphaproteobacteria; order Rhodospirillales; family Casp-alpha2; genus UBA3470. The sequence continues at coordinate 39,402 of PARE01000032.1, read as the reverse complement.
TTTCTCTGATACGCGATGAGCCGGGGAACCAAATACAGCAACGTATTTTTGATTTGGCCGCCGAGACGATGCAACTGTCGGTGTCCTATCATGAAAAGGACGTCCTCGAAAATTCACCTAATATCGATGACGACTTAATGACCCGAATGCTGTCACGAGCCCTGATGGACACCGTTGGTAAACCCTTTCATATCGACGCTGACAGCCGCAGTCGCCACGTGATTATCGACATTCAACTACCAAAGGGCGTTTTGCACGTGGTGACCTCGCGAAAGCGGCTGTTCAGTTCAACGACATATGTCTTCGTCATCTGGATGGTGGGAACGTCACTTATTCTGTTTGCGGTAGCGACAATTTTTATGCGCAACCAGGTGAAACCTATTCGCCGTCTCGCCGATGCGGCTGAGAATTTTGGCAAGGGACGGGATGTTTCGACGTTTAAGCCCGAGGGCGCGGCAGAGGTTCGCCAAGCTGCCTTGGCATTTATGGCCATGCGGGAACGTATTGTGCGCCAAATCCGTCAACGCACGGATATGTTGGCCGGTGTATCCCATGACCTTCGGACGCCGTTGACGCGCATGCGTCTGCAAGTCGAAATGTTGGAGAAGGTGTCCGGAGCAGATGACCTTAAGGGTGACATTGCCGAGATGGAGCATATGCTGGAGGGGTATCTAGCCTTCGCCCGTGGAGAGGGGACTGAGCAAGTAAGACCCACTCATTTGTCTTCCCTTCTTGATACCGTTGCTGAGCAAGGCCGCCGAAAAGGGGGGCTCATAGATCTCCATATCGAAAATAGTTGCGAAATGCCGCTTCGCGCGACCGCGTTCAAGCGATGCCTGACTAATTTGGTCGATAACGCTATCCGGTTTGGTGATCACGTGACTATTCGAGCAGGGATCCGCGCAGATCGCTATGAAATCACAATTGACGATGACGGACCAGGAGTCCCAGAAGATCAAAGACAGAATGTCTTCCGCCCGTTTTTCCGGGTTGAGGACTCACGGAACCCTATTACGGGAGGGATAGGTCTAGGCCTGACGATTGCCGGTGACGTGGTTCGCAGTCATGGTGGTGAGATTGACTTAAGCGATTCGCCAAACGGTGGGCTTCGTGTCCGTTTAAGCATGCCAATCTGAGCTTTGGTCTTCATGAACTCGTGCCGCATCACAGGTTCTGGCCATTCGGTGCCGTTGTTGTTACTAGAATGGACGCGTCTTGTTTTATGATGTTACGCGACGGCGGACCCTGTGGGCCGTATCAGCAAGGAGGAATCCAATGCTGCGAGATGTGATCTCCACATTCACGCGGATGAAGCGATATAAGTTCACAGGTGAGTCAAATCCCTGTGATCTGTGCGGTTCGGTGGATCGGGACGTTGTGGGACGCCGGGACCGCTACGGTAATCCCCTGCAGACATGCCTTTGCAGGAATTGTGGCTTGGTATTCACATCACCCATGCCCACAGATATGGAGGTGGACAACTTCTATCGTCGGTTCTATCGCAAAAGCTATCACAACGCCTACAAACCCACGGCCAAAGCCCTTTTGCGCGCTGAGCGTGGCGCTGCGTCGCGGTTTGAGGCTGTTCGACCCGTATTGAAACGAGGTGCACGAGTATTGGATGTGGGGTCGGCCAGTGGAAATTTTGTTCGATTTATGACCGATCAGGGTTTTGAAACCATTGGTATAGAGCCAAATCAGGCGTTTGCGGAATATTCCCGTTCAGAGTTTGGGATCAACGTTCAAGCAACCATATGGCAAGAAGCAGAGATTAAAAATGGATCCATCGATGTCATTACTGCCAACCATGTGATCGAGCATTTCCGATCTCCTGTCGCGGCGCTTCAGACTTTCCATCTATGGCTGAAACCCGGAGGTGCGGTCTATATCTCTGTTCCAAATATTTATAACCCGGACCGCACGCCCTACGGACGGTTCCACTTTGCTCACATTTATAATTTTACCCGTGAGACACTAATAATGCTCGCCTTGAAGGCCGGGTTTGAAATGTCCGAAGACTACCCTGGCGACGGCACCAATATTCTATTCTTACGGCGTGATGTCCCCGTCAAAAATTGGCAAATATATCCAGATGTCTATACCAATTTGAAGACCTATTTCGCGACCTACACTAATAAAAGATATTTCTTTTCTTCCAAGCCCTATAAACGATGGGTGCGCAGGATGCGGAAACTAGGTGGCGATATGATTAAGGCCAGGACCGACCGTTAAGCGTGACCCTGATGGGTTGGGGGTGTTTTCTAAAACCCGCATTTGAATTGACGCCAAATCAGTAGAGGCGTCCGCCGTTGGGCACGCGTCTATTTGGTTCTAGCAAAACAACCTCACCATCGGCATCGGGAAAGCCGACCACCAATATCTCCGACATAAATTTGCCGATCTGTTTTGGAGGAAAATTCACAACTGCGGCAACCTGTTGGCCCACTAAACTTTTTGGGGTGTAGTGTTGCGTAATCTGTGCTGACGTCTTCCTTTCGCCGATCTCTGGACCGAAATCGACCAACAGTTTGTAAGCGGGCTTGAGCGCCTCAGGAAATAGCTCGGCGCGGACGATAGTGCCGACGCGGATATCGACCTTCTGGAAGTCGTTGTAAGAAATTTCCATCGCTGCAACACCCGTTCAGATTGAGAGACTGATACTGCCATGTCACCGGCTCCTAAACAACAAAAGGCTAATCTCTTTGTTTTGCGACTTTTGTAATGAATAGAAGTCGAGATTTATTTAATCGGCTCTTTGATTTCCTTGGTCTGGTTCTTAACTTCTCTTAGGAGCTAGGAAATGCGTGCGTTTATATGCTCCGAAGTTTCGGCGTTTGATTTCGCAACCAATTTGTTGATTTCCATAATATTTTCGAGGTTTGTTTCAAAGGGAGCTTCGAGAACCTCGGCCTGTTCAGCGGCGGCTTCCTGTGGTCCGTCGGCTCGGGACAGCTCACTCACCGCTTCGGTGGCTTCTATGAGGGCTTTTTGCAGGATTTCCTTGTGGCGGGCGACAAAAGCTTCAATGTTCTTTCGCTTGACGTCAATCATGGAGTCGAGGTCAGTTTGCTGAACCTGGAAGTTGCGGGCAATTTTCGTGAACTGATCTACTATCTTGGCCGGGGTAGAATCTGCTATGATCTTGGCAATGTCCGCCTTATGAAGGGGAAAGGCAGCATTGGTCATCGATATCTCCATTTCGTCTTTGCTAGCTCCGAGCGTATGGATTGAAATTTCAGCAGTAACTATAATGCGGCGGTGCAATTTGATCTAATTGATCACTCTTGTTGGAGCCGGCAATAAAAATCGTGCCGCGCACCATAAAATATTCGCATACGCACATAATGAGGTCCAACAATGAAGTGGCTGAACTCAGCGCGCTTAGGAGGTGTCTAACCCTGTTTCACTCGAACCGTGGCCGACCCGTCGGGCGATAAGGTTGTCCGCGAGTGTTAAAGCGCGGTCTAAGGCGGCCATCGTTGCCGACATATCGTCAGTTTCGTCATTGAACCACACGCTAAGACAATAGATGTAGATTGCCCCCAATCCTTGTTGCCGAAGCAACCCGCAAGGGCCGGTGGCGGAAATACCTGCGGCCTCCAGTGTAAGAGTCATGGTGTTTTTGATGCGGCAAACCCGTCTGACCGCGGCAATTGGATTGAAATCCAAATCGGCGTTGACGCTCGCCAGACCGGACCGATAGACCGCCATAGCATCAAACCGACGCATCATAAGTTCGAACAGACGATCTTTTGGGGAGTCGCCGATATCTGGGTCCATATGCAAGTCGTTCAGTACGATGCGGTCAATGTGCCGTCCCAGCGCACCCAAAATAGCGACTTTTGAGCGGCTATGCGAGAGGGCATCGGCAATCGACATTTTGGCCTCGGAAGCGATGTCGACCATTTTTATGTCACGCCAGCGACGACGAGCTGCCAATATCATCGCAGCATTGATGAGCCGCATTTCTGGCTCTTGTTGTTTTTTGGATTTGCTGCGTACCACAATAATGCTCCTTCCCAATTGGGGAGGAGTCTATCAAGGTTTTGGCGTTTTCTCTAGCCTGCCAATTCCTTCGAGCGTGCGGCCGCCGCTGAAATAGCGCGGGTCATCAGAGATTGCCAGGCATCGTTAGCCATGAGGACCTTTAAGGCCTCGGCCGTGGTGCCGCCGGGACTGGTGACATTCTCGCGCAGGGTCGAGGGCGTTTCGTCAGATTGACGCATCAATTCGCCGGCTCCCGAGACGGTGACCCGAGCCAACTGGCTGGATAATTCGGCCGGCAGTCCAGCGTCTATTCCCGCCTGGACCATACACTCGGTCAATAAGAATACGTATGCCGGCCCACCTCCGGAGAGCGCGGTGACAGCGTCAATGAGCTCTTCGTCATCGACCCATGCGACTTCGCCGACCGCTTCTAGAAGGGTGCTGCAAATTTTGCGTTGCGACTCCGTGACGTTGCCACTCGGCATGGCGACGGTAATACCATGACGAACAGCCGCCGGCGTGTTTGGCATGGATCGAACGATCGCAGTTTTGGCGCCAAGAATATTTTCGAAATAGGAAATAGTCTTTCCGGCGGCGATCGAGAGGAATGTAGTATTTGGCAAATGATATTCGGCAAAGGCTGATACAGCCTGATCCATGGACTGAGGCTTGACGGCGAACAGGACAATCTCGGGATTAAGGTCTGCTGGCAAATCAGATAGTGCTGTGACAGCACCAAGGCCGCGGTCTCGAAGTTCCTCAGTAATGAGGGCGGAAGGTTCAATAATGTGAATATGTTCGGGGGACATGCCCATTTCGAGCCAACCCTCAAGCATGGCGCTGCCCATCTTGCCACAGCCCACCAGGAACAGCGGACGATCCATCATTGCCTTAGGCCTCGCCCACGGTGTCAATCATGGCCGCTTCAATGGCCTCTGTTGCAGCTTTGCCGCCCCAGATAACGTACTGGAACGCTGGGAAGAACCTTTCGCACTCAAGTAGTGCGGTCTCTACAAGGTCTTCAGTCTGCTCGACCGTCAAGCCGTGTTGGCCACGAAGCGCCAGCGTAGCGCGAAACATGGGAAGACCTTCATCAGCCCAAATGCTAAAATGACCGAGCCAAAGTTTCTCATTCACCAAAGCCAGAAGCTCGTGGACTCGTGAAAGCTGGTCTTCTGCAACCCGCATATCGAAAGCACAGGTAAAGTGGATAGCTTCCATGTCGGCGTTCCAGGCGAAGTACAGGCTGTAGTCACACCAACTTCCTGGAACTTGGACGGCCATTTCCTCGTTGCTGCAACGGTCGAAAGTCCACTCGTTGAACTCCACCAGCTGCTCAACAATATCGATGGGATGATGGGTCTCAGCTTCGCGCACTGCGTTCAGGCTCGTCATGCCCGCTCCTCCTTTTGCCTCCGGGCTAAAACCCGGTCGATATCGAAGTGCGGACCGGCTTGGGCGAAACCACAAGAAGTTGTGTTATACGCTAAATCTTGTAGATGCTTGCCCGGTCAGTACTACAATTAGCCTGCCCCAACCAAAAATCAGGTGCAAGAGACAAATGAGTTCTGGGATGAATTTTTTGTGGATAAACAATCTGCCACGTAATGTGCCGACGCACATCGGATATGCCGCGCGGGGTTGGGCGTTTGGGACTATTTAGCAGTGTTGGTCTTGGCGTTTGATTTGGACTTTGCAGCACGGCGGCGGGGCTTTGTGGCAGCGTTCTCCAATGCTGCCAGCCGCTTGGACAAGCGCTCTTGTTCAGATCGAGCCTCGACAACCATGGCTTTGACGACTTCAAACTCCTCGCGCGGAACCAAATCCGAATCGGTCAATAATTTATCTACTCGCTGGCGCACCAGGGCTTCAATTTCATCCTTCACACCCACTAGCGTGGAAACGGCGCCATTGGCTACCTTAGCCAGGTCGTCTAATAAACGGTTTGATGTTTGCATGACCAGGTATCCTTGAAGGGTAATTAAAAGTATTATGAAAACATCCATGCCTAATGGCAATGGCTGTTCTTGCTGGCGGGCATTGCCCGGCCTATAACGGGATAGCCGGTAGATCAGCCGGAGAGCGAGGCAATGCATGTATGTTATAACCGGTGGCGCCGGTTTNATNGGGTCGAATATCGCCTGGGGCCTGGAGGCGCTCGGCTTNGGGCCNGTGGCAATCGTCGACCGTCTNCGNGAAGCTGAAAAATGGCGGAATNTTTCTGAACGNGAAATAGCGCATGTGGTCGANCCTGAAAATCTAATGNCATTTCTTGCATCTCATGGACAGGACATCACGGCGATCATTCACATGGGTGCTATCTCGTCGACAACAGAGCGCAATGTCGATCTAATCATCGAAAACAATTTCCGCCTTTCCGTTGCCCTTTGGGATTGGTGCACGGCCAACACAGTCCGGTTCATTTATGCTTCTTCGGCCGCCACCTACGGTGACGGCACACAGGGGTTTGAAGACGAGTCCACCGGCATGGCATTGGCGCGATTGAAACCGTTGAATCCTTATGGATGGAGTAAGCACCTTTTTGATCGGCGCGTTTCACGTATTATCGCTGATGGCGGCGTCACCCCGCCGCAATGGGCTGGCTTGAAGTTCTTTAATGTTTATGGGCCCAACGAATACCATAAGGGACGGATGCAGAGTGTAGTCGCACAAGTCTATACGAGCGCCGCAGCGAATGAGGCTGCCATACTTTTTCGATCCCATCATCCGGGCTATGTGGATGGAGGCCAACTGCGGGATTTTATCTGGGTTGGCGATTGCATTGACATTGTAAATTGGCTTCTCGACACCCCCTCCGTTAGTGGATTGTTTAACTGTGGAACGGGAAAGGCGCGCAGTTTTGCGGACCTCGCGGCAGCAGTTTACCGTGCCCTTGGCAAAGAGCCCAATATTGAGTTTGTGGACACGCCTGAAGATATTCGTGAGAGGTACCAATATTTTACCGAGGCGACCACGGATCGGTTGCGCGGGGCGGGCTATGAAAAACCCATGACCGAGTTAGAGGATGGTGTCCGGTCCTATGTCGTAGATTTTCTGCACACGGACGACCCGTACCGCTAGGGGATGGCGCGCGCATGTATTTTGCTATTCCCCTCCCGCAAATTGATCCAGTGCTGTTTTCTATCGGCCCCTTCGCAGTGCGATGGTATGCATTGTCATATGTGGCAGGGTTGGTGCTCGGGTGGCAATTATTGCGCCGTCGTGCGGCTGTGTCTACTGAGGAACTGAGTGCGGACAACATTGATGATTTCTTGGTTTGGGCAACAATTGGGATTATTCTTGGAGGGCGGCTCGGTTACGTCTTTTTTTATAATTTTCAATACTTCCTCGCAAACCCATCAGAGATTCTCGCTACCTGGAGGGGCGGCATGTCGTTCCACGGTGGTTTGCTTGGGGTAGTTGTCGCCGTGCTCTTGTTTTGCCGTCGGTATAAGCTATCGCCGCTAATATTGGGCGACATGCTGGCCTGCGTTGCGCCGATTGGACTTCTGTTTGGGAGGATCGCCAATTTCATCAACGGTGAGCTTTATGGTCGGGTCACCGAGGTGCCCTGGGGCGTGGTGTTCCCATATGTGGATCCAGAACCCCGTCACCCCAGCCAGCTCTACGAGGCGTTTTTAGAGGGTCTGGTCCTGTTTGTGATTCTCAACATCATGTGGCGGTCTGAGAAGGTTCGCGCCAATTGCGGTGTGCTGACAGGAACTTTTATTGCCGGCTATGCGGCCATGCGGATGATTATTGAGCTCTTCCGCCAACCTGACTCCCAAATTGGTTTCCTGACGCTTGGCAGCACCATGGGGCAATGGCTTTCCGTGCCCATGCTGATCATCGGCTTAGGTATGATCATCTGGGGATTGCGCCGGACGGCCTGAGGGACTCGGATATGATTGAGCTCCTGGATATCCTCCGCCGCGAAATTCGCTTGCAGGGTCCGATTACACTGGCTCGGTACATGGACCTCAGCCTGAATCATCCGCATCACGGATATTATTCCAAACAAGATCCGCTTGGCCGTGCCGGGGACTTCACAACTGCTCCGGAAATTTCCCAGATGTTTGGCGAGCTTATCGGTCTCTGGGCCTGCGTGGTTTGGCAACAAATAGGGCAGCCTAACCCGATCAATCTTGTGGAGCTGGGCCCTGGTCGAGGCACTCTTATGGCGGATATGCTCAGGGCTGCGTCTATAGCTCCGTCCTTTAGGGAGGCAATCGCCGTCCATTTGGTGGAGACTAGTCCCGCCTTGCGTGCGGTTCAGACTGAGGCGTTAGCTTCATACAAACCGAGGTGGCATGACAACGACACGACCCTCCCTGCTGGACCGCTGATCATTGTAGCTAATGAATTTTTTGACGCTTTACCGATCCGTCAATTCGAACGTCGTGCGTCCTTGTGGCATGAACGTCTCGTCGGTCTGGCCGAGGATAGCCAGTTGTGTTTTGTGCTTTCGCCGCCGCAATCTGCTAACCCAATGGTTCCCGATTCGCACAAAAATGCACCCGAGGGAACAATTGTCGAGATCTGTCTTGCCGCATCCAATATCGTCACGCGTCTTGCCAATACGATCGGCCGATATGGTGGTGGAGCGTTGATAATAGATTATGGTCATGATGGCGGGCACGCTGGGGTTACTTTTCAGGGAGTCAAGGATCATCGCGGTCATCCGCCCTTGGCCAGGCCTGGCGACGCTGATTTGACTGCCTATGTAGATTTTGGCGCTCTCTCAATCGCAGCAAATACAGTATACACAAAGACTTATGGCCCAATGGCACAGGGGGTTTTCCTTCAGAAGTTAGGCATCCGCGAACGGGCGGAGATATTGATGAAGGGGGCGGATGGCTCTCTGCGAGACGAAATTTGCTCTGCGCTGGCGCGCCTGACGGATGCCAAAGAGATGGGGACGCTATTCAAGGTTATGGCAATTGGGGAATCCAAGATGCCGCCGCCGCCAGGGTTTGAGTCCGTTTAAAGAGGCATGGTTTTAAATTGCGTCTCTCGAGCCCATAATTACCGTATGATCACTTCGAGATATCTCTTGCGTCACGATGGTATTCGGCATGCGTTCTTTTCCCGACAAGGCGGAGTAAGCGAAGGCGTTTACGCATCGCTTAATTGTGGATATGGATCCGGCGACGACCCAGCCAAGGTGCGGGCCAACCAGGAGGCTGCCATGGCGCTGTTGGATGTGGGCGCGGATAACTTGGCAACCGTTCACCAGTGCCATTCCGCCAATGTTGTGAGCGTCGAAGCACCGTGGCGGCTGGAGGAGCGACCGAAGGCAGACGCCATGGTGACGAGACGGCCTGGCGTCGTCCTTGGTATTATGACCGCTGATTGCGGACCGGTCTTGTTCGCGGACCAGACTGCGGGCGTGATCGGAGCAGCCCATGCAGGGTGGCGCGGCGCCTTGGATGGGATCCTCGACTCGACGTCCGCAGCTATGGAGGAATTGGGTGCCAAACGGGAGAACATAGTTGCGGCGCTTGGACCGTGCATTCGTCAATCGTCGTATGAAGTCGGTGACGATTTCAAGAGAGCTTTCGTGGATGTAGATACGGCCAATGCCATTTATTTCAAACCGGCGCCCAGGCTTGGCCATGCCATGTTTGATCTGGCAGGATTCATCGTTGGGCGCCTGCAGCGACTCGGTATTCAGACCGTCGAGGACATGGCCATCGATACCTACTCAGAGCAGAATGGTTTTTTCAGCTATCGTCGAGCAACTCATCGTGGAGAAAATGATTATGGACGCGGCCTTTCGGTCGTAATGCTGGAAGGGCATTAAGTGTCACTAAGTCTTTTCTAATGAAGAGCTTATTGATTTGCGAGGGCGTAACTGCGAAGCAGTCCATGTTGAGTGTTTATACGAGCGGTTAAAGTGCGGCTGAGAGAACGAGTTCTATCTCACAAACGGGGAAACATTTGATTATTACGTTTTCCAATGCATGTATCGGGGCGAAACGGCTTTGATAGCAGGGTCCGACAATGTGCGCCTCTTGGGCTAACGGCTGGATTTGGGGGTCAAATAATTGGTATGCCGCATTTGTATGTTTTTGGGGCGTTTTTAATCCTAGGAATTTTGGCGACCTGCGCAATAATCTGAGAAAAAGCGTAAGGACGATTGTGAAACGCGCGATTGAGGGATTGTGGATAGGCATTATCGCTATTGTCTTGAGTGCCTGCGGCCCGATACCAAAACCATTTCAGACGCTGGCAGAACTCGGTCCGCCCAAATTGATCCAGCGAGATATCATTGGCGGGGTTTGGATTAGCATCATTGATGGATCGTCGGCGCACGGATCCCAGCTTCTGTCTGAGGCCATTGCCCAAGGCTTGGTGGAGCGGGGGATTCCAGCCATGACAAGAGATGGCGAGGCCTTGCGCTACAAGTTGACGGGCCGGTTCACTGAACTACCACCGAATCAGCTTGGATCGGAGATTGTAAAAGTTTATTGGAGCTTGAACGAGCGGAATAATAAGCCGGTTTTCTACTTTTCCCAGGACTTGAAGAAGGATTGGCATTGGGACTCACCGAGAGCTATCCAGAACCTTGGCACCAACACCGCGCGCTTGATCGCAAGGGTGGTGGAACCAGAAGATGAGACCTTGAGGTCTGTGCAGACTATTAGCCAAGGTGTTTGGGTGCAACCTGTCCGCGGCGCGCCTGGAGATGGCGATAAATCGCTGACCCGTGCGATCCGCTATGCATTGATAAGGGCGAAAGTCGCGGTGACATCGGAAAGGCTAGCTGCGCGGCATATCCTGGAGGCGGATGTTCGCATCGGAGCGCTGATGCGTGGACAACAGGCGGTTGCCATTAGCTGGACACTGACCTATCCAGATGGCCGGCATATTGGGAGAGCGATCCAACGTAATACCGTGCCAGCGGGCAGTTTTGACGGCCGATGGGGTGAAACTGCTGTCATTATTGCCACGGCCGCCGTTAGCGGGATAAAGGACGTGCTTGCGCAGGCTGAAAACATGGCTCAGGCCAGGGTGGCATCGGGGTCTAAAAGATTGAAAACGGACCCTGTGTGGGTCGATGAGGTGCCCAGTCTACCACCTCCAAAACTATCGTCGGAAACCGGATTAGCTCCAAAGGACCAATAACCGGTGATGCGAGTTAGACGAGATGTTGGCAATGTGAGTATATGAGGTCTATTCGATATGTTGGGCCCATGTGTTAAATAGAAGGTAGAAACGAGTTAGCAGCAACGAACGAAATGAAGTTAGCGGTAACATTACAAAGGGTCGCGATGTCTAACAGAGTTTACCCGCAAAGACCCCGCAATTTGTAGTGATGGGGTTTAGGGGCGCGTAACAATTTATCTGCTGGTGCCACTCGCTTATGGTATCCAAAAAATTTTCGGGTCATGATTACCCAACTTATGCCGGTCGAGGCCGTTCTGGAGTTGCCGCGGCTCCCCGGTCGCAGGGTGTCGCCGCCACTCAATTAATGTTAGGAGACAATCCATGGGTCATCATGAACGAGAGAAGACATTTACAGCGCTAGTTCAGATTGATAAGTTTTTGCCAAATTCTAACTGGCGAAACGCGGTCGATTTTCCAAATTCATTCGAGACGTCCAGAGCATCATGAAAATTATTGCCTGTAATAGCAATCGGCCGCTGGCGGAAGCTATTTCCGCCTATGTCAATCTGCCGCTGACTAAAGCCAGTGTCCGGCGCTTTTCTGATATGGAGGTGTTTGTTGAGATCGAGGAGAACGTCCGTGGTGAGGACGTCTTCGTCATTCAATCTACGTCCTATCCTGCAAATGACAATCTGATGGAGCTGCTGGTGACCTTGGACGCGTTGCGCCGGGGATCAGCGCGGCGTGCCACGGCCGTCATCCCGTATTTTGGTTATGCCCGCCAGGATCGAAAATCTGGGCCACGTACGCCTATCTCCGCTAAGTTGGTCTCCAACCTTATTACCGAGGCCGGCGCTGACCGGGTCCTTACTATGGACCTGCATGCGGGGCAAATCCAAGGTTTCTTCGACATCCCCACGGACAACCTTTATGCCGCACCAGTGATGAGCCGCGATATCGAAGAGCGCAAAAATGGCGAAGAGTTGGTTATCGTATCGCCGGACGTAGGCGGCGTAGTGCGTGCCCGCGGGTTGGCGAAGCGCTTGAACGCAGACTTGGCCATCATCGATAAACGCCGGGAGCGCGCGGGTGTTTCCGAGGTCATGAACATTATCGGCGACGTTGATGGCCGTCGATGTATTTTGGTGGACGATATCGTCGACTCCGCTGGAACCCTTTGTAACGCGGCCGTGGCCCTCTCAGAAGCCGGTGCATCGTCTGTATCAGCTTATGTAACCCATGGCGTATTGTCCGGCGGCGCCGTCGCGCGAGTTACATCCTCGCCTCTGGAAAGCCTCGTGATCACTGACAGTATCATGGCTACCGAAGCGGTTCGCGTGTCGCATAATATTGAGCAATTAACGATTGCGCCTCTTATTGCTGAAGCGATCCGGCGTATCAGCGAAGAAAGTTCGGTCTCCAGCCTCTTTAATTAATCCGTATACAATAGCGAAGATGGATTGACCGCGGCGCCCCATGGAGCTAAAACTGCGCGCTCTCTCGGGCATTTTTGGTGTGACCGTCACCCCTGGAGGTCGGTCATTTGTTTTTTGAGGAGAATGACAATGGCTAATGTGACGGCTTTCGCAGCTGAGCCTCGCGATCGGGCAGGTAAGGGGGCAGCCCGCGCCACGCGCCGTGAGGGGCGTGTGCCGGGTGTGATCTATGGCAATAAGCAGACCCCGGTCCTGATTTCTGTTGATCCTATTGATTTAATGAAACAGATGAACACCCCTGGCTTTTTCGCCCGCGTTTATGAAGTCGATGTGTCTGGTGACAAACACCGCGTCTTGGCCCGTGATTTGCAGCTAGATCCTGTCTCGGATCAGCCCATACATATAGATTTCATGCGCTTCAGCGCGTTGACCCGCTTGAACATCGATGTTCAGGTTGTTTTCGAAAACGAAGATGACTGTCCGGGGCTGCGTATGGGCGGGGTTTTAAATGTTGTCCGGTTCGCGGTAGAATTGCGTTGTCGTCCCGACAGCATCCCCGAATCCTTGACCGCTGACTTGAGTGGCTTAGAAATTGGCGACAGCATCCACATAAGTGCCATTGAGCTGCCAGAAGACGTGGAGCTGACTATTACTGATCGCGACTTCACGATCGCTACAATCGCCGCGCCGACCATAGTCGAAGAAGCCGAAGAAGATTCTGGCGACGTAGAAGGCGAGGAAGGTATCGAGACCGCGGAAGGTGCTGATGGCAGTGATGCCGGTAGCGATGCGGCCGAAGGCGGCGACGAAGTCGAGGAATAACCGTCCAAGCAAGGACCTTCGCTTATGTTGCTGGTCGTCGGACTTGGTAATCCGGGTGCTAAATACGCCAACAACCGTCACAATATCGGATTCATGGCGGTGGATGAAATTGTCCGCCGCTATTCCTTTTCTAAATTTCGTGCGAAGTTTCAGGGCGAAGTTGCGGAAGGAAATGTGGACGGCGAGAGAATCCTAGCGCTTAAGCCGAAAACATATATGAATGAGTCGGGGCGTAGCGTGCACGACGCCATGGTCTTCTATAAGCTGTCCCCTGAAGATCTTATCGTGATTCATGACGAGATTGACCTGATCGGAGGCAAAATTCGGGTGAAGCGCGGCGGTGGCCATGCGGGCCATAATGGGCTCCGGTCCATCCACGCGCGCATTGGGATCAACTACGCACGTATTCGTCTGGGCGTGGGGCACCCTGGTGATAAAGCGAGAGTTGCTGGCCACGTCCTCAAGGACTTCGCGAAATCGGAACGCGATTGGGTCGAACGCGTGGTGTGCGGCGTAGCCGAACATTTGCCTTTGCTATTGAGTGACGATAATTCAGCGTTCATGAGCAAAGTGGCATCTGTGGTCAATCCGCCGCGCCGAAAACTGCACAGGCCCCAATTATTGGAACACGATGCTCGCCAACAAGGAAAGAAGGAAGACTGATGGGGTTCAATTGCGGTATTGTCGGGTTACCTAATGTTGGAAAGTCAACACTCTTTAACGCCCTCACGCAGACGGCGACGGCAGAAGCAGCAAATTTTCCCTTCTGCACCATTGAGCCCAATACAGGACGTGTTGGCGTCCCCGATAACCGACTGGAGAAAATTGCTGCCATCAGCGCTTCCGCCAATGTTGTGCCGACCTACCTGGAATTTGTGGACATTGCTGGTTTGGTTCGCGGCGCGTCGAGAGGCGAGGGGCTAGGCAACCAGTTTCTTGCCAATATCCGTGAGGTGGATGCTATTATTCACGTCCTTCGGTGTTTTGAGGACGAGAATGTAACGCATGTCGATGGCGATATTGATCCGGTTCGCGATGCTGAGACGGTGGAAACCGAATTGATGCTCGCCGATATGGAAAGCCTGGAGAAGCGCATCGAGCCATTGACCAAGAGGGTGCGTGGTCAGGACAAGGAAGCTGCGGCTACATTGCAGCTGGTGGAACAAGCACTAATGCATCTCCGTGACGGTAAGCCGTTGCGTTTGATGGGATTGGCTGAAGGTGACGGCAAAGGCATGCGGATGCTTCAGGCCCTGACCGCAAAGCCAGTACTATATGTCTGCAACGTCGGCGAGGATGAGGTCGCTAATGGGAATTCATGGACAAAAAGAATTTCCGCTATGGCCATTGAGCAGGGAGCCAGCTCCGTAATCATTTCCGCGAAAATCGAGGAAGAAGTGGCTCAACTGAGTGATGGGGCGGAGAGGGCTGAGTTTTTAGACGCCTTGAACTTGAGCGAGACTGGTTTAGCTGGGGTTGTTCGCGCCGGCTACGGTCTTCTTGACTTGGTTACGTTTTTTACCTCTGGGCCGAAGGAGACTCGCGCCTGGACGGTTAAGCGAAGCGTCAAGGCGCCGCAGGCAGCTGGCGCTATCCATACGGATTTTGAAAGAGGTTTCATCAAGGCAGAGACCATCGACTACGAAACTTTCGTGGAATTTGGAGGTGAGCAGGCTGCCAAGGATTCTGGAAAGATGCGTCAGGAGGGCAAGGACTATGTCGTTCAGGACGGCGATATCTTGCTGTTTCGATTCAACGTATAGTGGTATATTATGATAAGTTTTTTTTAAGCTGATGTCGGTCAAAATAAAAATTATTACTGGTTAAGTTCGGCTAAAATAGCCTGACAATTTAGGCAGAGTTAGCCGCATCTTTTGGCTCGAAATACTGGCCGTCTTCTTGTTTCGTTTGCGCGGCACTTGGGATAGCTTGAGGATGGAGAATGAATAGGGGAGGCACCCATGGGCCAAGATATCACTTTAATCTCATCGGATGGGTTCAAATTTGACGCTTACCGCTGCGATCCTGGCGGTACCACGAAGGGAGCCATCATTGTTGTCCAGGAAATCTTCGGTGTGAACAGACATATTCGCGATGTGACCGAGAGGTTCGCCAATGTCGGCTATACGGCGATTGCGCCGGCTCTTTTTGATCGTTGGCACAAAGATTTTGATGGTGGTTACAACGCTGACGATATGTCCGTCGGGCGTGATCTCAAGGCCCAGGCCAACGCTGAACTGGACAAGGTCCTGGCAGATGTTGAAGCCGCGCGTGAAAACGTCGCCGACGCGGGTAAGGTCGGCATCACCGGTTTCTGCTGGGGTGGCTTTATTGCGTGGATGGCTGCTTGCCGTTTGAATGTGGATGCAAGCGTGGCATATTATGGTGGTGGGATTATCGACTACAATGACGAAGAACTAAAATGTCCGACGATTGCACACTTTGGCCGGGAAGACGCATCCATCCCCATGGTAGATGTAGAGGTCATTGAGGCTCGGCATCCCAGCGCTGAGATTTTCGTCTATGAAGCCGATCATGGTTTCCATTGCGACCAGCGTGGCCAGTTTAACCCGCGCGCTGCAAATGTCGCGGGGATGCGGACGATTCGGCTCTTTGATGACGTCTTGGCCGGTTGACGATTAATGGTCGCAATTCCAGGAACGCCGCCTGTCATTGGCGTTATCGGCGGCAGTGGCGTCTATGAGATTGATGGGCTGACGAATACCCATTGGGACCGTGTCGAAACGTCGTTTGGGGAAGCGTCTGACGAACTCCTATTTGGCGAATTGGATGGCCAGAAATTAGTTTTTCTGCCTCGACATGGCCGGGGTCATCGCGTGCCGCCCTCGGAGTTGAATTTCCGCGCTAACGTTGATGCCATGAAACGAGCTGGCGTGACGGAGATTTTATCTGTCTCTGCGTGCGGGTCCTTTAAGGAGGAGCTGCCGCCCGGTACTTTTGTGATCTGCGATCAATTCATTGACCGAACCTTCGCGCGCGTGAAGTCTTTCTTTGGGACCGGGCTAGTCGCTCACGTGGGCCTCGGGCATCCTATCTGTTCGCGTCTGGCGGCCTTTGCCCAGGAGGCTTGCGCCGAATTAGACATACCGCATCAGATGGGGGGCACTTACCTCGCAATGGAGGGGCCGCAGTTCTCGACGTTGGCGGAATCTGAGCTTTACCGGTCTTGGGGGTGTGACGTGATCGGCATGACGAACATGCCAGAAGCGAAGCTCGCTCGTGAAGCCGAGATGTGTTACGCCACCGTCGCCATGGTAACGGATTACGATTGCTGGCACCCAGACCATAATCACGTTACCGTCGATGCCATCATCCAGGTGCTTATGTCGAATGCCGATAAGGCGCGTGCGCTCATCAAGGCCGTGACGCCGAAGCTGGCCGGCCGTGATGAAAGCTGCCACGCAGGTTGTCATACGGCATTGGATACAGCGATCATCACCGCGCCCGATGCCCGTGATCCAGAGATGGTCAAGAGACTCGACGCTGTCGCCGGACGGGTGTTAGGCGGCTGAGCCATTGGCAGGGGTATGGATCCGTAGAGCGAGTGTTGGTGATGTGTCGACGCTCTCCCAGATCGCTAAAGCAGCCTACTCTCCCTACGTTGTGCGGATGGGTCAAAAACCCGCGCCCATGGTTTCTGATTTCGCAGCCTATGTTGCGGCGGGTGTCGCCTATGTAGCAGAAGCCTCAGGTATTGCAGCTGGCTATATAGCGACTTATGAGAAGGACGCAGGCCAATTCATTGAGAACGTGGCTGTTCATCCAGATCACCAAGGTGAGGGAATTGGCCGGGCTTTGTTGCACTTCGCGGAACAGGAGGCTGATGATAATTGCTTGGCCCGCCTTTTCCTCTATACCAATGTCAATATAATCAAAAATTTGAACTTTTATCCCCAGCTTGGCTACGTCGAAACTTCACGAGTCTCTGAAGACGGCTTTGATATAATCTACTTTGAAAAGAGGATTACGCATGAAAGTTGATGGCGCTCCTTATCGCACTATTTGGCTGGCCGATGATGGTTGGGCCGTGGAGATCATCGATCAAACCAAACTTCCGCATGAGTTTGTCACTTTGCGCTTGGAGGGCCTTGATGATGCNTGNGCGGCGATCCGTGACATGCGNGTGCGTGGCGCGCCNNTGATCGGTGCAGCGACCGCCTATGGCATGGCCTTGGCGGTNCACATGGACCCCTCTGATAANGCTATTGCAAAGGCCCGNGACGCTCTCTANGNGACGCGNCCGACAGCTGTTAACCTTNGCTGGGCACTGGATNAGATGNACACCCTNCTGGCANCACTGTTGCCNAGTGAGCGCAAGGAAGCAGCCTATAATCGGGCCGCTCAGATCTGTGATGAGGATGTGGGCATTTGCTCGGCCATCGGCGATAATGGNAAGCCCCTTATCGAGACAGCCTGGANCGCCAAAGGCAAGCCANCACTGGAAGATGGTGGCGTNAANGTCCTGACCCACTGCAATGCCGGTTGGTTGGCGGCGGTGGATTGGGGCACGGCACTGGCACCGATATATAAGGCGCATGACGCTGGAATTCCGGTCCACGTGTGGGTTGATGAGACCCGCCCTCGTAACCAGGGGGCAAGTCTGACGTCTTGGGAACTTGGCAAGCACGGTGTGCCGCATACTGTAATCGTCGATAATGTTGGTGGGCATTTAATGCAGCACGGCTTGGTCGATCTTTGTATCACTGGCACGGATAGGACGACCGCAGCGGGCGATGTCTGTAATAAGATAGGCACTTATTTAAAGGCCCTTGCCGCGCACGATAATGGTGTTCCATTCTACGTCGGTCTNCCCGGGCCAACCATCGATTGGACTGTCGATGATGGAATAAAGGACATACCTATCGAACGCCGCGATGAAACCGAGGTCACCGAGATTATAGGTAAGGCTAAAGACGGAAGTATTGTCCCGGTACAGCTGACTTCCGACGGGGTTAACGCGGCCAACTATGCCTTCGATGTAACCCCGGCGCGGTTGGTGACAGGACTGATCACNGAGCGCGGTGTAGCCAAGCCTTCGACNGCGGCACTGGCCGCCATGTANCCCGACAAGGCCTNAGGGGNGANATTATTTTNCATGCTATGCCNCACNTNTANGGCAGGTNGCGGGCNTCATTGCGAAGTTCGACGCGTCGGATTTTTCCAGAAATAGTCTTGGGTAATTCATGTCGGAATTCAATTCGTCGCGGGTATTTGTAGGGTGCGGTCAGATTCTTTACGAAACCCTGGATCTCCTCAACCAGTTCATCCGAAGGTTCGTGACCGACTGCGAGTATGATAAAAGCGAAAACGATTTCTCCACGCAAATCATCAGGTTTGGCGACGACNGCAGATTCCGCTACAGCAGGGTGTTCGATGAGCGCGCTCTCGACCTCAAATGGGCTAATGCGATATCCAGCCGATGAAATAATGTCATCNGAACGGCCAACAAACCAGATATAGCCATCGGNGTCGCGAGTTGCCGTGTCNCCCGTNTAGTACCAGCCNTTTCTAAAGGATTTNGCCGTCTCCAGGTCGTCTCGGTAGTATCCACGAAATAAGCCAGGCGGATAGGGGTCGGTGATTTTTACGCCGATATGGCCNACTTCGTCNTCATCNAGGATACTCCCTTCGTCATCGATGACATCGACTATTAATCCGGGGCAGGGTTTGCCCATAGAGCCTGGACGGATTTCCATGCCAGGAAAGTTAGCAACGATGTTGACAGTTTCGGTCTGGCCGTAGCCATCGTAGATATCGCACCCGGTGGCATCTTTCCAGGCCCGCATTGCTTCCGGGTTCAGGGGCTCGCCGGCGCCGAAACAATGCCGTAATGAACTAAAGTCAGCCTCTGAAGTGTCCGATTGTGCAAAAACACGGTAAATGGTGGGGGGNGCGCAGAAGGTGGTGACGTTTTGTTCGGCAATGATCTTTAGATGTATGTCTAGGTCAAAACCTTCGCCGTCGTAAAGCAAGATGGCCGAGCCCGCTAACAGTGGAGGATAAAGCAAACCCCAAGCCGCCTTCGCCCAGCCTGTATCGGTTAATGTCCAATGGACATCATTTTCCTTTAGGTCCATCCAGTAGTCACCAGTGATGGAATGGGCAAGAGCGTAGGCATGATCCCGCCCAACCATTTTTGGGTTAGCCGTCGTTCCCGATGTAAAATAGATTAGCATTAACTCTTCGGCCCGAGTTTTGGGAAGCGCAGTGCGGTCAACCTGATCGCGTTCTGATGCACAAATCGCCTGAAATGCCAACCATCCCTCACGCTCATCACCGACCAAGATCAAATGCTCCAGGGTTGGACAATTCGCCATAATCTCCTCAATGGCGTCCACGTGCGTCGTCGTCACGATCACCAACTTGGCATCAGCACGTTTGATGCGGTACTCAAGATCTTTAGATTTTAACAAATTTGTGCCGGGCATGGCGATGATGCCGGTCTTGCAGCAGCCCAGAAGCACGTGATACCACTCAGCAATCCGTGGCAGCACGACCAATGCTGCATCTCCTTTTCGGGCCCCCATTGTCATGAGTGCATTGGCGAACCGGTTTGATGCCTTATCCAGGTCGCTGTAACTGTGGTAGGTGGCCCTCTCCCCCGTCCGGTCGATCGCTATAAGGGCGGTTTTATCCGCCTCGGTTGCCCGTTTGCCGACAACGTCAAATGCAAAATTGAAATCGTCTGGGATGGATAGGNAAAAATTTGAAACTGCTTCCGCGTGGTTGAACGCAGGAAATTGGTCAGTCATGAAGANCTCCAGAGATGTTTAGTCGAATTAGTATGTTTTGCATAATCCCGGATCATTGCGCGATCTGTTGCTTAATGAACAAACACCACATTCTAATTCGATAGGGTTACGCTGGCTACCGCTTCTGATCATGCAAATAAAAACGGCCCCAAAGGGCCGTTTCTAAGCCAATTCCAGATGGGTTGAAGCTAGTGCACATCCTCCCAGACTTTGCGTTTAACTGCGTATAGAAGGCCGGTCATAATAATAAGAAAAANGAGCACCTTGATTCCCATGGACTTACGAGCCTCCAACTCTGGCTCCGCGGCCCATGAGAGGAACACCGTTACGTCCTTTGCCATTTGGGCGACCGTGGCTTTTGTACCGTCTTGGTATTCAACCGCTTCATCGGCCAGGGGCGCAGACATTGCGATGACGTGACCGGGATAGTATTTATTGTAGGCGCCGCCCTCTGCAACCTCAAAGCCCGGTGGTGCATCTTCGTAGCCAGTTAGCAACGCGTANAGATAATCCGCGCCAAGCGAGAAGCCAGCTGGTTGCTTGATTGAGAAGCGTAGCGCCGAGTCGCCGCCATAATTTCGTGCCTTTGCAATCAAAGATAAATCTGGCGGCGCCTTGCCGTTATTTGCCGCCGCCGCCGCCTTAATGTTCGGGTAGGGAGATGGGAAGCGATCTGCAGGAATACCTGACCTCTCGAACATCTCTCCTTCGTCATTAGGGCCGTCGGTGACTTCCACTTCTGCCGCCATGGCTTTGATTTGATTTTCCTTGTAGCCAATACCAGTCAAATGACGAAAATTCACCAGGTTTAGGGAATGACAGGCGGCGCATACTTCGCGGTAGACCTGAAGGCCACGTTGCGCCGATGCTCGGTCGAAGGNGCCAAAAGGTCCAGAAAATGACCAATTCTCACGGGGGGGTTGTGGGGCGTNGCCAGCGGCGTATGAGGCTGAAGAACTTACCGTTGCGACACCAACGANGGCGACCGCCAATACAATGAGTCTCATGTGTGTGATCATGTTATCCCCAATGGTCCTATCTCTAAGCTGCAGCCTTTGTCATGACCGACGCAGCGATACTCTCTGGTGGCATCATCGGTCGCTCAAGACGACTGACAATGGGAATTATAAAGAGCAGATGTGCGAAGTAATAGACAGTAGCCGTTTGTCCGATGATGAGCCACATACCCTCTGCCGGTTTAGCGCCGCAGATACCTAAAACGATACAGTCCAATACAAAAATCCAGACGAACATGGAGTGCACGGGACGGAACCGAGAGCTTTTAACCTTCGAACCATCGAGCCAGGGCAAGAACAAAAGAAGGAGGATGGAGGCAAACATGGCTAACACGCCCATCAGCTTGGCGGTCATGAGGAAACCACCTAAAGATAGAATGTTATAGACAAACCAATCCGCCGTGAAGGCGCGCAANATTGCGTAATACGGCAGGAAATACCATTCCGGCACTATATGTGCGGGTGTTTGCAAAGCGTCCGCCATTATGTAGTTATCTGCTTCCCCGAAATAGTTNGGAGCNAANAACACGAAGAATGCGAAAAATGTGAGGAATGCACCCAATCCAAGCATGTCCTTAATCGTGTAGTATGGATGAAAGGGTAGCGAGTCTTGATCGGTCTTCATATCAATGCCAATGGGGTTATTAGACCCATGTTGGTGCAGGGCAACGATGTGCAACACAACCAAGCCGACAATCACGAAGGGCAACAGATAATGCAGCGAAAAAAACCTGTTCAATAGTGGGTTATCGACGCTAAAACCGCCCCACAAAAGAGTTACAAT
This sequence comes from Magnetovibrio sp., assembly GCA_002709525.1. Taxonomy (GTDB): domain Bacteria; phylum Pseudomonadota; class Alphaproteobacteria; order Rhodospirillales; family Casp-alpha2; genus UBA3470. The sequence continues at coordinate 17,474 of PARE01000032.1, read as the reverse complement.
GCTGTCGCCTACCAACGGGATTGCTGAGAACAGATTGGTGATCACTGTGGCGCCCCAAAAGCTCATTTGGCCCCACGGCAGGACGTAGCCCATGAACGCGGTGGCCATCATGGCTAACAGAATGAACACGCCAATCATCCAGAGTAGTTCGCGTGGCGCTTGGTAAGAGCCAAAGTAGAGGCCGCGAAGCATGTGGATATAAACGATGATNAAGAACATCGACGCGCCGTTCATGTGGATGTAGCGAATTAGCCAGCCGTAATTAACGTCGCGCATGATCCGCTCTACGGATCCGAAGGCCAAGTCTACGTGCGCAGTGTAGTGCATCGCCAACACAATTCCGGTAACTAGCATGATGACCAGGACGATCCCTGCCAGCGAACCGAAGTTCCACCAGTAGTTCAGGTTCTTTGGAGTCGGATATTCGTGTAACTCATGATTGATGAGGGTGAATATCGGTAAACGGTAATCGATCCACTGCATCACCGGGTTCATTGTTTTGTCACTCATGAGGGTGCTCCTCAACCAATTTTGAGCTGCGTGTCGGACAGAAATTTATAGTCTGGCACTTCAAGATTTTTTGGCGCAGGGCCTTTTCGAATACGGCCTGATGTGTCGTAATGTGAACCATGACAGGGGCAAAACCAGCCACCGAACTCACCCTTGCTTTCACCAGACTTGTTCCCCAAAGGGATACATCCGAAATGGGTGCAAACTCCCACCATGACAAGCCATTTTGCTTTTTGGACCCGGTCTAAGTCGGCCTGTGGGTCGGGTAGGTCGGCTTTGTCATCTTTCTGTGCGGCCTCAATCTCGGGGGCCGTGCGATGGCGGATAAAAACGGGCTTACCCCGCCACACGACAGTAATACTCTGGCCTTCCACTATGGGCTCTAGGTTCACTTCAGTCGACGAGAGCGCCAAGGTGTCAGCCGCTGGGTTCATTTGATCGATTAAGGGCCAAACGGCGACAGCCGCCCCGACGGCACCTACCGTAGCCGTAGTCGTGAACAAGAAGTCACGCCGTGTTTTATCGTCGAATTCGGCCGAGCCGGCTGGTTCCGCGTTATCGCTCATGTGGGGTTCCCCTCTCTGAACTCCGATTTGGCCGTTAATCGCGCCGCGAATTCGGCCATAAAAACTCCTCACTATGCCTCGAAATTACGGGCATATATCACACTGCCAACATATAAAGGATAATGTCGGTGGTTCAAGGTTTTTGGCCGATTTTTAGGGGTGCTCTAGATTGCTTCTAAAACGCAGTGCCAAATCCTGCTCGGGCCTTGACAGATGACGCAAATATACGCGTTACCTTGGTTTAAAACCGCTTGTGAGGACACTGCAATGGAACCGGCCGTTCGTCTGGCTCTTTTCCAGCCTGATATTCCGCAGAATACGGCGGCTGTATTGCGCACCTGCTCGTGCCTTGGGGTGGCTTGTGAGGTTATCGAGCCCTGTGGGTTTGTGTTTGGTGGACAGCACATGCGTCGCGCCGGCATGGACTATATGGAACAAGTGGTCCTGACTCGGCACTTGGATTGGCATGACTTTCAGGCTGCTTATCCCGGCTACCGTCGTATTCTGATGACCACCCAGGCTGTCCACAACTATACGGATCACGCTTTCCAGCGGGGTGACATTTTAATCATGGGCAGGGAGTCGGCGGGCGTACCAGGCTACGTTCATGAGGCTGTCGATGCGCGCCTAACTATTCCTATGGCGGCGGGTATGCGATCCTTGAACATGGCGGTCTCGGCGGCGATGGTTGCGGCTGAGGCGCTTCGTCAGTTAAATGCCTTCCCAAATCCGGAGACTGATCCTCATGCCTAACGAGTATGGCAACGATACACAAAAGAACCGGGCACAGGCTTGGTTCGAGCTGCTTCGTGATGAATTGTGCGCGGCCCTGGAGGCCGTGGAATTGGATGTAAAGGGCCCAAACGCCTCATCTGAAGGTGAAGCTGGGAGCTTTGAGCGTAAATCTTGGGAACGCCCAGCCTCTGACGATTCCTCGATTGCAGGCGGCGGTGGGGTTATGTCGATCCTGCGAGGCCGGGTATTCGAGAAGGCTGGTGTCAATGTTTCGACTGTATGGGGCGAGTTCTCCGAGGAGTTTCGTAAAAACGTCCCGGGAGCGTCCCAGGACCCACGGTTCTGGGCGTCGGGTATCTCTGTGGTAATCCATCCGCGCTCGCCCCTGATGCCGGCGGCGCATATGAATACTCGAATGATCGTTACCACCCGCGGTTGGTTCGGTGGCGGCGGAGACCTCACGCCGGTTTTCCCGGAAGAGGAGGAGACGCAGAAATTCCACCGTGCCTACAAGCGTGCCTGTGACGCCCACAGTGAGGATTACTATCCAAAGTTCAAAAAATGGTGCGACGAATACTTCTTCCTGCCCCATAGAAACGAGGCGCGCGGCGTCGGCTGGATCTTCTACGACAACTTCAACACGGGCGACTGGGAAGCCGACTTCGCTCTTACACAAGATGTGGGTCGGGCCTTTCTGGAGACTTATCCGCTCCTGGCACGGACCAAGATGGACCACCCATGGACGAATGAGCAACGCCAGGCGCAGCGGGTAAAGCGTGGACGCTATGTGGAGTTCAATCTTCTCTACGACCGAGGCACGCTGTTTGGGTTGAAAACAGGTGGAAATACAGAAGCAATCTTGATGTCGCTACCACCCGATACGGCCTGGCCTTAATTGACGTATTGGTAGCGACCAATTCAGATTAAGGTCTCGGGATGACTAGGAGAGTAGGGGTGCACTCTCATGTTTGCATATCGCTAGGAGAAAAATATCAACTAGGGTTGGGTTCGATGGTTACACACCATGCGACATATTATCATCATGTGACCACCCTCGCTCGAAAATTTGGAATCTCGAGACTTACAAGGAAACCAAGCTGTCAAGCGCGAAGCTTGAACGAGGCTGGGGCTCATCCTATCACTGACGTTTGGTCGCTCTAATCTCACTTGAGGTGCGCCAAATGATCCGTTTATGGTCCTTGGGCGCGACCGTAGGCTAAAGAACCTCGCCCTGCCAAGCGAGCAGTATGAGAAATGAGGAAGCGAATAGACCGCGCAGAAACATAACCTGATAGACGGGAAATGTGTCTGCTAGCGTTTTCACTCAAGAATCGTTGATGGCGAAGCCAGCGATGCTGGCGATCATCAACTCCGCGCCGCGTACGTGGGCGGAGAGATCTCTCAGAGGTCTTCCTTTGAACAATCAGGAGCGTTAAGCAAATTCTAACCTAATAGCTTTTGAAACGAATGCTGGTAGGCATGCCGACTTACTCGGGCTTTTAATCAGACCCGCTTGATACAAGGAGGGGAGGTCGAAAAATGCATGATTTAGCGATTCGCAACACTGAGATCTGCGACGGAACAGGTGTGGCAACTTACGCTGGTGAAGTGGCGCTGACGGATGGAGTGATTAGCGCTATTGGCAGCGATGTCGGTCTGGCCCGCAAAGAGATCAATGCTCAGGGTGCAGTCGTGGCACCGGGTATAATTGATAATCACACTCATTACGACGCGCAAATTACTTGGGATGCTTTCGCCACGCCGTCGGTTGGACTGGGCGTAACGACGTTATTGATGGGTAACTGTGGATTCACCATAGCGCCTTGCCGGCTCGGTGATCGGGAGCTGATCCTGAAAAATCTGACCCAGGTGGAGGGTATGTCTTTGGATGCCCTGCTGACTGGTACCAACAAGGGTTACGAGACCTTCGACGAATACATGTCGCTCTTGGAGAGTGGTGGCGTGGTGCCCAACGTGGCGGTCTATTGTGGCCATTCTTCGATCCGAAATTGGGTCATGGGGGCCGCAGCGACGGAGCGCGAAGCCACGAATGAAGAGATTGATGCAATGCGTGAAATCGTCCGTGAGTCTCTTAAATCCGGCGCTATAGGGTTTGCAACCTCGACTTTCGAGGGACATAACGGCTGGGGTGGCATGCCCATGCCGTCAAGGTTCGCCGCGAAATCCGAATTGGAGGCGCTGGTCGGCGTCTTGGGAGAAGAGGCCCGCGGTTTATTCATGCTGACGAAAGGGCGCACGACCCCTGTAGATTATCTAGAGACTATCGCTGCTGCCACCGGCCGACCAGTGGCTGTCGCGGCAATCCAATACGATCATGCCAACCCGGACCGAGCATTTGATGATATGCGCGCCATTGGTGATGCCGTAAGGCGTGGCCGGCGTATGGTTGGCCAAGTCGCTTGCACAGCCATAAGCATGGATTTTACGTTACGCAGCGCCTATTTGTTTGAGGCTCTGGAAGCCTGGCGGCCGGCGATCTCGCTATACAACGATTTAGAGAGCCTGGCGGCCTTCTACGCCAATTCAGATTTCCGAACCGCGATGAAGGCGGAGCTTCTTGATCCGAAGGCGCTGAACCGGTTCACGGATCAGTGGGACAAGCTAGAGGTAGTTGAGGTTGCTAAAGATGAGAATCGCGCCTTAGAGGGCCGAATGTTGGCTGATCTGGCGGATGAGGCGGGGAAGCATCCGTTAGACTGGCTCCTAGATTTCGGTGCTCAAGAGAACTTTGAAACCTTGTTTAACGCGCAAATCTTGAACGCCGATGAAGACCAAGTAATCAAGCTCTTGAAGGATAGAAATGCGACCATTGGACTGGCGGATGCGGGCGCGCACTTGCACTTATTTTGCGATGCCGATTTCGGCCTGCATCTGCTTGGCCACTGGGCCCGCGAGCGTGGCGACTTCACCCTGCCCGAGGCCGTAGCAGCCTTAACTTCAGTTCAGGCCGATATCTATGGTATTCCCAATCGCGGTCGTTTGGCGGAGGGATATCAGGGCGATTTAATCATGTTCGACAAAGAGACCGTTGGCCGAGGCTTAAAAACCCGAGTTTACGATTTGCCCGCTGGCGCCTCACGCCTGGTCCGAGACGGCAAAGGACTATTAGGGGCATGGGTTAACGGCGTGCGGGTTGTTGATGAACAAGGACTCATTGCTAGCGATCATCGTCCCGGCCACGTGCTCCGAGAATTTACAAACTGAAGGTATTATGCCTTTGCTCCGCGCGAAAGCTCAGCCACACTGGGTTAATGCACCGTTGATCACTTGTCGAAACGCGCCCGCCAATCATTCAACTGCTGGCGGCGACGTTGGGCGAATACAGCTTTGAGTTCCTGTTTCCCAAACGCGACCCGGTTACGTTGTCGGCGTTTGGCGCTTTCGGCTTGGCGGATGCCGGCTAGCACGCTTAGGTCTTGTCCACGGGCTTGGGCATTGCGCCAAGCGGCTATCTGTTGCCGGCGTGCATTGGCGCGCCGGTTATAAAAATCGCCGTTCAACCCATTGGCCGATAGCTCTCGGCGCTGTCGGAAGTGCTGGTTCAAGCGATTGATGCGCTCGTGATCGATTTCGCTGGCCCTGTAGCGACGGGTTTTTGGCTTGTCATGAGCCGGGTCATCCGCACCCTCGCGCGTGGCGGCCGCCATCTCGGGTGCACTCAGGCGACGAAGTTCGTTCCAAATGTGGCCTACCTTGGCCCGGTACCTAGCGTTTAGGTGCGGGGTCATGGAATGATAGCCTCCGGCGGCCTTCAACCAGTTGTTCGTACGCTGATACATGGTTTTCAGATACTTGGCCCCGTAGGCCGCGTTCGTTGGGGGATCGAGAGCGTCTCCGATGGTTGCGAAGGCGTTGGCATGAGCCTGCAAATTGATTTGCATGCAGCCGACATCGATGTTTCGGACGCCCTCGGTCATTAGGAATTCTACCTCCGCTATGGCTTCCGCTTTCGTGTCAAAGAATTTACCTGCGCCGTTGGCATTTACGGTCCAGGGCCAGGCAATATTTGCCTTCTTTCCTGTGTGCCAGCGCCCTGACTCCGCCTTCGAGATGGCGTTCAGTAGATGCAATGGGATGGCGTTAAGACGTTCAGCGGATTTGACAGCGGTAATGCATATATTCCATTTATTTCCAGTATCTTGGGTTGTATTGGCGCGCACTTCAACTGTTGCTAGAACAAGCATAAATCCGACCCAGAACCATGATATGAAGCGAAGTTGCATATGGTATCCACCGGTTTCCCGCGATAAGCGATGCAAACTGGGTGCCAGTTCTGGTTAGCATCGATGGAAATCAGGAATGACAGTCTGGTGGCTCGCTATCGCCGGGGCCGAGTGCCTTTTGCATGAGAACTTGATCCAGCCAACGGCCGCTCTTGTAGCCGCATGCGGGAATGACACCGACCATTTGAAACCCGGCGCGTTCGTGCAGCTTGATCGAGGGAATGTTCTCTGAGTCCCCGATGACCGCCACCATGCGGCGGAAACCTAGAGCGGTGCACTGTTCGACTATGTCGTCCAAAAGGACCGGCCCGATACCTTGGCCGCGGGCCGACTCTGCCACGTAAATCGCGTTCTCGACCGTGTTTCGATAGGCTGGCCTAGGACGGTATTGGCTGGCATAGGTGTAGCCGAGAACTTCACCCGCCCTGTCTGCTACCCGGTAGGGAAAACCTCCTTCTTGTATGGCTGCGCGGCGTGCCCTCATTTCTGCGATGCTGGGTGGCGATACCTCCCAACTGGCTAGGCCATAGCGCACATGGTGGGCGTAGATGGCTTGGATCGCATCCATATCATGATCATGTGCATCGCGGATGATCAGGTTTTCGGCGTCGGTCATTCGGCCGCCTTTGGAAGCGTACGGGGGTCGGGTTCTAGAATATCCGGGCTGATTTGGGAGAGTGTCTTGATCAAAGGGGTGATGCGTCGGATCAAGCACGGTAACTCCGGCCCGCGTTCGATTCGGCACTCATCCATGTAAAGCGCGCGATTGATCTCGATCTGAAGGGCGTGATGACCTTCTTCGGGGCGCCCGTATCGACGGGTGATATAGCCGCCCGCATATGGCCGGTTGCGGACCACTTGGAACCCCGCCTCCATAAGCATTTTCTCGGCCAGTCTCGTGACTTCCGGTGCGCACGACGCGCCGTGACAGTCACCCAGAACCATGTCGATGTTCTCTAAGCCTTTGGCGCTTACTCCAGGCGCGCGATGTGACGGCATAGAATGGCAATCGATCAACAGCGACACACCGAATTTACGGCGGGCGTTTTCTAGAAGCTGCGATAACGCGCGGTGATAAGGCCGGTGATTTGCATCGATACGTCGCCGCGCCTCCGAGAAGTATAACGGCCGGTCGTAAATGGCGCCGCCGCTAGCGACCACTTTGGGGATCGTTCCGAGCCCCGCGGCGATGCGCGGTGAATGAGTCCGGACGTAGTCAGGTAAGTTGTCGGCGAACATGTCCGGATCCAATTCGAATGGTTCTCGGTTGGCGTCCACGTAGGCGCGTGGAAACAGCGCACGGATCAGCGGTGCTCCGAATTCAGGTGCAGCCGCGAAAATCTCATCGACGAAGGAGTCCTCGGAACGGCGAAGCACGTGGGCCTTCAGGCGAGATTGGTCCATGAAAGCTCGCGTGTAATGGCGCCCAGAATGGGGTGAGGAGAATACAACCGGCGTCGTTAGCGAGGAGGGCTGGCGGATGTCTAAACAGGATGCGGTGGGGTTTTTTATCTCCATGAACTTCATGATGGCGGTGCCGGAGCTGATCTGCAATGGTTTACTGCTCTGAAGGTCTTGTAAAAAACGCGGGAATGAAAAAGAGGGAAAAGTCGTAAGAAATGAGACTCCGGGCGCGTAGCTCAGCGGGAGAGCACTGTGTTGACATCGCAGGGGTCGCTGGTTTAATCCCAGCCGTGCCCACCATTTATGCCCTATTTTTAATTGGATAAAGTGCAATCATAATCAAGAATAGCAATCTTTTCTAAGCTGTCACAATCCCGTCACAGCCGGGCCGATTAGGAATCAGCTTTATTGGCGTAACTCGCCAGGCTTTTGGAGCCAAGACCCTCGCAGAGTTGAGTGATTATCACTTTACCCAATACCGAGAAAACGGTTCCGAAAGGTCAGGGTCCCGACTATTTCCTTGAGTTTGACCTCAATCAACTTTCGAACAAGACTAAGGTCAGTCTTCCCCTATCTCGCCTTCGATGGTGTGTTTGAGGCCGAGCTCTTCAATTGTCAGAACCATTTTTACTTTTACTAACTTGTTGTCCTTCCAGGCTTTTTCAATTTCGTTTTGTGATGTAATGCCTACTTTTTTTAGGAACCGTCTGATAGACATATTTAGTTTTTCGTCCATTTTGCCATCTCCACAGTATCTGTGTGTATCGCCAAGAACTTTTATAATAATTCATTCATGCGTTATCTCTTGATTCTGGCTTAATCCCAGAACACCTTCTGCGTTGGCGATGATTATTTTTAATCAATTAGTTCCAGCAATGCGCTGCCAGCGTTCGAATAGCCCTCGCGCATGAGCCAACCAGCTGCAACACCCAAAGCGAACTGAATGTCGAACAAGAAATTAAAAAGCCAGCCTGCTGCGAATAACAGGATCGAATAAAATAGCCGACTTATCCACCTCAATTATTTTCCCTCCATGAACATTGCCCTAATTGGCCCGCGAGATTACCGACGTTGATGTTTTAAAACCGTTATGTCCGAGTATATGTGTCTAGGCCGATAGCACGTAATGGAAACTACGCTAAGACATCATTGGTTAGCTATGCCAATTTGCCTAAGATTGCTACAATACAGCAATTACGGGCCTCAGCGCCATGGATTGCGCTTAAATTAAATTATCCTGTTTGCGCCCCTCTAGATGTATATGTGGTGCCCGGCCGGAATAGTTTCGAGGCCGTATAGTGATGATTGGATGCTCACTATCAACGACCGATTGCATTGCAGGTATTACGGGAAGTGGTTACGGTTCACTTGCGTTAAAGTAAATGGAATTTATAACATCGGAGTCCTGCCAGGAGCTGGCCGATTTAAATTAACATACTATAGAGCAAACGTGATTGGTATAAAGTGGTCATGAGGTTGGTTGAGTAGCACCCTTTCCTCTGGCCGAGTTCGCCAAACGAATTTGGAGTGTAAAATGAAAACAGCTAAAGATTATCTTGATGAGGCCAATGCGGTGGTCAGAAAGATTGAATTTTCTGAGGCGATAGAAAAACATAAATCGAGATCAGCAATTTTTATCGATGTCCGTGATAGCTCTGACATCGGTAAAACAGGCACGATTAAAGACGCATTACAGATACAAAGAGGGCTAATCGAATTTGTAGCCGATGAAGCTACCGGTCTCTACAACAAGGCGCTAAAAAAAGAGTCAGAGATAATTCTGGTATGTGGCGCTGGCGGGCAGGCAGCGTTGACCGGTAAAACCCTTATAGATATGGGTTATAAGAATGTCTCAAATGTTGGTGCAATAGGTGATTGGGAGAAAAATGGGGGGCCAATGGTTAAGCTGTGATCCGACCTATATCATCGTACTTTAGAGGGGTTTGAAAGAGTCCAAAATACGACGATAAACTTACTATTGGCGCCCTTAAGAAGTTTTTTAAGAGTTACATAGAGGCATCGGTATACCTGGGATCCTGAGGGTTGATATGACCCCACAAAACATGTGTGAGTGATACAGACCATCCTCGGGTTATTCCTGTTGGTTATTTACCGAACGATGATATTGGAACGATGACATTGGGAAGTTTATACTCAGCGTTACATGAGGGGGCGTTCATACCGTGCCCTTGAAAATTTTGCTGGGCGTCCGGTAAGTCAGGCACAAAGCACTTCACCATTTTATGCGAAAATTAGCAGCGAGGGTAGTTTGATGGGATCGGGATCAACACGACCAAACAATGCCGATGAAAAAATGTTTGCGGCGATAGAGCGCGGGGATCAAAGCGACTTTAAAGACAGTAAACCTCCAAAAAATCTCAATAAAGCCCTAATTAAACAAAAAGCGGCCCGATCAGAGAAGGCGCAGGAAAAAACCGAGCGATTGAGAGCCTTGAGGCTGGCCTCTGAACAGAAAGGTTCAGCCGAATGAATATCAAGCGGCGTTTTCTATCCCTCTCCTAGAAGCTATGACTGAGAGGGTGAGCAATGGCGATAGATATCGATAAAGCAGTTCAAGCGGTAAATGATATTGACGACGCTTACTACTTTTGGCTTCGAAAACGCCTAAGCGAATGGATGGACGAATTCATCGGTTGGGGTATTGATGAAAATGATGCGAGTACTTTTAATCACGACGACGTAAATAATTTGAGAGCGGTGTTGGTAAAACTGGGGCCCAACAGTCACGCCCAACTTTATAGTGAAATCGAAGATATTCTCGCCGTCATGATTCTGAACAAGCAGGAAGAGGAGGAAGCAGGAAAAGAAGAGAACAAAAACGGAGAGTCGAAAAACGACGAAGTTCCCATTGAAAGTGCCTTCAACCTCGATGAATTCCAATCACAACTTGAAGCAGAAGGTTGGATGTCTGACGCTGAATGGAAGAAATTCGGAATACGCCAAGGTAGCGACTATATCAGTGAAAAAGTTATGACGGATATAGCCAGTCGATGGGACGACGATCGACTAAAATTTTTTCCTGAGCACTCGAAGTTTCAATTTACAGATAAGGAGTTACCGCCAGGGCGAGCTTACTACATAATCACCACATTTGACTGGCAAGTAACAATGGGACGTTTTTCTCCTGTTACCACTCTGTCTCCCTCTACACAGGAAAACCCCTCCTTCGTAATGTGGAAACTTGAAAACGGCAAAAACTTTGTAGACTGGTGTAGAAGCGCAAAATTGAGGAAGAATCATGGGTGAAGATTTTGGCGTTTTCAAAGACGACATAAAAATTCTATTTGATTGAAGATCCTGCTTCCCATATCTGCACGAGTATTACCTTGCTGTAGCCATGCGTGATGCGAAGAGAAGACTAGTTGCAGGCCGTAGCAGTTGGAGGTTTATAAATCGTTTTTTGAAGCATTGATCACGTTAACGCTAATTAGTCAGATATTGCATTAAACCCCTACCGCTCGAAGCACGACATAGATGATGACGTGTAGAACACCTATTGAGAGAAAAACAGCCCTTATTCTCATGGTAATCTCCTCAAAATTACTAAGCAGATTCTATAATGATCTGCCAATATATATAATCCCTAAATGATTTTCTGTAGCCGGTCAGCACAACGTGGTGGGTCCTCGTGCCATATTCTCAGGCAATAACAAGTTGTTGGACCTGTGATCAATGATATAATTTAGTGTATAAAGCGCGATATTATTTGGCTTTATATGTGAGAGGGCGCGTAGCTCAGCGGGAGAGCACTGTGTTGACATCGCAGGGGTCGCTGGTTCAATCCCAGCCGTGCCCACCATCGGACCCCCTTGGGAAACTGAGGGGGTCCGTCCGCTTTGCGGAGGGATAAAGCAAGCCTGGGTCCAATCCACAAGCCTAAGAGAGACCCGACTACCCAGTCTTTCTCGGTAACTGTGCCGATCAGTTGATTAAAGGCTTTTGGGAATGGTCTTGCGGTACGCTAGATGAGAGCCCCAATTATGTATTAGCCTCTGCGGGCAATAGCACATATTGAGGTTGGATTTTTGGGCGCCTCTTCGGTGGTGACTTCGATGAAACGCCATGGGCCCTGAGAATTAATACTTTTTGGGGTATTCATTGCCAAAAGCTTCTGAAAAGTTGTGGGCACAAGTGCGAGCGAAGTTGGTGGCCAGCTCTGGGAAGACCATGTCGTCATCGCTCATGGATTGTCGAAGTCTAAGTGGATGCCCGGGTCGGCGACAGCCACCTCATTGACGGCATCTGGATTAGCCTGGATGAGGGCCTTTCCGCCACGGTCGCCGGTCAACACCGAGAGGGCCGGGAAATGGACACGGCCAAATAGCACCGGGTTCCCTCGCCTGCCGTCCTGCACTGGGAGGCAGATGGACCGTCCANTGGTATCGTCGANNGCGTTGATGAGCGTGTCCACAGTGGCAGTTTCNANCTTTGGCATGTCTCCCAGCGCTATCAATGCGCCNGACACGCTATCNGGNANCGCCTTGATGCCNACGGCCAATGAGCTGGCCATNCCCATGGNGTAGTCCGGGTTGTGAATGAAGGTNACGTCAAGCCCGTCCAGNGCCGCTTGAACATTGTNCGCCTCATGACCAGTNACGACGGTNACGGACNGGGCGCGACTGTTCAGTAGAATTTCAGCTGAACGGCGCACCATTGGCCGAGCGGGNTCATCACCCGGTATGGCTACCAATAGTTTGTTGCGTGGACTTGCCCGAGTCGAGAGTCCGGCGGTCAGAAGGACGGCGGCGATGAAGGTTTTGCAAAACCGGTCGGACAAAATATTTTTCCTTACTCAGACTTAGAAAATAAGTGATGTAGGTGAATTCTGCGCTTTAGCTTGCTATATCTTGGCGATAACACAATCAAGGACATACGCATGACAAAGCCCAGCTTCAGCATTGACCATCGTGACGACACGGAGATTGTAAGCCAGGCCCTGGAATGGATCGGGGCCGGCCATGAGGTTGCATTGGCAACTGTAGTGTCCACCTGGGGTTCGTCACCGCGCCCGGTAGGCAGCCAACTCTTAATCCGCGACGACAATTTGTTTCAGGGATCGGTTTCTGGCGGTTGTATTGAGGGTGAGGTCGTCACTGAGGCTTTGGCCGCCATCCGCAACGATAACTTGGCGACCCTTGACTTCGGTGTCTCCGACGAAGACGCATGGAGCGTTGGTCTGGCCTGCGGGGGGCAAATTCAGGTATTCGTGCAGAAGGTGTCAGAGAACCTGCAATCGGTGTTTATCGAAATTCAGGCGGCCCGCGTCATGAAGAGGGCAGTGGCTTTGATGACTGATCTCGAGACCGGGGCAGCATCGCTGCATGAGAGGGGACCAGGAACGTCCGAAGAACTTAATCACCGATTTGTAGGTGATCAAAGCGGTATGCTGGTGACTGAAGCGGGCGGGCGCAAATTTGTACGCATTTTCAATCTACCCTTGCGCATGCTCATCGTCGGGGCTGTACACATTGCGCAGGCCCTTGCCAAAATGGCGGCTGAAACAGGCTATGAGGTGGTTCTCATCGATCCGCGCGAAACCTGGGGAACGGATGAACGGTTCCCTGGTGTTACCATCGATCGTCGTTGGCCGTCGACAGCCATGTTGGATTTAGCCCCGGATGAGCGCACGGCTGTGGTGACATTGTGTCACGACCCGAAACTGGATGACCCGGCGTTGCTGGTGGCGTTGGAGAGTGAGGCGTTCTACATCGGTTCGCTCGGTAGCCGCCGTACGCATGCAAAACGCGTTGACCGGCTGATTGCCGAAGGGGTGCTGGAACCGACCATAGCGCGCATCCATGCGCCCGTCGGCTTGGATATTGGCGCTCGGACGCCAGCGGAAATCGCTTTATCCGTAATGGGCCAAGTTACCAAAGTTCTCAGGAAAGCGGTTTAGTTAGCGAAGCTAACTAACAGGATCAAGGCTATGAGGGCTGCCTCCACCCACAACAACATTGGCTCCGAAGTAGCTGACGCCGGGGCAGGCTTCTCCAAAGTGGGCTTAGTCGAGTCGACGATGCCCGAGAAAGTCTCGAAGAAATCACCGGCCAGTTTTTTGGAGGTCCCCTCGATCAATCGACCACCCACTTGGGCAAGCTTGCCGCCAACCTCCGCGTCGACCTCATAGCTTAGGATGGTGGCAGAGCCGTCCTCAACCAGAGACACTTTCGCTCTCCCCTTGGCGAAGCCAGCCGCTCCACCTTTACCCTCACCGGAAATGATGTAACTTTCCGGCGGATTGACGTCGGATAATGTCACAGCACCTCGGAACGTTGCTTTAACTGGACCGACCTTAGCCAGCACGGTGGCGGTGAGCTCCGTATCCGACGTTTGATCCAATTCTTGGCAGCCCGGTATTGCCCTGCGAAGGATCTCGGGATCGTTGAGAGCGGCGAAAACTTGTTCGCGGCTTGCCTTGATGCGGATTTCGTCGGTCATCTTCATGGGCGTTCTCCATAATTCGGGTCGGGACCAGTTGTAAATTTCTTGAAACGGCCGACAATAAACTTAGTTAAGAGGGGTCGGAACTTCAATCCGTACACGCGCCTGGAATAATCTTAATACCTGAAATGCAACTGACCTTTCCCAGAATTAGTGGCCGAGTTATCTTTTTTCACCTATAGACTGCGGCAGACCCGCTGGTACAAGGAGGACAAACCCAAATGCCATCTGTATCGATGACCGTAAACGGCACCGCCGTTGGCGAGGAGATAGAGAGCCGCACGCTCTTGGTCGATTTTATCCGAGAGCAACTGCGTCTCACAGGCACGCACGTGGGCTGCGACACTAGTCAATGCGGCGCTTGTGTTGTTCATGTGGACGGCATATCTGTAAAAAGTTGCACCATGCTGGCCCTTCAGGCCGAGGGCTGTCACGTAGAAACCATTGAGAGTCTTGCCGATGGAGATGTTCTCCATCCTATGCAGGAGGCCTTCCGGGAACACCATGGTTTGCAGTGTGGGTTTTGCACGCCGGGCATGGTGATGACGGGAGTAGCCATGGCGCAGAAAAACCCGAATCTGACCGAGACCGATGTGCGCCACGGGTTAGAGGGAAACTTCTGCCGATGCACAGGCTATCAGAACATTGTCGAGTCAATCGTCGCTGGCGCTAGAGCGATGCAAGGCTTGGGAGGCAAAAATGTATGAGTTCAACTTTAACCGCCCCGAGTCTATCGCGGATGCGCTTGCCGCCATCACCGATGCAGATGACGGCCAATTCATGGCCGGCGGGCAGACGATGATACCGGTCCTCAAACAGCGACTAGCCATGCCATCCGACGTGGTTGAGCTTGCGAAGATTGATGATTTGAGGGGGATTACAGTGGATGGCGGCTGGGTCACCATCGGGGCTATGACGCCGCATGCAGTAGTCCACAATTCTATGGATGTGGCCGGCGCTATTCCAGCGCTTGCGGATTTGGCTGGCATGATCGGTGATCCTCATGTGCGCAACCGTGGTACAATCGGTGGGTCTGTTGCGAACAATGACCCAGCGGCCGATTATCCGGCTGCTGTGCTTGGTTTGGGCGCCACAGTAGTCACCGACCGACGCGAAATTTCTGGGGATGATTTCTTTGTGGGTTTGTTTGAAACAGCGCTGGCGGAAGGTGAATTGATCACGGCAGTCCGCTTCCCCGTGCCAGACAAGGCTGCGTATATGAAGTTTCCTAATCCGGCGTCGCGATACGCCATCGTTGGGGTCTTTGTGAGCCAATCGGGAGGCGAAGTTCGCGTCGCAGTTACCGGGGCGGGGCCCTGCGTTTTTAGGGCAGTGAAGATGGAGACGGCGTTGGCTGCGGATTTCAGTGCTGACGCCGTGGGGAACATTCCCGTTTCAAGTGATGATTTTAACAATGATATTCACGCATCAGCTGAATACCGGGCGCATCTTGTGACGGTAATGGCCAAACGCGCCGTGGCCAAAGCTGGCTAGGAGACTGCCATGAGCAAGGTCAAAATTCGCGAGTCCGTGCGCCGCACAGAGGACATTCGGTTTGTCTCTGGTCGGGGCACCTATATCGACGATATGAACGCCAATGGACAACTTGTGGGTGTATTTGTCCGCTCGCCCTATGCGCACGCCGTTATTAACGGCTTCGATAAGGCCGATGCCCTAGCTTTGGAGAGCGTGGTCGATGTGATTACTGGCGCGGATTGGGCTGAGTTAGGATTTGGGGTTATTCCTACCAATTCGGCTGTTAAAGAGAACGCCGATGGCACGCCTATCGCCGTTCCGGAGCGGCCTTGTTTGGCCGCGAATCGTGTCCGTTTTGTGGGCGAGCCTGTGGCCATGGTCATTGCCGAAACCTTGGACGCGGCCCGAGAAGCACGAGATTTGGTTGAAGTCGATTACGTGCCCTTGGAGGCCGTCACTCATCCAGTGAAGACGCTTGAGCCAGAAGCGCCCCAGCTGCACGACGACATCGACGGCAATCTGTGCGTCCATTGGGAGCTTGGAGACGGTGAAGCGACGGAAGCAGAGCTGAAGGCTTGCGATCATGTTGTCTCATTGGAGTTGCACAATAATCGCGTGACCGCCGCGCCGATCGAGCCGCGCGGCACCCTTGTGGTTCCAGACATTGAAACCGGCATTACGACTATTTATCAGGCGACGCAGAATATTCACGCGTTGCGCGCCGCCATGGCCAGTATCTTGAATCTGAAGAACGACCAGCTGCGTCACGTGGCGCCGGATGTGGGCGGCGGTTTCGGGGGCAAGAATAGTCTTTATCCAGAACCGATTGTCACGGTTTATGCGGCGCGCAATTTGGGCCGGCCTGTGAAGTGGGTGAACGATCGCTCAGAGAGTTTCCTATCGGATACCCATGGGCGAAGTCAGTACACGACCGTAGAACTGGGTTTGGACGCGGACGGTACCTTTCGAGCGCTACGGACAACAACGATAGGGGAAATAGGGGCATACTGCGGCACTGTGGGGGCTTTTACAGCGACTGGCGGTTCGGCCCGTACCCAGGGGGGCGTCTACGCCTTCAAGACTATGCATTATCGGGCTCGAGCGGGTTTTACCAACACTGCGCCCCTCGATCCTTATCGGGGCGCGGGGCGGCCTGAGGGGTCGTTCCAAATTGAACGCATTATTGAGAAGGCGGCTCGCGAGTTGGGTTTTGACCCCATTGAGTTGCGTCGTCAGAATATTATGCCGAAGGGGTCTCTTCCTCTAAAGACAGCCATGGGCCTCGATGTTGATTGCGGTGATTTCCCGACCGTCTTTGAAAAAACGCTCGCCATGTCCGATCGGGCTGGCTTCGCTGCGCGTGCGGCAAAAAGTGCGAATCTCGGAAAGCTGCGCGGTTTCGCCATCGCTCCCTACCTGGAGTGTACAGGCGGCTTGCCAAAAGAGCACGCCACGGTAAATTTTTCTGAGGATGGAGCGGTCCATTTGGCAGTTGGCAGCCATTCGACTGGAATGGGCCATGAAACTGCGCTTTGTCAAATCCTGTCGGCGGATCTGGGTTTAGATATGGATCACATTGGCTTTACTCAAGCGGACACAAACGCGACGCCGTTGGGCGGCGGTCACGGCGGCTCGCGGGGTATGGAATTGGGCGGGAACGCGGTGCGTCAGACGGCGGGTGAGATCAAAGCAGTTGGTAAACAGATCGCTGCCCACCAATTCGAATGCGATGTTGACGAGGTTGATTTCGAGGATGGCAGCTTCTTTCAGCCGGGCTCGAACAACACCATGAGTATGGGCGAGGTCGTAGCCGTGTCTTTTAATTCTGAGGCGTTGCCTGATGATCTATTACCCGGATGCCTGAATATGGGCTCTACATTTGAGCGTAGTATCATTTCCATACCCAATGGCTGCCACGCCGCCGAGGTGGAGGTCGATCCGGAAACGGGCGTTATTGATGTTACGGATTTCTGGATCGTTGATGACTTTGGCACCATTATCAATCCCCTTCTAGCCGATGGCCAGGTAATGGGTGGGGTTGGCCAAGGGTTGGGCCAAGCCATCTTGGAACAAGCGG
>PARE01000031.1 GCA_002709525.1 Magnetovibrio sp. | reverse complement strand
AGGACCAGGACAAAACCGCTGATCTGCAGACTAAAGCTCAATGGCTTGTCAATCAGCAACCCCGCCCACCCTATCAGTGAGGGAACAATAGACAAGGTGAGCATCGAAGTGAGTCCTTGCCGGGTGCGGGCGTTTCCGTCACTGTTTCGAATCGCCAAACCCCATTGAACGCCCCCTAAAAAGGATAGAATGATCGCGCCATACGTGCGCAAGGCAAACCCCGGATTATCGATCCAAACCGATGTATCAGTGACCGATAGAACCGTCATTATCACAAAGGGTGTTAAGCCGAGCAGGCCAAGCCACTTAGCGCCAGCGGGGACTATAATCAAAGGCCATTACCCATCTCTAATTGCTTGTATAAGGTTTTACGCAGTGGCAATGATTTTGGATTTGATTAAGGTTTTATGCATTGTAGATACGGCCCATGTTGCTCGATCTCACACAGGCGCATGCTTACCTATCGATGAGCTCTTGGCGCATCGTTGTTACAACTAAAATGCCATCCAAGATTCTACTTGCAGGGAAAGTCGGGGAGATCTTTGGCATTGGTGCAAGCCACTCGGAGTTAAATTCTGGCGATTAGGACGGCCAATGGACAAAAAATGGTAAATGGATGCCGGATATCCCCGTCCAGGCGGTTTTATAGGGCTCTACTATCTCACCATTTCATTTTTACCATTCGAAGGCGAGCTGGCGTTGTCGTTTACTTGAGCCTGCTAGATTATAGCTGCGAGAAATCCAATAAAACGTCAATATCCAGCCCATGCGTCCTCTGACTGACTTTACGACCTACGCCGATGCACAGCGTCATTACAGTAAGGAAGCGCTATGGGCACTTTTTGATGGGAACCAAACAAGTTTCAACATCGCGCACGAGTGTCTGGATCGCCATCCTCGCGACGATGTAGCTGTCAATGTGATCAGGGCGGATGGTGGAATCGATACCTACACCTTCGGCGAACTGAGCGACGGTGCAGGACAATTCGCCAACCATCTGCGGACGCGTGGGCTGACCCATGGTGATGTGATTGCGGTCATGCTGGAGCCATCATTTGAGCTTTACACCGCTTTGTTCGGAGCGATGAAAGCGGGCTGCATCGGTGTGCCGTTATTCACCTTATTTGGGCCTGACGGATTGCGGCTTCGGATCAATGATTGTGATCCGAAGCTGCTGGTTACCAACCTCGAAAAGGCACCCATAGCAGCCGGTATTGACGGCTTGGAAATAATAACCTCAGGACCTGATTTCGATGAAGCCCTGGCTTCTGAGAGCCCTGTTTTTACATCCGAAACCGAAGCTCAGGATATTGCCGTCTATCAATACACGTCAGGAACCACGCGGGAGCTGCCGGAGGCTGTCCGTCACTCCCATGGTTCCCTGGTGACCCTGACCTTGTCGACGCTTTATGCCACCGGCGTGCGCCCCGGTGATAAGTTCATGACCCCGTCGTCGCCAGCCTGGGGTCACGGGCTTTGGCATGGAACCATTGCGCCGTTTTCCCTCGGCGTAGAGACGGCCAGCTATACGGGCAGGTTCGATGCCCAGCGCTGCATGGAAGGTATGGCGGAATTGGGCATTACAAACTTGTCGGCTGCAGCCACACATTACCGGATGATGCGTCGCAGCGACGCTGCCTCTAATTTCGTTTTCGCCATCGAAAAACTATCTTTTACTGGAGAACCTCTGGACTCGGAGACCGATCAGTGGATCCGGAACACCTTTGGGACGCCGGCGGGTAGTTTTTATGGGACCACTGAAGTCGGGGTAATCTTGGTGTCTTATCCTGGCGCGGCAGATTTTGATATCAAGCCTGGGTCACTGGGAAGACCGGTACCGGGTCTGAAACTAGCCATTCACGATGCAAAGGGCCGTCCCTGTCCACCAGAGACGACCGGTGAGATCATGATCATGCGTCGGGGCAAATGGTTCCCTACCAGAGATCTTGGCCGTATGGACGCGGATGGTTACTTCTTCCATGGCGGCCGCGCTGACGACGTGATTATTTCGGCTGGGTATACAATGGGTGCTGTAGAAATCGAGGACATGCTGCTGAAACACCCCGACGTGGACGAGGCCGCCGTCATTGGTGTGCCGAACGAAGAACGCGGTCAGGTAGTGAAGGCCTTTGTTGTTTCGAAACGAGAGGGCGATGACGATTTCACGGCGGAGATCCAGACCTTCACCCAGGAGCGTTTATCCCGGCATGAGTATCCGCGTATCGTACAATTCGTAGACAGTTTGCCGAAGACACCAGCGGGGAAGGTTAACCGCAAAATCCTTCGAGATCGAGAGGCGAAAGTATGAGTGCCAGATTGCCCAGTGGCCCACTAGTCGGGGTCCGGGTCATTGAAATGTCAGGTAAGGGACCCGCGCCTTTCTGTGCCATGCTGTTGGCCGACATGGGTGCTGACGTGATCCGTATCGACCGACCCACTAAACCAGGTCGTGCACACGATAACTACGTCGATCCGCAGCTGCGGGGTCGACGTTCTGTGGCTATTAACCTCAAGAGCTCGCAAGGTGTCGAGACGGTTCTCAAATTAGTTGAACAGGCCGACGCCTTGATTGAGGGCTTTCGTCCAGGCGTTATGGAACGCTTGGGCCTTGGACCGGAAAAGTGCAAAGCGCGCAATGCAAAGTTGGTTTACGGCCGGGTTACTGGCTGGGGTCAGGATGGGCCCTTGGCTGGGGCGGCTGGCCATGACCTCAATTACATCGCATTAACGGGCGCATTGCATGCTATTGGCAATGCCGGCAAACCGCCGCCTGCACCCCTTGCGTTGATTGGCGATTTTGGTGGTGGAGGTACTTTTCTTGCCATCGGTGTCCTCGCAGCTGTCTTGGAGGCACGGTCATCGGGCCTTGGCCAAGTAATCGATGCAGCCATGTTGGATGGGGTCAATGCCATGCTGGGCTTTACACGCGGTTTGCACGCGGCAGGCTGGTGGATTGATGAGCGGGAGTCGAATCTGTTTGATGGCGGCGCGCACATGTATGCCAATTACGAGACCAAGGATGGNAAGGCAATCTCCATCGCGCCAATCGAGGTGGAATTNTACGATCAGTTCATGGAGATNATGGATATCGACCCGACCGAGATGCCGGCCCGCATGGACCGCACGGGCTGGCCGCAATGGAAAAAAAAGTTAGCGGCTGTATTTAAGAAGAAGACCCGAGACCAATGGTGTGCCATCTTGGAAGGCACTGATGTTTGCTTCGCGCCGGTCCTGACAATGGGCGAGGCCCCAGATCATCCCCACAATCATGCCCGAAAAACCTTCGTCCAGCACGAGGGCGTTACCCAGCCTGCGCCGGCGCCACGTTTTAGCCGGACACCCAGTGCCATCCAGGGACCGTCACCTAAACCCGGCGAGCATACGGCTGAGGTCTTATCCGACTGGGGGTTGGACGATGATACAGTAACCGAATTGGTCGGCGCCGGTGCCGTTGGAATACGTGACTGAAATTGGCTACTTGATATCGGCGCTACGTTTTTTGGCACCGATTTCCAACATTAGGTGCTCCAATGCCTCAACGGGCTGAGCGCCGACCAGGCCTTTGCCGGCGGCAATGAAAGTTGGCACCCCGGTCACGCCGTATTGTTGTGATTTTGACCAGTCCCNATCGACTGCGGTCTTAAAACGTCGTTCCTTGATTACCGAGTAAGCCTCTTCCGTGTGCAGGCCGGTCTGGGTGACTACATCCAGGATAACACTCGTATCACCAACGTTGCGGCCCTCGACGAAATAGGCTTCAAAGAANTTATCGTGGATGGCATCGCCACCGTCNTNGGTTTCGGCCCAAGTTCCNATTTCCTGGGCAATGCGAGAGTTGTANGTGTGNGTCCTGTCCTTGAACANNAGTCCTTCTGCTTCAAGGAGACCCCGCATGCGGTTATTTTTNTCCGCGATTTCTTCCGGTCCGCAATGAAACAGGTCTTGCAGNTCTCGGCCCTCGGCCGGCGTTTCAGGGTGCAGGGGAAAATGCACTAGCTTAACCTCGATGTCGTACTCCTTTTTAATTTTTTTCAACCGGTTGTCGCCAAGATAGCACCANGGGCANACATAGTCGGTAAAAACTTCAAGNGTGACGNTGNCGTTCATGAGAACCTAAATTCNAAGCGAGGTANTAGTTTGCTGCATCGGGTTACTTTTGCGATGTAAAAAGATCGTCTTTGGAGAGAAAACCGGGACGCTCCAGAGTAAAAACAGTCTCGGCCGTGACTTCCGTGTAGTCCTGATATCCCATCCGCGCGATGGGATGCAGTTTGCCGATATCTATTCTGCCTTCTTCGTTGATCAGTTCATCGGCAATGTGGACTCCGATNACTTCGCCAAAGATCACTGTGTACTTGGAATTACCCGTGGTGTTGGGCAGGTCCAGGTGATGGACGAGCTTGCACTCGAAGTGTATTGGCGATTCTGCAACTCGGGGCGCCTTAACCAGTGTTGAGGGGATCGGCGTCAATTCAGCCGCGGCCAATTCGTCCACGTCCTTCGATGTNGTGGCGGATGAGAGATTCATGGCATCGCGCACATCCCAGGTGACGAAATTGTGAACAAACTCGCCCGTTTCAATGATGTTACGCACGCTATCCTTAATGCCATCTTCTTCCACTTCGCCATTACCGGACGCGAACATTACCGTTGGTGGGCGATAGCTGACCCCNTTGAAAAACGAATAGGGAGCGAGGTTGACGTTACCTTGGCCGTCGACAGAGCTGATCCACCCGATTGGCCGGGGGACGACTAAGCTGTTAAAGGGGTTCTTCGGTAGGCCGTGGCCATCCTTTGGCTCATAAAACATACGGGATCACTCCGTTTCTTTGAAGCAATTTAGGCGCCATCCTGTCCGACGACNCAAACAGCGGCGACATTTTGATGTGGAAANCCGCCGAGGTTGTGGGTGAGNCCGAACACCGGGTTGTCCTCGCGCTGACGCGCACCGGCTCGGCCCAACATCTGCAAATACATTTCGTATAACATCCGGAGTCCGGACGCCCCAATGGGATGGCCAAAGCACTTCAGCCCGCCATCGATCTGGCAGGGAATGGAACCATTCGAGTCATAGAAACCATCCATGATGTCTTTGATGGCGCCACCTTCAGGCGAGATAAATAGATCCTCCATAGTCACCAACTCGGTGATGGAAAAACAGTCGTGTACCTCGAACATAGAGAGTTCTTTTCTGGGGTCTTTTATGCCCGCCTCCTCATAGGCCTTTTTGGCTGCTGTTTGGGTAGTCATGAAGTAACTGCCATCCCATGAGTTGTGCTGCGCCTCGGTGCCGTTGGAAACTGAGAGCTGCAGGGCCTTGACGGTAATAAGGTCCGTCTTGCCAAAAGACTTGGCGATCTCAGGNGTTGTTACGATAGCGCAGGCTGATCCGTCTGACACGCCACAACAATCAAATAGGCCGAGTGGTTCGGCGATCATAGGCGCGCTCATGACGCGATCCTCGTCGATAGCCTTCTGCAGGTGCGCCTTCGGATTTTTGGCGCCGTTGGCGTGACTTTTTACGGAAATATGCGCCATGGCCCGCTTCAGGTCGTTCTTGTCGACGCCGTGCTTAGCTTGGTAGGCGCTGGCCAACTGTGCGAAGGAACCAGGCGCAGAGTTGTTGGACCAGAACTGGTCGTTCAAGGCGCCACGGGAACGCTGTGGAAGACCACCATAGCCCGTGTCCTTGAGCTTTTCGACACCAACGGCAAGCGCGATATCCGCCGCGCCGGAGGCAACTGCATAGACCGCGCCTCGGAAAGCCTCGGAGCCTGACGCGCAGTAGTTTTCTACACGCGTGACCGGGATGTAGGGCAGGCGCAANGCCATGGCAAGCGGGATGCCTGACTTGCCCACGTGTTGTTCCTCGATGGCCGTGGCGAACCAAGCGGCGTCGATCTGGTTCTTCTCGATGCCCGCATCTTCCAGTGCTTCGGTGAAGGCTTCGAGCATCAGATCCTCGGCATTATCGTTCCAGCGCTCACCGAATTTCGAGCACCCCATGCCGAGAATTGCGACTTTATCCTTGATTCCGCTTGCCATAGTTAAGCTCCTTCTTGTTCCGTGTCGGGCGTCGCTTTCCAGAAATATCGGCGGAACCCGCGTTTCGTGTCAAATTCCTTAATCCTAAAGACCATTCGCAGGGATTGGCCCACTTCCAAGTCGCTATTGGGGTCGATGTCGGTCAGGTCCAACATGCCGCGCCCGCCGTCTTCAAACTGGACCATGCCATAATAGGCGGGCGGGTCGGGTGAGAAGGTTAAGCTGTCAGCGGTAAAGGAGTTCAGTTTTGCCGGCATGTCAGCAAAAGGCTGATCGTCCTGGGTGCCAACAGCGCCGCAGTTTGGGTTGGCACAGACGTTGCTCTTTGGATATTGTAGCGTTCCGCATGCGGAGCACTTCCCGCCAACTAAACTGAGGATCATGTCTTTGTTGCGGAACAGGGTTGTCATGCCGGTCTGTTTGTCGACCTCGGCGCGCAGTCCTTGTTCCATGTTGACCAGATTGTTGATGCCGAGGAAGCGATTATAATTCTCTTCTTCCCGGCGTCGCTTGATGGAGCCGGAAATGCCAGCGGCCGGCTTTGCATCGTTGACGGCGTCAGTGACGCCGAAGATTAAGGCGTCACAACCTTGGCCGAAGCTGGTNACCAATATNATATCGCCACGTTTTGCCTCTTCCAATGCCTGNACCAGCATGACGATGGAATGTGCAGAGCCTGCTTCGCCCACAGTGCCCTGCAGATTATCTCGAACGGCAGCGTCGGGAATGCCAAGTTTCTTCGCTAGGCCACCGGCTACTCGGCCCGCAGCTACGGGGAAGATAAAGTGATTGACGTCCGCGGCTCCGATCCCTGCGTTNGCCAACGCNGAGTTAACNGCAGTNGGGACGATTTTATTGTANCCCTCATCGCGGATCCATCGTTCTTCCCAAANATAGTCAAAAGCTTCGTCTTGNCCNCGNTAGTGGTCGACNAANTCCACTGCNTGNGTGGCNTGTCCNAGAAGTTTTGCCGCNCCGTCACCCTCGGCAATNACCAAAGCGCCGGCAGCGTCGCCGACGGTTAATTCGATAGGGCTGGCGGCCTTAGTGCGGCGCTTCTCGCTGGCGGCGACAATGATTCGGTCGCCGGACGCCGCGGCTTTAAGTGCGGCGGTCAGCGCCGTTGTGCCGGCGCGCTGCGACCCCGCGACGTCCATGGTTAGCAGTTCCGAGCCCAGGTGCAGCGCCTCGGCAATTATGCCGGCGTTCTGACGGTCCTGAAATGGAAGAGTTGTGGACGCAAAGTAAACGGCGTCGATACTGCCGGATCCAGTGCCGCCAAGCGCATCGCGTGCCGCTTCCACGGCCATAGTGACGGAGTCCTCATCCCAGTTGCAGATAGACCGTTCACCCTTGCCGAGCCCCCGCAGCGCCGGGTTGAACCAGGCGTTGGCGTCGGCGATGGCCTTGCGTTTTAATCGCTGGATTGGTACGTAACCGCCGAATTCGTGAATTCCTACACTCATGTTTCGATGCTCTCCCTAGATGGCGCCCGAGTCTTTCAAGGCGCGGATCGTTACATGGTCGAAGCCCCACTCTGAAAGGACTTCATGGTTGTGCTCNCCCGCNAGTGGTGGTTGCGTGGGTGTGTCCGCCGGTGTTCTTGAAAAGCGGGGNGCAGGCGCGCCCTGCATAGTATCGGCGATATTGACGAACGTGCCACGGGCCTTGTTATGGGGGTGATTTTGGGCGTCCAATAGGCTGAGGACAGGACCGAAACAGACATCNGTGTTCTCCATNAGGTCGCACCAGTGTTTTTGCGGCTTGGTCTTGAAGATTTCGCGTAACTTGGCGCGGGCNGCGNGCCAAGTATCGGGGTTGTTCTGATCCATAAACTCCGCCGCTGTGGTTAGCTCCAACTTCTCCAACAACAACTGATGAAACTCCGGCTCAATCGGACCAATAGAAATCCACTCGCCGTCGGAACATTCATAGGTTCCATAGAAGTAAGCGCCGCCGTCCAGAATGTTTGCTTCGCGCTCGTCGCGCCACAACCCCATAGCCAGCCTTGCATGTGCTCCACCCAACAGCAGAGGAACCCCGTCGGTCATAGCCGCGTCCACCACTTGGCCTTTTCCAGTTTTGTTAGCAGAGATAATTCCTGCCAGAATTCCATATGCTAGGAAAATGCCGCCTCCACCGTAATCGGCGACCATATTCAAGGGTGGAACNGGGCCAGAGTTCTTGGTGCCGATGGCATGCAGCGCGCCTGTAATAGCTAAATAGTTGATGTCGTGACCGGCAGACATGCTCAGCGGCCCTTCTTGTCCCCATCCGGTCATTCGGCCGAAGACCAATNTTGGATTGCGTTCCAGACAAACATCTGGCCCAAGACCAAGGCGCTCCATGACGCCGGGCCGAAACCCCTCGACCAAGGCGTCGGCTTTGTCGATGAGTTTTAGGGCCGCTTCGACCCCCTCGGGTGATTTTAGATTTATGGCGACCGATCGGCGCGAACGGTAATGCGGGTTCTTGCGCGGCTGAGTATTCATGGGGTGTCCGCCAATTCTGTCAATACGGACAACGTCGGCCCCCATGTCGCCAAGCATCATGGCNCAGAATGGCCCCGGCCCAATACCAGCTAATTCAACAACTTTGATTCCTTCAAGTGGTCCCATTCTTCCCTCTCTCCGTAATTTTTTTTTGCGCAACACCGTTCAGCTCATCTAGCAGGTTCGAACGAACCACCCTCAGCATGCCCACTAAAGATTCAATCTGGTCCTTGCTCAATCCCTTGGTGGAAGTTCGGTTGATTTTGGTGGCGTTCCTAGACATTGAAGGCCGATTGTCCTCCGCCCGTCGGGTTAACCAGACCCTTTTCACGCGNCGATCGGCCGGGTCATCGCGCCGCTCGACCCAGCCTTGGGCTTCCAGCCGGTCGATCAGGCCGCTTACGGTCACTGCCCCGACCTCAAGGCGTTCGGCTAGGTCCCGCTGGGTCAACCCGTCATGGCGATAGAGGTTTGCTAAGGTCCACCATTGGGCTCGGGTCAGGTCGAACGCCTGCATGAAATCGTCGAAAACGATCGAGCGAAATCTCGCCACATCATGGAACAAGAACCCCAGCTTATCTTCGGTGCCTGACATGCGCCTGCATCCTTGACCCGATTGCCGGTTTAGTCGGCGATCTCTATCAACCCGTTGTTTAGGACAACCTCGTCGCGCTCAACGACCTTAGAGCGAAAGGAGACTTTGTTTGCGTCTTTCCACATTTCCGTTCGAATTGTATCNCCCGGATAAACCGGCGCGGAGAACCGAAGCCTTAGGAATTTAAAGCGTGCCGGATTATTGCTGCAGTAGGTCTTGAGNACAGCGCGTCCCGCGACCCCCAGCGTGCAAAGGCCGTGTAGAATCGGTGCCTCAAAGCCNGCCGTTTTGGCCACCGACGGCGATGCGTGAAGTGGGTTTGGGTCGCCTGATAGGCGATATATCAAAGCGGCTTGAGGGAGCGTTGCGATATCACAGATTTCATCGGGATTTCGGTCGGGGAGTGCATGAGGCTTCGGCTGCTCGATCGGGGGGCCACCGAAACCTCCATTGGCCCGCGCAAAAGTGGTTGAGACACAAGTGGCCAGAAGATCTCCGCTCGCCTTGTCAAAGATTTCACGCTTTGNGTAGATCAAGGCGCCCCGACCTTCACCCTTGTCTATGACTTCCTGGACGGAGTTCTGGGCAACGATAGTCGCCTCTGGCGGGAGAGGCTTGTGCAATTCGATGCTTTGCTCGCCGTGCAGAACTTGTTTCCAGTCAACGCCTGTTTGTGGATCGCGAACCCAGAAGCCTGGCGTGCCCAACACCCCGGCCATGGTCGGTACTGAGGAGAAGCCCTCCTCCTCGAAGGTGAAGTGTAAGTCACCTTCGTCCAAAGGGCTAGAGCCGAAGCCGAGCCCAAGCGCGTAGAGGATGCAATCCTTTGTCGTGTAGGTCTGTTCGACCGGTTCGAAGGACCAGTTTTTTAGTTTGTCATAATTGATCACTAAATCAGACATCAAACTGGATCCCAACTAAAGATGTCCTGGCTGCGGTGCAATGGGAAAAACATGGTTTCAAGGGCAGGGAAGGCGTGCTCGAGAACCGTTTCCGGTGTCCATCCCTCGGTCCGTTGCATGCCGCGGATTGGCCGTGATTGGCCCATGAGGAAAATTTCGTTGTTACGCACCGCGAAGATCTGACCAGTCACGTCTTTGGCTTGTTCTGAGCAAAGCGCTACAGCCACAGGCGCAATCTTGTTTGGCGTCATGGCCTTAATTTTTTCAACCCGCGCCGCCTGGGTCTCATCCGCGATGGGGATAGTGCCGATCAGTCGGCTCCAGGCAAACGGTGAGATACAGTTCGATCGCACTCCGAAACNAGACATGTCCAGGGCTAATGACTTCGACAGGCCAACGATGCCAAGTTTCGCAGCTGCGTAGTTTGCCTGACCGAAGTTACCCACGAGGCCCGATGTCGACGTCATGTGCACGAAACAACCNGACCCCTGATTGCGAAAGTGCGGCGCGGCGGCGTTGGCGGTATTAAAGCTGCCCTTGAGGTGAACCCCGATAACCGAGTCCCAGTCCTGTTCCGTCATCTTATGGAAAATCACGTCGCGCAGGTTACCAGCATTATTGACGACGATGTCAATCGCTCCANAGGTATCCATGGCTTGTTCTATCATNCCGTGTGCTGCCTTATTATCGGCGACCGAGTCAAAATTGGCTTCCGCTTCGCCACCGGCATCGCGGATNTCCTTCACCGTCTCCATGGCCGGTATTTCGTCATTACCTTCGCCGTCCGCCGAACCGCCCAGGTCATTAACGATAACCTTGGCGCCATGGGCTGCCAGCATCTTGGCAATATCCGCGCCGACGCCACGTCCGGCACCCGTCACAAGGGCGACTTTGTCCGTGACCAATTTAGTGTCTATCATAGTGCTCTCTCCATGATCATTGGCTCTGCGCTCGCTGAATTACCCATAAAGGGTCGCGTGAAACGGGATCGTATTGAAATTTCATTCGCCATCTTATATTACGCAAGCGAATGAATTGTCGATTCCGTTTTCGAAGTACTATTTCAAAACGGCTAAGGAGGGCTCAAGGTGTGATTACACACTCAATTCCACGGACGATTTTTAGCGAGGAACATGAGGTTTTTCGCCAATCCGTGCGTCGGTTCACGGAGGAAGAAATTACCCCTTATCACGACCAATGGGAAAGGGACGGCCAGGTGAGCCGCGAAGTTTGGCTGAAGGCTGGGGAGCAGGGNTTTCTNTGCTCGTCTGTNCCCGAGGAATACGGNGGGGTCGGCGCTGACTTTCTGTACTCTACGATCTTGTTAGAGGAAATGGCCTATGCCAACGCCACGGGGCCAGGCTTCCATTTGCACTCAGAAATTGTCGCACCCTATATCTCACACTACGGCACTGAGGAGCAGAAACGCAAATGGTTCCCAAAAATGATTTCGGGCGAGTGCATAACCGCCATCGCAATGACCGAACCGGGCGCAGGCTCGGATCTGCAGGGGATCAAGACGACGGCGATCAAGGACGGGAATGAGTATGTCATCAATGGCCAAAAGGTATTTATAACCAACGGTCAGATGGCTGACCTGGTAATAGTTGCGTGCAAGACCGATCCGACCCAGGGGGCGAAGGGNATGAGCCTAGTCATCGTCGAGCGCGGTGACGAGGGCTTTGAGCGAGGTCGCAACCTGGACAAGGTCGGCTTCCATGCCCAGGACACGTCTGAGCTCTTTTTTGACAAGGTCCGGGTGCCGACCTTCAATCTTTTGGGCGAAGAGGGCCGCGGTTTCGTGCAATTGGTCGAGCAATTGCCCCAGGAACGATTGATCGTCGCCGTCAGGTGTATCGCCCAGGTCGAAGCAGCCTTGCAGTGGACGGTCCACTACACAAACGAACGCAAGGCCTTCGGTAAGCCTCTGACCGGGTTTCAGAACACGCGCTTTAAGTTGGCCGAGATTCAGGCCGAGCTGGTGACCCAGCGTGTCTTNATCGACAAATGCATCGAGCTTCTNTTGGCCGGCGAGTTGGATGCCGTGACCGGGGCNATTGCGAAGATGAAGACGTCGGAATTCATGTGCCAGGCCTTGGATGATTGCCTGCAAATGCACGGTGGTTATGGATTCATGGCAGAATTTCCAATCGCCAAGGCCTGGGCAGACAACCGCTACGCACGGATCGCCGGTGGTTCCACCGAGATCATGAAGGAAATCATCAGTCGCGAACTGACAGGGCAGCGCTGATCCAATGGTCGCTGATACGCAAAAGATGCCCAGCGTTGAAAAGGGCGAATTCCAGAAACTCATCGGATATGAGATTACCGACTGGGGCCCTGGTTTCGCAGTGATTGAGCTGGAATTGAAGGACGAGCATTGCAACCGTAATGGTAACCCGCACGGTGGTGTCCTGATGACGTTGCTGGATGCCGCCTGCACTCGGGCGGGCACGGTTGATCCCGAGACTCATGAAATTGGTCGCGCCGCGACGGTTAACGTGTCGACCAACTTCATTGGTGTAGCAAAGGGCGGTAAGCTTCAAATCAAGGGCAAAAAGACCGGAGGCGGACGACGTCTTTTTTTCGCCGAGGCCTACGCCTATGACAGAGAAGGCAACCTTATCGCCTCGGCGGTCAGTACCTGCCGGTATGTCTTGAACGCGGAATAACCACGTCGTATGCGAGTGTGTAGATATAAGATTTGATGGCGCAGCGAATGAGAATATGGTCTCTAGCGATCTAAACCTATGAATCGTTACCGATGGACATGAGAACGTGACAGTAATTGGCGATCCTTTTTAAGGCATAGGGTTCACACGTAAGCCGGATTGTCTGAAGCTGTCAGGCTCAAATGAGGTAAATGTCAACCGGTTAAGTGCTTCTCGGAGCCATTGCGTCACAGCGCCGAACTGACCCTGGTCAGACGATCCCCGCCGTGCGTAGTTTTGAAATCTCTGCTTTCGAATAGCCGAGCTCTCCGAGAATTTTGTCCGTGTGCTCGCCCAATTGTGGCGGCCGGGTGCGAATTTCGCCTGGAGTTTTTGTNAAGCGCACTGGTGTCGCGACGACAGGGATGTCTTTGGCGATGCCGGGGTAAGTCGTTTTCCGAAGCATACCGCTTTCACGAACGTGTTCGTTCTCCAGCGCTTGACGCGGCGACAGCACGGGAGAGGAGGGTATGCGCGCCTCTGCCAATTGTGCTAGCGCTTCTTCGGTCGTTCGCCTGGCGCACCATTTGCGCATGCGATTGCTGATCTCTTCGGAGTTATAGCCGCGAGTGACGTCGTCCTTGAAACGAGGATCGTTCAGCCAATGATCTTCGTCGCCGCCGTCGGCGCGCATCAAGTCGACCCAGCGTTCAAACATAGGTTGGCCGGCGGAGGTCACGAAAATATGTCCGTCCTTAGTCTTAAAGTCATCAGCGGGTGCAGCAATCTGGCCCCGGTTTAGGGTCGCTTCGCGGTCCGGTTCCAAGACATGTTGTTCGATCATCAAAGCGTTCGTGGTNGCCAGCGCGGATGCCAACAACGCTCCCTGAACTTCCTGGCCTTCTCCAGTGGCGTCACGGTGCCGAAGAGCTGCCATGGCGCCAAAGGCGGATAGAGAGGCTGTCGCGTAATCGACCCATGGCGAAAAAGACTTCACTGGCTGGCCCGGGGTGCCTGAGATATACATGTTACCGCTCATGGCTTGGGCGACGGAATCGAGCCCCACCTTAGAGGNATAGGGCCCCATGGTGCCGAAGGCCGTGGCGGTGACCAGGATAATGTCTTCCTTTCGGGTTTTCAGTGTTTTGTAGTCCAGGCCCAATTGCTCCAGGGTTCTGGGTGGCATGTTGGCGATGATGATGTCGGCGCTGGTCACCAGTTTGTCCTGAATGGCGCGTCCCTTTGATTTTTTGGGGTTGAGGGTGAGGCACTGCTTGTTACGGTTGCATTGCACGAACATAGCTCCGGTGATGTCTTCTTTGCCAAGCGGGTACATACCCCGATCTTCTCCGCCATCCACCTTTTCGATGCGAATTACCTCCGCGCCCATGTCCGCAAGCAAAGCTCCGCACCACGGCCCGGCGATGAATCGGCCAAAATCCAACACCCGAATTCCCTCGAGGACACCCGTCATAATCGTCTCCTGATCGTATTAACTCGACTGGAAAATCTCCGGATAACCAGCATAGTCGACTATTGCAGCAGGATTGGAAATAGTCGTTCGTTGCATTAANCGGCGATGCCTGGTCACGTCAAAGGGCGTGGCTCGGTGCAGCGTTGCTCTGTTGTCCCAGACAATGGCGTCGCCAGTCTGCCATTTGTGCACGTAAATCTCGTTGGGCGCGATGGCCCGGTTCAAGAGGTCATCAAGCATNGCACGGCTTTCTTCNNCGTCCCAACCGATAATGCATTTGGCGTGTGCGCCGATCATCAGGGACTTGCGGCCCGTGACTGGATTAGTCTGAACCANGGGGTGGCGTGCCGGTGGGTTCTCAGCGCGCTGGGCCTTGTTAAACACGAAGCCCGACTGCGCGCGCGACCAAGTGAAGTCGTGTTCCACGACACAGCCGTCTAACCGCGCCTGTATCGAAGGGTCAAGAGCCTCGTATACGGCACGGGTGGAGGCAAATTGAGTATCTCCACCAGTGGCAGGTACTTCGCGCGCGGTGAGTACGGAGCACAATGATGGCACCTCCTTAAAGGTGCTGTCCGCATGCCAGAGCATATTGCCTTTCTGATAAAATATGCGTTTGTCATCCGGGTTCATGGCTTCCCCAGTGGCTATGTCGATATTGGATTGCCGCGCAAAGGGTGTTCCGACGGCGGGATTGACGCTGACCGTCTTTTCCAAGGGTCCGAAGCGCTCTGAGAACAGTACTTGTTGGTCGTCGTCCATGGGCTGGCCGCGGAAAACTATAACCCCGTGCGCCTCAAAGGCTCCTCGAACGGCGTCAAANATCTCGGTGGACAAGTTAGTCAAATCGACCCCGGAAATTTCTGCGCCAAAACGTTCGGTCAGCGGCGTGACGGTGATGGTCATTGCGGCCTCCATTGAACCACCTGAATTATTCTCGCAGCGGCATACTCCGACAATAAGATTATATTTTAGAGGCTTATGTACAACAGTTCATCTAAGCGGTCGAAGCATTGGTGCGACATATATCTGGTTGCACGGGTTTTGGACAGAATGGATTGAATTTGTTAAATTGCTGAGCCTGCGGACAACTGGGAACCTGCAATGNAATTTGCGTTCGTTCGAGAGGGTCGGGTGCGCCGTCGTCGGAGATTTGGGGTCGGTCTTTTGGNGATTATGNTGACGGCGGTTCTGGCTATATCCGCGNTGGCTCAGACTATCTCTCCGGCAACGAAGCANTTATTCGATGCCGTTTGGGCTGATGATCTTGGCCGGGTCAAAGCCGCCATCACGGCTGGTGCCAGCATCTCTGCCGTAAATGAATTAGGTGTCAGACCCGTCGACATGGCGGTCGACCGGGGACATTATGAAATCGCCCACTATCTGTTATCCGTGGAAAATCAGCGTCGCGATGCCGCCACGCAAGAACCTGAGCCGACACCGGCCGAACGGATGGTGGCGCGCTCCGTTATGCCAGCGCCAACTTCGTCGTTGCCTGAACCCAGCCGGTTTAGGGAATCGGCAGTGACACGTCAGCCTACTCCCAAAACTGTGCCGGTTGAACCTGTGACGCCTGAGGCAATCGCGCGTCTTGCCCCGGGTGCACCGCCGACGGCGCAAGAACAGCTTTGGTCGCCAGGCGCCAGCGCAGAGAAGTCCGACCTACAAGTCGTTAGCGTGGCGGAGCCGCAACCGGTCGTAACACCACCACCTTCGGCTGAGCCTATAAAAGACGCACCGGTTCCTCAGGTTCAACCAAGCTCGGAACCCGGGTCGAGTGGTCAGTCTCCGGGCTGGTTGAACCGTGTGACCGATTTGTTCCAGTTTTCNGAGANGGAAACAGCGCCCACCACGCCCGCTTCCCCGTCGAAAATCGCAGCTGTAGAGCCCGAGCAGCCAGAGCCAAAGGCGATGGCAACGGATCAACCTTCTCAAATTGCACCAGACAATAAGACTGTACGCCAGATCGTATCCAAAGCCCCAACTGATCCGTCTCGCGCGTCNGCGCCTGCTNCAGTGGCACGGGANAGGGTNTCGCCCATTGAAGATCCGAAGAAGCTGAAGCAGTTATTCGATGCCGTTTGGGCTGATGATCTTGGCCGGGTCAAAGCCGCCATCACGGCTGGTGCCAGCATCTCTGCCGTAAATGAATTAGGTGTCAGACCCGTCGACATGGCGGTCGACCGGGGACATTATGAAATCGCCCACTATCTGTTATCGGTGGAAAATCAGCGTCGCGATGCCGCCACGCAAGAACCTGAGCCGACACCGGCCGAACGGATGGTGGCGCGCTCCGTTATGCCGGCGCCAACTTCGTCGTTGCCTGAACCCAGCCGGTTTAGGGAATCGGCAGTGACACGTCAGCCTACTCCCAAAACTGTGCCGGTTGAACCTGTGACGCCTGAGGCAATCGCGCGTCTTGCCCCGGGTGCACCGCCGACGGCGCAAGAACAGCTTTGGTCGCCAGGCGCCAGCGCAGAGAAGTCCGACCTACAAGTCGTTAGCGTGGCGGAGCCGCAACCCGTCGTGACACCGCCACCTTCGGCTGAGCCTATAAAAGACGCACCGGTTCCTCAGGTTCAACCAAGCTCGGAACCCGGGTCGAGTGGTCAGTCTCCGGGCTGGTTGAACCGTGTGACCGATTTGTTCCAGTTTTCAGAGAGGGAAACAGCGCCCACCACGCCCGCTTCCCCGTCGAAAATCGCAGCTGTAGAGCCCGAGCAGCCAGAGCCAAAGGCGATGGCAACGGATCAACCTTCTCAGAACGCGAGCGGAACACTCCGCAACGGGGAACTCAATCCGGCCGCGCCCGAGAGGCAAGCGAAAACTCTTAACTCGGTCACTTTCGTAGCGCCTGCAAGAAAGACTAATTCTCTCACATCCAGTGAAGACCCGGCCCCTACTGGTATTGGCCGTATGTTCTCGCGAATTACAAACGTGTTTTTGCCTTCATCAACGGCTGACAGCGCCTCGAATGTGTCTGATTTAGAGACGAACAAGCCGGTGAATAATCTACCGACATCATCAGCGCCAGCACTAGCACCAGCAACAACAACGGTTACAGTTCCCGATCCGACAACGACAGTTCTGGAAGCTGCTGCGTCATTCAAAAGCGTGACGCCCGAGGTCGCCGATGCGGTAAACGTCGAGCCGGACAACATGACGGTTCGTCAGATCATATCTGACGCTCCCTCTGATCATCCGAATGCGGCTGTGCCTATCGTGGCGGCGCCAGACGGGGGCTCGTCGGATCAAGGAGTGAGTTGGTTGACGCGGCTGCGCGAGGTGTTCGAGCCACCAACTTCTGGTGCGGTTACAGTCGATGCTGAGCCGACCTCAGCACCTAAAGTTATAGAGACCGCCGCGATACCCGAGGTAGCTGATGAGGCGAACGCCGAACTGGATGATAAGGCGGTCGGCCGGGTCACATCTGACACTCCATTTGATCCGCCCTCGGAGCCCGTGCCTGTCACGTCGGCGCCCAGAGGTGAGTCGTCAAGTGAAGGAACGGGATGGCTGACGCGGCTGCGAGATGCGTCTGAGCCAGCGCTCGTGGATACGGCCGAAGGCGATGCCATGCTGACCTTGACGACGGATGCAGATGGCGTATCTGAACCGACGCCCGAGCCGAAGCGCTTGATGGAACCGACGGTTGAGAAGGAAGCGCCTGCCATCACTGAAGGTGCGCTACCGTCACCTGTTGCGAAGTTTGCCAAGGCAGATCAAAAACGGGCGTTCTTTGGACAATTGCGTGCCGTGTTGACGCCGGATGTATCAAACATGTCGGCCAAACTTGAGTCGTCACCCGACAGCCTGATTTCAGAGGCCGTCGCCGCTGCCGATGCTGAACCAAACGATACGACGGTCGGCCAGATTTTATCCGACGCTCCATCTGATCCGCCGTCGGCACCCGAGCTGGTGCCGGTTTGGCCCACGCGTCTAAAAGATTCATTTGAGCCGACATCCATGGCCTCGGCCGAACGCGATGCCACGTTGACTTCAAAGCTGGGAGGCGATCGCACAACTGCACCCGAACCGGAACCACGCTCAAACATTGCCCCTCACACAGTTAGTACTAAAGCGATAAAAGAAACTGCGGTGTCCCAACCTCCTGTGGCTTCTCCACCAGAGGTCATAGCGCCCCCCGCCCCGCCGTCAACGACCGTCGAAGCGTCAACTGCGACATCGCTTAACAAAGCAGTAGTTGCACCGCCTGATGCTGAAGCGCTGGATGCGGATAGTGAGAGCCCCAATGTTTTTTCGCGTTTGAGTAACTTGTTTAAGGGCGATGATACAGCGAATAGTCAGGTTGCTGCGCCCGTAAAACCTGTGACTCCCGCGGCTAACGCCGCCCTTAGGGCGCCGCTGACACCGCACGAACAACTTTGGTCGCCGGGCGCCAGCGCAGAGAAGTCTAGCCTGCAAGTAGTCGGCGTCGCGAAGCCACAACCGATCGTAACATCAGCGCCCTCGGCTGGTTCTGTAAAAGATGCACCTATTCCTGCATTTGCTGCGCCCGCTTCTCCGTTGAACGTTCCGAACGAAGTGTCTGATGCATCGGGCTCAAGGACGGCGACTATAGATCAGCGTTATCAAAGTGGAAGTGCACCATCTCGCGACAAGCGGCACAACCCAGCAGTTTACGAGGGGAAAGCCGAGCCTGTTAAATCGGTAACTGCTGAAGCGCCTGATAATGAAATCAGTCCTCCTCTGCCGTCGGGACCCGTAGCAAGGCCGGTGTCATCAGCGCAAGTGGGGGCTTTACCAGACGACAGTAGAGCTACCTTGAGTGGCAATTCGTCGGGCCTATTGTCTCCAAGTAGGGCTGCCGCGCCCCTGGCTGATGTAAGACTAACACTGTCCGAAGACCAGGGAGTCGGGCATCGAATGCCGGCGCCAGGAACGGAACAATGCGTTTATAAGACTCGTTGGAACACCGAATACTGCATTGAGTCCTTATCATGGCCTCCCAACTTGGCGTCTGCGTTCGACGTTTCTAGCAATTTCTATCGCGGGCCGAAATCCATAGTCGAATATGTCGCCGGACGCAGTGTTCAAATTCACGTCCTCTTTAAAACTACAGAAATTCAGCGTGTCACAAAATATTTCACTGGCCGGTATGGCCAGCCAACAGAGAAGCCAGAGATCTGGACCGACTTGATAGGAAAACAAAAGCGCGCAAATCTCACACTCCGTTGGCGAGCTCGAGACTCGAAAACTGGTGAGGTAACGGTTCTGGAAATTCGTGAGATCGACGATCTGCGATGGTCGTCGCCGCCGGACACCCGGCATGGAGCGCTTCGGATCTACGCCGAGAAGCGTGGGTCCGTCTTCAAACTTCTGTCCTGGACGGATCTCCTTTTGGTTCAGTTGCGCCGCCGCCGTTGATGAAACGAACCGTTCAGAGTTCAATAGTATCCACTGTGGTGATCCAATCCTATCGCACGGTAGCGGTGCCGGTCTGGATTGAAACCTGCATGCAAAGCGTTCGCGATTGGGCGCTTAGCGCCGAGTTCAGCTACGAGTTCGTCGGTGATGAAATTTTTGACTTGTTGCCTGATGATTACCGGCAAGTCGCCGTGGGTCGCATACCGGTGCTCACCGACTTGGGCCGCCTATTGCTAATCCGCCGAGCCTTGGAAGGTCGTTTCAACCGTGCCATATGGGTGGACGCGGATGTTCTCGTATTTCACGCGGACTGTCTGAGCGTGCCTGCCAATATGGACTATGCGTTCTGTCGGGAAGTTTGGGTGCAACCAAACCATCGCCGGCCGCATAACCTGAAATGCTTCCGAAACGTGCACAATGCATTTTGCCTTTTCGAACGAGGTAACCCCTTCCTAGAATTCTATATTCATGCCTGCGAACGCATCGTCAGGGCTGCGGCTGGGCAAATGCCCAATCAGATCGTCGGCACGAAATTTCTGACGGCACTTCACAACATGTGCGGTCTTCCGCTTCTGGAGACCGTGGGCATGTTCAGTCCTTTAGTCATTCGGGACGTCGCCGCTGGCGGTGGTGAGGCGGTGGCTTGTCTGCGCCGTGAAATACCTGGTCCTTTAGCGGCGGCAAACCTGTGTTCATCACTGTTCGATGGGGAAACAGATGGCGTTGCGCTGAACGATGAACTTATGGTGCAAGTGTGTCGTCGCTTACTCGCGGAGGGCTTTGCGTCGTCTTCCCCATTTTCTGGGTCATGATCGAGGTTGGAGCGCAGCAAAACTTTGATCTAACCAGCGGAGATTACCCTTAGCCATCTGGGCGATCTGGTTCCCCGAGGATCGCATGCACATAATCCCTGCGTGGATGGATCTTCCCGAGAACGGGGGCAAGGATGTCGCCTAACAACCCTGCGTTTGCGCCACAGCTTTGAGCCATCCGGCATAGAGTCGGTCGCGATCCGTTTCCGCCATGGTTGGCGAGAAGGTCTTGTTGATCCGCCAGTGTGCCGCTACGTCGTCTAAGGAATCATAGAGCCCAGCGCCAAGAGCCGAGAGATATGCCGCACCAAGGACGGTGGTTTCTGTGTTGAGAGGGCGTTCGACGCGCAGGGACAGTAAGTCTGACAGAAACTGCATGGTCCAATCGTTAGCCGCCATGCCGCCGTCAACACGGACGGATACGGGAGTAGTTCCATCGGCAGCCATGGCTTCGAAAAGGTCACGGGTCTGATACACCACGGACTCCAGGGCCGCGCGGACGATCTCGGGCGCGCCGCTGTCGCGGGTCAGACCAACGATAACGCCACGCGCTTCTGTGTCCCAATAGGGGGCGCCCAAACCGGTAAAGGCGGGAACCATATAGACGCCGCCGGTCTCTGAGACCGAACGAGCGATCACTTCCGATTGCGCTGCGTTATCGATGATCTTTAGCTTGTCGCGCAGCCATTGCACGGCGGCACCGGCGATGAAAATACTGCCTTCCAGGGCGAATGTGGTCTGGCCTGCGATGCGATAGGCTACCGTGGTCAGCAATCTGTGATTTGACGCAAGCGGATTGGAGCCAGTGTTGAGCATGGCAAAGCAGCCTGTTCCCAAGGTGCATTTGACCATGCCGGGCTTGAAACTCGCCTGTCCAATCAGTCCGGCCTGCTGATCGCCGACAACACCTCTGATAGGGATAGCCTCGCCGAACAGTTCTGGATCAGTCTCACCGAAGTCGTCGGCTGAGTCGCGAACGTCGGGTAACAACCCGGCGGGGACGTCCAGGAGCTCCAAAAGCGTTGTGTCCCAAGTTTGGTCGTGGATATTGAATAACATGGTTCTCGATGCGTTGGTCGCATCCGTGGCGTGCACTTGTCCGCTCGTCAAGCGCCACAGCAAGAAGGTGTCGATTGTTCCGAAGGCGAGTTTCCCGTCGCTTGCCCGCTCACGCGCACCCATTACATTGTCCAAGATCCAGGCCACCTTGGTGCCGGAAAAATATGGATCTACAATTAGGCCAGTTTTCGCAGCAATGTCACTTGCTTCCCCCGAGTCCCGGAGGGTGGTGCATACTGATGCGGTGCGTCGGTCCTGCCAAACTATGGCGTTATAGACCGGCGTGCCTGTTACTCGGTCCCAAATTACGGATGTCTCACGCTGGTTGGCAATTCCTATAGCGGTGATCGCCGATACTCCGTCCTGACAGGCTGCGACGGCCTCCTTGCAAACAGCCATTGTGGCTGACCAGATCTCCTCAGGGTCATGTTCCACCCAGCCGTCGTCAGGGAAGATTTGCGACAATTCCCGTTGCGCTGTATGGACCGGGATACCGCTGGCGTTGAAAAGGACAGCGCGGGTGCTGGTAGTGCCTTGATCGATACCCAGAATGTAATTCATATCTCAGATGATGCCTGACTAAACGATTTTAAGGATTCTGTCCGGATAATCAGAGATGATGCCGTGGACGCCCCAATCCAGCAACTGCCGAGCCCGTTTCGGTTGATTCACCGTGAAACAACGTAATGTGAAGCCAGCATCCAAGATTTCTTTTGCCTTTCTTTTGCGCAATCCACTGGATAGACAGTGGAGGGTATCCGTTTGGGAGGCGTCAAGTTGCGCACGCCAATCCTTCGGCACGTTGGAGACCAATAGCGCCCGGGCTAGGTTTGGTGCCACGGCTGCACACACTTTCAGGGCGGCGGCAGAGAAGCTGGATACTAAGGGCAGCGGCAGGCTCGTCGGCCAGGTTTGAGCAAGTGCTTTACCCACAATCATTCCCGTTTCCGCTTCGCGGCCCTTTGAGGGTTTAATTTCGACATTGGCGCCCATTCCGCATTGGGCCAGAACGACCAGTCCTTCCTCCAAGGTCGGTATGGGCGTGCCTGTATAAGCGGTGTCAAACCAGGCGCCGGCATCGAGTTTTTGAAGAGCCCTAAGGTCCTGATCGGCAATCGGTCCATGTCCGTCCGTATTTCGATCCAGGGTTTCGTCATGGAATAGGACAGGAACGTCGTCACCGCTAAGCTTGACGTCGAATTCCACCCAATCCACGCCCAGTTCCTGGGCTTTTAAGAGCGACGCCAAGGTATTTTCGGGCGCGTGTCCTGCAGCGCCCCGGTGTCCAATCACAATCGGTACAGAACCACTCGAGGGTGATGAAAATCGATTGCTATCCGTCTTCTGAGCCATCACCCTTAACCAAGAGAATATGGAAGTTTTTTCGACCGGCGAACTCACGAATGGGGATGACATGTCCGACGAATCATTGAAACGCATGGCATTGAAGTATCATCGTCAACCCGTACCCGGCAAGCTTGAGATTGCTGCGACTAAGCCGCTGGGAAATCAGCGTGACCTCGCCTTAGCCTACTCACCTGGCGTAGCCGCGGCCTGTGAGGCAATTGTTGAGGACGCGGAAGAAGCCGCAACTCTTACAGGGCGTCAAAACCTGGTGGCCGTGATTTCCAACGGGACCGCTGTTCTGGGCCTCGGCAATATCGGCCCACTGGCGTCGAAGCCTGTCATGGAGGGGAAGGCCGTTCTCTTCAAAAAGTTCGCGGGCATAGACGTTTTTGACATCGAATTGGATGAGATGGATCCCGATAAATTGGTTGATATTATCGCCGCTTTGGAACCCACCTTTGGCGCCATAAATCTTGAGGACATCAAGGCGCCGGAGTGTTTCGTGGTTGAACGCAAATGCCGTCAACGCATGAGCATTCCTGTTTTTCATGATGATCAGCATGGCACGGCCATTGTGGCAGGTGCCGCGATCCTCAACGGTCTGCGCGTGGTCGGCAAGAATTTTGCAGACATTAAGCTGGTGTCCACAGGGGGGGGCTCAGCGGGTATCGCGTGCCTGAATCTACTTCTAAGTTTGGGTGTGAAGCGGGAAAACGTGTGGCTAGTTGACCATCTGGGTGTGATTTATGAGGGCCGCAAAGAAGAAATGAATTCGGAAAAGGCAGCCTATGCTCAGAGGACCGATGCACGGACACTCAGCGAAGTAATTGATAATGCAGACGTTTTCCTAGGCTTGTCGGTTGGCAACATTTTGAAATCGGAAATGGTGAGGCGCATGGGAGCGAGGCCTTTAATTCTCGCCCTAGCTAATCCCGAGCCGGAGATCAATCCAGACGATGCTCGGGCTGCCAACCGGGATGCTGTGATAGCCACAGGCCGTTCGGATTATCCGAACCAAGTGAATAATGTTTTGTGTTTCCCGTTTATTTTTCGAGGAGGACTCGATGTAAGGGCTACGACTATAAATGAAGAGATGAAGCTGGCTGCCGTGCACGCTATCGCTGATTTAGCGAGAGTGGAGAGTTCAGAGGTGGTGGCACAGGCTTACCAAGGTGAAGAATTGGTCTTTGGGCCTGATTATCTCATTCC
This sequence comes from Magnetovibrio sp., assembly GCA_002709525.1. Lineage (GTDB taxonomy): Bacteria > Pseudomonadota > Alphaproteobacteria > Rhodospirillales > Casp-alpha2 > UBA3470. Next base: position 21,409 of record PARE01000031.1, on the reverse strand, counting down.
CAAGCCCTTTGATCCCCGCTTGATCGTTGAGGTCGCCGCGGCCGTCGCCCAAGCGGCGATGGACTCCGGTGTAGCTCAACAGCCAATCAAAGATTTTGAGCTTTACAGAGAACGCCTCGGGCAGTTTGTTTTCCGATCTGGCATGTTAATGAAGCCGGTGTTCGAGCGCGCCCGCCGCGATCACCGCCGCCTTGTGTTTGCCGAGGGCGAGGACGAGCGGGTGCTGCGGGCCCTTCAGGTGATCGTCGATGACGGCATCGCTGAACCGATGCTGATCGGTCGGCCAGACGTAGTGGTAAGTCGAATAGAAAAACTAGGCTTGCGTTTGGAAGAAGGTCGTGACTTCAGCCTAACCAATCCCGAGAGCGATCCCCGCTACGATGAGTACTGGCGTGGGTATCATCGGATCATGGAGCGGCGAGGCGTTTCTCCAGACTTAGCCCGGACTATCATTCGTACAAACTCAACCGTCATCGCTGCCATGATGATGCAGCGTGGTGAGGCAGACGCGATGATTTGCGGCACCTATGGTCATTATGATTGGCACCTCAAACATGTTTTGGATGTAATTGGCAAGGCTCAAGGGGTCCGCGACGTATCCGCCATAAGTGCCTTGATCGTCAAAAAGGGAACGTTCTTTATCTGTGATACACAGGTTACGCCGGACCCGTCCATGGAGGAAATTGTGGAAATGACTTTGCTCGGTGCGGATGTGGTGCGCCGGTTCGGCATGGACCCCAAGGTGGCACTGATCTCGCACTCCAACTTTGGCAATGCGGATACGCCTAGTGCTCGAAAGATGCGGGCGGCGGTAGCCAAGCTTCGTGATCGGGTGCCGGGACTGGAGGTTGAAGGGGAAATGCATGCCGACTCCGCTCTAAGTCCCGCGCTGCGCCAGCGGATTTTTCCAAACGCGCGCCTAGACGGGGCAGCGAATCTTCTTGTCTATCCAAATTTGGAAGCGGCGAATGGGGCGTTCAACCTCCTTAAGGCCGCGGGCGATGGCTTAGCGGTCGGACCGTTGTTGGTTGGTGCGGCGAAATCCGCCCACATCGTAACGCCATCAATTTCAGCGCGCGGACTGGTAAACATGAGCGCCCTGGCTATTGTTGACTCGCAGTCCCGTGAGGAACAGAGGCCGCTTCTCTGAAATCCCGGGTAACGGCGACATCGCTTTGGGCAGGCGGTCAGTTGTTGTAGTCGTCTAGGTCTAAAACCGTGTCGTCCAGGCTGAAATCCGTGGCGACGGCCAGAAGCAAGCGGGATCCATAGTCGGCAGCCTGGTCTCGTTGCCAAACGTCATTCCAATCCGTCGCTGGTGAGGACATCCATGTTGGTTGGGTGTTCGGGTCACATTTTTCGTCGATGATCGATGCCATTGTTGTTCTCCTTTATTCGGTAACTAACTTATGTCAAGCAATTTTCATGCCAGAAAAGTTAGGGTTTGCATCGAAAATCATTTAATCTTCCTCCATATTCTCCCGCGTAAAGTGTCGAGCGCTGTAAATTTTGCCATATATGTATAGAGAATAATTGGCTGGTGGATGTGAATTCGTTCGTCTACACTGTCGACTGGTTGATATTTTGTTCGGATTCCGCTGAGTTAGAATGGCAGTAGGGAAATAATTGCCGTTTGACACCAGGTATTTGACGCTACGGAGAATGAGCTGAGCGACTTGGGGTAGAGAATATTTTCCGAATAATTGTTCATACATGTATCGTCGCTTTGGGCGTGACGATGGCGTTTGACGTTGCGCAGGCGCAGTCTCTGCGTGAGATGTTGATAGATCTTACCAAAAACCACAAACGTGTCCTTGCGGCGGCAGCTAGCGTTGAGGGGGCGAAAGAGGGGATTGAAATTGCGCGGGGCGATTGGTACCCAAACGTGGGTGTAACCGCCAACTATGGAAAAGAACAGCAGAACAAGCCCTCGGGTTCCGATGACACAAATATGGTGCCGCGGAACCTCGAGACGACGATCACGCAGAAGCTATGGGATTTTGGCTCGACAAATTCGTCCATACGTAGAGCCACTCTAGTTTATCGCCAAGCCGATGCTCAGTTAGACTCGGCCGTGCAGGGGGTCATTCTGGAGGGCGTGAGTACTCACTTGAACGTCATGCGTTTTCAAAAGCTCTTGAATTTTGCGAAGGGGTCGGCAGAAAACATCAAACGGCAGGCGGAATTGGAAGACGCTAAGGTGCAGCGGGGGTCTGGCTTTACGACGGACGTGCTGCAAGCGAAGTCGCAATTGGCCGGGGCGCTTGGTAACATTATCCGGAGCGAGCGGGCTCTTTTGGAATCATTGAACGCCTATCAGGCAGTGTTTGGCAAAGCGCCTAAAGATGTCGACAAAATGAGAGAGCCTCGCCTACCACTTGAGCTTCTGCCGAAGTCGCTTGATGAATTGTTATCCTTGGTTCGACAAGACAGTCCAACATTGCTCGTCGATCGTCTGACCGCCTCCATCGCCCGCGAAGATGTATCCAAAACGCGCGCTGACGAATTTATGCCAACTTTCGACGTGATCGGCGAACATAAGATAAAGGAAGAAAGTGGCGGCACCGCCGGTTCGCAGCAAGAGTGGAAAATAAGGCTCGAAGCAGGCTACGATTTTAATTTGGGGTTCACGGCGGTAAATTCCTTGCGGGCTTCGCGGCAAGCGCATATCGCCTCAGTAAACCAGTTCGGCGACCGTCGCGATGTTGTCGAACTGCAAGCAAGAAACGCGTGGCACAAATTGGAGACTGCAAAAAGAGAGGCGGAACATCGGCACAATCAAGTCGATATTGCGTCCGAGTTTTTGGACCTTGCGCGGCGTGAGCGGCAATTAGGTAATCGCTCCCTGATCGATGTATTGGGTGGGGAGACAAACCTCATCAACGCAGCGTCCGATGCGGCGTCCGCGGATGCTGATGTTGCGATCACCGTATTTGAGGTCCTGGCTGCGATGGGGCATCTAGACGCCACTATCATCGATTAAACCAACACGTCGTTGAAATCCTTACAACGCCTGAGGTCGAGCAACTAACGGGTTTAGGTGCTGCGACCGTTTCTTGGGTATGAAGCTCGTAATACACCTCTTCTAGGATCAAAATTCTCAAGAGACTCTGATGTTAATCGATCAGGTCACTGCCAGAAAGGAGAGTGGAAATACAGCTGGCACGCTACTTTCGGATGTATCTGCCTGAAGGCCACGTGATACATTCAGCCATAGCCTTTACCAATTTCGTTTATAAGTGGGTAGCGTGGTCTTATCAGCGGACCGAGAGAAATATGATCAATACACCGATGCCAAGAGATCAAAAGAATCTACAACAAAATCATCTGGTGCGAGAGTGGATTAGGTGGTTGCGAAACCCTGTTATGAGGGAGTTTCGATCTTCAGTTGGATTATAATTACGACGATTTGAGCCGGTGGCGGACGAAGTCCAGAATGGTATTACGGGGTAACTTCGCGATACACGGGTACATGCCGCGATCTGGTGGAAGGTGACAGGTTCCCAGGCAACCCTCGCAATCCATGGCTTTATAAATAAAATGGGCATTGGGAGGTGTCAGGGCGTCGTCGTAAGGTACGATCTCTCCCACATATGCGGCGCTGGCCAGACATAGAGTTGGCGCGCCGACAGCCACCGCCAGATGCATGCAGGCCGTGTCTACAGAAATAACCAACTCCGCCGACCGCAGACGTCCTGCCAGGGTTCGAAAATCCGAGCCGTCGAACTGTACCCGGGGATGGGTCAATAGCACTTCGTAATCGGGATTAGCCGTGCGATCGGCGATGGTGCCTGTAATCACGACCGTATGATCGTCGGGCATCAGCTCGATGATTTCCGAGAAAAGACTCGGTGTTGGTTGCTTCCGTTTAACCGCGGAGTAGGGATGGATTACTACAAGAGGTGTCGGCTCATGTGTTGCCGGCGGCAAACGGTCCTGCGTCAAATGAAGTAACGCCGGAGCGCGCGGCTTCCCGGTCAGCCATGCGGCGAATTCAATCCAACGCCGCACCTTATCTTTTTGGGCTGGACCACTGTCGAAGAGACGAGTGTAAATATTTCTGTTGACGTTCAATCGAGTCGAATACTTCGCCCAAGGGCGTGGCTCCATGGCGAAGGTCTCGGAGGCTGAGCAGGCCCAAGCCAGCGCTTCGTCCATGTCTGGATGGCGGCGGTGGTCTGTGTGGATCACGAGACGGAAGTTCACTTCATACAACTCTCCCATAGTGGCACGGCGGTAGACAAGGTCGCGTCGGAGACGCTGAAAATCGACGCTCTGAACTGTAACCCGCGGCGGAAATAGAAACCCTAGTTTGTCCGATCCTAGGCCCAGCAGTAATCTGACCGGCTCGCCAGGTTTCGCCAGGTCCAGAAATTGTCCAATGACGTGGGCAAACAGGATCGTGTCGCCGAGCCCGCCAGCGGACAGGATCAATATGCCCTCAGGTTGGCCGCGCCGAGTTGCGAACCGATGACGAAGGCGAAGAAACCGGTCCTGAAGTTGGAATAGTTTCATCGATTGGATGCTCCGATCGGCTCAGTAGGCTGCGTAAGATTTCTCCTCGATTAGGTTAGAGCCGAGAAGTTCGTTGATGCTTCGCTTCAGTCGCGCTCGGTCGTCGTTATTCAAATAGACAGCCCGGGCAAGTTGGATAAATTCGTCGCTGAAGTCTCTCCGTCGTTCGAAATTACGGATATCATCTTCGATCGTCCAGAGTTTCTCGTTGACTTCCTTTAGTTTTGCCGTCAAGTCCTCCAATTCCGCAGAACATGGTAAATTGGCGTCGCGGGACTTCTTCAAAACAGCCCACTCTGTTCGGACGTTCTGCAATTTAGCTTCGTCAGTGATACATTGTAACTTAATCTCCAAGATGGTGATCTTGTCGATTAGTTCACCCGGGGCGATCTCCACGGTGACTGATGTTGTCAAGGTGGCGGCTCCTCAAATCATAGAAAGTGGAATGTGCGTCCGACGTTATTACCCCGACAACCAATGATCGGTCCAACAAATATATTCGTTGCATCTTCTGGTAAGGTTCTGAAATATCTCGTGTCTGCGGGAATCATGTGTGCTCAGAACACTTTTATCGCCCTGATCGGGAGGGAGAAATTCTATGAAACTGTATGATTTCGAACGCGCGCCCAATGCGCGACGGGTTCGAATGTTTGCCGCCGAGAAAGGAATCGACCTGGACTTGGTTAGTGTTGATCTCGGGGTGAGAGAGCAGATGGGGGAGGCCTACAAGGCTGTAAATCCTCGACAGCAGGTGCCCGCGCTGCTTTTGGATGATGGCACACTAATTACGGAGTCTGTTGCGATCTGCCGGTATCTGGATGAAATAAAACCAGAACCGACCTTGTTTGGTACAGGCGCCCTTGGCAAGGCCAAGGTAGAAATGTGGCACCGACGCATGGAACTTGAAGGGATGCAACCAACGGCGGAGGCAGTCCGCAACAGCATTGAATTTTTTGCCAACAGGGCGCTTGCTGGGCCTTTAGATTTTGAGCAAATTCCTGCGCTCGCGGAGCGTGGTCTGAAGCGAATTGATCTTTTCCATGAGCTTCTCGAGGAGCACTTGACCGATAACCGCTACGTGGCTGGTGAAGATTTCAGCATTGCCGATATCGCGGGACTGATCGCAATCGATTTTGGCAAATTGGTAAAGAAGCGTGTCGGAGGTGAAACCCCGCACCTGAAACGTTGGTATGACGAGGTCTCCGTCCGGCCGAGCGCCCTAGCATAGCAGATAGGCAGCAACGGCATTGGATCCTAATTGTTCATGTTAGTCAGAGGGTTAACGAAACCGTTCATTGGCTTGATAGAAATCTCAGTCGGTATTTTGTTAACTTTTAAGGCGATGGAAACTAACTTTTTTCCGGTGTCAAACAGATGTCCAGATATATAGGGGTAACAGTGTGTCTTCATATGGTGAAAACGTGTCTGTGGGTCCTGGTATGATCGGATCCATGATTTGAGTCTGGATCTCAATGACTCTGCCCACCCGAGAAATTCGGTTCCTGCGGTTTCTGACCTCATGCCTCAGGATAAGGGTGCCATTTCGGTATCTGGTTGGACTGTCCGCATTGATGTCATCAATCATTTCGTCCCGAAAAGAACAGGTAGGCCACGCAATCGTTCCCAATGACAGATTGTCCGTGGTTAAACTGTTATAGATTTCGATTAATTCTTAGTCGTCATTATCAAAGGGCACTCGTCCGATGAGTGAGTTTGTACAACACGCAAATAATTGATGACATAGATCTCCAAGGGCTTGCGCTTATCCAGTAGTGATGCTGAGTTTGCGCATACTGTGGCGGCATTTGGGGGTGTGCATCGGCGAGTTGTACAGGATGGTGCAAGGGTGAGACTAGCAAAGTCTCCTTGTTTGCTGCCATCCAGACGTCTATGAGAAAGCATGAAATTTCACGCGCCTCTGATTAAAGGACAATTGATCAAACGTTATAAGCGTTTCATGGCTGACGTCCGACTGGAGAATGGGGGGGTGGTGACCGCCCATTGCGCTAACTCCGGGTCAATGCTCAGCGTTAACGAACCCGGCGCTGAGGTCTGGCTCAGTCCGGCCGAGAAACCAGATCGTAAGCTCAAGTTCACGTGGGAGATGATCCGGATCAAACGATCGCTTGTGGGTATTAATACCCAGCATCCCAACACACTGGTTGCCGAAGTGATTGCGGCTGGGAAGGTGCCATCGCTTATGGGTTTTGAGAGTTTGCGACGTGAGGTGAAATACGGAGAGAACTCTCGCATAGACATACTGTTGCAGATGGCGGATGGCCAGCATTGCTATGTGGAAGTCAAAAATGTCACCATGCGGCGCGATTTGACCAAGGGGGCCCCCGCCGAGTTTCCTGACGGGGTCACGGCTCGTGGTGCCAAGCATTTGGTGGAGCTTTCCAACATGGTAAAGGAGGGGCATCGGGCGGTAATGTTCTACCTGCTTCAACGCTGCGACGCGGACACAATGACCATTGCTCGGGATATCGACCCCAATTATGGAGAGTACTTGGACAGGGCCCGTAAGGTTGGTGTGGAGGTGATTGCCTTCAATTGCAGGCTAAGCCCAAAAGCGATTACAGTTAGCATGCCGGTGGAATTTCTCGGGTGACACGTTTATCCTCCTATGAGCCTGTGGGGCAACGGCGCTAGGCAAAATGAACCAATTACTGGCATAATCCTGAGATGCAAGAAGAATTGATTACCCGGACAGTCGGCCGTGATGGCCGGCATATAAAAATCCACGGTCCCGAGGGTTATGAGGGGATGCGCCGCGCCGGTCGTTTAGCCGCAGAGTGCCTCGACTTCATCACGCCACACGTACAACCGCGCATCACCACTGAAGAATTAAACAAGCTTTGTCACGAATTCACCGTTGACCGTGGCGCAGTGCCGGCGCCTTTGGGATATCGGGGATTTCCTAAGTCAATTTGTACGTCTATCAACCACGTCGTTTGCCACGGTATCCCTGGTGAAAAGCGCCTGCAGGATGGCGATGCGATCAATATAGATGTCACCGTGATAGTTGATGGCTGGCATGGTGACTCGAGCCGAATGTTCACTGTAGGAAAACCTAGCGTCAAAGCCCAACGGTTGATCGATGTTACCTTCGAGGCTATGTGGCGGGGCATCCGAGCCGTAAAGCCGGGTGCGACATTGGGAGATATAGGGCACGCTATCCAATCCTATGCCGAAGGAGAGCGGTTCTCCGTGGTACGGGATTTCTGTGGTCACGGTATTGGTAAGGTGTTTCACGACGCGCCCAATGTGATGCACTTCGGTCGCCCGGGTGAGGGCGACGTCTTGCAAGCTGGCATGTTTTTCACGATCGAACCTATGATAAACGCTGGACGGTCCGACGTGAAGATTCTCTCTGACGGCTGGACGGCGGTGACCAAGGACCGATCTTTATCGGCACAGTTCGAACATTCTCTGGCTGTCACCCAAGACGGTTACGAGGTGTTTACTTTATCGCCAAAAGGTCTCAACCAACCGCCTTACGACATCTAGCGGCACCGCGACCTAACGGGCTGCCGTGAGTGTCCGTGGAAAGTCGGATGTGTCCATTTTTCAATGCCGCGGCAATCAAGTTACGCCAAATCATAGTATGTTAGAGTTTTTCATCATCGACTTATCCGCTCGAATCTCTTCCTTTGGGTTTTTGATGGACTGGTTTGTTGATAAATCGAACAAATCAAAACAAGTATGGCCCTCTCGCTGATCTCGCCGTAGCTTAGATGGGCACCTGCTAAGTTTTCAACCACCTGAGTTCAACACCATGAATGTGCTGATGGCAAATTGCTTGGGTGGCGGCACGGCATCAATACAATATGAGAAAATTGGTAAGACCTATAGCTAGAGAATTTCTGCCATGTCGACGCCCAGGGGCTTTGCCCGTAAATTAATGATCCCTTACAAGGAAACCTCACGTCATGGCACATTCACTCGAACCACTTCTGAAGCCCAAGTCCATTGCCGTCATTGGGGCATCTGATACGCCATCGCGAATTGGTGGCCGCCCCCTCCACTTCACCAAGAAGCATGGGTTCAAGGGAAACATATACCCGGTAAACAAGAAGCGTGAGACGGTGCAAGGCCTTAAGGCTTATCGGGGCATCAAGGACGTGCCAGAGGCGGTTGACAGCGCCATTATCTCCGTACCCGCTGCCATTGCAGTCGATGCTATACGCGAGTGCGCTGAATGTGGTGTGAAAAGCGTGGTAATTTTCACGTCTGGCTTTGCGGAAATGGGTGAGGCGGCGGCCCAATTGGAGATAAGCAGCATCGCCGCTGAGGCTGGTATGCGTGTGGTTGGTCCAAATTGCCTTGGCGTCTTCAACATTTCGCAGGGCTGGTTTGGGACCTTCGCAAATGCCCCTAGCATGATTGCGGTCGCCAACGGCACCGCCGGCATCATCAGTCAAAGTGGTGCGTATGGATCACATTTGTTTCTTGCTGCGCAAAAGCGTGGCATCGGCACGAATTATTGGGTTACCACGGGGAATGAGGCGGACGTTGATGTCGCAGAAGTAATTGAATACTACGCGCAAACCTCTGACGTCGACGTAATTCTGGCCTATGCGGAGGGCATGAAAAACGCCGAGCGCATTTACCAGGCTTTGGAGACGGCGCGCGAAAGAGAAAAACCTGTGGTCTTCATGAAAGTTGGCACGACCGAAGCTGGCGCTCTTGCCGCAGCGTCTCACACGGCGTCCCTGGCCGGTGCAGATGCCGTCTACGAGGCATTGTTTCGCCAGTACGGGGTCTATCGGGCGGAAACCACCGAAGAACTGGTAGATGTCGCTTATGCCTGTCAGTTTGGCCGCTTCCCGGCTGGCAATAAGATCAGCTTGCAGACTATTTCAGGCGGCGTCGGCGTTCAGATGGCTGATGCGTCTATAAAACGCAATCTGGATGTGGCGCCTCTACCCGATTCGGTGCAGAAGAAATTGAAGGCGATGATTCCCTATGCAGGCGTCAACAATCCCGTCGACTTCACTGCCCAAGCCCTCAATGACCCTCACCTTATGGAGAAGAATGTAAGTTTAACCGTCGATGAAGCTGATTACGACTCTCACATTATTTATATGGCCAGCGTTCCCGAATCACCTTTCACGAAGGATGTTTGCATAAAAATTTTTGGTGGCCTCAAGGAGAAGTATTCGGATGAGCCGATGATCATGAGCATGCAAGCTTCTGCTGAGTTAGTCCGCACCTACGAGAAAATGGGCTATCCATGCTTCGATGATCCATCGTTGGCGGTTCGCGCCATGGCGGCACTGACCCGATTCGGGGAGATCTATCGGCGTGGCCGTCCCGATGAGCCGCCGGCACTGTCGGCCCACACATTGCCCGCACCCACGTCCCAGGTTGGAGAGCACAAAGCGAAGGCTATCCTCGGCAGTGCGGGTATCCCCGTGGCGAGAGAAAAATTGGCCGCTGATGCAGATTCGGCAGTGACGATATGGCGTGACATCCAAGGACCGGTGGTCCTGAAAGTCGCCTCCCCGGATATTTTGCACAAGACCGATTTTGGGGGCGTCCTGCTTGACCTTGAGACGGAAGCCACCGTTCGCGATGGGTATGCGTCCCTCGTTCAACGTGCGGCCGACGCCGCGCCCGGTGCTAGGGTTGACGGGGTCATAGTTGCGGAGATGATTTCTGGTGGGGTCGAGACGGTTATGGGCGTGGTCAGTGATCCGGTCTTCGGTCCAACGGTCATGTTTGGACTCGGCGGCGTTCTTGTTGAGGTCCTAAAGGACGTGACCTTCCGTCTGGCGCCCTTTGGGACCGACGAGGCGCACCGCATGATCGACGAGATCCAAGGTCGCGCCATTTTAGACGGTGTGCGCGGCGCGGCGCCGATGGATATTGATGCTCTGGCAGACGGTTTGGCTCGGCTCTCCGCATTTGCCGCTAAGAACGCCGACGTAATTGAGACTATCGACGTAAATCCCTTTCTGGCATTGCCCGATGGGGCTATCGCCTTGGATGCCCTGATTGTTCCAAAAAAGGTGGCGAAACCGTAATCGGCTATGTCGATGACTGGTGGATGGCAGTTACCCATTGCTCTACCAAGCCGCCCCGAGTTTAGCTGGAGTTGGGATTGCGGCGTCAATCCTAAGACGATACATCTGGGTTCTGAGTATAAGTTCCCGTCAGCTTCCCTTCTGCCAAAATGTGACCTTCGAGGGCGGCCATGACATCTGTGCCACGAAACTCTCCACTTGAGTCCAGGCCCAGGCTGTTTACGTCGAGTGCGTAAACCCGGAATTCATAGTGGTGTAACAATTCGTCGTTCCAGGGTGGGCAGGGACCATCATAGCCGCCATAGTTCCCGGCCATATCAGGGTTAGATGCCATAAACATGGTGAAGTCGTTGATGCCCCGAACGCCGTGGGGCACTGGACCAATCGGCTTGCCCTTGGCAACTAGACCGTCCGACTCTTCGCCTTCGGCCAAGCTGGTGCGGTCTGCTGACAAATCTACTAATAGACCATGAAAAAAATTCTGCCGGGGCTGGTCAGCGGGAATGGTTTTGCCTTCAGTATTAATATCATCGAATATCGTCGGCACGTCGACATCAACGCAGACTATCGCGTAGCTCTTGGTACCTTCGGGGCCTTTGGACCAGGTCAGCTGAGGGCTGATATTTGTGCTCATCTTCGAGTGTTCCTCGGCACAAGGTGCACAGAAGGCATATTTTTCTGGGATTGGATCGCCATCTTTGAAGGCGTCCGAGGTAACGATAAGGGTTCCAGCCATGGTGTCCTCCTTTAGCATTATGCGTTCTTTATTAGCACAGAATAGACCCACAAGCCTAATGAGACCAGTATTTGCGCTTCGCGCAAGTCCACGTTATCACGGGGCCATGGCGAATCTTTTGGATCCTAATCTTTTCTGGCGCGGCGACGCGGTTCCTGTTTCTGGGCGCTTTGATGATTCCTATTATTCTGCGGAAAACGGTCTGTCCGAAACCCGCCACGTCTTCTTGGCCGGAAATGACCTGCCTGACCGCTGGCGCGGCCGTTCCCGCTTCACTATCGGTGAGCTCGGATTTGGAACGGGATTAAACTTTCTTGCAACGTGGAAATCCTGGCGCGATAGCGGGCAGACGGGGCAGTTGAGTTTCGTCTCAGTCGAGGGGTATCCACTTGAAACGGATGCATTGGGTCGCGCCACTGCGGCGTTCCCGGAGATCGGTGAACTGGCGAGAGCGCTAATTGATCAATTGCCCCCGCGCCGCTCCGGCCATCATCTTCTGCGCCTTGATGGAGGACGGATAGAGTTGTTATTGGTCTATGGAGAGGTGGAAAGCGCCTTGGACGAAACAGCGCTGGCAGCGGATGCTTGGTATTTGGACGGCTTTGCCCCTGCGCGGAACCCTGAGATGTGGACGCCCGGTGTAATGTCGCGGGTTGTCGCGCGTTCCAGGCCTTATGCGACCGTCGCGACCTTCACTGCAGCTGGCGCCGTGCGACGAGACCTTATCGACGCAGGGTTCACTATGGAAAAACGTCGGGGGTTTGGGTCAAAGCGGGAGTGCTTAGCTGGCCAATTGACCGCGAAACCTGAGAGAGGTGCTCAAGAGGTGTCGCAAGCGGCGAGAATGCCGCAAACCTGTGTTCCAGACGGTCCGGTCGCCATCATTGGCGCAGGCATTGCCGGAATGAGCACGGCGCGGGCGCTTAATGATGCTGGCGCGGAGGTGACCGTGTACGACCGCCATAGCTCGGTTGGCGGCGGGGCCTCAAAAACACCTGCAGGCCTGCTCCAGCCTCGCCCCCTGAACGATGGCTCGCCCCTTGCTGCCTTTTTTCATGCCGCGTTCGAGTTCGCCGCGCGGTCGTACGATGCCCTTGATCAAGCATGGTCCAGCCGCGGCGTTCTCGTACTTGGTCGCGATGCCGAAGATTGCACTCGCTATCAGGCCTTGCCGGGCGCCGAGGCGGTGGATGCGGCTGGATGCCAATTAGTCGGCGGTGTTCTAACTGATGAATTTGGCGCTTGGTTCGCGGCCGGTGGTGCTCTGGATACGTTACAGGTATGCGCGGCCCTAGGTGACGGCGTACGGATAAGATTTGGCATTGGCGTTACCCACCTCGTTCCGCAAAAGGATGGATGGCGCCTGCATCTCGAAGATTCATCGGTTCATGAAGCGGCGGTTGTGATCTTGGCAAACGGCATCGACGCTATGACCTTGAGCGACTTCCCTGCGATGGCGTTGAGCGCCAATCGGGGACAAATCTCATACTTGGCGGGGACGCCGGTATCGGATCGGATAATTGCCCCAATTACCTTCGGGGGCTATCTGACGCCCGTGGCTGACGGTGCGCATGTTCTCGGTTCCACATACGATCGAGAGGTCGATTGGAGCAGTGGCTCCTGGTCGGTCGTGCGGGAGAATGGTCATCGCCGAAACCTGGAGTCCATTGCGAAGCGGTTGCCAATACTGGCGGCGGCGTTGGGTAATGTGACGGGTGGTTGGACGGGGCTCCGTGCTACCACGCCCGACCGGGCGCCGGTGGTTGGACCCGTTCCCGACGGCGCGGCCTTTGCATCTGCATTTTCGGTTATGCAGAATGGCGGTGAGGCGGGTGATCTGATATGTGATATAAATCAACCGGGTCTGTTTGTTTTATCGGGTCTGGGCTCGCGTGGATTCTTGACTGCGCCGTTGGCTGGCGAGATCCTGGCAAGTCAGATCCTGGGCCGTCCCCTGCCGGTTCCAGTAGGCGTTCCGCCGCTTCTTCAGCCGGGGCGGTTTTTGGCTCGCAACATCAAAAAAGGGAGAGCCTAAGGTCGACTTGCTCCAATTGTTTAGACGGATCAAAATGCGGCAAAAGAGAGATACACCATGCGCTTGCAACTCGCTACCTGGCCAGAAGTCGATGAATACCTGAAAACATCTAAGGGTATTATCATGCCCATTGGATCCACGGAACAGCACGGACCCACGGGGCTAGTTGGTACGGATGCTCTGACAGCTGAAGCCATTAGCCAACGGCTAGGTGAAAAGATCGACGCTTATGTCGCTCCCACCATCAGCGTGGGCATGGCTCAACATCACTTAGGTTTTTCAGGCTCCATTACCCTGAAGCCTTCGACATTGTTGCTGGTCATAAAGGACATGGTCGACTCACTGACCGTTCACGGGTTCGATCGATTTTTTTTCGTCAATGGCCATGGTGGCAACATCGCCACCGTGACGGCGGCTTTCTCCGAGGTCTACGCAGACAGTAGTCTTGGTGGTGCCTCAAATCGTGCCCCGGTAAAGTGCGTCCTTCACAACTGGTTTATGATGCCTAGTGTTAAAGAACTGGCAGATGAGCTCTATGGCGATGCGGAGGGCAGTCATGCGACGGTATCCGAGGTGGCGGTCACCTATGCCCTTTTCCCAGAGACGGCGGCTCGCGTGCGCAATGCACAGATGGAACCGGGAATAGCCCCTGATGGAGATATCTACGATGCGGCTGATTATCGGCGCAGTTTTCCTGATGGGCGTATAGGCTCAAATCCGGCCTTGGCGGAGGCTGAACATGGAGAGCGATTCATGCAGGTGGCGGTTGATGACTTGATCGAACTCTATCGGGAGTTTTTGGAAAATTAGGGGCTTTAGCCCCCCTGTATGGCGGGCAGCAGTGTGATTTCGTCCCCGTCGCTCAGGGTGTGACCCGCACGATCGTCGGGGGTTACCGGCTGACCGTTGACCAAGGAGGTGTAGGACTCCTCCTTGGGCAGCTCGATTTGAGCAATGACGTCGGCCACCGTCGCGCCGGTCGCTAAATCTTTTTCGGCTTCGCCAAAGGGATCAAATCCCTTCGGCATGTCACCCGCCGGCGACAGCAGCTTTACGCGAACTTTCATCAGATGCCAACTCGGTCGAGGGTCTCGTTTGTGGGTACGCCGTCCGAGGTCCAACCGCGGAGCTCATAGTATTCCGGCAACATCTTGTCCAATTCCGTAACCTTGCCTTTGGCGACGCCGGACTTGGCTGCCTCCTTAAGAAAACGATCGGGCAGGGTGTCGTCCGCTTTCGTCAACCCAGCACGCAGGTTAAATTGGCGTTCCAGCGTGTAGGTCCGTTCACCCACTTCCAGCAAACGCGCCTCGTCCCAGCCACCACCGCAGGCGGCGTCGATCTGGGCAGCGTAATCATTCATGTCCCAGGCGTTTCCCGAGAACGCGCAGAGGCCAGTATTGTCCTTTGCAGCGTTGATGTCCTGAGTGTTTTTCACGATTTCTGCCTTGCCGTCCGGCCGGACGTGTGTGAAATCATCCACGAACGGCGCGGCACGCATATGGCAGGCTCCTCGGCTGGACGTAGCATAGGCGAGGCCCATGCCTTGCATGGCACGAGTGTCGTAGCCAGGGATTTCCTGGCCTTTGACGACGATGGCGAATTCTGGATGGCCGTACTTTTCGCAGAGCCGTCGCGCACCCAGCCCGATGTCAGGACCGATTCCCTCGCCAGCGATGATCATCTCTGTTACTTTGATCATGGCTTCGGCGTTGCCGAATTTGAGCTCCAGTCCACCCGTGTCTTCTGTGGTGATGGCGCCTACTTCGAATAATTCCATCGCTGCCGAGATAGAACCGCCCAGAGAGATTGGGTCCATGCCGTCCTCGTTACAGAGCGCGTTGGCGTAGGTCGCGGCGTCCAGGTCGTTGCAACCGACCATGGGGGCAAGGGCAAAGATGCTCTCGTATTCAAGACCGCCAATGGCGTTGCCGTACTTAATTTTGCTTTCTTCCGATTCGACCGAGAAATGGTCTGGATCGATTCTGGCGATCCTTCCGCAACCTATGGAGCAGGCAAAGCAGGACTTAGTCGAAATCACGTTTGGATTGCCATCGTTGCGGCGCGGGGTGTGGGCAGTCTTTACCTTGACTGAGTCGTGGCCGTCAAATTGGACATCGCGGCTGTTGCGGGTTGGAAGCGAACCATAGGCGTTCGTGTTGTCCATCATAGCGTGGGTGCCAACGCGGGCTAGGCGCTCGCGGGCTGCATGAGAGTCCAGTTTTTCGCGCATTTCTTGGACGACTTTTAAGAATCGGGCAGGATCATGAACCGCGACGCCTCGCGTACCGCGCACGGCGATGGCCTTAAGATTTTTTGAGCCCATCACCGCCCCAACGCCGGAACGTCCAGCGGCCCGGTCCTTGTCGTTCATAACGCAGGCGAAGCGAACTAAGTTCTCGCCGGCCCGGCCTATAGAAGCAATTCGGATCAGTGGATCCTGATGCTTGGTGCGAATGGCGTCCTCTGTGGTCCAGACCGTCTGTCCCCAATAATCGCGGGCGTCCAATAATTGGACTTCATCGTCGCGGATAAGCAGATAGACCGGGGTTGGAGACTTGCCTTCAAAAATAATCAGGTCCCAGCCGGCCATTTTCAATTCGCCGCCGAAGTAGCCGCCTGAATTGGAGCTGGCGATGGCGTTTGTCAGGGCGCCCTTGGTGGTAACCGACCAGCGCCCGCCTGTGGATGCCATGGTGCCGGTCAGGGGACCTGTGCCGATGATCATCTTGTTTTCCGGTGATAATGGATCGACAGCAGGATCCATTTCCTCGAAAAGGTACTTGGATGCCAGTCCGCGTTGGCCCAAGTACTGTTCCGCCCATTCCTGATTCAGGTCCTCAGGAGTTATTTTGCCCTCGGTTAGGTCGACCCGAAGAATTTTTCCCTGCCATCCACCCATATCTTCCTCCTCATACGCCACAGTGCGTTACAATTCGTACTGTGAATATCGCTGAGTCCTATTTTGGTCATTCCAGGCGCGGCGTAAAGGCTAGAAATGGCGAATTTTGGGGCCACACAGCGACAAAATACTATGTTGAAGCCAATTAAGCCTATATCGAGTGGTCCATGTTGGCTCAAAGGGAGTATCAAATGAGTTCTTGTTTAGAAAGCTCGAAATTATTAGCACCGATTGGTAAGTTCGAGTTATTCGAACGCTGTTTACGTGAAACACATGAGTTAAACTGCATAATGGATATGCGGCCCAGCTCGATCGTTAATCACAGACGATCGCTTGGCTGCGTTAGAAAAAATGGGAGTATCTAAATGTTCAAACGAATTTTCATGGTCGTCGTCCTATTGGGCATCACTGGTGCTCCGGTTGAGGCTGCAGACGGTGCCAAGGTCTGGAAAAAATGCAAGGCCTGCCACAACTATAACAAAGCCAAGAACAAGGCTGGGCCCCACCTTCAGGGCATTATTGGCCGCAAATGCGGCGCAGCTGGCAAGTTCAAGTACGGCAAAGACTATAAGAAAATTTGTGCCGCCAACGCCTGGGCTTGGGATGCAGCGCTTCTTGATGAGTACCTTACTGATCCGAAACAATTCGTTAAGGCTCGCGGCGGAAAGCGATCCAAGATGGCTTTCAGGTTGAAGAAGTCAGATAACCGAGAGGCAGTAATTCAGTTCTTAACCGACAAAGCCAAGTGATTCTGCTGGCCAGAACCTCTGGCTTGTTCTTATGAAATTGGGTTTTCCATTTGCGAAGGCTGCGCGAGGAACAGTGCGGTCCCTTTTCGTTGGTGCATCGCAAAATCGTACGGAGCGTTTAGCTGTTTCAACGAATTGCCCTCTGCGGGCAAAGGATCCGAATCTCTCTAGATTGGATAGGCCTGTTGCCCCTTAACGAGAGCCTTTGATCATGCCTAATTTACGGTTGCCGTTTACACGTGATGAATATGCTGAACGCCTTACACGGGTTCGCGCTGCCATGGCCGCGGCCGATGTGGAGGTTCTGTTCACATGTGATCCGTCCAATATGGCTTGGCTAACGGGGTATGACGGTTGGTCGTTCTACGTCCATCAGGGAGTTTTGGTTGGACCCCATGGTGACCCCGTGTTCTGGGGCCGCGACATGGATGCGCGCGGTGCTCTCCGGACGTGTTACATGGCTAAGGAAGATATTGTCTCCTACTCAGACGATTACGTCATGTCTAAAGAACAACACGCCATGAGCCATTTGGCGAACCTCATTGCCGACCGTGGTTGGGAAAACGCTCGCCTCGGCGTGGAGATGGAAAATTACTACTATTCCGCTCGCGCTCATCAGGTATTGACCGATCACCATGCCGGCACGCTGCAAGACTCGACGCTTTTGGTCAATTGGTGCCGAGCCGTTAAGTCTAAAACAGAGGTCGGGTTCATGCGCCGCGCCGCACGTATTGTCGAAAATATGCACACGGCCATTTACGATCATATGCGGCCGGGACTAAGGAAAAACGAACTGGTGGCAGAAATCTACCGCGCTGGGTTGCTCGGTGGAGAAGACCAAGAAGGGACCTTCGGTGGCGACTATCCGGCAATCGTACCACTGTTGCCGACCGGTTTGGACGCTACGGCAGCGCATCTGACTTGGGATGACAGAGAACTGGAGGTTGGCGCGGGCACCTTCTTTGAGATTGCTGGCTGCTATCGCCGTTATCACGCACCGCTTTGTCGTACTATCTATCTAGGGACACCACCCAAGGACATGCTGGCTGCTGAAGAGGCACTGCAAGAGGGGATAGCCAATAGCATACAGGCGGCTCGACCTGGGAATACCGCCGGCGACGTAGCCCGTGCCTTCTATGCGGTATTGGCGAAGCGCGGGATAGCCCGGGATGGCCGGTGTGGGTACCCCATCGGCCTTAGTTATCCTCCCGATTGGGGTGAACGGACTTTCTCGATCCGGCCCGACGATGAGACCGTATTAATGCCCAACATGACGTTTCATCTCATGCCCGCACTCTGGATGGATGAATGGGGGCTAGAGATCACGGAGCCTTTGTTGATAGGAGACTCAGGGCCGGCGATCTGCTTGGCGCACTATCCACGCAAGCTATTTGTGAGGGCGTGAAGCCGTATTCTTGAATATCCAGTTCGAGACAGTCATACCCATTCTAGCCGGCCTGATCATTTTCTCACGGTCTTGGCAGATAGAGAGAAATTGATGTTAGTCGATTATGAGGTGCGTATCAGCTTGCTTGAGTCAGACGGATCAGGGTGATTTCCGACGGTGCGCCAAACCGATTTGGTGGCCCCCAGTAACCTGTTCCGCGGCTCGTATAGACCCAGAGGTCTCCCAATTGATTCAATCCTGCAGTGAACGGCTGCTGTAGGCGTACGAACAAACTCCATGGCCAGAATTGGCCGCCATGGGTGTGGCCGGACAATTGCAGGTCAAAGCCCGCTTCTGACGCCGCAGTCGCAGAGCGAGGTTGATGGGCGAGCAGAATTTTGGGTACACCATTGGGACTGCCGACTAGTGCTTTTTCTGGATTGCTGCCGTGCAGTTCTGGGCTGGTCTCGGCTGGATTGCGGCTGAGTGCCGAATAGTCGTTAACGCCAGCCATAACCAATTGTGCGCCGTCATGATCGATTACAACGTGTTCATCGGCCAGTGTCTTGAGTCCCAATCGCCGGAATTCGGCCATCCAGTCGTCAGCCCCAGAATAGTATTCGTGGTTGCCGGTTACGACATAACTTCCATGACGTGCCCTCAACTCCCCGAGAGGTGCCGTGTGGTCTCTCAGAATATCGACCGTATTGTCGACCATGTCTCCGGTTATAGCCACAGCATCTGCAGCCAGATTATTGACCCGCTTCACGATCCGGTGAACGTAGTCGCTCTTGATCGTGGGGCCGACATGGACGTCAGTGATCTGGACGATAGTAAAGCCATTAAGGGCGTCCGAGAGCCCAGTGATTGGAATATCAACACGCTTCACCCTCGCTGTCATCCGAGCGTTGACAAGTCCAATTACCGTGATGGTGGAGGCTGCAATAATTACCCATAACGCGCTATCCTCTCGCCATGATTCTGAAGCTGGTATCAACAAAATTACATCGCGTAGGATCGTTAGAACTAGGAGGCTTGAGAACCAGCTCATGGTCAATCCGCCAGCCCATACCAAATGGTCAACTGTCTCCTGGTTGTCGACAAAGCGCCGCGCCATTGTGCCGTAGGGGATAAGGATATTGGTGATCGCTAGGAACGTGACCGCTACAAAAGCGGACTCCAGGCTGAATTGGAGATCGGGGATCAGGCGCCAACCAACGTATAAGTGACCGATCAGAAATATTTTGAAAGCATTATGGGCGAAACGGCGGGTCCGCCTCTTGGACGCGGTTTCGCCCAGAGCTTTGGCAGGTTTAGGGCTAGGCGAACCTTTGGAAAAGTTCGAGGTCATGGTAGACCAGTAGAAATATTCCTGGCCCAAATCAAGCTATTATGGGCTTTGATAAAACCCTCAGACTTTTCCGGAACAGCCCATCTTAATGAAGATATGACACCAAAAGCGACACCGCCTGAAAAGTTAGGAAATTTGACTACCAAACTTGATATTCCGCACCAGTTTTAAGAAGTTTGAATGACATTCGAAGCAAATTTGAGTTCAGTTTTCTGAGAGTATCGAGCAGCTGACAACTAGGTAGCCTTAATTATTTGATATCCTTCCAGCGCCGCGGCCCGTGCCTCGCGATGATCGACAATGGGATAAGGATATGATTTGCCCAAGATGATGCCTGCTGCGGAGAGCTCCATAGGTGAAGCTTCCCAGGGGGCATGGATGAAACGCGTATCGAGTTCCGCAAGCTCTGGACACCAGCGTCTGACGTATGCACCGTTTGGATCAAATTTCTGACCCTGGACAATAGGATTGAAAATGCGAAAGTAGGGTGCGGCGTCGGCACCCGATCCTGCGACCCACTGCCAGCCAGCTGCATTGTTGGCGATGTCAGCGTCTACTAAGGTATCCCAAAACCAAGCTTCGCCCTCGCGCCAATGGATACGCAAGTGCTTCACAAGGAAACTGGCAACGATCATACGGGCTCGATTGTGCATGAATCCGGTTTGCCATAGTTCTCGCAAGCCTGCATCGACGAAGGGGTATCCTGTTTGTCCGCGCCGCCATGCGTTGAGGTCTTGTTGCGAGTCACGCCATGGGTAGGCCTCGAAAGCGGGACGCCAGTTTTCGGTGGTCATAGCAGGGAAATGATAAAGCAGGTGATGAGAGAACTCGCGCCAGCCCAATTCGCTCATGAATTTTTCAGCGCCGGAGACAAGCATTGGGTCCTGGAAAGGTTGGAAGTTTACCGCGGCGTGGACTTGGCGGGGTGATATCTCGCCAAAGTGAAGATGCGGCGATAGGCGCGAAGTAGAAGGCAAATCAGGACGGTCCCGTTCTTGGCTATAGTTATTGAGGTCTTCGTCCAGAAACGCGGCCAACCTGGCTTGAGCACCGGCTTCTCCGGGTTGCCAATAGTTGGTCCAGGAATGCGCCCAATTGGGTGTCGTCGGTGTGAGTTCCCAGTCGGAAAGCTTATTGTTGTCGTCGGGAAGTTGCAGCAGCGTAATGGTTGGGGTTGGCAGTGGATCCGATACTGGACGGTTTCGTGCTGCTTTCCAAAAAGGGGTAAAAACTTTGTAGGGCGAACCGCTGCCGGTGGCGATTTCCCAGGGTTCGTTTAACAGTGCGCCGTTGAAGCTACGAACCTCTAGCCCGACTTCTGCGAGATGCTTTTTCACGGCAGTATCCTGAGCGATTGCTTCGGGTGCGTATCGACGATTCCAATGGATGGCCGTGGCTCCAGTTTGACGTGCTAGGGATACAAGAATGGAGCTCGGGTCGCCCCGGTGAAGCGATAGACAGCCGAGGTCTTCCATGAGTGCCTGAAGGCTGTGATGCAGCCACCACCTGGTTGCGCCGCCAAGCGAACGAGTACCATCTTCTGTTTGGATGTATACGGGGAGCAGTGCTCCACGCTCAGCCGCCGCGCTCAGGGCGGGGTTGTCAGCCAGTCTCAGGTCCTCGCGAAACCATACAATAGTCGTCATTAGCGTCCTGCTAAAACCGAACGTGTAACTTCTGAAAATTTTACGTTAAGTCTTTGTTA
>PARE01000030.1 GCA_002709525.1 Magnetovibrio sp. | reverse complement strand
GCGACAAATAGTTGGAGAAGAAGCGATCGACGTAAAAAATACCGTTGGTTTTACCGGCAGTTACCTCCGTTTTTTGAACGTATGCCTCGGTCACCCAGGCAAGGTTTTAAGCACAGCTTTCGCCTTATTGGTTGGTGTGCACGCCGCATACAGTCAGTTTGGAAAAGGTGTGGAATTTTTCCCCGACGTGGAACCGAAGCGCGCCATCGTTCAGGTAAAAGCCCGGGGGAACCTGTCGACCTTCGAGAAGGACCGCCTTATGCGTGAGGTGGAGGCAGCCATTCTCGCTATCGACGCGGAACGTGACGAATTCGCGAGCGTCTATTCCCGGACCGGGCAAGAGGAGAGAACCCGAGAAGCTGAGGATATTATTGGTACTATTTCGCTTGAGATGGCGGACTGGTGGGCTCGGCGGAAGGTTGCTGACATACTGGCTGAAATTGATGTGCGAACTGAGGATTTGGCTGGTGTTCTAATTGACCGGCGCACGGAAAAAGCAGGACCACCCATTGGCAAGCCGATCCAGGTGCAGTTGGCGAGCCGACATCCCGAACTTTTGCCTGCCGCCGTTGTCAAGGTGCGCGAGGGTATGGATGCCCTTGGTGGTTTCAAAAATATTGAGGACGACCGCGCTTTGCCGGGCATAGACTGGGAGTTGGTGGTTGATCGAGCGCAGGCCGCAAAATTTGGCGCTAACGTTGATCTTATTGGCCGCTCCGTGCAATTGGTTACGACGGGTATCAAGCTGGGTGAATTCCGGCCTGATGACTCCGACCAAGAGATCGATATCCGCGTGCGTTATCCGCGTGCCTACAGAACCATCGATCAACTTGATGACATTCGTGCCACGACCTCCTCAGGACAAGTACCCATCGGTAATTTCGTGACCCGTCAAGCTCGACCTCGCACGGGCAAGCTGAACCGAAGCGGTGGTCGACGTGTGATGACTGTCAAAGCCGATGTGGCGCCGAACCTTTTAGCCGACGACAAGACGAGTCAACTGCGTGGATGGATAAAGACCGCTAATCTTGACGAGCGGATTGATGTGGACTTCAAGGGCGAGAACGAGGAGCAAAACAAGGCCAGGGTATTCCTGGGTAAGGCTTTTGGTGTGGCTCTGTTCATTATGGCGGTGATCCTCGTTACCCAGTTTAACAGCTTTTATTCCGCCTTTCTAATTCTGACTGCTGTTATGATGTCGACCATTGGTGTGTTCATCGGTCTTTTGATCACCGGACAACCGTTCGGCATTGTAATGGGTGGCATTGGGGTGATCGCGCTGGCAGGCATTGTGGTCAACAACAACATTGTGTTGATAGACACCTTCGATCGTCTCCGTGGAAATTCGGGCGACGTCCGCGATGCTATTCTTAAGACAGGGGCGCAGCGTCTGCGTCCAGTATTGCTAACCACGATAACAACGATCCTCGGGCTGATGCCTATGGTCATTGGAGTTAATGTGGACTTCGTTGAGCGAATAGTTAGCACAGGCGCGCCGGCCATGCAGTGGTGGCGTCAGTTGGCGACTTCAATCGTTTTTGGTCTGGGCTTCGCGACGTTACTGACTCTAGTGGTTACTCCAGCAGCACTAATGTTGCGGGGGAATATTTGGTCGTGGCTGGAGCGACGGCGAACAAGGCTCGAGGGCACCGATATCCGAGGTGTGGATACGGCTCAATTATCGTCCAAGTCCTCATCGAGTAAATCGTCTACCTCTTCGCCGCTTTCATAGCGGCGGTAGGACCGAATGCTGAGCGGGATGGCGCTCAAGTAAATCACTAGAATTGCCGTCAGACATAACCAGGGCACGCTGGTAAAAAGTGCGATAACTAGGGTGACAATCAACATTGTTACCAGAAAATGTTGGCGTGGGATTGCAACTTTTTTAAATGAATAGGTAGGTATGGCGCTTACCAGCATGGCGCCNATGCAGAACAAGAANCCTGACACCATCCATGGCGAGCGGAAGAAGTGATCTCCCGCCTGAAANGACAAGATCATCGGTAAAAGAACTAGCCCTGCGCCCGCCGGCGCAGGGATACCAGTGAAGAAATGCGTCTTCCACTCNGGTGTGTCCGCATCATCAGAAGCGACGTTAAACCGGGCCAGGCGCAAGCCCATACACATAGTGTAAAGCATCACCAGAACCCATGCNCCCCTGCCAGCTTCCTGCAAGGACCAGAGAAACAGAATTATAGCCGGTGCGACCCCGAAACAGACGAAATCTGAGAGCGAATCTAGTTCTGCGCCAAACTTGCTCACCCCTTTCAGCAACCGCGCGATACGGCCATCCAACGCGTCAAAGATTGCCGCCACGGCGATCGCGAATACGGCGAGTTCCCAACGCTCTTGAAAGGCAAAACGCATGGCGGTCANGCCCGAGGCGAGCGCGAGCAACGTAAGTATATTTGGGATCATCCGGTTGATTGAAATGCGTGGCAATCGGGACCGGCGTTTTGTCTTAATTGTGTCGGTGGCTTTCGCCATGTTTCGTCCTATCGCGTCTCACTTTATTGAGGGCCTTCGTTGCTCGCTAGATCAGCCAATACGGTCTCGCCGGCAACGGCTAGCTGCCCCACCAGCACCTTTGGAGCTACGCCGTCCGGCAGGTACACGTCGACGCGACTCCCGAAGCGAATCANACCGAAGCGTTCGCCGGCGCGCATCCAATCACCAACCTTTGCATTGCAAATAATTCGCCGCGCAATTAGCCCCGCGATTTGGACGAAACCGACGTCCTGCCCATCTTTCGTTGTGACCTTAAGACTATTGCGTTCGTTCAGTTCGCTGGCCTTATCGAGAGATGCGTTGAAGAATTTACCGGGTCGGTAAGCGGTAGCCGAAATGGTGCCAGTGATGGGGATCCGGTTTACATGCACGTTGAAAACGTTCATGAACACGGCAACCCGGGTTCGTGGTTCTGGTCCCATTTCCAACTCGGCCGGCGGTGCAGCCTGAACAATGGATTGTACAACACCATCAGCAGGGCTGATAACCAAGCTATCGCCATCTGGTGTGACGCGTGGCGGATCTCGGAAGAAATATATGCACCACGTGGTGAGCACCAAACCTACAAATCCTAGAGGTGCGAACATCCATGTCANNAAAATNCCCACGCTCGCAAAAAGGACTATGAACGGCCATCCAGCCGAATGCACGGGAACGAGGACGGTTTTCAGCATGGCAGCTTCCTTCGGTGGCAATGCGCGCGAATTGTCTCAATTTTAACGATCATATCAAGCGTTTCTAAAAGATGTCTGCCGGCGCGACCGATGCGTGGGTTAGACGCTGGCTGGTTACGATGTTAGATGGGTTCAATAGAGGATTAAACTATGACTATGGATCGGGACATAATTCAAATAACGAGTGAACTCGAGAGCTGTGTCTCCACGTGAGTTTCTGGTAGTGCAACAGCACACCAAAATGTTTGGCTTCGGCCTGAAGCACTATGCGTTTGCACGGCAGGGTGAGACTTCGGGCGGATTGGAGTTCACCCTTGGATAAATTTGGCTTTTATTTTAGATGTACCCAGATGTCCGCGATCAACTCATTTATATCCCGTATCTTGCCTACCTCCGCCCCTTGAACTGTTGGTGCCCGTATACTTGGGCGACTAGTTAGTTGCCGGAACCGCAAACACTTGCCCCGGAAAGATCATATTTGGGTCTTTGATTTGTTCCTGATTAGCCGCGAAAATTGTTGTGTAGCGGTACCCGCTGCCATANATCCGTCGCGCCAAGCGCCATAGGCTATTCCCTGGCTGAACAATGATCATGGGTTCTGGGGGGCGGGTATCCGGTGCTTCGGCGCGGGCAAATGGCAATTCGATGCGGTTTTGCACCTTACCTGCCTTGTCCACTTCGTCTGCGCGNAGGGAATAAACTCCCGGGGTCACCGGCTGATCGGGTTTTAGTCGCCAGCCGCCAGCATCGTCCACGTAAGAGTGGCCGATGAACCTGTTATCTAAATAAATCTGAACGACTCGCGCAGGCTCGCCTCGGCCGCTGATTTGTAGGCGACCACTATCGTCATAATCAACTGTATCTACTGAGAGCGAATTTAGGGTGTTCTGCGGGTATGGCTTTTGCAGTATCGTGCTGACACCATCGCCAGTTCGCGGAAACTTGAGCGCAAGCGCCTGAGTGGTCGCCTTGGCTGGTTTTCCGGCTAAATCCATCTGTTTTTCGGGGACGACCACGATGACGATATCATCAGAGGCGATGGGTTCTTTATGCTCTTTGCTTCGCTGCTCTAGCGACAGTTGGCGGTTGCCAGGCTCCAGTGGTTTGTCAGGCACGAAAACCCACTCGCCACGATTATCCGCATCCAGCTGGCCGACAAATTGTCCATTGTCGATAATTACAACTGTACTGTTTGGTTGCGCGCGGCCCGCAATCACGGCATCTCCCTCGGGTGTAACACGGACGATATCGAACGTTGGTTTCTTTGGTGACTGTTTCTCAGCGCCCGGTTGTTTAGTTTTGTTTTCAGCAGAAACCGCAGATTTTTTTGACGGCGCTGCCGTCCCTTTAACCGTTGGCTGGGATTTCGTAGGCCTCGAATCTGCCGATTGTTGTGCCATGTCCTCGTCATTCCACGGGTAAACATTAACACCGATCGCCGCGAGCGCGATGACAATGCCGATCACTAAAAGTACAAGTGGACTGTTCATGGTGTCTTTNANNNTAGCATNTTGNGCACATCAGCACCAAAGGAACAATTGCAACGAGGAATTTTTTTAATCGCCTTNTTTGGCTGAAGNCGTCTTGTGCCTNAATAGNTGGGGNTTTTAGANTANCCTGGCTCTACACTGTATATTTTGATCCCTTACAAANCGATATTTNACAATANAGCAGTTGAGGGAAACCGGGTAAACGTTTTCATTGCTCAACATTTCGATTTCTGGAAAATTCCCATCTTGTGGACCGTGAGGGTCAATCCGTGGTGATAAATTGCATGATCAATCATGCAAAATGGGAGCGAAAAATTGGCAAAATTTCAATCGCTTTGTGTTTTTTGTGGGTCGAAATGTGGGGATAACCCAGCCTATGAAGCCGAAGCAAGGTGGCTTGGAACCTTAATGGCTCAGCGCGGAGTGCGGCTGGTGTATGGTGGTGGACGCATCGGCCTTATGGGAGTTGTTGCTGATGCCGTTTCGGCCGGTGGTGGCGATGTCGTCGGAGTTATTCCAGAATTTCTTCTACGTCTTGAAGTTGGCAATGAACAAGCCGGTGAGTTGATAGTTACTGATACCATGCACACCAGAAAGGGGAAAATGTATGAGATGTCGGATGCAGCAGTAGTGTTACCAGGCGGTCTCGGCACTATGGACGAAACAATCGAGGTGATGACCTGGAAGCAGCTTCGTCAGCACGACAAACCCATCATCGTGATGAATGTTGACGGCTATTGGGACCCGTTTATCTCCCTTGTAGNCTCTATCGTTGACGGAGGGTTTGCGCATCCAAAAGTTCGCGATTTGATATCCGTGGTTGCTGGCGCCGATGATGTGTTTAACGCCTTGGCTNAAGCACCAATGCCGGATCCGGAAGTGCTGACGTCCCACCTGTAACCCGTTTAATGTCTGAGGAGTGTTATAGACTTTTCCAGAATTGGTTGGCC
This sequence comes from Magnetovibrio sp., assembly GCA_002709525.1. Classification (GTDB taxonomy): domain Bacteria; phylum Pseudomonadota; class Alphaproteobacteria; order Rhodospirillales; family Casp-alpha2; genus UBA3470. Next base: position 27,514 of record PARE01000030.1, on the reverse strand, counting down.
TTAAAGGCCACATCATACAGGCTGGATATTATTGGCGCGCCTATGACGGTCCGAGGTTCAGAAACAGGTAATGGCAGTTCGTCTTCTTGAACGCCGGCCAGAAATCCTGCCAAGGACTTACCGAATATTGTTCCTGTCGTTATGCCGCGGCCATTATAGCCGATAGGCGTGTATAGGCCATCGGCGAGCCGGTAGATACGCGGCAGGCGGTCAGGTGTCATAGCAATCTTACCGTGCCATGCAGCGTCGAACTCCACATTACCGATATCGGGGAATAGCCGGCGGAGCATGCGTGCTGCCCAGCGAACTGACAGGCCGTTGTTGCCGCCAAACACCCTGCCCATCGACCCGATGATCAACCTTTGATAGGCATCGCGNCGNAGCGATAACATAATGGCACCCGTATCCCACAGGCCTTGGCCGCCTGGAAGGATCTTCATAGCGCGCTCTTTCAACGGCTTGGTAGCTATTTGAAAGTAATCGATCATCACGAAGGTCTTCTCAAGCCTGGGCCAAAGCGTGTCCGTGTAAGCGTTGGTGGCTAGGATCACGGTATCTNCAGTGACAACGCCTTGGTCGGTTTGAAGTGTCCACCTACTTTTTTGACGGTCCAACTTCTGAATTCGTACTCCCGTTGAGATTGTGGCCCCGGCTGCACTCGCAGCCCGAGCTAGCCCACGAACGTAACCCATCGGATTGATCGTGCCGGCACGGTGATCAAGCAAGCCACCATGAAAGGCATCAGTCCCGATCAGTTTGGTCGCCTGCTCGCGCGACAAAAGTTCCACCGGAGCACCAAGCTTTTGCCAAGTATCTGCACGGCGGCGCAATTCATCAAGGCCCTTGGGTGCATGGGCAGCATGGATCGTGCCTGACCGANNGACTTCGCATCGNATTTGGANTCGTTCGATGAGTGAGAAAACGTATTCNGGTGCGTCCCCCAGGCTCCTTACCAGCGCACCCCCGCGCACCTTGCCCAGTTTCTGTTCTACGTCGGCGGGCGGAAGCCACATTCCGGCGTTTACCAGCCCAGCATTGCGACCGGACCCACCGAATCCTATCTGATNGGCNTCGAAGACGTGGCATCGAATTCCTCTTTCGNCGGCGTGTAGGGCTGTCGATAGACCGGTGAACCCGCCGCCAACAATGGCCACATCGCAGTTCAAGTTGCCGTCCAAAGGGCTGACGAATTTGTCCTCCGCCGTCGAAGCGTCCCAAAGGGAAATATGATCCGAAGTCTGGACGCGCATCAGGTGCCCCTTAAAACGCTGTTCGGGGTCTTCGAAATGCTTTTGGATGATTGNTCTNNAATCGCCGCCTCTTTCTTTTCTNGNTAAGCGAATNAGTGAAAAAGTGCCAAATCCGAGNGGCGCAGGTCATTCTAATGNGNNATCGAAATCGGAAGAGGAATGATAGTTTCCCGTAAGCCCCAGGCGGGAAAACTGAGTAGCATCCCTGTCCCGACCCGGGCTTGGTGTGGGAAGCAATTTCGTGCCTACGAATATAGACGCCGCGCCCATACAGAAAAGGGTCGCCACGCCGGCGAAAACCTGTTCCGCCCCTGCGACTACGCTGTCTACATCCATTAGCTCTTCCGCCTTCGCTCCGGTTTCGAACTTGGCCGATTGTGGACAGTAGCCGCAGTCCACGGGGTAACCACCCGTTTTTATAGAGAGCAGATTAGACATCTGTACTTTATTGGGATCGAAGAACTGGCGATGGATAGTCTGTCCGACGAATAGGAGATCATTGAAGGGGAGCTCAAACAGCGCCCGAGCGTCATCAATTGTCCAGTCATGGCGGAGAGCGTGGGTAGTACATGGAAAAGCGGACATGATATCTCCCCTATTTCGGATACTAAAAACTGCGCCCTGCGGGTCAAGGGAAAAGCTCGCCATGTCCAGAGAGTTGAATTTCAGGGTATTGGGGGCTCGAAAATGGTAGGATATGTTGACCGTCCATTTAAGGGGAAAGGGTATGTCCGACGAAGATCTGGGGTTCATAACGGCATTTGAGGCCGCCCGGCTTATCCGTGCTAAGGAAATCTCGCCCGTGGAATTGACGGACGCTGTTCTTCGTCGCGCCGAGATCGTGCAAAACACTTGCAACGCGTTCATTACCATCTCCGACGAAGTAGCCCGGGCCGAGGCGAGGCGTGCAGAGGAGTCGGTGATGGCAGGTGATGATCTGGGACCGCTGCACGGAGTGCCATTCACGGTTAAGGATTTGGTCAATACGGCAGGTGTGAGGACCACATTTGGCTCGCACGCCTTTGCCGATAATGTACCCAAATCCGACAGTATTGGTATCGCCCGGCTGCGCGATGCTGGCGCGGTGCTGATTGGTAAGACAACGACCCCGGAATTTGGACACAAACCCATGACCGAGGCGCCCTTGTTCGGACGCACGTTAAACCCCTGGGATCTTACACGCACGTCGGGCGGCTCCTCCGGTGGTGCCGGGGTTGCCGCGGCAACGGGGATTGGCCCGCTCCATGTGGGGACGGATGGTGGTGGATCGACCCGCATCCCAGCGGCGGCTTGCGGGGTGGTGGGTATGAAGCAGACCCTTGGCAGGGTACCGCATGATATGTCATCTGACAGCTTTGGATGTATGTCCTTTATTGGTCCCATAACACGTACGGTCGAAGATTGCGGCCTGATGCTGGATGTTATGGCTGGCCCGCATCTGAGTGACGTGCACAGTTTGGGCCGATATAACTCAAATTTCGCAGGCGCGGCACGCGGGGAAGGGGACTTGAAGGGCGTTAAAATCGGATGGCGACGGTACCTTGGCAACGATAGCATGGAAGCCGAAACTCAAGCCCTATTTGAATCTGCCGTTCCGTCCCTTGCAGACCAGGGTGCCGAGTTGGTGGATCATGTAATGGATTTTGAACCTACCTTGCAGCATTGGGCGCCGTTAACCTTCTCCCTTTGGAACGCTCGGTTCAGCCATTTGGCTGAGGAACTGGGCGAAAAGATGACGGAAACGCTGCGCTTCTGGATGAAAGAGGGAAACGGTGTCACCGGCGTCGAGGTTCAGCGCGCCAACGAGGCTCGTACGCGTCTATTCCGGCTGGTGGAGAGTTGGTTCACTGATATCGATCTCTTGGTTACGCCCACTCTCACCCGTGCGGCCATCGCTGCCGATCATGACCCGCGTGAACCGATAACGTTGGACGAAAAAACCGCCGACGTGCCACGTGCATCCTGGTATCCGTATACCCATCCTTTTAACTTGACGGGGCATCCGGCGATTACCGTTCCGTGCGGGTTCACATCGGAGGGGCTGCCGGTGGGCCTGCAAATTGTCGGCCAGTGGTTGTCGGATGAGAAGGTTTTGCACGCCGCGGCCTGTTTTGAGCGCGCCCGACCCTGGGCCGAGAGACGTCCGGAGGTTTGAGCTCATGTCCATTGGGAATCGCATCCAAACCTTCGAAGATGTCCGTCAACTGGCACGTGGCTATTTGCCCTGGATGGTATTCGATTATATCGATGGTGCCGCTGGAGAGGGGGTGGGAGAGCGTGTGAACCGTGAAACCATCCGCGCGCTACGTTTACAGCCTCGGGTTCTCAACAACGTCGAGAATCGCGATCTCAAGGTGTCTATTTTTGGTCAAGAGGTGGGAATGCCCTTTGGCATCTGCCCCATGGGCATGTGCAATTTGTCTCGCCCGGGCGCCGATGTCATGTTGGCGCGCTTGTCAGCAAAACAGGGAATTCCACATGGTGTTTCCACGGCGGCATCGACATCGTTGGAGCGTATGAATGAGATGGCCGAGGGCAACGCTTGGTTCCAACTTTATTTCAGCGGTAATCAGGAGGCGTCATTCGCTCTGGTAGAACGGGCGATTGCGGCTGATTACAAGACCTTGATCCTAACCGTTGACGTACCCGAAGTGGGGCACCGCCCGCGCGAGCTTCGACGTGGCTTTCGAGCGCCATTCAAGATAGGCCCATCTCAGTTTTTAGACTTCACGCTGCATCCGCGTTGGTCCCTGGGAACCTTATTCAATGGTGCACCGGAACTAGCCAATTTCAGCGGCGACCAAGCTACCTTTGATCGCCACGCGAGCCGCGCTGGTGCCGATTGGAGCTTACTAGAGCGGCTGCGTGGCGCCTGGAAAGGTAACTTCGTGGTGAAGGGTGTCCTAGATGTGGAGGACGCAACGCGTCTGCGAGCTGCTGGCGTGGACGGCATCATCGTCTCCAGTCACGGCGGACGCCAATTGGATAGTGTGCATCCGCCGATCTTGGCATTGCGGGCAATTCGCGATGCCTTAGGCAACGCATACCCGTTGTTTTACGATTCGGGTATTCGCAGCGGTGAAGACATCGTCAAGGCCTACGCGATGGGTGCCAGCTACGTTTTTGTCGGCCGCGCTTGGCTGTTTGCCATGGCGGCGGGCGGCGAGGCGGGTTTGGCGCGGATGGTCGAAATCATGGAGAAACAAGTATCGATCACGCTGGCGCAGATGGGTCTCTCGAGCATGTTGGATATTCCGGCACTAAGATAATAAATCAGTCCGGTGGCGTTAGCGGATAGTTTCGCCCGGCATAATCGAACCCTGGAATTTCACTTTTTTCCAAGCTCGGGTCCCACGCGGAGGCGAAATATGCCCGTATTTCAGTAATAAGACCGGTATCTCGATCGAATACGTACCATTCGTCGCCCCTAAGATAGGAGCTGTCCTTAGTCCGCCAATGCGTCCACTCTACCACGGCTTCGTCCGTCTCCGGTTGGCACAAGACCCGGTCCAAGGTCCATCGGGACCCCAGGTGATCTGCACACCATACCCATTTGTCTGCAATTACCTCTGCCCCCCGCCAGGGAGCGGACTTGGTGCCGGGCGGGAAGTAGTGAACGGCGTCAGTGGTGAAACATGCCATGATTTCCGCCTTGTCTACGCCGTTACAGCCAGCATAGTAGCGTTCGATGGTCTGGTGCATCTGATCGCGAGTCATTTTTGTCGACATTTCAGGCCCCGGAATTCATGGAATCAAACTCTTAACCGCTTGACGACCTCTCTGGGTTACCCTACAACTCCGGCCGCTTTCAAGAATTTTAGACTTTTTGAGTGAGGATCAGATTATGTCCCGACGTTGCGCATTGACTGGCAAGGGCGTTCAAACCGGCAATAATGTGAGCCACGCTCATAACAAAACGCGCCGGCGCTATTTGCCAAACCTGCAGCAGGTGTCGTTGATGAGCGACGCACTTGGCAAGTCTGTGCGTCTTCGTGTTTCGACTGCTGCAATACGCTCGGTAGAGCACAAGGGGGGCCTGGATGCGTTCCTTCTGGATGCTCGCGACAGTGACCTGAATCTAGAAATGCGCCGCCTAAAGAAGCAGATTAAGAGTGCGCAAGTCACTGTGTAAATTGGCTTGGCAGCACCGTATCGAAAGGCCTACTTCGCGGGCCTTTTGTTTTCGACATTTATCTAGCGAGTTCGAACATCATCAGTATTGTGCGCTGTAACGGGTTAAAGTTATTGTCGGAGACAATGTAAATTAGCGTTTCGCCGCGTGGCCCCTGGCGCACAGCTATCCCCTCGAAATTATCTACGGCGACCGGGTCGCGGAATTCTGCCACTAGGTCCGGGTTAAGATGTTCTCCGGGTACGATGTCGGTCGAATTTATGCGTCGAATCCGTCCCGCAACCCCATCGCGAAGGGTGAACCGGCGCTCCAGTACAAGGACATCGCCTTTGGCTAATGTTGCCGCGCCAGTTGGGCGGAACCCACCCTTCAGCGCATAGGTCATGGTCGACCAATTCTCAAGTCCGCTGGCCCACGCAAGCGTCGTCGGCAGGCCGGTGGGACCCTCTGTAATGGCGAAAAGACGTCCATCATTTAGAAGGGCCAAGCCCTCAATACCGTTGTTAGGTGGCAGATGGGACAATTCCGCCGGATGAGTTAGTGGTTCTGGTTTAATCCGGCCCGGCAGATAGCGCCAAATGCGATGGCGGCGTTCGAAGGCGACGATGATCTCGCCTTCGACGCCGGGGCTCATCGATTCGATATCCGAATCAGACTTCGCCATCAGCGGTGTGCCGTCTATGTTGGCCATTGTATCCAGAGTTGTCCGCCGCAGTCCTGCAAGATTACCAATCTCGTCGTAGACCAATCGGGATGCGAACCGCCGGCCCCGGTCCGTGAGCGCGACCATTCGGTCACCATCGGCGCTAACGCCCAGCGCCGATAACCCTCCGAATTCGGCGGTTGATGATGAAATCACAAGACCGCCACGGTACAAGAGCTTACCAACCGTAAGTTGTTCTGGGCGCTCTGGATTTAAGGCTACGGGTTGGATTTCGACGGAGATTGGTGCGGCCGGTAATGTGGATGAGCCAAGACCAAGGGCTACCAGCGTCCACCCTAGGAGATTGGCAATTGACGCTAGACGGATTGGGTATGTCATGCCTAACGCTCCTGGGCTAGTTGCTGGCCTTTTGCCTTTTGGGCTGGGCTAAGCTGTTTCTCTAGTTCCACACGGTTTTTGCTGGCCTTTTTGAAACCTTTTGCCTCGGCAGCGCTTAACCATGCGTAGGCCTCCACCGGGTCCTTGGGTACCCCGTGTCCAGTGGACCTGAGTATGCCCATAATAAACTGCGCTGGTGGATGGCCGAGGCGGGCTGACTTGGCCACCCATTGGGCACCCACATGAATATCACGCTTTACGCCTACACCCTGCAAGTAGCGCTGCCCGACAATCAGCATTCTTTTTGCCGAACCGGTGCGTTTGGCCTCGGCCTTGAAGGTTGTAAAGTTTTGGGCCCGTTGGGCATTGGCGGCGGCCACAGCTTTGGCGGATACGCCGTTGCGCCGCAGGTGCAGACGGTAGTTATCAAAATGACGAAGCAGGGTGGGTACATCTGGCCGGCCATATCCCCAGGCCTTGTCCACGTTTATGCCTTGCGCTGTCATGTAACGACCAAAGTCGGCGCACCAGTTGCCGCGTACGTGCTTGCGAAAGCGAATAATGTCATTGGTGTCGGGGCGGATGCCGAGGTCTTGTTGGGATCGAATCTCGTATATGAGCGCCTCGCACTCTAGATCGATCTTCCGATCCTTATTCCGATGTCCGCGAAAGTGCTGTAATCCGTGTCCCACTAGTTCGTGAGCAATCACGGCGGCCAGTTTGTTAGTCTCCCACTTCACACCAAATCGGCCGACCACGACCAGGAACTGTTTTAACCCGTCGGTTTCCCTCTGGAAAAAATCCGGAAAGAACGCAGCTATAGTTACTCTCGCCAGTTGGCGTTTGGGAAAAGCCGCATCATAGACGATGGTGACTCGTCCGTTTTTCTTCAGGGTTTCCAGATGGCGCACGCTGAAGGGTGAGGTCTTGTAAAGTCGATCCAGGGCCATTCTTAGATTGTGAACGCCGGTTTTTGGCGCGAGCACTAGGATGTCGCTTTGTTGATTGGGGAGGGGCATGGCAGACAGTTGAATGCCACGATGCTCCAATGTTAACACCGGTTGGGCGACGGCGTCGCCGTGCCCTGCGTAACTGAGCACAATTATCCCAAACGTCAGCGCGAAGGACCGGCTTCCCATCTAAGACCAGGCCTTCTGGTGCTCGGGCTTATCCCCACCTTTCGGGGCGCCGCGGTCATAGTTGAAAGTTTTGTCCTCTTCCATGTAGCTGTGGTCGTGGATGACGACACTGTCCTTGTTGACAAGAGCAACCGCATAGGCGGGGGTCTCGCGCGAACCACCCAACACTTCCGAGCCATCCAAGCGTAACTCGACTTGATAACAGGTAGCCTTCACCGTGGAGAAGGGGATACCACGCCAAGATCCGTGACAGGTCCGATGCAAGTGTCCAAAAAACATGTGGCGAACATGGTTGAAACCTTGAAGAACAGCGACAAGGTCTTCTGGGTTAGCCATACCGATCAAGTCCAAGGAATGGATGCCAATTTTCATAGGCGGATGGTGCATGAAAAGGAATACGTCATCCCGTGAGGCCTGAGAATCTAGCAACTGCTGGCGCAACCACCGAAGCCGGGACTCGCACAGTCGACCGTTGTTATTGCCATCGTCCACCGTATCTAAGACTAGGAATACGCCGGCCGCCGTTTCCAAGCGGTAATGAAGAAACCCGTCCTTGGACCATGGAAGTTCGGGGAACATATTGCGCGCCGCCACTCGGGCATCGTGGTTCCCCATTAGCAGGTGCCATGGAACTTTGAGTTCCGCGAGTATTTCTCTCAGTTCGGCGTACGCTTGGGCTTCACCCCAATGGGCTAGGTCGCCCGTGATCATGCAGAGTGTGGCGTCACTAAAGTTCCGGTTGATGCTGTCGACAGCGCGCCTCAAATGGTGGTGTAAATCTGTGCCGAACAAAGTGTCCGGGCCGGCGATTATATGGGGGTCGGTCAGGTGAATAAATTTGAAAAATGGATCGGTCATTGCTCTGTCTCTATTGATGCTATTCTTCGGAGCCTAACACCAACGCGTATTAACCTACAGGTCAGATGAAGTAGGGAGTGGTATATCGTGCAAGTATTTGTTGCGCCGGGAATTTGAGAGTGGCGCTGTTGTACGCCAGAGCGCATCATTATTGAGTGTGGACTGGTGATTGACGAAGGGTGGACGGGTCATGTTGACGGCAGAAATGAAGTATATCATTCGTAATTTTAATGCAGGGTCTGTGGCGACGGTGGATGTCAACGGCCGACCGAAGGTCTCCCCCAAGGCTACATTTCTGATATTTGATGACGCAACTATTGCGTTCGCGAATATTCGATCGCCTGGCACCATCGCGAATTTGCGATGTAACTCGTCCTTAGAAGTATGTTTTACCGATATTTTGTCACGCAAGGCCGTGCGCGTCTCGGGGACCGGGGAGGTAGTCCTTATATCGGACGCGCCGGCGAACATCCGCTATCCCTTCCAGGAGGGTTGGGATTACCTCGCAGATCAGATTTCGGCTTTCATCGTCATCACGGTCACTGCAGCAGAGATGATCTTGTCACCGGCTTATGACTGTGGACTTAAGGAAGCCGATCTCAAAAAATCCAATCTGGAAAAACTTAACGCGCTTTAGCCCTATCGTTTTGATTGTCGGATTGTGCTGATAGATGCTGGAGTCCAATTAAAGCTCGTAAGGTAGGTGTTAAGGCCTAATTTTTTAAAAAATGGTTTCCCAAACTAGCCCCAGTCCGTGACCAAGAGGACAGCCTAGACTCAGCCCTTTACTCCGCGAGCAGGGCTTAAATGAGGTTCAGTAGAATGACTTTCAGGCGACGGTGCTAACAAACGTAATGCAGCGCCTGAGACACGTGAGATCAGATCGATCGCAATGCTCAGTCTGAGAGAGATTACCAAGTTTTAGCTCAGACCGCGCCTGCGACCACCTTTCGCGGAACATTTGGCTCAGTCAACACCCGAACCAAAAGAGCGATGGGAATGGATGTTGGGAGAGCCTAGGTTGCAATCACGAGTGTTCTCAGTGATTAGCCAAAGATTTTGTAACAAGCACCGTCTTGAAAAACCCAGGCTTCCACTTAAATTGGAGAAATCGAGTGTCTTTATCTATTTTTTTTTGGCGTGAAGGCGTCAGCGTTGAATAACCAATTCAACTGGAAATTACGTGGAGAATTAAACGTGAAAACAACTTTTAGGATCTGTCTCGCAGTCATCGTCGCCACAGCCATCTTTGCTTCGAAAGCTCCAGAGGTGCGGGCTGATACCTTTATTTTCACGGCAATCCCTGATCAGGACGAAGCTCGTTTGAAGGAGCGGTTCAACAAGATAGCATTATATCTTGAAAAACAGCTTGGCGTGAAAACCAAGTACATACCTGTAAAATCGTACGCCGCTGCGGTGACGGCGTTCCGGAATAATCAGGTTCAATTGGCCTGGTTCGGCGGTCTATCAGGCGTTCGAGCACGCATTTTGGTTAAAGGCTCAGAAGCCATCGCTCAAGGATTTGAAGACCCGTACTTTGAAACGTATTTCATTGCCCATTCATCCACGGGCTTAAGTAAAAGTGAAAAGTTCCCCAAGGAAATTTCTGGGATGACCTTCACGTTTGGTTCCAAGGGCTCAACGTCGGGACGTCTGATGCCGGAGCACCATATTCGTCTCGCTACAGGCAAACCTCCAAAGGATGTGTTCTCCAAGGTTGGCTTCAGTGGCAATCATTCGAAGACCATAGCTTTAGTTCAATCCGGCGCCTATCAGGTCGGCGCGGTAAATTATAAAGTTTGGAGAAAGGAGTTGGCGGCCGGAAAAATTGACCCGTCAAAAGTCTCCGTGATATGGGTGACGCCGCCCTATCCAGATTACCAGTGGACCATTCGTGGCGACGTAGATGATCGCTTCGGTTCTGGCTTTAAGGGGCGTGTGAAAAGGGCACTGTTAGAAATGAAAAATCCGGAGTTGTTGAAATCTTTCCCACGCAAGAGCTTCATTCCGGCCTCAAACGGCGATTACCAACCGATTCTTGACGTGGCGCGAAAAATCAAGTTGATCGACTGAGGAGAGTTCTCTGTTCCATCTTGGTAACGAGGACATTGGCTATGGCGAAACCATTGTCCTCCGGGGCTTGTCATTGTCCATTCAAACCGGCGAACGCGTTGCTCTGGTGGGTGAGAGCGGCTCTGGAAAGTCAACTTTACTGCATCTTCTGCATGAACGGTATTCCAATCGTGTCGCGTTGATTCCCCAAGATCCGGGCCTTGTGCGCAGTCTTAGTGTTTTTCACAATATTTTCATGGGCAGCTTGGACCGCCATTCGGCAGTCTATAACCTACTCAATCTGGCTTGGCCTAGACCAGCTGAATTGCATCGTATCCAGCCATTGGTCGAGCGGTTGAACCTCAGTGACAAGTTATTTGAGCGGGCTGGCGAACTATCTGGCGGTCAGCAACAGCGCACGGCCATTTGCCGTGCCCTTTTGCAGGGTGGAGATGCCGTACTGGCGGACGAGCCTGTGTCTGCTGCCGACAACCACCAATCGCGGGTTATCCTGGAAGCGCTCACGGAATCCTTCGAAACTTCGGTGTTAGCTATGCATGATGTCGATCTAGCGCTGGAGTATTCCACCCGCATTGTTGGAATCAAGGACGGCATCATCGCTCTGGATATGCCTAGCGAGGGACTGACCCAACAAAATCTCGATTTTCTGTATAAGGAAACCGAGAGATGACCGCCAAGGTGGCGCTGCATACGTGGATCAATCGGTCGTCATCGATGACACGAACAAGTTTTTTGTTCGTTGGGATTGCCGTTGTCTGTTCTCTATTCGCCGATATTTCCATTACTACTCTCGATCCGTGGGGGGAATTTAGCCGGATGGCAAAAGGCGTGTTGGCACCGGACTTCCTGGCCGTCGCCGATATCGGGTTCGTAATCGTGCAGACTGTCGCGTTTGCGCTCTGTGGCGTGGCGCTGGGTGCCATTGGTGGGTTTTTCCTAGCTCAGGTATTCCACATCGGGCCTGTGCGATGGACCTGTGCATTCGTCCGCGCCATTCATGAGTTGTTCTGGGCTTTGATCTTCTTGCAGATGCTTGGCCTCACGCCATTGACGGGGGTTTTGGCTATTGCCATTCCGTACGCAGGTATTTGTGCCAAAGTGTATGCAGAGACTTTGGAGGAGGCTGAGGCTCCTGCCGTGCGGATCCTTCCATCCGGATCTAGCAACATTTCCACTTTTTTTTATGCTCGATTACCGGACGTATGGATCCATATCAAAAATTACACTAGTTATCGATTCGAATGTGGCCTTCGATCCAGTGCAGTGCTCGGTTTTGTTGGATTGCCAACGCTCGGGTTTCATTTAGAGACTGCTTTCAGCGAAGGCAATTACAGTGAAGCGGCTGCATTGCTGATTATTTTTTATGTCCTCATCATGACGCTGCGCCAGTGGGTCCGCCCGAAACTCTTGGGCATATATATCATGGTAGCGCCCTTCCTTTTAGGTGCGGGAGCCACCATCGATATGTCTAACGTTGCTCGGTTTTTTACCCACGATATTATCCCGTCGCCAATCCGAAATGGGGACTTGTCAGGTGCGGCAGCCTGGCAAAACATGGTAAATTGGCTACAAGAATTATTATTAAACCAAGCCATTCCAGGTGCTATTGCCACCGTGTTGTTGACCCAGATTGCATTGGTATTGACGGGAGCCGTCGCGCTGGTGCTTTTTCCATTAATATCCGAGAAATTTCTGGGTCGCATTGGACGCACTCTTGGCCACGGGTTTTTGGTGGTGCTCCGCTCAACTCCGGAAATTATCCTGGCGTATGTGTTCCTCCAGCTTTGGGGGCCATCCATGCTACCCGCTATTGTTGCGTTGGCACTTCATAATGGTGCGATCATCGGGCACCTAATGGGCCGTTACAGCGACAACGTGCGCCTGCGCCCCGACAGTCCGAGAGGCCTAAACCGTTATAGTTATGAAATCGTGCCCCGCATATACGGGCAGTTCTTGGTCTTTCTTTTTTATCGTTGGGAGATCATCATGCGAGAAACAGCGATACTCGGGATCTTGGGTATTATGACGCTTGGGTTCTTTATCGACAGTGCGCTTGCCGACATACGCCTGGATCGGGCTTTGTTTCTGATATCGATGACGGCGTTCTTGAACATTGGTATCGACATCTTGTCTCGTCGGATCCGACTGCGTCTGCGCCTTTCACAACAGGTGGAACCAGTCTGAATGGGTATGTCTGCGAATACAGAGATGGTTCTCAAGGATCTCGTGCTCATCGGTGGAGGTCATAGTCATGTGGCTGTGCTGAAAAGCTTCGGAATGAAGCCCATGCCGGGGGTGCGTTTGACAGTAATTGCGCGGGACGTGCAAACGCCGTATTCGGGAATGTTGCCAGGCTACGTGGCCGGACACTACACCTATGACGAGGCCCACATAGACCTTCGCCCGCTTTGCCAGTTTGCCGGGGCCCGCCTCTATCATGAGGAGGCAGAGGGTATCGACCTATCAAACAAGTTAGTGCAGTGCGCCAACCGACCGGCAGTGCCCTATGATGTAGTGTCCCTGAATATTGGATCGCGGCCAGATATTGCCGGGGTGCCGGGCGCTGCTGATTTTGGTACGCCTGTGAAGCCGATAAATCGGTTTGTCGATCGATGGCATAGCTTAGTGGACCGCGTGTTGGGTCAGCCTGGTCCGCACCGCATCGCTGTCGTTGGCGCCGGCGCGGCGGGTACGGAGATGGTCCTCTCAATCCAGTTCCGCTTGCGTCATTTACTGGATGAACATGGTCGGCAAGACGAAATCATCGAGATGCACTTGGTAAGCAAGTCCTCCCGGGTCACGCCCTCCCATGACCCTGGTGTCAGCCAACGGTTCGAACGTATCCTCGACGAACGCGGCGTCAACGTCTATCGCGGCACGGCCGTAACACGAGCCGAGGAAGATAATCTGGTTCTGAGTGACGGTAAGATCCTCGAGTTGGACGAAATTCTGTGGGTCACCGGTGCCAGCGCCCCAGCATGGTTACGGGAATCGGGATTGGATGTTGATGAGAATGGGTTCATCAATGTCCATGATACCCTGCAATCGACCTCTGATATTCATGTCTTCGCCGCAGGCGACACTGCCAATGTTATTAACTTTCCAAGACCCAAGGCCGGTGTATTTGCCGTGCGACAAGGAAAGCCCTTGGCTGAAAATTTGCGTCGTGCCCTGGTAAATCGGACTTTGCGGTCCTTTAGTCCACAAAAGAGCATGCTGTCGCTTATTAGTACGGGTGACAAGTGTGCTGTTGCGTCTAAAGCCGGTATTGTTGCCGAAGGGACGTGGCTATGGACTTGGAAGAATTGGATCGACCNGAGATTTATANAGAAATACAATAATCTNCCNGAGATGACNGAAGAGGCGCAGCCTTTGNCGCANGCGGGCCTCGCTAATCCCGAANTCCTGAAGGACATTTCTGCCATGGCGATGCGCTGCANTGGATGCGGCGCCAAGGTAGGTGCCAANGTGCTCACGCGGGCTTTAAAGGATCTGAGTCCNNTNNACCGTGACGACGTTCTTATCGGACTGCATGAACCTGACGACGCCGCCGTGGTCGAGGTGCCACCTGGNAAAGTCATGGTGCATACGGTGGATTACTTTCGCGCCTTCATCGACGATGCATATGTTTTCGGCCAAATTTCCGCTAACCATAGCCTAAGCGACCTGTTTGCTATGGGGGCCCAGGCCCAATCTGCCCTGGCGATCGCGACAATTCCTTATGGTATCGAGGATAAAGTAGAAGACACGGTGCGCCAGCTCATGGCAGGTGCGATGAAGGTGTTGGATGATGCGGGCGCAGCTCTGGTCGGAGGACACACAAGCGAGGGCGCGGAACTAGCACTAGGTTTCTCCGCACATGGTCTTGTTGATAAGAACCGTATTTTACGTAAGGGCGGCATGGTGCCGGGCGATAAGTTGATCCTTACCAAAGCACTGGGCACGGGAACTTTGTTTGCAGCTGACATGCGGCAGAAAGCCAAGGGATGCTGGATCTACGGCGCGATGGACAGCATGTTATTGTCCAACCGCGTTGCGGCATCATTGATCTATAAATACGACGCTACGGCGTGTACGGACATTACCGGCTTTGGTTTGCTTGGACACATGGTGGAGATGATCCGTCCGTCTGGTGTCGATGTGGATGTAAACATGAACCTGTTGCCGGTTTTGGATGGCGCAGAGGAAACCATCGAGATGGGTATTTTGTCGAGCCTTCAGCCCGCCAATGTAAGACTGCGCCGCGCTATCCGGAACCACGAGCAGGCAGCGCAATCGAACCGGTTTCCCCTGGTGTTCGATCCACAGACGTCTGGTGGACTATTGGCCAGCGTGCCATCGTCCAAGGCGGAGGTCTGTGTGAGAGAACTGCATGAGGCTGGCTTTACGGCGGCGGCGGTGGTTGGTGAAGTGAGGGCCAGGAGCGACTACCTGGAGCCGGTGATGCTTCTCAACTGACTAGCTCGATTATGCGGTGCCAGCCTGCAGCCTCTTGCTGGGGTAGAAAATTTTCTCGGAGCTGAAGCCCATGTTTGAGTAGGCTTTGCAAGAAAATTGGGTTTGTTTCAGCCCGATGCAGAAGATCGGCTAGAGCAGTGTCGTTTCGAACTGGGTAGTAACCAGGATAATCTCGGCCTAACAGGCCAATGTTACCGGGAATATCAGAAGCGATCACCGGCACTCCGGCGACCAACGCTTCGGAGACCACATTGGCTCCGCCTTCCTGGTTGGAACTGATCACCATAAGCTGCGTACGGGCGTATTCACGTCGTACGCGCCAGGTCGGCACTTCGCCTTTCCAGAGATAGCGAGGGTTCCGTTTCATCTCTGCGGTCGCCTGCCTCGCCCACGTGGGCGTGTGGGCCTTGCCCAGATGGATAACGCGTAGTCGCGATGTTTCCGGCAGCTGACGTGCCGCTAAGGCTGCGCGAAAGGGATCCTTCTCGTCGCGCAAGTGGCCAATCACACAAACATCAAAATGCCGAATTGATGGTTGTCGGGGACGCGAGAGTGGCAAAGCCGATTGTTTGATTACATGCAACTTGTCTTGAAAGCGTTCGGGAAGAACGTCTGCGATGAGGTCGTGCAGACACACCAGCGCGTGAGCTTGATCCATTGTGTTTTCGGTGACCTCGGGGTCTGATTTCAAGAACGTGTTTACGTCAGTGCCCCCAAGCGCCACGATGAGTGGTCCCTTCGGATAGCGCGCGCGGTACCGTGCGACGCTGGAAGCGCTGCGCCATGCATGGAGTGCGATCATCAAATCCGTGGGTTCATTTTCATAAACCATGTCGATGCGAACTTGATGGCCCCCTTCACGTAAGAAACCCGCCCACCGAACCGCCGATGTACGATTTCCGTTTTTCGAGTGTTTCTTAGCGGGTGTGATCAGGCTAATTTTCAAAAGACTTGGTTCTCACCTATTGGCCACAAGGATGATTTATGACGACCCAGGTAAATACCGCACAGTTGACGGCTATGATGCAAGACGCTCGTCAGCGGACTCTGGAATTGGTTGAGGGTCTGAGTGCCGATCAGCTAATGGGCCCTAAAATTCATACTGTGAATCCGCTCCGTTGGGAGATTGGCCACGTTGCATATTGGTACGAATATTTCATCTCTCGCTCGCTGGATGGTGAGAAGAGCTTGCTTGGTGCGCGAGCGGACGAATTGTATGACTCAATCGCCGTTGCCCACGATACCCGGTGGGACCTGCCGTTAATGAGCCTAGAGGATACTCTTAGCTACATGCAAGGAGTGATGGACCGTTTGGTAGATCGGTTGGGTACTATCAGCCATGACAATATGGCCTCGGAGTCGGATAGCTTTATATACTTATTTGGTATTTTTCATGAGGATATGCACACAGAAGCATTTCTCTGGGGGCGCCAGACTTTGGCTTACCCGACGCCAAAACTGGCTGTAGCTGAGGAAGTGATCTGCGAGCGCGCCACGGGGCCGTGTCCCGGATATGCTGAAATTCCAGGCGGAAAATTCCGGATGGGTGCGGAGACAGACGCACCCTTCTTATTTGATAATGAAAAGTACGCCCATGACGTAGAGGTGGCTCCCTTTGCGATTGCACGTGCACCGGTGACAAACTCAGAATTCTCAGAATTTGTTGAAGCCGACGGCTATATTAACGACGCATATTGGTGCGAAGATGGCATAGCGTGGCGAAACATGCGAAACATCGATCACCCGGGCTATTGGGTTAAGGACGGGCCTGGCCGGTGGCGTATGCGCCGTTTTGAGCATGATATTGAATTGCCGGAAAACGAGCCAGTGATTCATGTCTCTTGGTACGAGGCCAATGCCTATTGCCGCTGGGCTGGCTTGCGGCTACCGACAGAACTCGAGTGGGAGGTCGCTGCTCTGGGCATGCCTGCCGCTGATGGATCTCTTGCTACCACCAAACGCCGCTATCCTTGGGGAGACACGCCTCCAACGTCGAACTACGCCAACCTGGATGCCCGGGCCCTCGGCAGCATTGATGTGGGTGCTCTTCCAGATGGTGACAGTGCGTTTGGTTGCCGTCAGATGCTTGGTAATGTTTGGGAATGGACGGCAGACAGATTCCTGCCGTTTCCCGACTTTGCACCCGACAGCTACAAAGAATATTCTAAAAACTTGTTTGGCAACACCAGGGTGCTTCGCGGCGGTGCTTGGACAACTCGTGGACGCATGATGCACGGTACTTACAGAAATTATTTCAGCCCTGATCGCTGGAACATTTTCAGTGGTTTCCGTACATGTCGTTCCGACTTAAAATAAGTTTATCATAGGCTAAAATTGGCTCCATTTGCACGGAGAGTGTCGCTTTTTTGGGATAATTAAACTTGCGTTTGGAAACGACCTCTTTCTCTCAAGCTTTTTAGAAGACGACATAACATGCGTGTCGAAAAACTCAGGATTTTATTGCTGTAAAGATTTCGAGAAATGACGATTGTGGCGAGAACCTATAGCAGTGTTAGCGATCAGACGTGCGAATTCTAAAATAGCATGCTAGAAAAGTTCTCATGCATAATTATCTCGATTTCGAAAAGCCGATCGCTGAATTGGAAGGGAAAATTGAGGAGCTCCGGCACCTGAGTGGATCCGGAACAGTCAATATTGCTGATGAAGTTGGTAAGCTGCAAACCAAAGTCGACAAACTGCTTCTGCAAACCTATTCGAAACTCACGCCGTGGCAGAAGACGCAAGTAGCACGCCATCACGACCGGCCGCATGCAGTGGACTATATAAACGCCTGGATTGAGGGTTTCACTCCTCTTGCCGGCGATCGGGCCTTTTCTGATGACCAAGCGGTTGTTAGCGGAATGGGTCGGTTCCGCGGTCGTACTGTGATAGTGATTGGGACAGAGAAAGGCGCGGATACGGAAGGCCGAGTTCGCCACAATTTCGGCATGGCCAAGCCCGAGGGGTACCGCAAGGCCGTGCGGCTCATGAACATGGCTGATAGGTTCAACCTTCCGGTAATTACACTGGTGGATACGCCGGGCGCTTATCCGGGCGTCGATGCAGAGGCGCGCGGCCAGGCCGAGGCCATAGCACGCTCCATTGAGACGTGTCTCTCACTGAGGGTGCCATTGATCAGTGTTATTATTGGCGAAGGCGGGTCCGGCGGCGCCATTGCATTAGCGACGGCCAACAAGGTGCTGATGCTCGAACACGCCATTTACTCGGTTATTTCCCCGGAAGGCTGCGCTTCGATTCTCTGGCGGAGCGGAGAGATGGCAAAGGACGCCGCGGCGGCACTTCGGTTGACGGCGCAAGATCTTATGGAGTTGGGGATTATAGATAGGATTGTTGACGAACCCATGGGCGGAGCCCACCGCGAGCCGAGTATCGCAATGGAACGCTTAGCCGAGGCCGTTGACACTACTTTAGCCGATCTGATCATGAACGGTGAAATTGATCTGAAAGCGCAGCGCCGAGAAAAGTTTCTGGCCATGGGTGCAAAGGGGCTGAATTAGCCCTTTTGTTTGGCGAAGGCGTCCAATCTAGAAAGATGACAGCATTATCGCTGGGCCATATCGGCCAGGGTTTATCTGGAAAGATGACGTCGGGCGGCACTTTATTATCTTGCGCGAGGCGTAGGCTGTGGCCGTCAAAGCTGCCACAGGAACATTGGGGAAGCGATCCTTTAGATTTTGAAGGTCTTGGNATTNCGTGCGAAACGCAGGGCNCCAGCTAGAAATGNAATGCGCTTCGTCNNTGGCGAAAAGCCGCATCGGTAATTTCGATAGGGCTATGAGCATCCGTTCGGTCATTAATCGTTCCGGTGAGAAATAGAGGATCGGGCAGGTGCAAAGCTGCTAACTGATCTTCCATCAAGGCTACCAGCGGCGACACGACTACGGTCAGACCCTCCATGATCAAGGCGAGGATTTAGAAACACAACGATTTAGCTGATCCTGTTGGCATAACGACAAGGATGCTGATTCCATTCAGCACTGAGGCTATGATTTCTTCTTGCCCCTAACGGAACCGGTCGTACCCGAAGGTATCCCGAAGAATTGCCTTAGCTTGCGTTATTTAAAAAAATTCACCTTTTTCTTTACGCGGAGGTAGCCAAGATGCGTATACCATGGATCTCACCTTGTTGCGCAATCAATAGGATTTTGGCAAGCCTAGTACTCGTTCCGAGATGAAGTTTAGGACCATCTGCTGAGACACAGGCGCGATACGGTTGATCATGACCTCGCGCATGAGCCGCTCTACATGAAACTCCTTGGCGTAGCCCATGCCGCCGTGGGTCATGATCGCCCGTTCGCAGGCNTTGAAACCAGCCTCTGAGCTCAAATACTTTGCTGCGTTGGCTTCTGCCCCACAAGGTTTGCCAGCATCAAAGAGGTCGGCCGCTCTGATGCACATCATCCAAGCGGCCTGCAATTCGGCCCANCTCTCCGCTAGGGGNTGCTGGATAGCTTGGTTCTGGCCAATGGGTCGGTTGAATACGACCCGGTCCNTNGCATACATAGANGCNCGGCGGAGCGCCTCCATGCCGATGCCGACGGCTTCCGCGCCGACTAGNATNCGTTCTGGATTCATGGAGTGTAAGATGTAACGAAANCCTTTACCTTCTTCGCCGATCAGGTCCTCGGCATCCACTTTCAGATTNTCGATNAAGATCTCGTTCGAATCGACGGCCTTGCGACCCATTTTGTCAATTTCGCGAACGTCACAGGAGGAGCGGTCGAGNTCTGTATANAACAGGGAGAGGCCGTCGATGCCACGCTCGCATTTATCTCTGGGCACCGTGCGGGCAAGCAGGAGGATCTTGTCTGCAACCTGTGCCGTGGAGGTCCAGATTTTCCGCCCGTTGATCACATAGCCATTGTTCGTNCGTTCTGCCTTGGTAGTGATCGANCCGGTATCCAATCCGGCATTNGGTTCGGTTACGCCAAACGCNCTTTTTTGCGTGCCTTTTATGATCGGAGGCAGCCAGCGTTGTTTTTGCTCNTCNGTNCCGAANANGGCAATGGCCTTAGGGCCAAAGACGTTCATATGTATGGCGCTGGCGGCCTGCATAGCGCCAGCGGACGAGGCAATNGCGCGCATCATAACTGTCGCCGACGCGACACCCAGGTTGGCGCCNCCCACTTCTTCGGGAAANCTNACCCCTAGCCAACCACCNTCGGCCATCGCACNATAGAANTCTTCGGGAAAGCCNCCGTTACGGTCCTTCTCCAGCCAGTAATCATCGCCGAAGCGGGACAGAATTTGACTAATTCCGTCCTCGATGGCGCGGTGCTCTTCAGTTAGTGCGAAATGCATAGGCCTCTCTTAATAAAATTGTCATTCAATATGGTAATTCCATTAGGTTCAACAAAGGCCGTAGTGTTTCATTGCCCCATCGTGAGCCGAAATTTTTAAAGGCTATGAAAGACGACTGAAAAACGACTGTTGACCCACGCGATTGAAGCTAAACAGGATCAAAGAAATATCAGAAAACGTCATACGTATTTTTGGTATGAAGAGCTGTAAAAAAACTCGTGGATCGACGTGTGTTTTGCATGTGACCGGTTGTTAGCTCATCGCCCCGTGGCAATGCTTGTACTTCATCCCGGATCCACATGGGCAAGGCGCGTTCCGTGGCACGCGACCCCAGGTCTCTGGATCGTTTGGATCGATCTCTTTAGCGGCCTTNCGGCGGTGTATGGGTACAGCGCTGATTGCCTGTTCGTTGATCTCCGATTCATCAACCATCATACTGGCTGGGGCTTCATGGCTCGTAATTATTTCCTGTTCTCCCCGGCTGAAAAAATCCTCTTCCGGATCATACATTTGGAGTTCCACGTGGCTGAGTACTTGGGTTACCCGTTCGCGCAGGCTATCCAGCATATCTTCGAACAGATCAAAGGCCTCGCGTTTGTATTCGTTTAGGGGGTCGCGTTGAGCATAGGCCCTGAGCCCAATACCCTGGCGCAGGTGATCTAAAGTCAGGAGGTGTTCTTTCCATAGCGTATCCAGAAGCTGGAGAAGCAGGCTTTTTTCAACACCGCGCATCACTTCGGGGCCGTATGTAGCGGCTTTCTCCGCCATTTTCTTATCGACTGATGAAATTAGNCGCTCAAGNATTTCNGCGTCCGCGATACCTTCTTCCTTGGCCCAGTCCTGGACCGGCAGGTCCATGCCCGTAACTCGAAGTACTTCTTCATGAAGGCCGTCCATGTCCCATTGTTCTGCGTAGGCCTTCTCCGGTATGGCTTGGGCCACTGCGTTGTTGATGGTTTCATGACGCATGCCTACCACTTCGTCAGACACGTCTTCGGTTGACATGAGATCNTTGCGCTGGTCATAGATAACTTTGCGCTGGTCATTCATGACGTCATCGAATTTCAACAGATTTTTGCGAATTTCGAAGTTGTGAGCCTCGACCTTGGTTTGCGCTTTTTCGAGTGCTTTGTTGACCCAAGGGTGAATTATGGCTTCGCCCTCTTCCAGGCCCAGTTTTTGCAGCATTCCATCGATCCGATCGGAGCCGAAGATACGCATTAGATCATCGTCGAGGGAGAGGTAAAACTTGGATGTCNCAGGGTCACCCTGTCGACCAGAGCGGCCTCGCAATTGATTGTCAATACGGCGGCTTTCATGGCGTTCGGTGCCCAATACGAATAACCCGCCTGCGGCCAGCGCAATTTCCCTTTTTTCATCGATATCGGCCTGTATAGAAGCGGCGGCCGTGTCGTAGGCGACGGATCCGGGTTTCTCGGTGATTTCCTGCTTTACTCGCATGTCATAATTGCCGCCCATCTGGATATCTGTACCGCGGCCTGCCATGTTGGTAGCGATAGTGACGGCGCCTGGTTCGCCGGCCAAGGCAATGATTGCGGCCTCCTGTTCATGGTGGCGGGCATTCAGGACGTTGTGACGAACCTCTCGTTTTTTCAAAAGCTTCGATAGATGCTCGGATTTTTCGATCGATACCGTGCCTACCAGAACTGGTTGTTTACGGTTCTGACAGGCAGTGATCTGGTCGATGATGGCGTCATATTTTTCTTCGGAGGTCCGGTAAACCTCATCGTCCTGATCATCACGAATGCAGGGCATGTTGGTCGGCACATCGATTACATCGAGGTTGTAAATTTCTCCAAACTCGGCTGCTTCGGTCATAGCTGTGCCGGTCATTCCGGCTAGCTTTGGATAGAGACGGAAATAGTTCTGGAAGGTGATNGAGGCCAAGGTCTGGTTCTCGTTCTGGATTTGNACGTGTTCCTTGGCNTCCAAGGCCTGATGTAGCCCTTCGGAATAGCGCCGGCCTTCCATCATACGTCCCGTGAACTCGTCAATGATGATGACTTGGTTGTCCTTTACAATGTAGTCTCTGTCCCGCTGGAACATGATGTGCGCGCGGAGTGCTTGGTTGACATGGTGGACCAGGGAAACGTTGTGAAGGTCATAGAGGGTGCCCTCANTCAATAGGCCAGCGTCGCGCATGAGCGCCTCAATATGTTCGTTGCCCGTGTCAGTAAAGGCCACAGACTTGGCTTTTTCGTCTTGTTCATAATCTCCGTCGTTTAACGCAGGAATAATCATGTCGATTGCTGCGTAGGTTTCAGACGAATCATCCGTGGGACCGGAAATGATAAGTGGTGTCCGGGCTTCATCAACGAGGATCGAGTCAACTTCGTCGACGATGGCGAAGCTGAAGGGACGCTGGACCATTTCCTCGAGTGTGAATTTCATATTATCTCGAAGGTAATCGAAGCCCAATTCGTTGTTTGTTGCGTAGGTGACATCGCATTGGTACTGGGCCCGCCGGCCATCGTCATCAAGTCCGTGTACGATACAACCTACCGTGAGACCCAGAAACTTGTATATCTGGCCCATCCATTCGGCGTCGCGTTCAGCCAAATAGTCGTTCACAGTGACGACGTGGACACCCTTACCTTCGAGCGCATTGAGATAGACCGCCAGTGTTGCGACCAGGGTCTTGCCCTCGCCAGTCTTCATTTCGGAAATGATGCCCCGATGCAAGATCATGCCACCCATGAGTTGCACATCAAAATGCCGCTGCCCTAACGTGCGCTTCGCGCCTTCGCGAACCGTGGCGAAAGCATCAACTAGAACATCATCCAGCCCCTCACCATCTGCAATCCGTTTACGAAGCCAATCCGTTCGAGCTCGGAGGTTGTCATCGCTAAGCGCCTCTAGCTCCGGCTCGATCGCGTTGATAGCGTCGACGTCTCCCTGAAGGCCTTTTATGTAGCGATCATTAGCCGACCCGAAGAGTTTTTTGGCAATGTTCTGAAGCATAGGATTCCCAACAGCGGAAGCAGAGCGCGAAAGGAATAGTGCTGGTCGGGGGACGTGTCAATGCGCTTCGGTAACCGTAAGGCTCAGATTTTCAACGATTTCCGTAACCGATCTAGGTAAGTGATTAAGCTATACTGCGCGTAGATGCTGAGTATTCACTCACCAAAGATGATCTAATATCTGGAGTCGCCAATCCAGAAGATTATTTCTGATAAATTTCTGAGATTTTATCGCATATAGAATTCAGCTGCTAAAGTCCGCAAGTTCGCGGTGATGACTAATGTCGTTGAATATTTAATGCGGCGCTGCCTCGATATCTCCAAGAAAATAAGGATCTATGTGAGTTACTCGACCAAGCTGTTGCCGGCGGAATTTCACGACCCATTGTTTGAGGAAGCCGTGATGTCATATTTAAACTCAATCTAGATCTTGAATTTGATACCTTGCTGTAATCGCGAAATTGTCTTCCACGCCATAACGTTGGTAGCACCATTATAGATGCATCAACAAACCGTGATTTCCACTAAGCATGCAGCGGCCTATAGTATGGTTCTCCTGAGCATCGTACCGCCAATAAACAAAGGATTTGGAACATGATAATGCAACGCCTTACGCTAGGGGCCGCGGCTCTCGCAGTAAGCCTCTCAATTACGCCGGGCGGTGTACTGGCGGCTGACGACGACCCGGTTGTCGCAACCGTAAACGGTACGAAGATCCTCAAATCTATGCTGGTTACTGCGCAGCAGCTTCTTCCTGAGCAATATCAGAAGATTCCACTAATGCAATTTTACCCGGCGCTAGTTGACACGGTCATTGATATGAAGTTGTCTGCGGCCGACGCGCGCAAGAAGAGGCTTCATGAGACGAAAGAATTCAAGGTACTAATGTCCCGAGTAGAGGACCAGATGTTGCAACGCACTGTCCTGCAGGCAGAAGTGGACAAGGCGCTAACGGAAGAGGCGCTCAAGAGGCGTTACGATGCCCTGATTGCGGACGAAAAGTCCTCGACCGAAGTTCACGCACGTCACATCTTGGTAAAGACCAAAGAGGAGGCCAACGATATCATTGAACAACTTCAGAATGGCGCCAGCTTCGAGGTCACAGCCAAAGAGAGATCCACCGGACCTTCAGCTACGTCTGGAGGCGATCTTGGCTTTTTTGGTAAGGGCCAGATGGTGCCAGAATTCGAGAAGGCAGCGTTTTCATTGAGAAAGGGAAAATTCACTGATACGCCTGTTAAGACGCAGTTCGGTTGGCACATCATCAAGCTTGAGGATCGCCGAAAGTCTGAGCCTCCGTCTTTCGAGTCGATTAAACAGAAACTGCAAACAGAAATTTCCCAAGAAACCGGAGCCGAGTACGTTTCTGGTCTGCGTAAGGAAGCAAAGATCGAGCGCTTTGATCTGGACGGGAAACCACTTCCGAAATAGAACGGAAGCCCGAAACATAGGATAAGGACACACCGACAATGGTCGCCACGCCAAAAAAATCACCATTGGCGCCGGCCAGCTTCCCCGAATTGCTGGCAGTGGGTGGCGTGCGCTTGGCTACTGCCGCCTGTGGCGTTAAATATCTGGACCGCAAGGACGTCTTGCTTGGGGCTTTTGATGTAGGTACTACGGTCGCTGGCGTCTTGACTCAATCGAGGACCGCCTCGGCGCCCGTTAATTGGTGTCGCAAAAATCTTCCCAGCGGACAGGCCCAGGCGTTGCTGGTAAATTCTGGCAACGCTAACGCATTTACTGGCATGAGAGGACGGACCGCTGTGGAGGCGACAGTATCCGCCGTTGCGGACACGCTGACTTGCCGACCAAGCAGGGTGTTCACGGCGTCGACCGGTGTCATTGGTGAGCCGCTTCCAGCAGAAACCATCACGTCTGCCATGGCCAATCTCACGGATCAATTGGTGAACGCAGATACCCCTGCCACCTGGCAGGCCGCGGCCGAAGCGATCATGACCACCGATACATTTCCCAAGGGAGCAGCGCAGTCGTCACGAATTGGTGAGACTGAGATTACGATCGCGGGCATTGCCAAGGGTTCGGGCATGATCGCACCGGATATGGCAACCATGCTATGCTTTGTATTTACAGACGCGGCCATCAGTGCCGAGGCACTGCAGACAATGTTATCGGACCTAAACGCGCGGACTTTCAATTCCATCACCGTTGATAGCGATACCTCCACCAGTGATACGGTTTTGGTGTTTGCTACAGGGGCGGCGGGAAATGTGTCCATTGACTCAGCCACAGATCCGGCTCTAGACGCTTTCAAGTCGGCTTTGGAGGCTGTGCTCCGTGATCTCGCGCATCAAATTGTCAGGGATGGGGAGGGAGCGACAAAGTTCGTGACCGTGACCGTTACTGGCGCTGAAAACGACCGAGCCGCGAAAGTGATCGCTCTCTCCATTGCTAATTCGCCTTTGGTGAAGACGGCGATTGCTGGCGAAGATGCTAATTGGGGTCGCATTGTGATGGCGGTTGGCAAGGCAGGTGAGGAGGCGGATCGTGACAAGATGTCGATCCGTATCGGTGGGATTGACATTGCTGCTATGGGTGAAGCGATCGAAGGTTACAGCGAGGCTCCTGTTGTTGAACACATGAGAGGACAGAACATCGAAATTGAGGTGGATGTCGGTGTGACAGCTGGCGAAGATAACGGGTCCGCCAGAGTATGGACCTGTGATCTCAATCATGGCTATATCACTATCAATGCCGATTACCGGTCCTGATCCAGGCTGCCTGCAGGCAGGTGTTCGCCTGGCGGTGGATGAGTTGCCTTTGAAGCTGGTGGTTGCCGCTGCCCTGGTTGATATTGACAACCGTGTGCTGATTAGTAAGCGCCCGAGGGGCAAAGCGATGGAAGGCCTTTGGGAGTTTCCCGGTGGCAAGGTTGCGGAGGGTGAACTGCCTGAACAGGCGATTATTCGCGAACTGAAGGAAGAGTTGGATATCGATGTAACAGCCAGTTGTTTGGCGCCGCTCACCTTCGCCAGCCATAGCTACGACGACTTTCACCTCCTGATGCCGCTATATATAATCCGGGTTTGGATGGGAAATATGCGTGCGGCGGAAGGTCAGGAATTGAAATGGGTGCGACCGGCCCGTCTGATCGACTATCCCATGCCTCCTGCGGATATTCCGTTAATCGCAATTGTCAGAGATATTCTCTGAGGCTTCATTTCACCGAATTCGTGTCTAGCTCTGCTTGGAACGCCGCACCTCGGTCAAGCATCGTCAAGATTTCGTTTTTCCTATAACCAGCCTCTGCCAGCACCGCGGTCGTGTCAGCGCCGTAGACGGGTGCACCGTGTCGCATTTCAATTTCGGTCTTTGAGAACATGGCGGGCGGACGCGCCTGACGGATACGCCCGGCTTGCGGATGGTCCATCTCGATAATGATGCGATTGGCCTTGATTTGAGGATGCTGTCGCATTTGGGTGCGAGTGAGAACCGGCGCGCAAGGAACGTCGTGGGCATCTAGGAGCGCCAGAAGATCATTTGTATTGTGGGGTCGAAGCGCTTCTTGCGTTACGTTGAGTCTGTCATTCACATTGATGTCGCGGAGTTCGGGAGTTTTGAAGCGTTTGTCTTCGAGTAAGTCTGGCCGGCCCAGTGCTTCCGCAAGGCCACGCCAGTGTTTGTCGTGCATGGCTGCAACGCTGATATAGCCATCGGCCGTTTCATAAATAAGATCGATGAAAGACTGGGCGCGTTCTTCATTCGCTTCGTCGCCAACGAAGGTGTGCCCGCCCATGTCGGAATTCCATAGGAATGCGACAATGGTATCGAGCATCGAGAGAGTTATATGCTGACCTTCACCATTGCGTTCGCGCGCAAACAAAGCGGAGCTGATGGCCTGAGCCGCCTGAATACCTGTAAGTTTGTCGGGCAGAATGGTTCGAACGAGGCGCGGTCGATCGTTATCGTTGCCTGCTTGCACAGTGGTCAAACCGGTCAACGATTGGATTAAGGGGTCGAATACGGGTTTTTTGGCGTATGGTCCGTTGAACCCAAAGCCGGAGATGGAGACATAGATCAGACGAGGGTTCAATGTACGAAGAACCTCTTCACCGACGCCAATGCGCGCGGCAACTTCTGGACGGAAGTTTTGGATAACCACATCCGCGATAGTCGCCAAGCGTTTAAAGGCCGCCAGCCCTGCTGGGTCTTTGAGGTTGAGCACCACCGAACGTTTATTGCGGTTGTTATTGATGAAGGACGCAGAAAATCCTCCCCGCCGTGTCGCTACATGGCGG
>PARE01000029.1 GCA_002709525.1 Magnetovibrio sp. | reverse complement strand
AATTCTATAAATTAGCTTAGTTTCTGAGAATTGTCGGTAGCTTTTGTGCGTGACACACGAAGGTTGGTTGCATTAGGGGGTTGATTCTGTCATTTTCCCGCCGATTTACGGGCCTACAGGGAGTGGGCTAGTAAGTTGCTTGGAAAAATCGTCTTTGCGCAAGCTACGCAGAGCTTGCATAAATTGAGCGCGCACCAATTTGGAAACGAAGGGTATTTCGGGATGAGTCTATACTTGTTGGTCATTGTTTGCGGCGCTGTTGCGCTCATTTATGGTATTTATGCATCGAAGGCCGTGCTGACTGCACCTGCCGGCAATGAGCGCATGCAAGAGATTGCGGCAGCTATTCAAGAGGGTGCCAAAGCGTTTTTAAATAGGCAGTATTCGGCGATCTCCATCGTTGGTGTAATCATCGGGGTGCTTTTAGGACTGAAATTGGGTTACCTGGTCGCCATCGGCTATTTCATCGGTGCTATTCTCTCAGGCGCGGCAGGCTATATCGGCATGAATGTCTCCGTGAAAGCCAATGTACGAACTACCGAAGCAGCTCGGAGCCAGGGTTTAGCTGGTGGCTTGGACGTCGCTTTCAAAGCTGGCGCAATTACTGGCATGCTAGTGGTCGGTCTGGCCCTATTAGGTCTGGCAGGTTACTACACAGTTCTAAGGGAAATGGTAGACCCCAATACGACTGAAGGCATGCGGCATATTCTCGAGGCACTGGTCGCCATGGGATTTGGCGCTTCGCTTATCTCCATCTTCGCGCGTCTGGGCGGCGGTATCTTCACCAAGGGTGCTGATGTGGGCTCCGATTTGGTTGGTAAAATCGAGGCTGGTATTCCTGAAGATGATCCCCGCAACGCAGGCGTGATTGCCGATAACGTTGGCGATAACGTCGGCGACTGCGCGGGTATGGCTGCTGACTTGTTCGAAACCTATGCCGTGACATTGGTTGGAACCATGCTCCTTGGCGCAATCTACTTCAGCGGTCCGGCTCAGGAGGCAATGATGCTTCTGCCATTAATCATTGGCGCGGCCTGCATTATCGCCTCAGTGGCGGCAACATGGTTCGTCAAGCTAGGCTCGAGCCAATCAATTATGGGTGCGCTTTATAAAGGTTTTATTGCCAGCGCCATCATTTCAGCTTTGCTGATTGCCGGCGTAGTTTCGCAGTTTATCGGCTGGGATACGGTTTACGAAATGAGCGGTTCGCAGGTCACTGGCACAGCCCTTTTTACCTGTGCTATCGTTGGACTTGTGGTTACTGGTCTAATAATTTGGATCACTGAATATTATACGGGCACCGACTATCGTCCAGTGCGGAGTGTGGCTGCGGCTTCCGAAACGGGGCACGGCACCAACGTCATTCAAGGCTTGGCGGTTTCCATGGAAGCTACCGCGCTTCCAGTGGTGGTTATCTGCGGTGGTATCATTGTCTCGTATTTGCAAGCGGGCCTGTTCGGAATTTCTATCGCCGCGACAGCAATGCTAGCATTAGCAGGCATGGTGGTTGCACTGGACGCTTTCGGTCCGGTTACGGATAACGCCGGCGGCATCGCTGAAATGGCGGAGCTGCCCGATGAAGTTCGTAACACAACCGATGCGCTGGACGCTGTGGGCAACACAACGAAAGCCGTCACTAAGGGTTATGCAATTGGTTCTGCCGGCCTCGCAGCTCTAGTGTTGTTCGGTGCGTACACCGAAGATCTCAAACATTACTTCCCAGACGTAGAAGTAACCTTCACTTTACAAGATCCCTACGTGGTGATCGGCTTGTTCATTGGAGGTTTGCTACCTTACCTTTTCGGTGGCATGGGCATGATGGCTGTTGGTCGCGCCGGCGGCGCTGTGGTCGTCGAAGTGCGTCGACAGTTCAAGGAAATCCCGGGCATCATGGAAGGGACCGCGAAGCCAGAATACGGCAAATGCGTGGACCTGCTAACAAAAGCCGCGATCAAGGAAATGATCGTACCGTCGCTGCTGCCTTTGCTCGCCCCGGTGGTAATCTATTTCGTAGTCAACGCTATCGGTGGCCAATCCGCGGCCTTCGCAGCAGTTGGCGCCAGCCTATTAGGGACCATCGTAACGGGCCTCTTCGTAGCACTGTCAATGACCGCCGGAGGGGGCGCGTGGGATAACGCCAAAAAGTACATAGAAGACGGCAACCATGGAGGCAAGGGGTCCGATGCCCACCACGCGGCAGTGACCGGCGATACGGTCGGGGATCCTTACAAGGATACGGCCGGTCCAGCGGTAAACCCGATGATCAAAATCACAAATATCGTAGCAATCCTGTTGCTGGCTATCCTCGCCTGAAGGCGTATTCATCTTGGCAACATCCCCGGAGGATTTGATCCTCCCGGGATGTTGCAAGCAGAAAGACCGTAAATAACTACTTTTTGTTCTTGTTGAACCGTTGGAAGTTTCCAAGGATCTGCTGAATAACCGTCAGTTCCTGACCGAATGTCGGTGTAACCCGTTCGACGAGGGCCAGCTGACGACCATCCGTAAGATCCTTGTATTCGAGGGACTGCATGGTTCCCTTTTCATCGAAGTTAATGATTAAGACTTGGCGTTCCTTAACCTCAGGCGCAAAAAACGCCACGGTTTCAGTGCGTTCACTGATATAATACCAAGTATCTTTTCCGAACGTATTGGCGCTCGAGGGCGAACCCAGGATCTCTAATATCTCTTGCTTAGAGATACCGGCATTGGAGATGTCAGCGACCAATTCCGGGTCAAGCAGGTTTCCTCGACTTTCCACGCGCGCCCCACATGCGCCCAACGTCGCAGTGAGCAATCCTAGCAGCAGCGCAGCCATCACTTTGGTTATTCGCATTATTCCATCATCACTCCGATTCAGACTTTGATGAACCTGTAGTATTATGCCATCAAGCGCGGAAAGGTAAATTGGTTCAGTTTCAGTTGGAGAGTAATTCATTGTTTGGTCTGTTTAAAGCAAGCGCGTCACAAAACACAGTAGCCATGAAACTCTATTCCGGCGTAGTCGCTCAGGCCCGCCAACCCTATTTCTACACAGATTTAGCCGTACCTGATACGCCGGACGGACGCTACGACATGATCATGATCCATGCATTTCTTTTACTCCATCGGCTAAAGCAGGATTTGCCAAATACAGAAGAAATTAGCCAAGCCGTATTTGATATCATGTTCGAAGACATGGACAAGAGCTTACGCGAAATGGGTGCTGGCGATGTGGGCATCGGACGCCGCATTAAAGAAATGGCCAAGGGCTTTTATGGCCGGATCGCCGCCTATGAGGATGGCTTAAATCGCGATGACGATAGTTTGAACCTCGCGCTTCAGCGCAACGTGTATCGGCAATCCATAGCGGAAGATGATCAGGTTAGGGCCCTCAGTTCTTACATGCGCCGCGAAGCTGCCAACCTCTCGAACCAGCCTATAGAAGCGCTGCTGACCGGAAAATTATTCTTTGCTGAGCGATCTAAATAGTCGCTTTAACCTCGATCCGAATAGGAACGGATAAAATGATTACGGAATTCACCATCCCCATCAAGATCGCCGAATTACCGTCCTCCGGATTGGATATAAGACGGACTTTGGAGGAGCTCCAGAGACAACGGCTAGCGGATCGTTTAGCTGTCAAGACGCTGAACAAGTTCGCTATTGATATCAATATCCGGATCGATAACAGCAAATCTGTGCGCGTTGCAGTCGAAGGACGCCTTGAAGCGACCGTGGAGCAAAGCTGCTCAGTGACCTTGGAGCCCGTTATTTCCAAGTTCTCCATACCGGTGTCGCTGATATTTGAGGAGAGAGCTTTGGAACCTACCCACCTTCACGAAGACATCGACACTGAAGAACATGACCCACCGGAACAGATAATTGGCGGTCAATTTGACGTTGGAGATACGCTCATCCAACTGCTGGCCGTCGAAATCAATCCCTTTCCACGTAAACCTGGTGCTTCTCTAGAAAATATGCCCGAGGCGAAGGCGCAGCGTGAACGGACTGAAGAAAGTGAGACAGACAATCCGTTTGCGGCATTAGCAGCGCTAAAAGACAAGCTTTAGGATCTTTCATATACGCTTGCTCCTGCGGACCTAATTGTTTAAGAAAACAGGCCCAGAGCGAGGGCGACAATGGATCAAGGATACGGACATGGCTGTTCCAAAGAAAAAAATTTCCAAGTCGAAGCGGAATTCACGCCGCGCCCATGACGCTTTGGTAGGATCTTCCTTTGAAGAATGCCCCAATTGCGGCGAGCTGAAGCGTCCGCATCATGTTTGCCGGGCTTGCGGATATTATAACGACCGCGAAGTGACTGTTGGGGAGGAGGCGGCGTAACTTCTGGTTATTGCTCGATCCTGACCTTATAAAGGTCGATATGAAAATAGACCTCTTTCAAACTCAAGTGATCAGCTTTGGTTGAACACCTGACACTATCCGTCGACGCTATGGGTGGTGACGAAGCGCCCGATATGGTGATCGAAGGTATCAATCTCCTTGCGGAGCGGCTCCCGAATGTGCGGTTTTTGCTGTTTGGCGATGAGCCCCAGTTGACACCACTTCTTGACCGATTCTCTCATGCAAAACGGGCTTGTGAAGTCCAACATGCCTCGCAGATCATCAAAAGCGATGACAAGCCGGCAATAGCGCTTCGTGGCGGCCGTGAATCGAGCATGCGTCTGGCGATAAACGCCGTCGGTAATGGCGAAGCGGCGGGTATTATCTCAGCCGGCAATACGGGTGCGCTAATGGCAATGGCGAAGTTCGTACTCAAGACCTTGCCGGGCATCGACCGGCCGGCGATCGCCTCGTATCTTCCAACCGAGAATGGCGACAGTATCATGCTCGACCTAGGTGCAAACATCGAGTGCTCATCTGACAACCTAGTCCAGTTTGCGGTTATGGGCGAAGTATTCGCCCGAATTGTATTCGGCATTGAAAAGCCAACTGTCGGTCTATTGAACGTCGGTGTCGAAGATTTGAAGGGTAACGATGTGGTTAAAGGTGCCGCCGCCATTCTTCAGGCCGAAACGCATCTTCCCATCAAATTTTATGGCTTTATCGAGGGCAATGACATCGCAGCCGGTACGGTTGACGTTGTCGTGACAGACGGATTTACGGGAAACGTCGCACTGAAGACGGCAGAAGGGACAGCCAAGTTTATGTCCTACACTTTGCGTAAGGCCCTAACCTCAACTTTTCTCTCCAAGATCGGTGCACTGCTTGCAAAGCCGGCACTTATGGCGCTTCATCAGAAGTTGGATCCAAGGCGCTACAATGGCGCCATGCTCTTAGGGCTGAATGGTATTTGTATCAAAAGCCACGGCGGCACTGATGCTCTTGGCTTTGCTAATGCACTGCAGGTTGCCGTTGATCTTGCGGGCAAGGGTATCAACGAGAGCATCAAAACTGACTACGCCCAGCTTTGCGCAGATGCGGAAGGCAGCCGAAAGGCGGTCCTAAGCTGATGCAGTATCGATCAATTGTCATGGGCTCCGGCTCTTACCTACCAGAGCGCGTGGTGACAAACGCCGAGCTTTCCGAACGCGTTGATACATCTGACGATTGGATCCAGACACGGACGGGCATCAAACAGCGTCACATCGCTGCCGACGGCGAATTGACATCAGACCTTGCGCTAGCGGCCGCCGAGCGTGCCTTAGCTCACGCCGACGTTGATGCCAGCGAGATCGATCTTTTGGTTTTAGCAACCACTACGCCAGATAATACTTTTCCAGCTACCGCAACAAAAGTTCAGTATAAGCTAGGTATGACAAACGGCGCTGCGTTCGATGTGCAAGCCGTATGCTCAGGTTTTGTATACGGCCTTGCCGTTGCCGATAACTTTATCAAGGCCGGACAAGCCAAAACGGTGGTTCTAATCGGCGCCGAGACGTTTTCGCGAATCCTGGATTGGGAGG
The DNA here is from genome assembly GCA_002709525.1 of Magnetovibrio sp. Lineage (GTDB taxonomy): Bacteria > Pseudomonadota > Alphaproteobacteria > Rhodospirillales > Casp-alpha2 > UBA3470. The sequence goes on along the minus strand of PARE01000029.1, from coordinate 34,292 downwards.
ATAGAGGAACCTGCGTGCTATTCGGTGATGGTGCAGGCGCCATTGTGATGCGCGCGGCTAACGGCGCTGATCAGATTTCTACCGCCAAAACCGGACACAACCGCGAGAGGGGCGTGCTGTCAACCCATCTTCATTCGGACGGATCGACCAACAACCTTTTGTATGTGGACGGGGGGCCGTCGAGCACGCAAACGGTTGGACATGTTCGTATGATCGGTCGTGAAGTCTTTCGGAATGCAGTCACTAATCTTGCGGATATTGTTGGTGAAACNCTGGATGCNAATGGCTTAACAACGGACGATGTNGATTGGCTGGTNCCACATCAGGCAAACCGGCGAATCCTCGATAGCACCGCGAAGAAACTGGGTATGCCGCAAAGTAAGATGGTTGTTACAGTGGAGCGGCACGCCAACACCTCGGCGGCCTCTATTCCGTTGGCCCTAGATGAAGCCGTACGTGACGGCCGCATTCAAAAAGGGGATCTCGTTCTACTGGAAGCTATGGGCGGGGGATTGACCTGGGGTTCAGGCCTTGTCCGTTGGTGAAATTCGGCGCCTTCCTCTTATATTGACGGGATTATCCCGGTTCGATAGGCTTTCTTTCGATTTTTAGTTGGGGAAATGATATGGCAGGCGAAACGGTCACGCGCGCCCATTTGGGCGAGGTAGTCTATCAAGAGGTAGGATTGTCTAGAAACGAATCGGCGGACCTGCTTGAAACAGTTTTGAATTTGATGACCGGGTCGCTAGTCAAGGGCGAAACGGTCAAGATATCCTCTTTTGGCAGCTTCTCAGTCCGCCAGAAAGGCCAACGTATCGGCCGTAATCCAAAGACTGGTGAAGAAGTACCCATTTTACCCCGCAAAGTTCTTGTCTTCCGCCCGTCGCAGGTTCTGAAATCCCAAATTAATCGCCGCTCGCCCTCTGAGTAGATCTCCGCGTTAGAATGTCCAACGAAAAATCCAAAAAATCACCCAGTGCTTTTCGCACCATAAGCGAGGTTGCTGAAAAATTAGATTTGCCTGCTCATGTTCTTAGGTTTTGGGAAACCAAATTCTCGCAAGTACGCCCNATTAAACGCGGCGGCGGCCGGCGCTACTATCGTCCAGAAGACGTTCAACTTCTCAGCCATATTCGCAGTCTTCTCTATGACGAGGGATACACGATCAAAGGCGTGCAGAAATTGATGCGTGAGGGTAACCTCAAAAAATCCGATTTTACGCCATCCTCCTCCGACATGAGTTCTCTGGGGTTGAACAATTCTAAATCTGAGCTCCAAGACGCGATNGATGAACTGAGAGCGTTGCGANAGGAAATAAATACCCATCGATAACGTCAAATTGCTGGATTGCTTGATTGATACGCTCTGGGAGGATGAGTACAATTTTGCGGGGCGGATATTTAGGCGCGAAGAACTGTCGGGGAGTAGCTCAGTCTGGTAGAGTACTCGGCTGGGGGCCGAGCGGTCGCTGGTTCGAATCCAGTCTCCCCGACCATTCTCCTGATGAGGTTTACGCTGTTTTGCAATCCTCAGCTAATCATTAATTGTTCCCAAAATCAGGTTCCAATCAAGCTCATCGCGATGAATAGAAGTATTAACGGCGCAGAATAACGGTTTCATGAGAGAATTGGCTAAAAATCAAATATTCAGCGTCTTGTTATCTACTGTAACGATGATTTAGCTGATAACAGCCAGCGTAAATACCACCAAACAAAGACCGGCGTTAAAGAAATCTTGCAGCCCCGGGGGTATGATGTGAGGGGTATAATTATGGATTCAATTGGACATATAACTAGGTTTGCGTTGGAACGCCCCCCGTCCTTCCCATTCTAAGACAAGTTGAGCGCGGCTCTCCGTTTCTCCCAATCAAGAGCGGTCTTGATGATCAGAGAAAGATCATCAAAGGCTGGTGTCCAACTCAGAATCTCTCGAATTTGTCTGGAGTCAGAGATCAACTCCGCCGCATCACCGAGGCGGCGACACGCCTCTCGAATATCCAANGGCTTATCGGCTAAAGTCTGAGTCGCCANTAGGACNTCGCGAACAGAATAACCGGTTCCATACCCGCAATTCAAAAGTAAGTTCTCACGCGTTTCCAAGAGATAGTCGAGAGCACGAATATGCGCCGTTGCCAGATCGCTCACGTGAATGAAATCNCGAATACAGGTNCCATCCGGCGTATCGTAATCGGTACCAAATATCTCCATGTANCTCCGCGCTCCANTNGCCACCTCCGCNGCAGTTCGAATCAAATGAGACGTATTGGGGCCAATCTGGCCGCTTCGCCCCATCGGGTCTGCGCCGGCGACATTAAAATAACGCAATATGGCAATGCGCAAACCAGTCGCGGCAGATACATCCCGAAGCATACGTTCTGTCATCAGCTTGGATGCCCCGTAAGGGTTGATTGGCATGGTCGGTGCGGTCTCGTCAACACGTCGCTGGGCAGGATCGCCGTAAACGGCTGCGGTTGACGAAAATACAAATGCATCAACATCCATTTCATGACAGCAACTAATGAACCTCAGGCTCGCCTCTGTATTGTTGGCGTAATAGGCAAGTGGATCGGCCACTGACTCAGAAACAATAATCGACCCGGCGAAGTGCATAACGGCAGAGACCGCATACCTCTCCAGCGTTCGTCGGACAAGATCCGTATCCTTAATGTCGCCTACAATCATCGGAACATCGTCCGGAACAAGCGCTTTAGAGCCGGACGACAAGTTGTCGAGAACAACAACTGCCTTTCCGGAGTCCCGAAGCCCGATAACCGTGTGACTGCCGATATAGCCGGCACCCCCGGTAACTAANATATGTGGTTCACTATTGCTCATGTNTAGAGAGCAACGTCGGTGATCCGATACTATTCTGCAAGTGTGAATTCAGAGCAGGCATTCGAACATGCTAATTGCCTTGCTTTGTTGTAAAAGAATTCCTAGGTATGACTTAACTTGACCTTGAGATTCAATGAAAAAAACCACAAAGACTTTTACCTATTGGATTGATATCGTCGGCGCGTGCAATTTACGCTGTCCGTCGTGTCCGCGTGGCAACTTTCAGCCAGGCGACGTAATGACTGAGATGCCGGCCAGTGGCCTCATGGATTTTAAGCTTTTCAAGGACTGCGTCCAACGCGCCATCAAGGACGGACCGTCTCTGAACCCACAAATCCACCTCTACAATTGGGGCGAACCGCTGGTCCATCCAGAAATTCCCAAGTTCATTGAGTATGTNAAGGAGCAGGGTGTTTATTGCGGTATTTCAAGCAANTTNAATGTCGACGGCACGCTTCGCGAAGTTATNCGAGCGGGACCTGACTTTTTCCGAGTGTCCTTATCTGGTTTCAGCCAGCCCATTTATGGCCAAACGCACGAACGCGGAGATATTGAGCGCGTGAAAGCGAACATGCGTAAGATTCGCGAATACCTTACGGAGTTTGATCAGAAAACCTATGTTGAGGTGAATTACCACATCTACAAACACAATGCGAACCAGGACCTTCTGGACATGATAGCGTTTTGCAATGAGCTCAAATTCAACATTGGACCGGTCTGGGCGTTCTTNTTGCCGCTCGAGAAGAACCTGCAAATCGCAGAGAACAAACCTCTGCCGNGCGATCAGAAGGTTCTCGATATGCTGGCTATCCATCCCAAAAAGGCCATGGAACTCTCCATGCCATACAAGGATCAGGATTGCCCCGTGCGCAAACATGCGACAGTAATCAATTTCGATGGATCCGTACCGTTATGTTGCAATACATTCGACCGCCAGCACATCGTCGCCCCGTCGTTTCTGGATACGGATCACCAAACAATCCAAAAGGCGAAATACGAGAACCCCGCATGCGGCCCATGTATGGACAACGCCATCCATGTATATCTAGCCTTTCAAGCGGGGGAAATCATGGATAAAGAAGGCAACGCCAACTTGGCATCGGCAGGAAGCCCATTGGAGATACATCAATACGAAGGATCCAAGGTCCGCATGCGGGATGGCACGCCAGTTGAGATTATGGCGCNACTGGAAGGGGAAATGCCAACTCGAAAGAAAATCCGGGGTCTGCGCCGTTTAATATGGCAAGCCCAGAATTTTGGATCGCGGTTGGCAGCCGCAGGATCCAAGTAACACTTGCAAATATCCTAGTCTGCGAATACCCGGGCGTAGGCTATCCAAAATATCCTGTTGCGTGGANACTCATCTGATGACCGATTTTTGGGACCGTATCACGGTTGTCTTCATTGTTCATAATTCCGCATCGGTTCTTCCCGGAGCNNTGAAGAGTCTCGAGAGAGCGCGGCGAATNATAATTATCGATAATGCTAGTACGGATGGCTCCGCATGCTTGGCAAAANGCCTGAATGATCGGGTCGAGGTTATTCACAACCCGAACAATACCGGCGTCTCCATGCCGTCGAATATGGCTTTCGGAAAGGTCTCATCTGAACTCATTCTACACATGAATCCGGATGTGCAGTTTGACCACGCTTGTGTTGAGCGCCTTGTGCACTCCATTGACTCCGACCCAAACGCAGCTGTCATCTCGCCCATGATAATCAATGCTAATGGCGATCAGGAGATCGATGTCATGGGAGCAGGGGAAATCGAGCACCAAAAAATCGCCGTCCCGCCGGAAGGCCCATTTTGTACATGGTACGTCTGTGGCAGTGTCTGGCTCTGGCGCACGGCGGCATTGCAGGAACTCGATGGGTTCGATTCCAATATTTTTCTGTACAACGAGGACGTGGANATTTGCATTCGCGCTTCTCNGGCGGGATTTAGCCTCNTCGTCGATACGGAAGCNATTATTCATCATGGTGGTGGCGCGTCNGANCGGATNAGTTACAANACCCGCTGGCGGAAGGACTGGAACCTGACTTGGAGCCATTTTTATCTTAAAAGCAAACATCGGAGCCTCGCCGAGGCGACAGATGAGGCCCATCGTAAGCGATGGGAATTTGCCCGTAACGCCCTGTGGGGTCTGGCAACCTTTCGCCCGAAAACGGTGGTTGGTCAACTGGCGCGGGTGAGCGCGATAAACCGCTTCTTGAGGGGCGAGCCATCCTGGCTAAGGACCGAATGGGCCCGCCCAAAACCTTACTGAGCTTGATACGATATTTGGCCGGATCGTGATTGGACCCGGCTCAGCAGACGTTGATAACGCAATGCCTGTGTGCGAAAGCGCTCTTGTGTATCCGATGATAACGCCGCATCTGCGAAGGTCCGTAACATAGCCGCATATTGGTTCTTCTTGGCGACAGGCAACGTTTTGGTCTCGTTTTGCCGGCGCAACGTCAGGTGAAATGGAAGATGTCCTGGCTTGGAGAACGCCGGGGATGCGATCACGGTCCCCGCTTCCCCAATTATTTGAATCTCGTTGATATAATCGCCACCGTATCCCCACGTTGCCGTGTGGTGAATTCCAGTCTCAGGATAGTGAAGGAGGGCCGCGCCAAACGTGTCGACAGCGTAGCCGTCCTCGATAACCGTGTTCGCCCCGAGAAGTTCCGGCTCCTCCTCGAAGAGGCTGGCGGGGACAACCAATGGGTAAAATCCAACGTCTAACAGCGCGCCGCCGCCCTTAGAGGGGACATATTTTGTGTTCGAAGCATCTGTATGCGGAAACGAAAACGTNGCGGACATACTCCGGATTTGACCCAACTCTCCGGCGTGAACAAATTCTTTCAAAGCTTGGAATTGCGGATGATAGAGCGGCGGACATGAAAGACACAGCGCACGTTTCATCCGGCGCGAGTTTGCGATAAGCGTCTCAGCCTCATCGAGCGTTCGGGTCAGCGCTTTTTCGCACCACAGATCCTTGCCCGCATCAAGAACCGCCATGCCATCCTCAAAATGCTGGGCAATGGGCGTTGCCACGATGATCACGTCGGCATCCGATGAATTGACCATATCGTGTAGAGAGCACCATGCGCGGCATTGCCATCGCNCGGCCTCGACGTCCAANATGGACTGGTCTCGGGTGGCAATTCCTGCCAATTGGACAGCGTCACTGCTATCAATCGCCGGTAAAATCGTCCGGCGGGCATGATCGCCAAGACCATACACGCCAACGGCAATAGGGGTAGGGGAATCGGCCAAGTTTGATACGCCTCTTGCAAGCGTCCAATCTGAAGAGCCCTTGCCGCCATGTCAACTGAGGCTCAGCCCGCATGACGAGATGGAGAACGGCCAACTAGAGATCGCGGGCTAAATTGAACGCTCGCGATGTCAGGGAAGAATTTCGAAGTCGGAATACAATAAATACTATAATACAGAAAAAATCGGCTCGCCCGCACGTGTTAAAATCACACTGATAAAANTTTATTTTAAAGNATCGCTGCGGACGTTCANCNNGCTNCTATGAACCAAGAAAATTAGTCGTTAGATCCCCGTCGTTATCGGTAGNNGTACCGCAAAGAGTTTCGGCCTCATCAAGAAGGGCGGCAATTTCATCATCCGAGGGTCCGTGATAAAATTTGCCTCTAGGTGCCAAGCGGATCGTCGGCCCTGCCCGACAATGCGCCATGCATTTGCTTCGCTCTANAATTANATTAATCCCACGGCTTTGGATCTCTTTTTCGAGACGGTCGGCCAAGGCCTCGCTACCGCGGCCAGCGCAAGAAGGTTCATCCTTGCGAACNCGTCGGTTGATGCAAATCATCAGGATGTTCTGTCGTGGTTGTTCTTCCTCAAGATTTTTCATTCGTTTTTTCCGTGCGGCGTCGAAGTAGACCGCTAAATTTGGAGACTACGTCCGACGTGNCCAATGCCAGAATCCTGAAATTTGACGCNTCGCATGACGCCAAGACCATCAGCCTTAGGCGATTTTTCGTAATCTGGCGCCTCTCCAGGAGGCTTGCTACTCCCAAGCTATCAATGGTTGTCACCCCAGCCATCTTGACCGTCACAAAGGGGGCACTGCCGACCGCCCACCAATACACAAGCCTGAAACAACCAGAGTGGGACAGGTCCACGTCATCTCTACAAGTGATAACTGGCCCATTAAGTTTCTCACCGACTCAGTTTCCATCCCATTCACTCATCTTTGCNGATCCACAACTGGGGCCAGCACGTCGACTCGCCATTTNNTTTCGCCTCTGAATTACTTCAANTATGATCNCAGCATTAATTNAAAGGCCGGAGTGCTAACCAGCTTCAAGGGCTTTTCGGCCAGCCTCAGTCAANTTGCAAACGATCCAATCTGGTTTCAAAGGGTTATTGAACCAGTGTTCTGCCCAGCCTCTCTCGACACAGCTTTTAACGGTTCGCTCGCTGACTTTCTGACCCAGGCTGTCAAAAAGGGGTAGTTTACCTCCTGGTTGATCCAAGCCACGCATTAGCCATGTTCGCTGCCCTTCTGTCGGGCTTCTGGAACTGCCGGTGTCTTCGTCCATCACAGCCGATACCGTCTTCGGTTCCATGGCCTTGGACCTCCTCTTGTAAACGGTAACTGACCGCGCAGAAACAACCTATTATGGTATGTTAAAACATTGCCATGGCCAAGGCACTCAGAAACACCAAGATCAACCATTATTCAACGGGAGAGACTATGTCAGTCGTGACCATCTATGTCACTGCAAGCACGCTTGATGAAGCTAAGAACATCGCACGCACAATTGTGGGTGAGCGGTTGGTAGCATGTGCAAATATCTTGGGACATGTTTCTTCCGTGTTCCATTGGGACGGTGCCGTTCAGGAGGAGACAGAGGTCGCCATGATCCTGAAAACCCGGCGCGACCTCGTCAGGGCTGTAACTGAGCGCATCAAGGAAATTCATAGCTACGACTGTCCGTGTATCACTGCACACGATGTTGTCGACGGCCACGGCGAATTTCTGAGCTGGATTTTAGCGGAAACGGTCTAAACTACATAGATCTTCTGGAAATACCGCTAGACTAAGCAGGAGAAGTGACTGCGGCACTATGATAAATCTACAGCGTTCGCGAGAGCGGTCTCAGAAATTGCAGATCTTTCGGCTCAAGTATGAACTCTTGCTGGGAAAATACGCTTACGCCATTTTCAACTGATCCGTGAAATTAAAATACGTGTTCTCTCTTCCAGATTGCAAAGTCTGACGCGCCCGAGAGGTTCAACAACTCTTGGTGGCTCGATGGAGGTAACCGTTCAACTCGTTGCATAAGCGCAAGTTTTAGCTACCGTTTCGGCGTAATGATCGGGATGAATGAGTTTTTGCCCCGGTGTCAAGTCACCGGAGCTAACTAACTAAATCAGTGAGAGCGCCCCAGAAAGTTTGCGTAAGGCAAAATGCAGATCTGACATGTATCTTTTTTAGCTGCTCCCGAGTCTCCTCATGCAACATGCCAAGTTACAAGTCTTACAAACGCCTATTGCGCAAGATATTCTTCTTTCTTTGGCTCGAGTTTAGATCGAAACTGAGGAGAGGGAGAACCACGGCGACGTGATTAACTCTCTCCATGTTAGGTTTAGCCAAGCCGCCCCAATTTCGCCAATGCAAAGCTATATTCTGGACAATCAACCGCAAATTCGACTAATTGACCAATGCGCAGAGATAAAGACAATTCTAATCTTCCGCACGAACACGGATCGTTGCAACCGCCTGCGNGGCAATGCCTTCGTGGCGGCCAGTAAACCCAAGTTTTTCGGTCGTCGTGGCCTTTATACCAACCCTATCGACTTCCAGGCCCAACAAGTTTGCCACAGTGGTCTTCATCTTGGAGCGATACGGTCCTATCTTCGGGGCCTCACAAATCAGCGTCACATCAACATTCACAATTCTCGCATCCATATNCGTGATCAATTGCGCAGCATGGCCGACAAAAATTGACGAGTCTGCACCTCGCCATTTTGGATCCGTCGGCGGAAAGTGCTCCCCGATGTCACCAGCAGCAGCAGCGCCGAGGATAGCATCGGTCAGGGCATGCAGGCCGACGTCAGCATCCGAATGTCCAGCCAATGCTTTATCATGATCAATAGACACTCCGCAGAGTTGAACGTTATCGCCCGGTTCGAACCGATGAACGTCAAATCCTTGCCCCGTACGATATTCCCATTGTGTAGCGCGCGCCGACTCACTCATGTTCAGATCTTCCGCCCGGGTAATCTTCATATTGTCCTCTGCGCCCTCAAGCATCACGACGTCCAAAGCGGCCTGCTCGGCAACAGCCGCATCATCTGTCAAATCCATTCCCGCGGCTGCTTTGTGCGCTGCCAGTATTTCCGGATACCTAAACCCCTGCGGTGTCTGCACACGCCAAAGATTTAATCGGTCGACCGTTGTTTCCACGATTTGGTCTCGCACTAGTTTCAGTGTGTCGGAAACCGGAATACCAGGCACAGCACCCACATGCAGATCGAGCGCAGCGATTATCCTCGAAATCAACTCGNTCGGGAAAAACGGCCGGGCAGCGTCGTGAATGAGTACCGCATCGGGCCGAATGTTAGCCAAGGCCTTCAATCCGTTGCATACCGATTCTTGCCGCGATGTACCTCCTAATACGGACTCGATTACGCCCAATCCGGCCGCAGCTTCATCAAAAAGCNTGCGATCATCGGGATGGATGACCGTGACGACTGCGCTCACCTCTGGGTGTGCGATGAATTTCGANAGGGTATGGCGCAGAATCGGCTCACCGTGGAGGCTACAATACTGTTTGGGGATTTTACCGCCGAANCGATGGCCGCGCCCAGCGGCGACAATGAGGGCGGCGACCTTGGTCACGACATTCTACTCCCAAATTCAAAGCGGCCCCGAATGAGGCTAATGGCATACCTACCAGTNCCGNTGAGATTACCGGCGCCAACCGGCACTGCCAACTCACGATTTGGTGCCGAAACCCAGACAGCACTTGTGTTGAAGGACCTCGAACGTCATGTTGCCTGAAAGTCCAGCGGAGTTTGGTATAAATCTGTTGCAACAATGACGATTTCTTCTCTCGATTTAATGGCCTTGGCGACCCAGTTTCCGATCNTGGCATTAGCCTGGCGTCGAGACCCTNGTCGCGATCACATTTTCTGGCTTCTGCTTGCGGCTGCGTTTNCAGGCCCATTTCTGTGGTCCATCATTGCTCACTCTGAGGCATGGAAGGCTCAGCTTACTGCTGCCCTTTGGACAANCGTAGCCACAACATGGGGATTATTTACATTACTTTGCATCTACGAAAAGGGTGCTTGGAGACTAATCTCCATCATTGCACCGGTGCTGTTTATTATGGCTATTCTAGCCTTCATTTGNTCCGGCCAACANGGGCATGGCCCGTCTGTCGGACTTGNAAGCTTGGCACAAGATATTGGTCTTGGGCTGCACATCACGGTTTCGGTCGCAACCTATGGATTGTTGACCATTGCGGCAGCCGCGGGCTGGGCCGGAATTATTCAGGATCGGGCACTCAAATCCAAACAGCCATCTGCCCGTTCACGCAATTTGCCCGCATTGATCGATTGCGACGCCTTTATGTTCCTGCTTCTCAGCATAGCTGAAGTAGTACTTGCGTTAGGACTGGCAAGCGGGATCGCATTGCAATTCCAAGAAACGAGGCAAATCCTGGCTTTTGATCACAAAACCATTTTAGCCCTCATCGCCTTCGGCCTAATCGCAGTCCTGTTGGTAACCCATCACCTATCCGGTTTGCGGGGCCGAAAAGCTGCCCGTTGGGTTCTGTCTGCATATCTCTGCCTCACGTTAGGGTACCCAGGCGTCAAGTTCGTGACTGACGTCATCCTGAACTGACCAATGCTCCCAATCGTGCATGGCGTCCTTGAGTTTCCCTGATAATTGCCCAATAAATAGGCACAAGNNAAGGAATGCTATGTTGAAGTCCATAAACATNGGNGCGCTTGAAATCGCCAACCCTATTATTCTTGCCCCCATGTCGGGTGTTACTGACATGCCGTTCCGGCGCTTGGTCAAACGCGCTGGAGCCGGCCTTGTTGTATCAGAAATGATCGCGAGCCGTGCCATGATCCATGCTGCGCGTAAGACCATGAAGATGGCCACCCATTGCGCCGATGAGTATCCCATGTCAGTACAACTCGCGGGCTGTGAACCCGACGTCATCGCCGAGGCTGCACGGATAAACGAAGATCGTGGCGCGGCAATAATCGATATCAACATGGGTTGCCCGGTTAAGAAAGTCACCAATGGGGATGCTGGATCAGCACTAATGCGCGAGGTTGGTTTGGCGACGAAGTTGTTNNAAGCAACCGTTAAGGCCGTCAAAATTCCNGTCACGCTTAAGATGCGTACCGGCTGGGATGATGATACCAGAAACGCCCCCCAACTAGCGAGAATTGCCGAAGATTGTGGTATTCAAGCCGTGGCCATCCATGGCCGAACACGTTGTCAGTTTTATAAGGGTAAGGCAGATTGGCCTTTCATTGCCGAGGTAAAGGATGCTGTGAATATTCCAGTTTTCGGCAACGGCGACGTGTTTAGCGTCGATGATGCCGAGAAACTTCTCAAGGTTTCAGGCGCTGATGGCATTTTGATCGGCCGTGGATCCTACGGCCGACCCTGGTTTCTCAACCAAATTTCTCATTATTTAAAAACCGGCGAACGCCTGGCGGATCCCTCGATACAGAGGCAAATGGAAATAGTTCTCGACCATTATGACGCTATCGTCTCGCACTATGGTGCAACACTGGGCGTCAAAATCGCTCGAAAGCATTTGGGATGGTATTCTAAGGGCTTGCCTAATTCAGCGGAGTTCCGCCAAGAGGTTTTTCAGTTGGAAACGCCGGACGCCGTTAAAGCGCGTATCCGAGCATTTTATAATCCGATCGTCGAGCGCCTTGCAGCATGACTCCAAAATCGGCGATAAACCGGTTGGCGCCTTCAGATGAACACGATCTGGAAGGCGAGCTTATTCTTAATGGCCTGAGTTCAGCAATTCTCGCTATCAATGCCGAGCAATCAATTCTGAAGTTGAACGCTGCGGCTGAGCACTTTCTGAGTTCAAGCGCAAACAACATCATTGGTCATCCGCTCAGTGATTTCATTCCGCCGGACAGTCCTTTGTTTGTGTTGATCGAGCAGGTTCGCGTGGAAAACCAAGCCATATCCGAGTCCGACTTAACGATCGAAACACCCCGCATAGGCAGGCATTTCGTACATGTACAAGCCGCACCGATCGCAGAGCGTCCGGGCGTTATTATTCTTTCCATTCACTCACGGTCTATCGCCGAAAAGATTGATCGCCAGCTGTCGCATCGCGGTGCAGCACGTTCAGTGACCGCCATGGCGTCCATGATGGCTCATGAAGTCAAAAATCCACTTTCCGGTATCCGCGGGGCGGCGCAGCTTTTGGAAGATACTGTGTCAAAAGACGATCAAAGTCTGACACAACTGATCCGCGACGAGGTCGACCGGATTGTCGCACTGGTAGATCGCATGGGGATGTTCGCCAACGACGCACCGACTCTGCATCAAAGCGTGAATATCCACCAAGTGCTCGATCGCGTCCTTCAGGTCTCAAAAAACGGTTTTGGTCGCCACTCCCGATTCGTTAAACAATTTGACCCCTCATTACCTCCCGTTCGCGGCGACCGGGATCAATTGGTACAGGTATTTCTGAACTTGACCAAGAATGCGGTAGAAGCAAACTTGGACGAGGGTGCCGAAATTGTGATGAAAACCTCTTATCAGCACGGCGTCAGATTCACCGCTCCCGGCAACGGCGAACGGGTCCACCTTCCTCTTGCCATCAGTATTTCGGACAATGGCACCGGAATCTCAGACGAGATGATGCCACACCTTTTCGACCCTTTTGTCACCTCAAAGCCAAAGGGTAGCGGGCTGGGGTTAGCACTGGTGGCTAAGATTATTGGTGATCATGGGGGTATCGTCGAATGTGAAACCGCTAACACACGGACCGTATTTCGGGTCATGCTGCCCATGTTCCAAGACCGCAAAGGCATCAAATGAATCGTTCAACCATCCTTGTTGCCGATGATGATGCCGCTATACGCACCGTTGTTGTGCAGGCACTGACGCGTGCCGGTTTCGAGGTTCAGGCTTCGGGAAATGCCGCCACCCTCTGGCAATGGATTGAGAAGGGCGAGGGCGATCTGGTCATCACAGATGTAATGATGCCCGATGAAAACGGTTTAGACCTCATTCCCCGCATCAGACGCCTCAGACCGGACTTACGGATCGTCGTTATGAGTGCGCAGACGACGCTCATGACCGCAGTCAAAGCCACCGAAAGAGGCGCTTTTGACTATCTCCCAAAGCCGTTTGATATCAAGGATTTAATTGCAATTGTTAAAAGAGGAATTGAATCTGAGAGGGTCATCGACTCAACACTGACACAAGATATTGTCGATGAAACGCTGCCGCTCATTGGCCGATCACCAGCGATGCAAGAAGTGTATCGGACCGTTGCGCGCCTGATGCCTACTGATCTCACCGTGATAATCAATGGCGAGTCTGGTACCGGCAAAGAACTCTTCGCCCGCGCGCTTCACGATTACGGAAAGCGCAAATCCGGACCCTTTGTTGCTGTCAATATGGCAGCGATCCCCAAGGATTTGATCGAGAGCGAACTATTTGGACATGAAAAAGGCGCATTCACCGGTGCCTTCGCACGAAGCACGGGCCGGTTCGAACAAGCGGAGGGGGGCACGCTCTTTCTTGATGAAATCGGCGACATGCCCCTCGAGGCTCAGACACGCTTGTTGCGTGTTCTGCAAGATGGAAAATACTCATCGGTCGGAGGCCGTCACGCCATGGATACCGATGTTCGTATCATTACCGCCACCCACCACGACCTCCGCCGGCTTATCCGACAAGGTCTGTTTCGTGAAGATCTATTTTTCAGATTGAACGTCGTACCTCTGCGCCTGCCGCCTCTTCGTGATCGCACAGAGGACATACCAGAGTTGGTCCGGCATTTTCTGGCACGCGCGGCAAATTCAGGCCTACCATGGAAGACCATCGATGTCGAAGCTCTCGAAGCGTTGCGAGGCCATAACTGGCCCGGAAACGTCAGGGAACTTGAAAACATGGTTCAACGGCTTGCTGCGCTATGCCCACAAGAGATGATTAGTACCCATGACATTAATCGAGAATTTGATCAGGGTGGACGCGTCGCCTCATCCAATGCCGAAAGGGCAGACAACAAAGGCCTCGCACAGAGCGTTGAAAATCAGCTTGCCGAGTATTTCGCGGCTCATGACGGCTCATTGCCCGCCACTGGACTTTATGATCGCGTTCTCAAAGAAATCGAAAAACCACTAATAACGTTAACCCTGCAGGAGACCCGCGGTAATCAAATCAAAGCCGCGCAAGTTCTTGGATTAAACCGGAATACATTACGCAAAAAAATCAAAGAGCTAGAAATTCCAGTTATTCGGGGCGGCCGATAATGCCAATTTTGACATCCCACAGTGGCATTTGGCGCAATCTTCAGAGTGCATCAGCAAGCCGCAAAACGGCATATTCCTTAGCCATAATGGCCATCTTGTCGGGTTCAGCAACTGTTTTAACGATAATCGAGCGCCCGGGCCAAACCAGTGATATCAACACGGTCCTTAGCCTGCTCTATATCGACGGAATTCTGTTTTTGCTATTGGGAGCCGTGGTGGCACGCCGTTTGGCGCAGGTTTGGTCCGACCGACGACGTGGTGCGGCAGGTTCGGGCCTGCAAGTCAGATTAGTGGTACTATTCAGCCTCGTCGCCGTCACCCCAGCCATTTTGGTGGCTGTATTTTCAGCACTTTTTCTTCATTTCGGCATGCAGAGCTGGTTCGCCGAACGCGTCCGAACTGCTTTGAATCAATCTCAGGTGGTCGCGCAGGCCTATTTGGCGGACCACCGCCGTATTATCGAAGCCGATGCCTTCGCCTTGGCCAACGAATTGAACGTCAATGCATCCCAATTAATGCGCAGCCGCGCCTTATTCGAGAATGTTCTCTCTACTCAGTCCGCATTTCGATCACTCACAGAAGCCGTAGTTTTAGATGGCACCGGCAGCATACTCGCCCGCGCGCACTTCAGTCTCGCAGAGAAGATTGAGAATTTGCCCGTACAAGCGCTGAACAAGGCTAGCCAAGGTAAAATTGCAGTTCTCGACTCTGAGAATGTCGATCGCATGCGGGCGTTGATCAAATTGAATAGATTTATCGACGCCTACCTTCTCGTTGAGCGGTACGTGGACCCTCGAGTCATCAATCATATCGAGAGCATCCGCAAAGCGGTGACCGAATACCAAACCATGGAGAAGGAACGAAGCGGCATACAAGTCAGCTTCATTATCATTTTTCTGATGGTCTCACTTCTGCTCCTATTGGCCGCTGCATGGATCGGTTTGACTGTTTCATCGCAATTAGCAGGCCCAATCAGCAACCTCATTTCTGCAACAGATGAAGCCAGCCAGGGAAATTTGGGGGTGCGCGTGGAAGTTGGCGACGATACCGATGAAATCAGTTCACTTGGCCGCGCGTTTAACAATATGACCAACGAATTGGAGGTCCAACGCGAGGGCCTTGTAACGGCGAACCGCGAATTAGATGAAAGACGACGGTTCACGGAGACAGTACTGTCTGGTGTTTCGGCGGGGGTCATCGGGCTCGATGCGGCCGGTCGTATCCATTTGTCAAACCGTTCAGCATCAGATCTACTGTCGCGAGATCTTGGAGACATGGTTGGAGCCGTTATCGATGAGGCTGTGCCGGAAATGGCGGCTCTTTTTGCTAAAGTAACAGCGGCACCGGCGCGTACCCATCAGGCAGAAATCGGCCTTGATAACCCCATTGAACACCGTACGCTATTATCCCGCATGGCGGCAGAATACCTTGATGGCGAGATTATTGGCTACGTTGTAACTTTTGACGACGTTACAGATCTCCTATCTGCCCAGCGAAAGGCAGCCTGGGCGGATGTGGCGCGACGAATTGCGCACGAAATTAAAAATCCATTAACCCCAATACAGCTATCGGCCGAGCGTTTGCAACGCAAGTACCAAGACGAAGTCGAGTCTGACCCAGAAATCTTCAGGACCTGTACTGATACCATCATCCGACAGGTATCCGACATTGGTCGGATGGTTGACGAGTTTTCGTCATTCGCCCGCATGCCCCAGCCTTTGATGTATAATGAAAATATTCTAGAGATCTGCCGCGAAGCGGCTTTCCTTGAGCGAAACCGAAATACGAATTTAGTTTTCGATATCGATCTCCCGGATACGCCAGTCATAGTCAACTGCGATCGGCGTCAAATTGCGCAAGCCCTTACTAACCTTCTCAAGAACGCGTCGGAGTCCATCGAGGCCCGGCTCACCAACAAATCTATGTCTTCCGAACCAGGTAAAATCACCCTACGGCTTATCAACAGCAGGCCCGACATGGCGCCTCAAAGCGAGTGGGGCGGGGCTGTAACGATCATTATCGAAGACAATGGGGTAGGCCTACCTGTAGACAAGAGGCGTCTAACCGAACCCTACGTGACGACCCGCGAGAAAGGGACGGGGCTAGGTTTGGCCATCGTCCGAAAAATCATGGAGGATCATCACGGAAAATTCATCCTGGATGATCGCCCCAATGGCGGTGCAAGCGTATCGATGGTTTTCGAGAGCGCTGAAGAAAGCAGTGAAACAGCGTCAAATGGCACCGATCACCGTCTCAAAACACAGGCTGGTTCCTCGTAGATATGACCAAGGAGATTCTCATTGTTGATGACGAGGCCGACATCCGAATGCTCACGGCAGGAATTTTGGAGGATGAAGGATACCAAACCCGCCAAGCCGACGGAAGTATGGCCGCACTTGCGTCCGTAGAAAGCCGCCGTCCGGACCTCGTGTTATTAGATATCTGGTTGCAAGGCAGCGAACTGGATGGTTTGGAGATCCTCCGCCGCATCAAAAAACACCACACGAAAATTCCTGTTCTGATGATGAGCGGACACGGTACGGTAGAAACGGCCGTGGCGGCCATCAAGGACGGTGCCTACGATTTCATCGAAAAGCCTTTTAAGGCTGATCGGCTTCTTCTTGTTGTTGATCGGGCTATTGAGGCTGCGGAATTACGACGTGAAAACGTCGAGTTACGTTATCGCGCCGGCCCTGATACAGATCTAATTGGAGCCTCCCGAGGTATCCGGGGTATTCGCCAGATCATCGAACAGGTGGCACCAACGAACAGCCGCGTATTGATCTCCGGACCGGCCGGTTGTGGCAAGGAAGTGGTTGCCCGAGCACTACACACGTTATCACAACGCGCCAGCGGGCCGTTTGAAGTTCTGAACTGCGCTTCTTTATCTCCGGAACGCACGGAAGAGGAACTTTTTGGCGTCGAGTCTCAATATGAAAACTCCGCCGAGGGCTCTCGTGTCGGCACAATTGAATCAGCCCACAATGGGACGCTGCTGCTTGACGAAGTCTCCGATTTGCCTTTGGAGGTTCAAGGCAAGCTGGTTCGGATTCTTCAGGATCAGGCCTTTCAAAGGATTGGTAGCAACTCCATGGTCGAGGTCAATGTGCGCTTCATCGCCATCACATCGCGCCACTTAGAGGATGAGATCGCCGCCGGCAAATTTCGTGAGGATTTATTCTATAGGTTGAATGTGGTCCCAATCGATGTTCCGCCGCTCCGTTCCCGACGCGAAGATGTACCAGACCTCGCGGACCATTTTCTTCGACGGTCCTGTGAGATGAGAGGACAGCCCAGGCGGTCCTTTTCGACGGATGCAATCGCTGCGTTACAGGCTTACGAATGGCCTGGAAACGTCAGAGAACTCAAAAACATCGTAGAGCGCATGATGATTTTGAGTGCCGGTGAACCTGGTACAGAGGTCACGGCCGCGGCCCTGCCGACAGAGATTTACGGCGTGCACAACGTTTCTTCTGTCACGGACTGGCAAGCTGAAGTTATGGGTATGTCCCTTCGTGAAGCCCGAGAAAGTTTTGAAAAACACTACCTCGCCCGCCAACTTGAACGCTTTGAAGGCAATATTTCGAAGACTGCTGAATTTATTGGCATGGAGCGCTCAGCTTTGCATCGTAAACTAAAGTCTTTAGCCGTTTCCGCTCAGGAAAAGCTGACCGGTACTTGAGAATGTTGGCAGGGGAGCAACTGGAATGAAAGTCATCGTTTGCGGCGCTGGGCAAGTAGGCTTCAATATAGCTCGCCATCTCGCCATGGAGAACAATGACGTAACCGTGATTGACCAGTCGCCGGATTTGGTCCGGCGTATCGGCGATACCCTTGATGCCAATGGTGTAGTCGGTCAGGCCTCGCATCCGAACGTTCTTGAACAAGCGGGGGCTCCGGATGCGGATATGCTAATCGCCGTGACCATCTCCGACGAGGTCAATATGGTGGCTTGCCAGGTTGCCCATTCCCTGTTCGACGTTCCCACCAAAATTGCAAGAATCCGGGAACAAAACTATTTGTCGCCACTTTGGGCGAACCTGTTCTCACGCGAACATATGCCGATCGATGTGATCATTTCACCTGAAATCGAGGTGGCACGCGCCGTAACTCGACGGCTGCAAGTCCCCGGTGCCTTTGAGATGATCCCCTTGGTTGACGATCGGGTAAAGCTGCTGGGGGTGAAATGCGAAGACGATTGCCCACTAGTGAACACGCCCTTGCGCCAATTGACACAACTGTTTCCGGATTTGAACATCGTGATTGTCGGGCTTATGCGAGATAACCAGCCAATAGTGCCATCCTCGGGTGATCAAATGCTACCCGGCGACGAAGTCTATTTTGTCGTTGACAGCGACCAGGTGGGTCGTGCCATGGCGGCTTTTGGTCACGAAGAGACGGAAGCCCGCCGTTTGCTGATTTTTGGCGGCGGCAATATCGGTCTTTTCTTGGCACAGAAGATTGAACGGGAGCATCACTGGGTGAGAACCAAAATTGTTGAGTCCAATCCAAAACGGGCGGAATCCATAGCCATGAAACTTGACAAGACTATGGTCTTGCAAGGTGATGTCCTTGATTGGGAAATTCTCGAGGAAGCTGGTGTAGCGAACACGGAAACGGTGGTTGCAGTAACGAACGACGATGAAACCAACATCCTCTCGTCACTTCTGGCGAAGCGATACGGTTGCCAGCGCGCGATCACCTTAATTAACAAGGGTACTTACGAATCTCTCATCAACTCCTTGGAAATCGACGTTACCGTGAGTCCAAGAAACATCACGGTTTCCACCATCCTTCAACATATCCGACGCGGACGAATACATTCGGTCCACACGCTGCGTGAAGGTTTCGGCGAACTGATCGAAGCAGAGGCGCTGGAGACCTCTGAATTGGTCGGCAAACCGTTGCGTGATGTAAACTTGCCCAGCGGTGTCTTGTTGGGTGCTATTGTCAGAGATGGCGAAATGATCTGCCCCGGCGGTTCAACGGTCGTTGAGCCACATGACCGGGTCGTGCTATTTGCCGCGGCTGAAGTTATTCGAAAAGTCGAGTCAATGTTTTCGGTTCAATTGGAATATTTCTAAACAAAGGGGATTGGGCATGTCGCGCATTGCCTATGTAAATGGACAATATGTGTCGCATCGAGATGCGACAGTTCACGTTGAAGATCGGGGCTACCAGTTCGCGGATGGCGTCTATGAGGTGTTTGCCGTCATGGGCGGCAAGCTGATCGGCGAACAGGGCCATCTGGAGCGCCTGGCTCATTCACTAAGTGAGTTACGGATCGAGTGGCCCATGAGCCGCCCAGCCCTGATGGTGGCCGTAAAAGAGATTGTCCGGCGCAATCATGTACGAGACGGCCTCGTTTACTTGCAGGTAACCCGGGGTGTCTCACCACGCGATCACCCTTTTCCGCAGCATTCCGATAGCGCTCTCGTCATTACGGCTCGCAAATCAGGCCCCTTAGACAAGGACACCCTTCGTAACGGTGTTGACATCATTACAATCCCTGATATCCGCTGGCAACGATGCGATATCAAGTCGGTGGCCCTATTGGCCAATGTCCTTGGCAAGCAAGAAGCCCGCGAGGCCAATGCCTTCGAGGCTTGGCAGGTGGATGAAGACGGATACATCACAGAAGGGACTTCGACTAACGCTTGGATCGTCACCGCCAGCGGCGAACTGGTGACACGCAACGTTAGCACCTCGATTTTGAATGGCGTGACCCGACTCGCCGTGCTTGAGGCTGCGGTCGAGGTCGGTGTCGACATAATCGAAAGACCATTTACCACACTAGAAGCTCTGGCGGCACGTGAGGCCTTTATTACGAGCTCAACATCGCATGTTAAAGCCGTAACGCGAATCAACGGACAGTCCATCGGGAACGGATATGTTGGCGACCTTACCAATCGGGGTTTAGATGCCTACGTCGAATACGTAGAAACCAATGGGGGCCCGCAAACCACGGATAAATGGAATTGAATGGTCAAGGCATAGAAATGCTAATACCAAATCCAAGAGCCATAATTTTCGACTGGGACAATACCCTAGTGGATACTTTTCCGATCATCCGCGACGCCCTCAACACCACACTTGAGGCATTTGGTTATTCCCCATGGACAATGGATGAGATTCGCCGCCAGGTCCGCCGATCTGCACGCGATAGCTTTCCTGAGCTATTCGGTAACGATTGGGAGCGCGCAATGGAACTATTCTATTATCGCTACTATGAAGTTCATACGGATAAGCTCAAAATTATTGCCGGCGCAACAGAGTTGATCGAACGACTTGCTTCCAAATCTATGATCCTATCGGTTGTCAGCAACAAACGCGGCGACGTCTTACGCGCAGAGGCAGCGCACCTTGGTTGGACGGACTATTTCAGCGCGCTCGTCGGTGCCAGCGACGCTGCACGGGATAAGCCGGCTCGCGACCCCGTAGACCTGGCACTTAGTGGGACGAACATCGAAACTGGGCCCGATGTTTGGTTCATTGGCGATGCCGACATTGACCTTGAATGCGCCAAAAATGCCGATTGCACAGCCATTTTGATTGGAGCGCAAATACGCGCAACAGACTCGCCGTATGCGGCCCAGGCGGATATAGAATTCCCTAATTGTATGGCACTTTTCAATTTCGTCGATAAACTGTAGGCTATTGATGTCTGTAAGGAGTCTGGCTCAGTAAATGGGTTGTAAACCGAAGATATTGGGAGGATCCAGACCACCTCTCTGGATTTGGGCGAGTAATTAGAGGGTCTAAAAATGTCCCCGGAAAAATCTCAGAATGTGCAAGATGTATTTCTGAATTACATCAGAAAAAATAAGACATCCGTAACGGTATTTCTCGTAAATGGGGTGAAATTGCAAGGAATCGTTACGTGGTTTGATAATTTCTCCGTCCTACTTCGTCGGGATGGGCATACACAACTCGTTTACAAGCATGCTATATCCACAGTAATGCCATCGATGCCAATCCAGTTGTTTGAGCCGGAAAAGATGGCCGATGGAGAAGTAGACGCTGACTAAGAGCGTGTCGCGCTCCTCGAAAGGCTGGCATCGTTGTTAGAGACGGCTGAGGTCAAAGATGGCGCAACGCCGTGTTTCGTTGTTCGTCCGAACGTCACGACGGCTCAGCGCGGAACCAGAGATGCAGACTCCGACCTTGCCGAGGCGGTGGGCCTGGCGGGTGCCATTAATCTCCAGATTGTCCATGCTGAAGTTATTAATCTCGCGAGACCGCACCCGTCTGCGTTCTTAGGCAAGGGATCCATCAATCGCCTGCGCCAGATGGTGTCCTCGTTTATCGAACAAGAGAACAAATACGCCATCGTCATCATGGATTGTACACTGAGCCCCGTTCAACAGCGTAACCTCGAGCGCCATCTTAATTGCAAGGTCATCGATCGGACAGGGCTCATTCTGGAAATTTTCGGGGTCCGAGCGCGCACCAAGGAAGGGCGCCTTCAAGTGGATCTAGCAGCACTGACCTACCAACGCAGTCGTCTTGTGCGAAGTTGGACCCACTTGGAGCGGCAGCGGGGGGGGGCCGGTTTTATGGGCGGGCCCGGGGAACGGCAAATTGAGATCGACAGACGCCTCATCGATCAGCGCATAGACCGCATAAAAAGAGAGTTGAGAGACGTCCGGCGCACCCGTGCCCTTCACCGCAAGGCCCGAAAGAAGGTTCCCTACTCCGTAGTCGCCCTTGTTGGATATACAAACGCAGGAAAATCAACCCTTTTCAATCGCCTGACTGCGGCGGATGTGATTGCCCGGGACCAGCTGTTCGCTACACTCGACCCCACGATGCGCGCTATTGATCTTCCTAATGGACGCCAAGCAGTACTGTCCGACACCGTCGGGTTCGTCTCAGAATTACCGCACGAACTAGTGAACGCTTTCCACGCAACCCTCGAGGAAGTAAATGAAGCCGATCTCATCGTACACGTCCGCGATATTTCGCATCCCAACACAGATCAACAGAAACGGGATGTGGAGCGGGTTTTAGGTGACATCGGTGTTGATGAAGTATCGCAACGGCGAATGATTGAAGTATTAAACAAGATCGATCGTTTGGACCTTAAAGCGAAAAAAGCGACTGCATCGCGTGCCGAACGTGACAATTTTGTAGTGGTGCCAGTGTCGGCTGTGACAGGAGAAGGATGTCAGGACTTTCTTGATGTGGTGGCCGAGCGCCTGATTGAGGGGTTTGAGGTCCTTGACGTCAAAGTTGATCACACGGACGGTCGCCGGTTGGCGTGGCTGTACCAAAACGGGGAAGTCATCGAGCGCAAAGACACGGACGCTGAAATTTCCATTAAGGTTCGCCTATCCCCCATTCATGCCGCGCAATTTCAGCACGGCCTATAACCAGCGATTATTACATTGAACATGTTGAACATTTGCAATATCTTATTCTACTAGTAGATAATTAGGATACTATGCCATGGCCTCAGCGCAACATCAGAAAAAATGGCGAGATAAAAATCGTATGGTGAAATCTCAACTGAACGTTGTGGCGCGCCGCACAGTTCACAACGAATTGGACAGGTTCTCTGAGAGCTATCAACTTAGAGGAAAGGGCGAGGCCGTCAGCTTCGCGACCTTCGTCACGCGCGCTCTAGTTCAACGTGCGGATTTCAACACCGAAGCGGCGCGAATGCTTGACGATTTCATCGAAGCCTACCACCGTGACCGCAGCATGAATGGTAACTAATTGCCGTTGCCAGAAATTGGGCACAACCTCTAAACCGCTATAAGGTAGTCATTCATGACCATTCCAGACAATTTCGCAGTGGCTCAACTTATGCGCGAAGTCGCGTCCGCAGAAGTGCTCCCACGCTTTCGAAATCTGTCCGCAAAAGATATATCGCAGAAATCCTCAGGGGAACTAGTAACCGTCGCCGACGAGAGGGCAGAAGCCGCCCTAGAGGCAGGGCTCAGCGCGCTACTGCCGGGCAGTGTGGTCATCGGCGAAGAACTCACGGCTCGAGATCCGGCGGTGCTAGACACCATGGATAATCATGTCGGTTCCATGTGGATCGTTGATCCCGTCGACGGCACACAGAACTTTGCCGACGGAAAAACCTGCTTCGCGATGATCGTCGCCTATGTGAGAAACGGTATCACTCGTGCTGGCTGGATTTTTGAGCCCTATTCTAACCGGATGATATCAGCCGAGTTGGGGCAGGGGGCCTGGGAAGGGGACCTCGCCCTCAAGGTCTCAAACAGGTCGGAGCTCCGACATTTTCGGGGTTCGTTGAACAAACGCCTACGCAAAAAGCTCGGTGAGACTCCGGTAAAANCGTCTTCGACTATTTTATCCAAAATGACCCGATATGCGTGTGTCGGCGCTGAGTACGCAGACCTAGCCCGCGGAAAACTCGATTTTGCGCACTANACGGGAAACCTAAAGCCCTGGGACCATGCNGCAGGGGTNCTNATTCATAAAGAAGCGGGTGGTTTTAGCGCCTATGCCGATACAATAGCCNCTTACGTCCCNGCAGCTCCGCATACCGGNCGGGCAATAATNATNGCGCCNCAAGAGGAGGCTTGGTACCAATTACGCGATCTCACGGACGTTTGAAGATAATCGGTATGGCGTATCCCATGACCCATTATGAAACTTATGCTGAATACAAAGGCTACGAAACGCCAACCCTAGCCCAAAAGCATGTTCGTCGCTTCGAGAGAGAAGTTTGGGGTCCGGGAGCTTACCACACCGACATGTCGGTGCTGGAAATCGGATGCGGTACCGGTGTGGTTCTTACCAACTTGGCATTAAAGGGAGTTCATAACCTCGTTGGAATTGACCAGGATCCGCGCCTAGAGAAGATCATTCCTGAACCCCTGCGACCAAATTTCAAGGCTATTGACGTTTGGACATATTTGGAAGATCTATCGCCAGATTTACCTGCCATCGACCGAATTATCATGTTCGACGTGTTGGAGCACTTTGCCCCAGCGGATGGGCAGAGGTTACTCGACGCGCTTCGCGTAAGACTCGCACCCGATGGGCTGATCCATTTAAAAGTGCCAAACGCCGGTTCTCCCTGGGGCCAACAATTCCAATACGGGGATCTCACACACCAGACTGCTTACACTCCGGAAAGCATGCGTCAGCAGGCTATCTCAGCAGGGCTCAGATGTCGGAAGATTTACCCTCATAAACTGGGGAGCCCTGCTCGGCAGGTTTGGGAACGGCTTATCCACGGGTTTCTAAATCGCACCCTGACGGAACCTCCTGAGATCTGGGAGGGAAACTTTTTTGCGCTTCTTGAGAACGCACAACAAAACTGAACGAATAGCAGGATCCAAGGCTATTCAAGAAGTAATCAGCCCTTTATAATCTGCATTATAAAGTCGACGAGCTTGCGGCAGGTCCAAATGTAATCGGCGGAACGCGAAATCATGGCCCTTGGGGCACAGAGGAGAGAGAATACATGACAAAGACTGCATTTATTGGGTTGGGTGTGATGGGCTTTCCTATGGCCGGACACAAGACCGCTCAGGGGCATGAAGTCACCGTATATAATCGGACGATTGGGATAGCACAAAATTGGGCCGAAAAATACGGTGGAAGAGTGGCCGCGACCCCGCGCGAAGCGGCTGCGGGCGCAGAAGTCATCTGCGCCTGTGTCGGCAATGACGATGACCTCCGAAGTGTCACTTATGGTGATGACGGTATACTGGCCGGTATGAAAGAAGGTGCAATTTTCGTCGATCATACGACTGCATCGGCGGACGTAGCCCGTGAAATTGCCGAGAACGCGGTCGAACTGGGCCTTCGGTTCATTGATGGACCCGTATCCGGTGGCCAGGCAGGTGCTGAAAACGGCGTACTGACCGTGATGTGCGGCGGCGACCAAGCAACCTTCGACGACGCCAAGCCGATCATGGACTGTTACGCCCAGGCTGTTACCCTAATTGGCCCGGTGGGCAGCGGACAACTTTGCAAGATGGTTAACCAGATTTGCATCGCAGGCCTCGTCCAGGGCTTGGCGGAAGGCGTCAATTTTGGAGCCAAAGCCGGCTTGGACATGAAAAAGGTCATCGACGTGATATCCAAGGGCGCCGCACAGTCCTGGCAAATGGAGAACCGGGCACACACCATGATTGATGACGAATTCGATTTCGGCTTCGCTGTAGACTGGATGCGTAAGGATTTGGGTATCTGCTTCGAGGAAGCGCGCAACAATGGCTCAAGGCTTCCTATAACCGCGCTTGTTGACCAGTTCTACGCC
Source organism: Magnetovibrio sp. (assembly GCA_002709525.1). Lineage (GTDB taxonomy): Bacteria > Pseudomonadota > Alphaproteobacteria > Rhodospirillales > Casp-alpha2 > UBA3470. The sequence continues at coordinate 8,707 of PARE01000029.1, read as the reverse complement.
GGTATCCAGGCTAAAGGTGGCAATCGCTGGGACACCTCTAGCCTGCTTCGCAACCTGACCCAGGATTGATAATATATGAGGTACCGTCCAGGTATTTTACGAGGGAGAGGGCTCGCGCTGAGCGTTCTTGACCATCACCCAAGCCTCCTCCATCTGTTCCAGGCTCAGGGACGTCATCTCTGTTCCAGTGTCCTGAAAATAGGCTTCCATCGCCCGAAATCGCCGCTCGAATTTATCGTTGCCTTTGCGCAAGGCCGTTTCCGGATCAATACCCCATTTACGTGCCAAATTAGCGCAAGTAAATAAAAGGTCACCGATTTCCTCTGCCATCCCGTCGCGATCGCCATCCAAGGCAGCATTGGTCTCGGCTTCAACCTCCGCAACCTCCTCCTTGATCTTGTCCAGAACCATCTCCGTGCTGTCCCAGTCAAAACCAACTCGTGCTGCCCGTTTTTGTAACTTCTCTGCGCGAGTAAGCGCAGGCAGAGCCACAGGTATGTCGGCTAAGACGCTCTTATCTCTCGCGCTCAACCTTTCTCGTGCCTTAATGTCCTCCCAGGCGAACGTTTGCGCATCTGCGGACTCGATTACCGCGTCTGAGAAAACATGGGGATGACGGCGCACCATCTTATCCGAGACAGAATTGGCAACATCCTCGTAGGTAAAATGCCCAGCTTCAGAGGCCATTTGCGCATGAAAAACTACTTGAAACAGCAGATCACCCAATTCGTTCTTTAAATCGGTCATATCGCCACGCGCGACGGCATCTGCGACCTCATAAGCCTCCTCGATGGTATAGGGGGCAATGGAGCTGAAATCTTGTTCCACATCCCAGGGGCAGCCACCTAAAGGATCCCTGAGCTTGGCCATAATAGACAACAGGTGGTCGGTGCTCTTACTCATATTATACGGCTTTCAGCTGGGGCCTGAAGAAAACTCGACACGACTCAAATTAGCTGCTCAGCTAAACACCTGGAAGCAAAAATCCAAGCATGTGATGTCAAATTTCTACTAGTAGAATGTGTTTAGTTTTCATCAAATGCCCATATGACGATGGTTTGAAATCCAGCTGAAAATACAAATTACAAACCGACAATCAAATACCACGCATACTAATTGCACTCCGACATCCTTTAGTGAACCAACGAGTGAACTTCAAAAGTTATCTGAAATTAATCACTGCCTGAAAATAGGGAAAGATTACAAGTTTTCGACAATATTGAGATATTTCTGAGCATGATATAAATTCAAGATTTGAGTTCCTATAGGGGTGAGTGCGGTGATACTTAAAAACTAAATCGCATAATATATATTATGTAAAATATAATATTACCATTATTATTCATAGTTATATGAGGATATGATAAGGAATTTTTAGCAAGATAAAATTGCTTCTTGAGAAAAGGAAGTGGCATGCCCTCTCTTCCCCTACAAGCATTGGTGGTTTAAATTCTTATAAAAATTTTTGCGCGAAATCCAACGCCGCACGGCGCATCAAATCGGCGTGATCATGTAGTCTAATTTTAAATTCCGGTCTTCAATCGGGCACGTCGAAGGTAATCCCGTCATATGCAGCAAAGACCCCTTCCGGCAGCTCGGAGGACAGAACGCTGTGGTCCAGATCTGGTCCGAGATGAGTCAGGATGGCTCGCGTTGGCTTCAACCGATCGATCCACTCTAATGCCTTGGACACATGGACATGGGTGTCATGTTCATGATCCGTAAAGCAACCGACAACCCAGGTGTGAACCCCAGTTAGGGACTCGAAGCCTGCTTCAGGCAAGTTCACCAAATCCGTTGAATATCCGAAGTTCCCAATTCGATAGCCCAACGTGCGTGAAAAGCCGTGATCTTGATCAAACACCGTGACGTCAATCCCGTCGACAAGAAACGTCTCGCCAGCGCATACGGTCGTCGGAATAAGTACCGGTTTATAATAACGGTCGGCGCCTTCTACCAACGGGGTCAGCACATATTGAAAGCGTTCCTTGATCGCCTGCAGGGTCCGCCGATCGCAATAAATGTTCAAAGGCGCGTGCATAGCTCGATTGATACCCCTGAGGTCATCCAGCCCATTCAGATGATCCGCGTGGGCATGCGTGAAGAAAACACCATCCAAATGTTGGACATTCGCGCTGAGAAGCTGCTGGCGTAGATCCGGCGAAGTGTCGAAAAGATACGTCTTTTCGGCCAATTCCATGAGCATGCAGGATCGAGTTCTTCGATTCTTAGGGTTATTGGGCTCGCAAGATCCCCAGCCGACACCGACGACCGGAACACCTCCGGAACTGCCGCTCCCCAGAATTGAGATCTTCATGAAGGAAGGTCACCAGAAACGGGGATAGCCTTGTCAAAGAGTGCGAAAAAATTCTGGGTTGTGCGCGCGGCTAATTCCTCTTTGGTTACCCCCTTTAGTTCGGCTACCTTCGCAGCAGTATATGCTGTGAACGCCGGCTCATTGCGCTTACCGCGCTTCGGTACCGGAGCCAGATAAGGTGAATCTGTCTCCACCAACAATCGTTCCAAGGGAACGGTCTTCACTATGTCGCGTAGTTCTTCGGCGGTCTTGAAGGTGATGATCCCTGATATGGAGATATAGAGCCCTAATTCCAACGCAGTCGCAGCCATTTCGCGTCCACTGGAAAAACAGTGTATTACGCCGGGAAATGGTCCTCTCGCATATTCATCGCGTAACACTCGAATCATATCCTCATCAGCATCCCTGCTATGGACGATCACTGGAAGCCCAAGAAGGCGCGACGCGTCGATATGAGCACGGAAACTGCGCTCCTGTTGTTCTCGCGGGCTATGTTCATAATAGAAGTCCAGGCCTGTTTCACCAAAAGCGATGACTTTGGGGTCGTCGGCCAAAGCCATCAGATCCTCTGACGAGGTTTCAGGCTCGCTTTCTACGTTATGAGGATGGACCCCAACGGAGCACCAAATGTTGTCAAATCGGCCTGCAACTTCGCGAACCTGCTGGAATTTCGTTACTTGCGTACAAATGGTCAGCATGTGTAAAACACCGACCTCACCCGCTCTGGCGACGACCAGGTCTAGTTCATCCGAAAACTCCGGGAAATCCATATGACAGTGACTGTCAACTAGCATTGAGGGCTGACTTCCTATTTAGGCAATGCATCGGAATTTACATGCTATATAATATAGAGAGTTAATCATTCTTGAAAACGCGGGAACACGCCCTGAGGGGCCAATAGCGCCGAATGGGGAATTAATCGCAAAGACAGACTAGAAATCGTCCGATCTTTGTCGCCAACCCCTAATTGATTCAAAAGTTTCGCTGACGCGTCCGGCATAAAGGGTTGCGTCAAGATGGCGAGTTGGCGAATGGTATCGGCAAGTACATATAGGACAGTCCCCATGCGCTTGGGATCTTCTTTACGAAGCTTCCACGGCGCCTGCGCATCGACGTAGGCGTTGGCGGCGCGAATCACCCTCCAAATCACCTCCAGACACTCATGGAACGCTAGCGCGTCCATGCGTTCACGAAGCGCCTCCTCTAAAGCCATCGCCTGCGCCAACAAATTTTCATCATCAACCGTAAACTTGCCCGGAGCTGGCACCTGGCGATCGCAATCCTTGGCGATCATGGACAATACGCGTTGGGCAAGATTACCATAATCATTAGCAAGCTCGCCGTTCATGCGGTTCACCATTGCTTGCTGCGAGAAATCACCATCGTTACCGAAAGGTACCTCGCGGAGGAGAAAATAACGAACCTGATCGAGGCCGTATTTATTGACCAGCTCTATAGGGTCGATAACATTGCCGACTGATTTGGAGATCTTTTGCCCCTCGTTGGTCCACCAACCGTGGGCAAAAATGCGCTTCGGAGGCTCCAAACCCGCAGCCATTAGAAACGCTGGCCAATATACAGCATGGAAACGCAATATATCTTTCCCGACCATATGCAGATCCGCAGGCCAATATTGGGTAAAAGAATCTGCCTCCGTCTCAGGAAATCCAATAGCCGTGATATAGTTTGTCAAGGCGTCCAACCAGACGTAAACAATATGCGCATCATCGCTCGGCACAGGCACGCCCCATTTAAAGGTCGTCCGAGAGACAGATAGGTCTTGGAGCCCTCCTTTGACAAAACTGATCACCTCATTGCGCCGTGTACGAGGTAGGATGAAATTAGGATTGTCATTATAAAATTGAAGAAGGCGGTCTTCCCAAGCCGATAAACGAAAGAAATAACTCGGTTCCTGGATCCACTCGACTTCCGCTCCTGAGGATGCGATCCGTTTGCCATCAGGGCCAGTGGTGAGTTCTCCCTCACCGTAAAAGGCCTCGTCTCGAACGGCATACCAACCCTCGTAGCTGCCCAAGTAAATATCGCCAGCATCGAACAAGCGCTTCCAAATGGCCTGGCAGGCGGCCTTGTGTCGCGGCTCCGTCGTGCGGATGAAGTCGTCGTGAGTAAAATTCATAAATTCCGCAAGATCGCGAAAATTTTGAGATACATTGTCGGTGAACTGCTGCGGCTCCATACAGGCTGCCGATGCCGATTTTTCGACCTTCTGCCCGTGCTCGTCTGTACCGGTCAGAAACTTAACGTCATAACCGTCCATGCGTTTGAAGCGTGCCAATACATCACAAGCCAGCGTCGTATAGGCGTGGCCAATATGCGGCGCGTCGTTCACGTAGTAGATGGGTGTCGTGACGTAGTATGTGTTCGACATGGTTAGGTCCCGCGTCTAGCAAGACCTGGCTGCCTGCGAAACGCATGAAAAGATGTTTAATATCACTTGCTTACGATCCAAGTTTATGCGGTTCGTACTAGCGAGAAGATGATCGACCTTTTCCCACACCTCAAGCCATTGATCAAGGCTTGCAGTATCGCGTAAACGACCGTAGAGCGCTCGCTCTTGGTCGGTAAATTCACTCGCCTCATAGCCAGAGGCATACTTGATCGCCCGCACCAAAATCCAACGAATCATCTCGTCAGCTACCGCGAAGGTGTCAGCTCCTTTTTTGCCACCGCATTTTGCAGCGAGGACGTGCAGCTCGTTCCCATCGATCTGCGGCGCTCCCTCGAACAAGGTCATGATTTCGGAAAAAACCGAGATAGCATCACTTTCGAAAAAATCCAGGGCCCGCCCAATACTTCCATCCGCGAGGGCGGTAATAGTCTGCAGTTTCTCTATCGATGCACTCGGTGCATGTTTCGACAAGCAGTCCGCGACCTCTGCTGCGGCCAAAGGTTCCAGACGGATTTTTTGGCAACGCGAACGAATGGTTGGTAATAATTGTCCAGGATTGTGGCTGACCAGTAATAACAATGCTCGGGGCGGTGGCTCCTCCAATACCTTCAGCAGGGCATTGGCGGCATTTACATTCATTTCATCGGCGCTATCGACGATCACTATCCGCCACCCACCCTCTCCAGCTGTCATGTGAAAGAAATTCTGCGTCCGTCGTACGTCTTCGACCACGATGTTAGAACGTTTCGTACCACGTTCATTTTCAGACCGCTCAATTACCAACAAATCCCCATGGCTAGCGGCGGCGACTCGTTGAAAAACAGGGTGTTCCGGGACAAGATACAAATCGTTTCGCTCATCAGGGAAATCATTAGAGCCAAACAACCCCGTATCGGTTGGCGCGTTTGCGAGAACGTATCTTGCAAACCTATACGCCAATGTAGCTTTGCCAATCCCGCGCGGCCCAGAAATCATCCAAGCATGATGCAGCCTGCTCGATTCAAAAGCCTGCCTTAAAAGCCGTTCCGCACCCTGATGTCCTAAAAGCTCGGAATTTGAACTGGGTGTTGAGTGGACGCCATGTGGCGAATCATCGCTCATCGTGCGATCTCGTTAGTCCAATGCGAGGGAAAAGCAGGCGTTCACGCATTCTATCACGTCTCTGTAGACGTGATCTTCGTCTTTTGCAGCATCAAGAACTACGCATCGGTCCGAATTTTGCTCGGCGATTTTCAGAAATCCATAGCGAAGGCGCTCATGAAATTCAATCGCCATACGCTCATATCTATCCTCACTACTACCCCGAACCTGTGTTCGCTCGAGCCCCACGTCCACCGGTAGATCAAGGATAAGGGTCAGGTCCGGCTGAAACGCGCCAAATAGCATTTGGTGGAGTCGATCGACCATGTCCGTTCCGAGCCCATGGCCGTAACCTTGGTAAGCCACCGTAGAATCATGAAAACGATCACAAACCACCCACGCGCCTCGCATCAATGCCGGATTTACCACCGACGCCACATGCTCAAACCGCGCTGCACAATGGAGCAACAATTCAGTCTCTGGGGCCCAACAATGGGTCTCTCTAGACACCAGCATTGTTCGAATTTCCTCCGCCGCGGGCGATCCGCCCGGTTCACGAGTTCGCACCACGTCAACGCCCGCCTGCTTCAAGGCGTCACGGAGTCGATTAAGCTGGGTCGACTTTCCAGCTCCCTCTCCGCCTTCAAAGGTAATGAACCGGCCTTCCGTCATACCGTGGTCAAGAACCGGTCTGACCCAGTAGGATCGTTGACATAGCCGACCATAAGCGGCCGAATAATCCTAATTGCTCAACATCCGCACCAGTTAAAACGGGAACCGAGAGATCGGTCTGCCCAGGAATACTGATGACAACCTTTCCAACTTCCGTGCCACGTTCAATAGGCGCCGGAATGGGGCCGTCATATACCAGCTTCACTCTCATTTTTCGCCGATGCTTTCGCGGGAAGGTCAGGACAACATCTTCCTTGATGAGCAACGGCACCCGGTTGCTCGTGCCCAGCCAAACTGGCGCTTCCTCGAGCTGTTCTCCAGCCTTGAATAAAGCGTAGTTATTGAACTCTCGAAAAGCCCATTCCATGAGGCGTTCCGGTTCCCGGCTTCTGGCTCTCTTGGTTCCTAAACCGTTAACGACCAGAATAACCCGCCGCTCCCCACGGAGTGCCGAGGCCGCAAGCCCATAACCAGACTCACTTGTGAATCCTGTCTTCAATCCATCTACGCCCATTTCCTTGTAAAGCAGAGGGTTTCGGTTCATTTGACGAATGCCCCCGTAAGTAAACTCCGCTTCTTTAAAGTAATGGTAGAATTCGGGGAATTTCTTAATTAGCGCAGCAGATAATGTCGCGAGGTCACGGGGAGTCATGCGATGCTCAGGGTGTGGCCAACCGGTGGAATTCCGGAAGGTTGAATTCAGCAACCCAATCTCGCGACCACGTTCGTTCATCTCAGCAGCAAATGCCTCTTCGCTGCCGGATAGGCCCTCGGCGACGACTATGCATGCGTCGTTTCCCGACTGTACAATGATACCCCGAATCAGGTCCTCGACTCTTACCCGCTTCCGCGGTGGCAGAAACATTGTGGAGCTGCCGCTCTTAGCACCACCCTTCCGCCAAGCGTTTTCACTGATACGAAACGTATCATCAAGAGACAAAGATCCATCTTTTAACCTCTCGAATAAGAGATACAACGTCATCAGTTTGCTCATGGATGCTGGCGCCATGGGAACATCGGCATTTTTGTCGAGTAGGATCTTTCCCGTGGTGACCTCAATGACCACAGCAGATGAAGCTGGAGTCTCGATGGCCTCGGTTGGCAACGCCAATCCTGCAACCATACACACTACCAACACCAAGGCGCGGAGAGGAACCGCAGAATATGACTGATGTATTATCATTTTTCAGATCCCTCCGAGTTGTTGATCATTCAACAATAATTCGTGCCGACTTAAATCCAGCTCGCGCCATTGCTTCCAGTATCCGATCCGCATCTGCGACAGTAGCAAGCGGGCCCACCCAAACTCGATAAAGATCACGACCATTGATCAGTACACTTGAAATTTTAACCGATCCAATGGATGCCAAACGAGCTCGAACGCGGTTCGCATTGGCATACTCGCCAAACGCGCCTGCCTGAACAAAAATGTTGGAGGCTTCAACGTTCGTTAGTGTCACCTTACCTGTTACAGCTTGCCTCAAAGCTGGCGTTCTCACCGTCACCCGCTCGGGTGCGGGGATGCTTGAGGCATAGGCCTGCTGCTTTGCTGAAACAGGGATACTTACTTGACGAGCGGATGTCTTGGCACCCGGTGGAGGAGGAAGTAACACCGCATCTACCTTCGCCTTGGGCAAACGGTTAACTGTTATCGGCGAACCAACCTTTTGCAATTCGGACTGGTTCTTAATCTGAACCGCTAAAGCCCGGCTCTTGTCCGCAAGAATCTGTACCCGTACTTTCGCGGTTCCTTGCTTATGAAATCCAAGCAACTGGGACCCCCGGCGAGATATGTCGATGATCCGGCCTTTCGCAAAAGGCCCACGATCATTGACTTTTACCACAAGGCTTCGACCGTTTTCCAAATTGGTCACACGAACATAACTTGGCATGGGTAAAGTGCGATGCGCAGCAGTAAGCGCGTTCATATCGTAGATTTCACCGTTAGCAGTCTTACGGCCATGAAATTTTGAGCCGTACCAGGACGCAATTCCAGTCTCGTCGAATTCATAATCTTCCTTGGGGTAGTACCAATGGCCACCAATCTGGTAAGGATTACCGACCTTGTAGCGAGCGTGAGACTTCTCTTCCACAACATCGGCAACACGCTTTACAGAATGGATCGCCAGTTGGGTCTCCGCACAAGAGCTAACGATTACCATAATCGCCGCAACCATCCATACTCGCATCACTCTGGCGCGCCGAAACATAACCTTACCCATCTAAAA
>PARE01000028.1 GCA_002709525.1 Magnetovibrio sp. | reverse complement strand
CACTCCCTTGCTTGTAACAACTTATACAGCCGCTATCAATCGGCCCTAAAACAACCAAATGTCCACTATTCACGTTGACTTCAGTTGGCTAATAATAGCTTGGGCTTGATGCCGCCGGAACGATCAGTAACCTATTGGCATATTTTTTAACCGCCCCCACCAACTTTTATCTGTTTAAACAGGCCGGATTGCGCATTACCACGGACTGCGATACAAGACGCCGTCCGCAATAACCGACAACCAATTTTAATTCCGTTTTGCAAGGACCCGCACCATGGCCAGCTATCAATATTCATATGTGATGAAGGATCTCTCCAAGACCTTTCCGGGCGGCAAGGAGATTTTAAAGGGGGTAACCCTGTCGTTCCTGCCCGACGCAAAAATCGGTGTCCTAGGCGTCAACGGTGCGGGCAAGTCCACTCTTATGAAGATGATGGCCGGCAAGGAAGAACCGTCGAACGGCGAGGCTTGGGCGGCGGACGGTGTGCGCATCGGCTACTTGGAACAGGAACCACAACTGGATTCTTCGAAAACCGTTGCCCAGAACGTGATAGATGGCATGGGTGGTGTGAGGGACATGCTGGACCGGTTCAACGCCATCAGCGAGAAATTTGCTGAACCCATGGACGACGACGAAATGAACAATCTGCTGACAGAACAGGGCGAGCTGCAGGAACAGATCGATGCCGTCGACGGTTGGGAGCTAGAACGCACTGTTGAGATCGCCATGGATGCACTACGCTGCCCACCGGCCAACTCCTCCGTCGATAACCTTTCAGGGGGAGAACGGCGCCGGGTCGCCCTTTGCCGCCTCTTGCTTCAGAAACCCGAAATGCTTCTGCTGGACGAACCAACGAACCATTTAGATGCAGAATCGGTATCTTGGCTTGAACGTCACCTGCGTGAATATGAGGGCACCGTCCTCATGGTCACTCACGACCGCTATTTTCTTGACAATGTGACCGGTTGGATTCTTGAGCTGGACCGAGGTCGAGGGATTCCTTACGAAGGCAACTACTCTGCCTGGCTGGAACAGAAACGGAAACGTATTGCTCAGGAGGAGCGCGAAGAATCGGCGCGTCAACGGACTCTAACCCATGAACTTGACTGGATTAGGCAGTCGCCACGTGCTCGTCAAGCCAAGTCTAGGGCCCGTATCACAGCCTACGAAGAGTTGCTTGAGAAATCTCGCGACGTGACCCCGGGTGTCGCCCAGATCGTTATTCCTCCAGCCCCTCGTTTGGGTGATCTGGTGATCGAGGCGATCAATCTTAAGAAGAGTTTTGGAGATAAACAACTAATCGAGAACCTGTCCTTCAAACTGCCTCCGGGTGGCATTATCGGAATCGTTGGGCCAAACGGTGCAGGCAAGACGACGCTGTTTCGAATGATCACCGGCCAAGAACAGCCCGACGAGGGTACGATACGCATCGGCGAAACGGCGCAATTGGGCTATATCGACCAGTCCCGAGACTCCTTGGCAGACGACAAAACCGTCTGGGAAGAAATCTCCGACGGCAATGACGAAATCGAGCTCGGTAAGCGCTCCATGCAATCTCGTGCCTACGTCGCTCAGTTCAACTTCAAGGGCGGCGACCAGCAAAAAAAAGTGGGTCAACTCTCTGGCGGAGAACGCAACCGTGTGCACTTGGCGAAGATGTTGAAGTCTGGTGCCAACGTGTTGCTATTGGATGAGCCCACCAATGATCTGGATGTAGACACCCTGCGCGCCTTAGAGGAAAGCCTAGCTGAATTCGCCGGCTGTGCCGTGGTCATCAGCCATGACCGCTGGTTCCTAGACCGGTTAGCGACACACATCATTGCCTTCGAGGGCGATAGCCAAGTGATATGGTTCGAGGGTAACTACGAAGATTATGAAGTCGACCGAAAGCGCCGCCTCGGTGACCACGCGGATCAGCCGACGCGAATTAAATATAAGCCGCTTAGGCGGTAGCGAGAGCCACACCATACCTCTCCAGGCCGTGCTTTTCGAAGAGGTCTGTGCATAGGATATCCGCAACCTAGTGGTGCTAATTCAGCGCAGAGAAATTAGAATTGATATTCTCATAGTCGATTAAACCGCTCAGTATAACATTCATGGTTCCCCTGAGAAGGCTGCGACTGTTTTAGTTGTCGATTAGCGATTGGATTACTCTCATCGAGTTCATCGCCCCTATCAGAATCTGCAACGGCTAGGTCACTACGTTTCGCGAATATCTAGTCTGTTTGGGCAAGATCGGTTATGCTGCCGCCAAACGCCTATGTTGTGCCAAAATGGATGTACACGCCTTTGCTGCCTCTTTCCCCTTTACCTTAAAGTGCTCGAGGAAAAAGCCCCGATGCTCGATGCTTTCTTGGAATTGGTGCGGCGTCAGCGAAACTGACAGGATTGGCACGCCGGTTTCTAATTGTGCCTGCATCATGCCTTGGACGACGGCGGAGGCGACAAAATCGTGACGGTAAATGCCACCGTCCACCACAAGAGCAGCACCAACGATAGCGTCGTACTTGCCGGTCTCTGCCAAACGTTTTGCCAATAGCGGAATCTCATAAGCGCCGGGCACATCAATGACCTCAATGGTTGCGGCGCCCTGGGTCCTTTCATCCATTTCAGCAATAAACGAAATACGGCTTTGATCAACGATATCCGCATGCCAGCGCGCCTGGACAAAAGCAATGGTCATAGGATGGGTCTTCTGATTCATGGTTTCCTCCTTCACCTTCTAAAACCAGAACCAGGGCGAAGGAGAGACAGTGGCTAGACCTTGCCAACGAGGCAGGGAAAACTCTTTGCCTTTCCGTTCTCTTTCATCCGGACTGTAACCGTCGGCCTCGGATTTGCACCGAGTCTGCTGACCCCTTGAACCGAAACCAAAGTTCGGTCCGAAGGCGCTCGCGGGCTTAAAGGCCGAAATTCCAGCCTTATTACCGCCGGTGGGGAATTCCACCCCGCCCCGAGAACAACACGGCCTTTTAACCGCATCTTTTATATATTAACCTTTCATTTAATTAGAGTCGATGCTTACGGTACTCAGAGACCCCGAATTGCCCAACTTTCAACCACAAAGCGTAAAGCGGGTCAGGAGACTAATTAAATTTCTCTATGAAGCTGGTAGTGCGGCAACAAAATATGAGATCCACATCAAGTCGCCCTGTTAATTATGTTCCGCCTTAAGGGCTTCCGTCTTCTCCCGGAGCGCCGTCAACAAACCACCAATTTGGTTACCTTCCTGGCGAACGATCGATCCAAAATCGGACCGTAGGGTGTTGGACAAGGAAGCACCCTCGACAATTACATCGAGAAGCTTGTAGCTCGCACCATTGGTGCCAACCCGCCAGTCGACATGTACCGGCTTGGCGACACCAGGACGTTCTATCTCCGAGAACACCGTGACAATGCTCTCTCACTCTGCACGGGTCTTCTTGACTATCATGGAACCGCCGGCGAGACGACTAAAGCGATCGACGTAGGTTACGACTATCAAATCCTCAAACAAACCCAGGTATTCTTCCCGCTCTTCATGGCTAGCGCGACGCCAGTTTCGGCCAAGTACAAATTTACCAATGGATCGCACAGCGAAGTTCGCCCGGAACATATTACGGAACCTTCTGATTCGTTCGGGGCGAGGTGTGTCAGCGTCAGTCAAGGACTTGATGGCCTGGTCAGCGAGCGACTTTAAAAGAGCGTTGGCGCCCTCTTCAATGCCAGCGACGGCTTGACAACTAAACAGCATAACAACCGCCAACAAACCGCCAACCAGCGATCTGCGCCTCAGCAATTGGAAACTCATGATGTTGGAGCGCTCCGCGACAATTCTTCGTCTATATTGAGCATAGGACCAGGTTGTTCTCTCAATCCTTAGCGCGGGACTGACAATCTCACCGCCATCATTGGAAGTAAAATCGGCCTAACTCTGACGCGTTAAGCTACGCATCACCGCGTAGAAATCAAGTGAAGATTTCTTAACGTCGTTCAAAAGTTCGAAGTTAATGGGCCGCATTTCGAGGCGCCGCATGTTGGTGAATTTGATCGGCACCCAATCTTGTTTCTGCCAAAATCGCAGAACCGTAGCGGGTCGATGAGGGAGTCAAAAACTATCTCAAACGTTTAGCGTGGATGGGATAGCCCCAACAAGGGCAAGATTAAAACGGACCCTCGGGCAGACCGCAGACCCATTTCAGCGGCGGCCTGATATAAACGCTGCCGATATGAAGCCCCTAGGTCAGTCGGGTCAGATAGTCACGTGGGCGCTTTTCGCTTCATGATAAGATGACGAAACCCATGTCCCTCGCTTTTAACGGACTAGCCCCGGCGCCAGGAGGTTCCTGCTGGACCATCCTCCAAAATAATGCCCTTGGCGGCCAGGTCATCCCTAATCTGATCAGACCTCGTAAAGTCCTTGTTATGACGAGCCCGAACCCGCTCTTTAATCAATTCGTGAATGGTCATATCGTCTAACATATCCTCTGAATTTGGAGGCTGCCATTTGAACCAATCCTCAGCGGATTGTTCCAAAAAACCCATGAGCCGTGCGCTCGCCAACAAGCCCGCGGGATCACATGAAGACAGCTTGTGCAATTCGGCAATAGCTTTTGGCGTGTTCAAATCGTCAGCAAGGGCATCAATAACGGCTGGCGCAGCTGGTCTATTTAACTCAACACCATCCGCCGCGCGGTACCAGCGGTCCATGGTACGACGGGCCTCGGCGATACCCGCCTTGGTAAAGTCCAATGGCTGACGATAATGGGTTTGCAACAGAAGCAAACGAATCGCTTCGCCAGGAAACTCTTCCAACAACTCATGAACGGTATAGAAGTTTCCCAAGGATTTCGACATCTTCTCGCCTTCGCTCATAAGATAGCCGTTATGCATCCAATAGGTCGCGAAGGCATCCACACCAAGTGCGCATTTGGATTGGGCAATTTCGTTCTCATGGTGCGGGAAGACCAGATCGACGCCCCCGCCGTGAATATCAAACTTATCACCCAAATGCTCATAGCTCATGGCCGAGCACTCAATATGCCAACCAGGTCGTCCGCGTCCCCAGGGGCTATCCCATCCCGGGGTTTCTCCATCAGACGGCTTCCACAGCACAAAGTCCTGAGCGTCCTTCTTATAAGGCGCGACATCAACTCGAGCACCAGCAATTATTTCGCGGCGGTCCAACTTTGAGAGCATCCCATAGTCGGGCATAGAGGGCACGCTGAATACGACATGACCCTCAGCTTCGTAGGCGTGACCCTTGGCGATCAAGTTTTCGATCATATCGATCATTTGCGCTACGTGTTCGGTAGCGCGGGGCTCTACATCCGGCGGCAAGGCGCCCACAGCCAACATGTCTTCATGATAGACCTTGGCAGTCTCTTCGGTAATTTCACGAATATCGCGACCCGACTCCAGGGCCCGTGCATTAATTTTATCATCTATATCCGTAATGTTCCGCACATAGGTAACTTTGGGGAACAACCGGCGCATCAACCTCACCAAAACATCAAAAACGACGACAGGTCTGGCGTTACCTATATGCGCATAATCATAGACCGTCGGACCACACACATAGATTCGTACGTGATCAGGATCGAGGGGGTGGAAGTCCACCTTTGCACGGCTGAGCGTGTCGTGAATTCGCATAGTCGTCATATCTGACTGCGGAAGCCATTGGTTATCGGATATCGACGGTCTCGGCCGAAAGCGCGCCGTGTCGTTTTGACGCCAGGAGGTGCTTGACGGCGCTTGTACTCGGCCAAGTCCAACATCCGCCAAACCCGCAAAACTGTGGACTCCTCGTGGCCGCGCGCAACGATATCGGCTAGCGCCAGGTCTTCTTCGATCAGACAATAAAGAATATCATCCAGCTGATCATAGGGCGGCAAGTTATCTTGGTCTGTCTGGTCTGGTTTCAGTTCCGCTGTTGGCGCCTTGGTGATGATCCGTTCGGGAATCACGCGCCCGTTCGGGCCCCAGACACCGACAGGCTTGTGCTCGTTGCGCCAACTCGCCAAGGCATAGACCGTAGTCTTGTAGACGTCTTTTAGCACCGAATACCCGCCGCACATATCGCCATAAAGAGTTGAATAACCGACCGACATCTCAGACTTGTTGCCAGTTGAAAGAACCATGGACCCAAACTTGTTGGAAAGCGCCATCAGGGTAATCCCACGCGAACGGGCCTGAATGTTCTCTTCCGTCGTGTCACTTTCCGTGCCTTTAAATTGATCAACCAGCATGGCGGCGAACGCCTGCATCGCTGGCTCGATACTTACCTGGTCCAGACGCGCGCCCAGATAGTCCGCGCACTCCGAAGCGTCATCAAGGCTGTCTTGGGACGTGTAGGGTGAGGGCAACATTACACAATGCACGCGGTCTGGACCCAAAGCATCCACGGCTACGGCAGCCGAGAGGGCACTGTCGATACCGCCAGACATGCCGAGAATTACGCCGGGGAAGCCACTCTTCCCCACGTAATCCCGAAGACCCAACACCATCGCCCGATAGGTGGCTTCTAACAACTCGCCATCGGAGGCCAATGCTCCTTGGTCACAGACCCACCCATCGCCGGCCTGACGCCATTCGGTGAGTATCACCTCATCAACAAACGGACGGGCTTTAGCGCGAAGACTATGATCAGCCCCCAAAACAAATGAGCCGCCATCGAATACTAATTCATCTTGGCCACCCACCAAATTGACATAAATGAGCGGCAGTCCAGCCTCGGACGTCCTTGCCACGGCGAAATTCAGACGCTCATCCAATTTGTCTGTTTCAAACGGCGATCCGTTCAATACGACAAAAATCTCCGCGCCCGACTCGTCAAGGCACTCTGCCACCTCAGGGAACCACATGTCCTCACAGACCATGACACCAAGCCGCACGCCACGGAACGAAACAGGGCCAGGGAGCGGACCAGGCGCGAACACCCTCTTTTCGTCGAACACGCCGTAATTTGGCAACTCGTGCTTCAGCCGGACTGCTGTGACCTCGCCACCATCCAGCATCAAGGCCGCATTGTAGAGTACATTATCGATTCGCCACGGCGCACTGATCAATAAACCCGGTCCACCGTCGCCAGTATCCGCGGCCAAGTCGTTCACGGCCTGCTCCACGGCGTCCTGGAAGGCCGGTTTCAGAACGAGATCCTCCGGAGGATAGCCGCTGACGACAAGTTCGCCGTACACCACAAGGTCTGCGTCCCCTTTGGTGGCCTCCTTTGCAGCCGCGCGGATGCGCTCAACATTTCCTGAGAGATCACCAACTGTAGGGTTGATCTGTGCGAGTGCTATTATCAATTGGTCGGTCATGAGGTCGGTTTACCGGTGCCTCTGGTGACTGTCAACGCCACCACAATGGGGGCTTTCCTAAGCTTTCCCAAACAGAGGTTTGTCTCGTGTTTCGACCTATCATTTAGGCCCCCTGGCAACAAAATCCACGCCGATTGAAATCATTATCACAGATTAACAGCGCAAGCCGGAATAGCGCCTCAAATTGCTCTAAACGCGATCAGACAGCGGTACCACCCACCGTCAACTCATCAATCTTCAGGGTTGGCTGACCAACGCCCACGGGAACACCTTGACCATCTTTGCCGCAAGTGCCTATCCCCGGGTCCAACTTCATGTCATTGCCGATCATAGACACCTTCGTCAGTACATCCGGGCCATTACCAATCAAGGTGGCCCCTTTGAGAGGCGCACCGATCTTTCCATTCTCAATCCGGTAGGCTTCCGTGCATTGGAAGACAAACTTGCCCGATGTGATATCAACTTGACCACCACCAAAAGACGTTGCGTAAACACCATTCTTCACTGACGCGATGATTTCATCTGGGTCTTGTTTACCATCAAGCATATAGGTGTTTGTCATTCGGGGAATTGGCTGATGAGCGTAGCTTTGCCGGCGACCATTCCCCGTCGCAGAGACACCCATGAGCCGGGCGTTCATGCGATCCTGCATATACCCGGTAAGGATGCCGTCTTCGATCAGCACCGTGTTCTCTGTTGGCGTTCCTTCATCATCGATAGTTAGCGAGCCACGTCGACCCTTCATGGTGCCATCATCAACAACCGTAATGCCGGGCGCAGCAACTCGCTCACCCAACAGACCGGCAAAGGCAGAGGTCTGTTTGCGATTAAAATCACCCTCCAGGCCGTGACCAATCGCTTCATGAAGAAGAATTCCGGGCCAACCGGCCCCAAGAACCACGGGCACCTCGCCAGCCGGCGCAGGTGTCGACTCCAAATTGACTAAGGCCTGGCGAAGCGCTTCCTCGACACCCGCCTTCCAGGTAGCCGGGCTCATATACAGATCATAAAGATCGCGGCCTCCCGTGCCATAGCTCCCCGACTCCATCCGACCATCTTTTCCCACAACCACAGACACCCCCAAACGCACCAAAGGGCGGATGTCGGTGGCTCGATGCCCTCCTGCGCACAAAATCTGCACGGCCTGCCATTCTCCCGATAATGTGGCGGTTACCTGTTTAACACGTTCGTCCCTCTGCCGCGCGTAAGCATCCATTTCTGATAGCAGCCCCAACTTGCTGTTAAAGGGAATGGCGCTGAGCGGATTATCGTCTGCATAGAGGCCTGCGTTCGTGCCGGCTGGGGCAGCAGCAATCTCGCCCTTGTGACCCCGTGTTACAGCGCGGACCGTGTTAACAGCCCGCTTCAAAGAAGCTTCACTCAATTCCGAGGCATGTGCGTATCCAGTCGCTTCACCGGCTACAGCACGCAGGCCAAACCCCTGCATGGTGTCGAAGGCAGCACTCTTGACCTTGCCGTCATCCAACACAATGCTTTCAGATTGCCGGTATTCGAGAAACAATTCGCCGTCATCGGCATCGCCAAGCGCTTCGTCGACTAGCCTCTCAACACAGGCCCGGTCCAAACCGGAGCGATTGAAGAACAGTTCATCGGTAATGGCAAAATCAGTCATTGGCAGGGTCCTTAAAATCCGATAGAACGCGTCGGGTTAATTCGCTTTCAGAAAATCCTTTGACTCTAGATATAGTCATTGGTGGCGGGAAAGACGAGACTTTCATGTTTACTGAGCACACGTTGCGTGACGCCCTAATGGCAGAATTACACGCGCGTCCCCATGGGCTCACATTGGCACCAGCTGAGGTTTCCCATTTAGCCGTTAGTACAGGCGAACGTCCGTCACAGGACGACCTCCAGCATCTGACAGCACTGTGCAGCCATTTCAACGTCGCACCCCCAGGCGCCGACGCTAGGGTCTTTATAGCGGATATGGGCCCGTTTCGCCTAAAATGGGAGCGCCACGCTGAGTTTTCCGCATATACTTTTATTGCAGAACGCAACTTTACTAACCCCTTCAAAAGAACAGCTGTCGTCGAGGTCCCCGCCGATTGGCTGGCCGCCCTACCCGGCGAGGTGATTTCTGCGCTGCACATTGCCCTTGATGCTCGGGATAACCTTGATGAAGTCGAGGTTCTCTCAGTTGATGCTAGCCAAGCCTTGGACCACAACCCAATCACCGGTGGCATCCTATTGGAGGGCCGCGCCATGTGGTGGACGGATTTTCGAATTCATGCCGACCGTTTTGGTCGATTTCTTGTTCATTCGGTAGCTCTGGATGCCGAATCGGGAGGACGGTTGGTACAGCGGATCATCGAGATGGAAACCTATCGACTGATGGCCATGTTAGCACTGCCAATCGCACAAGAGGCACGTCCTCGGGTATCCGAGGCGGAAGATGAGCTTTCATCAATTTTGGGGCAGTTGGGCGGAGAGCAAGAAAACTTCGATGATCGCCGTCTGCTCGGCGAGTTAACCCGTTTGGCCGGCGAAGCGGAGCGGATCAATGGGCTTATCGCCTATCGGTTCAGCGCCACCCGCGCCTATCAAGAGATTGTGCGCCAACGGGTGACTGCGCTTCGTGAAGATCGAATCACCGGGCTCCAGCCAGTCAGCCAGTTCATGATGACACGGTTCGAGCCGGCCATGGAAACTTGCGATAATTTAGCCCGTCGCCTGGATCAACTGAGTGCAAGAATCGCCCGAGCCGGAAACCTCCTACGAACTCGTGTCGACGTCGCCCTCGAGGAACAGAACCGTGACCTTCTTCAGTCCATGGACCGACGCGTGCAATTACAATTACGTCTTCAGCAAATGGTCGAAGGCCTGTCCGTGGTAGCGATCAGCTATTACGTCATTTCTTTGGTGATCTATCTGGCACGGGGCGCAAATAGCTTGGGCATAGAAATCGACCCATACCTCACCAGCCTTGTAGCGTTCCCTCTTGTGGTGGGCGGGGTATGGTGGGGCGTTCGCGCAATCCGACGCCGGATGACCAAGTCTAAAAACTAAGCCCCGCGGATTTAGCTTTTGCCTTGACCGCCGTCAGGGAAAGCGTAAACTTTTAGGCCTTATGTGGTGATTTGTCCGACCGGCTTGCGGCCACATTAAACACACTCGCTAAAAGGTCTCGGTTCGCAAAACCCTGACCCCATGCGGTTGGGGGTTTTCATTATCAGGGATTGTATTTGGGCCGGGGCCCCTTGACGTCTGAGGAGGACCCAATGAGCAAGGTATCTGAGCCCAAAATTAAGAAATGGCGCGCCGCCACGAGCCTGGTGCGCGGGGGCACAAAACGTTCGGAATTCGACGAAACCAGCGAAGGCATCTTTATGACGTCTGGATACGTCTATGACAGTGCCGAAAACGCCGAAGCCGCCTTCAAAGGTGAAAGCACGAGATACATATATTCACGCTACGCGAACCCAACGGTCACCATGTTCGAAGAGCGCTTGGCCCTGCTGGAGGGAGCCGAGTACTGCGTCGGCACTTCTAGCGGCATGGCGGCCGTATTCGCATCTCTCTTGTCGCAATTGAAAGCTGGCGAGCGGGTCGTCGCATCCCACGCCCTTTTCGGATCCTGCCATTACATTATTCATGATATGTTGCCAAACTTCGGGATCGATATTCAGTTCGTCGATGGCACGGACCTCGTGCAGTGGGAAGCCGCCTTAGCCATACCGACAAAAGCCGTGTTTCTAGAGACCCCCTCTAACCCGACACTCGACATAATCGACCTGCGCAAGGTGGCGGAGCTCTCTCATGCCGCGGGCGCCCGACTGATCGTCGACAATGTCTTCGCAACGCCGATCCTGCAACATCCACTTGAGTTGGGCGCAGACATTGTCATGTATTCGGCCACCAAGCATATCGATGGTCAGGGCCGTGCCCTTGGCGGCGCAATCCTCTCCAATGACGCGGAATTTATCGAAAATTGTCTAACACCCTTCATGCGCCATACAGCCCCAGCCATGAGCCCCATGAACGCCTGGATCCTCCTGAAAGGCCTGGAAACCTTGGAGATACGGGTCGAACGCCATGTTCAGAACGCCCGTATCATCGCGAATTTCTTATCCAATCACGACGGTGTTGAACGAGTTCTATACCCGGGTCTGGACAATCACCCACAGTACGAATTAGCAAAAAGTCAAATGGATGCGGGCGGTACCGTAGTGACCTTCGAGTTGATCGGCGGAAAGCAGGCCACGTTCAAATTTCTCAACACACTCGAGATTGTCGACATCTCCAACAACCTCGGCGACGCAAAGAGCCTGATCACACATCCAGCTACGACGACCCACCAGCGCCTCAGCGAGAGAGACCGCGCAGATCTGAACATTTCTGAGAGCATGGTGCGCCTGAGTGTCGGTCTCGAGGACTATGAGGATCTGCTTGACGACCTAGATCAGGCCTTGAAGATGATGCAACGTGACTGAGTGCGTGAAAACAATGAAATGAAACGGCCATCAGCCTCGGTTTCTTGACAGTAGATTGACTTGCGCCCCATCCTCCGAGATTGAGTTTCGAGCGGCACCGAGCCATGAGGAGCCAATCTATTGGATCACGATCAATACGAACGGGGCATGCAAACCCGGCGCGAGGTTCTTGGGAGTGCCCACGTCGACCGTTCCTTGGCCACCGCCGACGAATTAACCAGCCCGCTTCAGGACCTGGTCGTCGAATATGGTTGGGGTGCCATTTGGACTCGCGACGGCCTCGATCGCCGAACTCGAAGCCTTATTAACATAGGTATGCTTACCGCGCTTAACCGCCCGCACGAGTTGCAGGTCCACCTGAAAGGCGCGGTCAACAACGGCTGTACCCGAGATGAGATTGTTGAAGCCGTCCTGCAGACGGCAGTGTATTGCGGAATGCCGGCGGCATTAGACACCATGCGCCATGTGAAAGCCTTGTTCGACGAATTGGACGGCAACCGAAGCACATGAAACTCTCGGTCCTCGACCAGTCCACGGCTGCAACGGGCAAGCCAGAAGATCAGTCTGTGCGCGATACAATCGAACTGGCGCAGGCTTGTGAGGCTTGGGGCTACCATCGGTTTTGGGTTTCCGAACATCACAATCATCCGACNATCGTTGGCACCGCACCAGAGATCGTTATGGCCGCCATTGGCCAAGCTACGGATCGCATCCGAATTGGCAGCGCCGGGGTCATGTTACCACACTACGCGCCGCTCAAAGTTGCGGAACAGTTCCGCGTTCTTGAAGCCATCGCGCCTGGACGCGTCGACCTGGGGCTTGGCCGCGCGCCCGGATCAGATGGCAAGACCGCCTATGCGCTCAATCCAAATGCCCATGAAGATGCCGAAAATTTCCCTGCAAACGTCCGTGATCTAATGGCCTGGGTAAGCGGCCAACCATTGGTTGACGGGCACCCCTTTCGGGCCTTGCGGGCACATCCCGTGAGCCCCACCTCCCCAGAGATTTGGATACTCGGTACTTCCGATTATGGTGCCCAGGTGGCCGCGCATTTTGGCATACCCTATTGCTTTGCCCATTTCATCACAGATGGCCGCGGCGTCGAGCGCGCCTTGCAGATCTATCGAGAGAACTACAAACCCAGCGATCAAAACCCGGAGCCAATCGCCAATGTCTGTGTCTGGGCGCTGGCAGCAGACACACCCGCGGACGCCGAACGTCTTTTCGCGCCCCGCGCCCACTGGAAGTTGATGCGTGAGAAAGGTGACTTGCGCGCCATTGATAGCCCCAANACCATCGCCGACGCCGCCTATACCGAAGCCGATATGGAGCGACTGAACCAACTTCGCCAGATCGCTATCGTGGGCGATGCGGACAACGTTTCTACTGAGCTTCGGAATATAGCCACGGCCTATGACGTCAATGAATTAGTGGTCCTGACCTGGACCTACGAACAGACGGATCGACGACGTTCCTATGAACTGCTGGCCGGCGCCTTCAACCTCTCCGGATAAACGGTTCGGGTGTCTAAGATGTCCCTACCCCACTCCATTTCCCATCGTCTCCGTTTACCCCTGATCGCCGCGCCGATGTTTCTCGTCTCCGGCCCAGACTTGGTCATTGCTGCGTCGCGAGCCGGTATTATTGGATCGTTTCCCACTGCCAATTGCCGAACACTCAAAGAATTGAATGACTGGCTGACACGGATTACTCAGGAAACTTTGGAAACCGCGCCCTATGCACCAAATCTCATAGTGCATCGATCAAACCAACGCCTCCAGGATGATTTGGACCTTGTGGCCAAACACCACGCACCTTTGGTAATCGCTAGTGTCGGCAACCCGGCCCCCATCCTGGATAAGATACATGAATACGGTGGGTTAGTGTTTGCCGATATTGCGTCCATGCGCCATGCGAAGAAAGCCATCGCTGCTGGGGCGGATGGGTTGATCTTGCTGAGCGCGGGTGCGGGGGGGCAAACGGGTTGGGCTAATCCCTTCGCCTTCGTCCGCGCTGTCCGAGAAATCTATGGCGGGCCCATCGTTCTGGCCGGCGGCATAAACGACGGCATCGCCTTGCGTGCCGCCATCACTTTGGGCTGTGATCTGGCCTACATGGGAACGCGCTTTATCGCGACCCGTGAGAGCATGGCCGTCGCCGGATACAAAGCCATGCTGGTGAGCGCAGGCCTCGATGACATCATGCTAACCAGCGCCTTCACTGGATTACCAACAAATAAACTTCGGCCTTCGATAAAATGCGCGGGCCTCGATCCCGACGATCTGCCGGCTCGCGCCATGATCAACGTTTCGGAAGATATTAATCCGGACAAGCGACCAAAACGCTGGAGGGATATCTGGTCCGCNGGGCACTCTGTTGCCGGCGTTCACGATATCCCCAATGTGGGAAAATTGATCGACCGAGTGGCCGTTGAATATGAAACCGCTGAGGGGGCAACGGGAGAACCCACATGAGTTTCGAACGGCCGTATGAAGGCCTCAAGGTTGTCGATCTTAGCCAAGGCGTCGCCGGACCCTATTGCGCCACGCTATTGGCCCGTCAAGGCGCGGATGTGATTAAGGTTGAGCCCCTTGAGGGGGATTGGTCACGGACGCTAGTTCCTGCTTACGGGGACAATACGGCGTTCTCCATTACCGCAAACATTGGTAAACGCGGCATAGCCGTTGACCTAAAAACAGATGCGGGCCGCAACGTGATCGAGCGTCTTATCCCCGGTGCGGACATTTTTATTGAGGGGTTCCGGCCCGGCGTCATCGAGCGCCTTGGTTTTGCATACGATAGATTGGCGTTAATTAATCCAGGGCTGATTTATGTTGCCGTGTCGGGTTTTGGGCAGACCGGCCCACTTAGTAAGAAACCAGCCATGGACCCCGTCCTTCAGGCGTTCACGGGTTTCCTCTCCGAAAACGTCGGCCCCGACGGCGTTCCTCATCGCTCGCCAGTGATCATTAATGATATGGCCACGGCACTTTATGCGCAACAGGCCGTGGCCGCGGCTCTCTACGCTCGCCGTGACGAACCAAGGGGCCGGCGGATCGAGATCAGCTTGATGGAGGCATCGGCGAATCTGCAGTCGGTTCGGCTCATGAGCGGGATTCGTGATGGGCCCTATCAGGCCAGCATGGTTCCGAATGGCACATTTCCCACAAAGGACGGCTGGCTACATATGATTGTCTTGAAGGACAAAGATTTCAAAAATTTGTGCAACGCAATAGAGCAACCGGGTTTGTCGGAGGATGACCGATTTGCGACGGCCCCGGACCGATTGGCAAACGGTACCGCGCTGATTGAAATTCTCAACGGGCTCTTCGCCGTCCATGACACTGCATACTGGCGCCGTCGACTGACAGACTTCGGTATCCAGAACGAAGCCGTTCAAAACTACTCGGAGTTTGCCGCACATGAGCACGTCGTAGAGACGAAACTGATTTCCTGGCTTGTCCAACCAGGCGCGGACGAGCCATGGGCCGTCCCAAATATTCCAGGCTTGCCTAGGCTCAACCCTGGCGATGCGGGCTCTGTCGCGCCGCGCATCGGCCAGCACACCCGTGCTGTTCTCGCCGAACTGGGCTACACTGACACCGAAATAGGAGCGATGGCGGCCAACCGCGTCATCGGGCTATGAACTAATTGCTTTTTCGTGAAACACAGGCTTGTTGATCGGCATCGGCAGTCGTGATCGCGTGAGCGCACCCCTTAGCAAGGAGCTCCAGTATGTCGAACGCCTTTAACGAAGTCTTGTCCGTCAGAAATTCGGATTTTCCTTTACCCGACCAAGTCACGATCTCGGGCGCGGATCCAGTATTTTCCACAAGGTTCCGAATTGGCGAAACCTGTGCGGCGGTCTTAGCCGGCATCGGTGTCGCAGTTTCTGATATTTGGGCGCAACGAACTGGGCGCCGCCAAAATGTATTCATCAATGTTCGTCATGCCGCCGCTGCCTTACGCAGTACTGGCTACGCCCTGCGCCCCGGCGAAGATGGAGCGTGGAGGTCAATCGTCAGCAAAGGGCATATGGCCATGCGACAGATCACCCAGCCTTGGCCAACAAAAGACGGTCGATGGTTCCTTCCCCATTTCGGTCTCCCAAATTTGAAGGCCCGCGTCATTGATGTCTTAAAGTGCGAACCAAACCCAGGCTCGGTTGCTGCAGCCGTCAACCGATGGAACGCGCTGGACCTGGAAGCTGCTATTGACGAGGCCCAGGCCTGCGGGGCCATGGTGCGCAGTCGGGAGGAATGGGCGGCTCACCCACATGGCCAAGCCCTGGCAGCGAAGCCGATCGTCGAGATCATCAAGATCGGCGACAGCGACCCCGAACCATTCCCAAACGGGCCCCGCCCCCTCAGCGGCATCAATGTCCTGGACCTAACCCGTATCCTTGCGGGTCCCATTGCTGCACGGACCTTGGCTGAGCACGGAGCNGAGGTGTTGATGGTTACAGGCGCCGACGTGCCGCAGATTACCGAGCATGTTACGGATACCAGCCATGGCAAGCGGAGCTGTTATCTAAACCTTAAGAACGAGGACGAGGTCACAAGCCTTCGCACTTTGGTGGCTGACGCAGACGTATTTTCCCAAGGTTACCGACCTGGGGTCATGGAAAGTTTGGGTTTCGGTCCAGAGGACTTAGCGCGGGTCCGCCCGGGGATCATCTGTGCATCAATTAGTTGTTTCGGTGCGGATGGCCCACTGAGCCATCGCGCTGGATGGGAACAGGTGGCCCAAACGGTAACCGGACTTTGTCACGACAGCGGCCAAGATAACCCCATGCTGCTCCCGGCCGCCGCTTGCGACTACACGACTGGATATCTGGCTGCCTACGGTATCCTTTTGGCCCTTGCCCGCCGCGCAACAGAAGGTGGAAGCTATCATGTCCGCGCATCTCTTTGCCAATCCGGTATGTTCATTGATCGCCAAGGCCAGGTGATGTTTCCAGGTGAGAATTTAGATCTAACTCCAGACGAACTTGATGCCCTGCGGCAACAATCGGACACCGCCCTTGGGCCCCTACGCCATCTAGGTCCCGTCTTGGCCCTATCCGAAACGCCACCGGACTGGACGCGTCCAACACCGGTCCTGGGTGGTGACCCACCGCTCTGGCTTGAACGCCAAGATCATCATACCATCGGGTGAAAGCAGCTGGTTACTCCTCGCAAGCCGCCTTGGCGAGAGCAGTTGAGACTTGGGAGCTCCCATAAAGGATTTTCGACTAACACGGGCAGAAACCAGTCTTCCCGAGCTCGAAGCACCTCATGTACATTTTAGTTTCCAATACAAAGATATTGCGGATCGGGATCTCCCTCTGTAGCCAAGCGGATCGCGTTTCTGCTCCTCGGCCATACCCGTTAGAATTGTGAATTGGAAGGGAGCTGTTACACTCTTGTCGCGTGGACAGCATAGCTATTGGGGACGAAGCGAAGGAGGCGTAACAAGTGTTGTTTAGACAATCTCGGTTTCTGCTCGTATTCGTGACGGNCCTTGTACTTGCGCCATCCGCGTTAGCNGATCGTTCGGAAGTAGTGTTTTGGGAATCCATCACTCACAGTACCGACGGTGAGGAATACTGCGCCTATATTAGCGTCTACCCAAATGGGAAATTTAAGGCTTTGGCCCAACTTCGTGCGAAGAAATTCGGCGGCTCCTGCTCGGTTGCGGGCACAATCGGGTCGCAGTCAATTTCACCTGCACAGTCCGTCGATAAAGCAAAAAAAATGGAGAGCTTCTTTGCCTCGGATAACTACTTTGATGGGAAAGTAGCCTTCGATGCAAAGAATTATAAAAAGGCTGTTCAGCTATGGTCAGCTTCGGCTGAACAAGGATATCCGGAAGCCCAATTCCTTGTCGGGTCCATGTACAATGCAGGTTATGGCGTACCAAAGGACTACGAAAAAGCCATGCACTGGTTCCGTAAGGCAGCACATCAGGGTGATGCTCAGGCCCAGTTCGGCATAGGTAACCTCTATGGTGATGGCCTTGGCGTGGAAAAAAACTATATCATAGCACGAATGTGGTTCGCTATCTCCGCTAATGGCGGCAATGATCGCGCCGAGTATAATCTCAAGAAGGTCTCGCAGCGCATGAGCGCAGACGACATTGCAAAGTCAGAAAAGATGGCGCTGGATTGGATGAGAGAGAACAACCAGCTTTGAAGGACGACGAGCCGCCTAACCTTGGAGCCATGGCAAGCCTGCGACTTTCCATCCGCCAATTGTGCCGCGGTGCCCGTCTTCATCCTTATCACCCTCGAAACCCTCAAGAATGTTGAAGCAGTACGGGAAGCCTGCATCAGTCATTGCAGCGGCCGTATAGCGAGAGCGGACACCACTTCGACAGAGGAATAATAGCTTTTGACCGGGTGTCACACCCATGGATTTCACGTTTGCAACGAAATCTGGATTTTGGGCATTGTCAGGAAAGCGCACCCACATAACCAAAGCGACATACTTACCCAAGGACGATAGGTCGGGCCGCCCCACATAATTAAATTCTGCATCTGTTCGGACATCGATAAGGACTGTACCCGGTTCAGACTTAAGCATTTCCCATGCTTCGGTCGGGGTCACATCGCCGGCGTAATCGCTGTCTTCGGATGTGGGTAGATCACTCATAACAATCTCATTTTCATATGACTTCTGAATTTCCCTCGCCGTCTAAGGCGTCGAGCATTTCTTCAACAGTCACAAATTTCCGGCGCGGCGCGGCGCCATCTGCGGCGGCCCGTTCCATTTCATCAATCCGTTTCCAATCATCAAAGCTAACACTTCTGATCCCACGCGCTTTCAGCGCCACTTCGAACGCCTTGCGGCCCGGCTTCCTGCCACCCCCAGCGAGATCGTTCTTGATGTGTTGTGCCACAATTTCCCCGTCCGACCGGTTTGACGAGATCACGCCAGTCGGGCCACGTTTAGTCCAGCCCACCGCATAGAGACCGTTGCCCACTCGTCCCTCAACATTGGAGGTGACGGCCTGTTTCTCATCATAGGGAGCACCCTTGATGGAGACCGCTTGGTAACCAATAGCCGCAATTACCAGGCCGCAATCGATCTCAAATATCTCACCCGTGCCGATGACATGGCCCTTATTAACCTCCGTTCTTTCAAAGCGAACTACTGCCGATTCGATTTTCTCGCGGGGCACGTCACTTGGCACCTCTTTTTGCAGAGTGCTAGAAATGGACATATCTACGGACGGTTCGTCGTTGTTTCGAGGTGCGGGGGCTCCATAATTGATAGCCCCGCCAGAATATAGCGGCTTTTGACATTTTTGAAACCGTCTAGGCTGGGAATTTTCAGGCTTGATTAATATTTGAGAGAGAGCGTTCAATTCTTGATTATCGCACCGTCGTGTGCGCCCTGCTTGGCACGAACGTCGCAGCGCGCTACACAGCGGTGATTTGCTTCACCTCACGAGCATAGCTCGTCAATAGGAAATTAGTCATGAGCCAATCGGATGCAGACCTTCTGGAGCGTTTGAATAATGTGATCATCAAAGCGCAGACCGCTGGCGCGAACGCTGCAGATCTGTTGTATGCAGAAGGTACGTCAGTGACGATGTCCTATCGACTTGGTAAACCCGAAAACCTGGACAGGGCAGAGGGCATCGACCTGGGCCTTCGTGTTCTGGTTGGCAAGCGTCAAGCAATTGTATCATCATCAGATTGTTCGGATGCGGCGCTTGATGAATTGGTTGAGCGTGCCGTCGCAATGGCTCGCGTCGTCCCTGAAGATCAATTTTGCGGCTTGGCCGACAGTGAACAGTTGGCCAACGACATACCCGACGTTGACGAGTGCGATCCAGTGGAGCCTAGCGCAACGGTTCTGGAAGCCAGGGCCCACGATGCGGAAGCAGCGGCGCGAGATGTTCCAGGCGTAACCAATTCCGAGGGCGCCGAAGCTGGCTGGAGCCGATCAAGAGTCGCTATCGCCGCCTCGAACGGTTTCGCAAAAGTTCGTGTGCGGTCCTCCCATTCTATCTCTGCTGCTGTTCTAGCCGGCGAGGGAACAGGCATGGAGCGTGATTACGATTGGGCCAGCGTAGTCCATGGTGAAGACCTTCCCGATTCGGCGGAGATTGGACGCAAGGCAGGCGAGAACGCCGTGAAGCGCCTTAATCCAAAAAAAATCTCCTCCGCTCAAGTTCCAGTCATCTATGACCCGCGAGTCGCACAATCAATCCTGACGCACTTGGCTGGCGCCGTGAACGGAGCCGCCATCGCCCGCGGCACGTCCTTTCTGAAAGATCGCATGGATACGAGTGTGTTCAGCGACGCAATTACTATCGTAGATGATCCGTTGCGGCCACGCGGGCTTAGGTCCAAGGCTTTCGACGGCGAAGGCCTCGCCACTTCTCGCAAAAACCTTATTGAGGACGGCACGTTAACCACTTGGATCATGGATCTTCGCTCGGCTCGCCAGTTGGGACTAAAAAGTACGGCAAACGCTGCTCGCGGCACTTCATCCCCACCCTCACCGGCTACTACTAATCTGTATATGGAGCCTGGCTCCGTCTCTCCGGCAGAACTGATAGCCGACATTAAATCAGGCCTCTACATCACCGGTCTAATGGGCCAGGGCGCGAACCTTATTACTGGGGATTATAGCCGCGGTGCCGAGGGTTTTTGGATCGAAAACGGTGAGATAGCCTATCCAGTCAGCGAACTCACAATAGCAGGGAATCTAGACACCATGTTTAGGTCTGTGATCCCGGCCAACGATCTAACCTTCCGGTTTGGTACGAATGCACCTACACTCCGCATCGACGGTATGACCGTGGCCGGCAAGTAGACGTGTCGCTACGATTGGTCCCCGGCTCTCATCGTGGTAAGGTCCGCTCACATTCGATTCGGGCATAAGAGCTTGAGAAATTAGATGAATCAGCGTCCTGGCAGGGACAAATCAACCGCCCATCTGATGGGCAGATTGTGGCGTGACGGCATCCGCGGCTACGTTGGATGGATAGCGCTGGCGATCATCTTTATGATAATCGCTGCCGCCGCGACATCCTACACGGCATATCTGATGAAGCCTGTTGTGGATGACGTCTTCGATCAAAAGAACGAATCCCGCTTGTGGATCGTCGCATTTACGGTTCTGGCGACCTTTCTCGTTAAAAGCATTGCAAACTACGTCCAGGCGATGCTGATGCATTTTGTTGGTTTGCGCATTCTCTCCGACATGCAAAACCGTCTCTTCGATCATCTCTCGCGCATGGACTTGGCATTTTTTCATCACCATGCGACTGGCACATTGATTTCCAGGTTCACCACCGACATCCATCAGATGAAGGTCGCTGTGTCGAATGGCCTGACAAGTGTGGGCAAAGATCTAATGTCACTTGTCGGTTTGGTCTACGTCATGTTCCTCCAGGATCTCGAATTGGCACTTGTCACATTCTTCGTATTTCCCATCGCGGTCTACCCAATTGTCAGGATCGGCAAACGAATGCGCAAGGTAACGGCGAACACACAACAAGAAATCGGTCTATTCCTCACGATCCTCAATCAAACCTTCCAAGGCATCCGAATGATCAAGGCCTATGGGATGGAGCGCTATGAAGGTGCCCGCATTGCCCACAATGTTGAAAGCATTCGGGTCCTCAATATGAAGGCCGCGCGCATCCAGACCATGGCACGACCGATTATGGAGTTTTTAGGCGGAGTCGCCGTCTTTGTCGTTATTATTTATGGCGGCCTGCGCGTGATCGAGGGCGCCACGACGACGGGAACGTTCTTCTCATTCATCACTGCCTTACTAATGGCCTACGATCCGATGAAACGGCTCGCCGGATTAAATGCAAGCATTCAGACAGGGTTAGCCGGTGCCGATCGCTTGTATTGGCTGCTCGATCAAGAGCCAACTATTCGCAACAAGCCTGACGCACGCGACATTCAGCGGCTTGATGGTGAGATAGCATTCGAAAATGTTTCCTTTTCCTATAGCCCAGACAGATCGGCTCTGACTGACATTTCATTCAATGTCCCCGCCGGCAAGAAAGTCGCTCTGGTTGGCCCATCGGGTGCCGGCAAATCGACAATCCTAAATCTGATTCCGCGCTTCTATGATGTCGATACGGGCGCCATTCTTGTCGACGGCCAAGATATCCGTGACGTGACCACTGCATCCTTGTTTCAAAACATCGCCCTGGTCAGTCAGGAAATCACTCTGTTTGACGACACCGTCGCCGCAAATATCGGTTATGGCCGCGCCAACGCAACTCGGGAACAGATCGAAGCTGCAGCGCGGCACGCGGCCGCCCACGACTTCATAATGGAACTTTCCGACGGCTATGAAACGGTCGTCGGCGAACAAGGCGTCACATTATCGGGAGGTCAACGCCAGCGCCTGGCGATCGCGCGGGCCATGATCAAGGACGCGCCCGTGTTGTTATTAGACGAGGCTACATCGGCCTTGGACACCGAATCTGAACGCCAAGTCCAGGCAGCGCTCGACGCCCTAATGGAAGGCCGCACGTCCCTGGTCATTGCCCACCGCCTATCCACCGTGACCCACGCGGATATAATTTTCGTCGTTGATAATGGCCGCATTGTCGAGCAGGGCGACCATGCAGAGTTGATGGCAAGGGGCGGCAGCTACAAAGTCCTTTACGACATGCAATTTGACGACGAGTCGGACCCGGCGAAAGCGAGCGATCCGGTCCCGGCTGGTGTCGAAATTTAGGTCTTTCAGAACGAGTGCGTCTTCATGCTATTGAAAGCCATATTGAAATCCAATTCGGTTCGAACCGCCGCATGCTGGCTTGGTGCGCAATACATCCGATTAGTGCACGCCACAGGCAGTTGGCAGCACGTAGGCGACGATACCATTCGTAAACTTCGCAGCGAAGGCCAACCCTTCATTGTCAGTATCTGGCACGGGCGCATTCTTATGATGCCTTACGCGTGGATTTGCGGCGAGCAGATGCATATGCTGATCTCGCAACACCAGGATGGGCAATTAATTGCTAAGGTCATCAGCTATTTTGGGATCGATACTGTCGCTGGGTCGACTTCGAAAGGCGGGGCATCGGCGCTTCGTGGTATGCTCAGGACGCTCAGGGCTGGAGAGTGCGTTGGAATCACCCCGGACGGTCCGCGGGGCCCCCGCATGCGGGCCAGCGAAGGCATCATATCATTGGCGCGTATTGCTGGTGTTCCCATTTTCCCCGCCACCTATTCCGTGGCACGCGGCCGGGTCCTTGGGTCGTGGGATCGGTTTCTAGTCGCCGCACCGTTCAGCAGCGGCGTCTTCGTCTGGGGCGAACCTGTGTTTATAGATCGCAACGCCAGTGCCAAAGACTTGGAATTAGCACGGATCGAACTAGAAGAGCGCATGAACACGATCACACGCGATGCCGACGAGCGGGTTGGGCGAACACCGGTCGCCGCTTCCCCCTTGATCGCGGAGGCTTAGACCACGTGACCATCTTGCTTCCCCTCTATCGCACCATTTCGACGGCGGGCGCACCAGTCATAAGTTGGTACCTGCGCCGGCGCCTTGCGCACGGTAAGGAAGATCGCCAGCGCTTCAATGAACGCAAGGGGATAAGTCAGACCCCCCGTCCATCTGGACCCTTGATCTGGATCCATGGCGCCAGTATTGGTGAATCCTTAACCGTGCTACCCTTGATCGATCGGCTTCTGGAAACCTTCCCAAGCCTGCACGTACTGGTAACCTCCGGAACCGTGACCTCGGCAACCCTCTTAGATGAACGTCTGCCTCGGGGAGCCATTCATCAATACGTGCCAATCGATCGCCATCACTACGTACGGCGGTTCCTAGACCATTGGCGTCCAGAATTAGCAATTCTGACAGAGTCAGAGTTTTGGCCTAACTTAGTCACCATAACGGGCGATCGTCGCATCCCCTTGATCTTGGTCAATGGCCGCATGTCACCAGAATCCTTCGCCGGGTGGCAGAAGATTCCAGGCCTTATGTCGCGTATGCTGCGATGCTTCTCTCTCTGTCTGGCACAGGCGAATACAGATGCCAACCGGCTTCGCGCGCTTGGCGCGCCTCGGGTCGCGGTGCTTGGCAACCTGAAATATGCAACACCCGCACTTCCCGCCAATATGGAGGGCCTTGACTTCCTACGAGATCACATCGGACCCCGCCCCTGTTGGCTCGCGGCGAGCACACACTCCGGTGAGGAAGCCCTTATCGGAAGGGTCCATCTGGCGCTGAAAAACATTTACCCAGAGCTGATCACAATCATCGTTCCCCGCCATCCCGACCGAGGTGAAGCCATTGCCAAAGCTCTCTCGGCCGACCACCTTACCGTCATGCGCCGAAGTAGCGGCGATGCAATTGTCTCGACAACCGACATTTATCTGGCCGATACGCTCGGAGAGCTTGGGCTTTTCTTTCGGCTTTCACCTATTAGTTTCATGGGTAAATCCCTCGTTGACCAGGGAGGTCAAAACCCCTTGGAGCCCGCTCGCCTGGGCAGTGCCGTACTTTTCGGACCACACATGTGGAATTTCGCCGATATCTCCCGGCGCCTTATTGATGCTGATGCTGCGGAAGAAGTCACAGACGTCGGTTCTCTGACGGCAGCAGTCGATCGATTGCTAGCAGACCCTGGCCTATGCGAAAACAGGGGTAGGAAAGGCACCATCGTAGCCGAGTCGGAAAACAAGGTTCTCGACCAGGTTGCAAACGCTTTAAACCCCCATATCTGCAAGGCCATCGCGGACCGAAGGTCAACATGAAACGGCCCGCATTTTGGGATGCCCCTGGCGTTACCTGGCAATCATTTCTGCTTTCACCGGCTTCGCTGATCTACGGCATTGGCCGACTGCTCCATGTGTCTCTCTTAAAAGCGGGGCGAACATCTGTACCATTAATCTGTGTTGGCAATGTCACCGCTGGAGGCGCTGGAAAGACGCCCGTTGTTTTGGACCTTGGGGCCCGCCTCTTGAAAGCCGGCCGCGCTGTTCATTTCCTGAGCCGCGGCTACGGCGGTCGGACGTTCGGCCCGAAACTTATTGCGCCCGATCGCCACACGGCCGTCGAGGTAGGGGATGAGCCACTGCTTTTGGCCCGCACCGCCCCGACTTGGGTCGCCGCTGACCGGCTATCCGGTGCACGCATTGCCGCACGCGAGGGCGCCCAGGTCGTGATTATGGACGACGGCTTCCAGAGCCCACGCCTCATCAAAGATCTGTCCTTCTTGATCTTTGATGGCGATAGCGGCATCGGCAATGGCGCCTTACTGCCCGCGGGTCCAATGCGTGAACCACTCGGCATCGCGTTACGCCGAGCCCAGGCCGCCGTGATCATCGGCGATGACCGTCATAACTTGGCCCGGTACATACCGAAACGGATAACGGTGTTCCAAGCCGACATGGTGCCCATTCGACCAATGAGTGACACGCCTGCCCGGGTGGTCGCGTTTGCAGGCATTGGTCGCCCTGAGAAGTTTTTTCAAACCTTAGCTAAAGCGGGCTACGACCTCGCTGACACGGTTGCCTTCCCGGATCACAGCCTTTTTGCCGATTCTGAACTCGCTGACCTTCGCGCCCGAGCGAAACACCATGGCGCGCAACTGATCACGACGGAAAAGGACTTTGTCCGCCTCACGCCAATGGAACGCAAGGGTATCGCTGTAATGAGAATCTTGCTCCGGTGGCGTGACGAAACTGCCCTGGATCAATTTCTTGCTGATCAACTTAACTTCGGAGACTAGGCCATGCCGCGGGGACACCTGACCACTTTCGTCCGTCACCCTGCCGAAGCCCTGGCGGCGACCATTTTCTATTGGTTGCTGCGCCTCCTCCCCATCGATTGGGCGTCCGGGCTGGTCGGTGCATTAGCCCGGTCGATCGGCCCTAAGCTTAGCGTATCAAACCGGGCCCGGCGAAATATCCAGCGTGCACTCCCTGAACTGAACGCGCGTGAACGCGAAACAGTGGTCCGCGACATGTGGGACAACCTGGGTCGCGTCGTTGGCGAATACCCACATATTGGTAAGCTTCATGCTCGGGGCACAGGCAATCGACTGGAGATTATCGGTGCGGATTTTATTGATCAGCTCCGTGACGACGATAAGCCTGGAATCTTCATGATGGCGCATTTGGGAAACTGGGAATTTTCAGGCCTAGCATCAAGTCAGCGTGGCCTCGCCGTCGATCGAGTTTACCGCCAAGCCAACAACCGGTTAACCGAATGGCTTCTGAGCCAGGGCCGGGCCAGCATTGAAGGTGCGCTTATCCCGAAAGGGCCGGCCGGGGCGAAGCAAATTCTCTCATCATTAAAGATCGGCAACCATCTAGCCCTTCTCGTTGACCAGAAGATGAACGACGGTGTTGCCGTGCCTTTCTTCGGCACGGACGCCATGACTGCCCCGGCCCTGGCGCAGCTAGCGCTGCGGTTAAAATGTCCGGTAGTGCCGGTGCGGGTCAAACGCCTCCAGGGGGCCAAGTTTCAGGTCATTGTCTTCCCACCCATAGAATTCACACCTACTGGAAACCGGCAGGCCGATGTACTGGCCTACATGACCAAGATCAACAAAATTATTGAGGGTTGGATCCGCGACACGCCGGGCCAATGGCTTTGGATTCACAATAGATGGTCCAAATAACGTCTGGACCTACTTCGTCGGCATCGGTCCCGCTAACAATTGGGGGTCTACATGCGTACCGAACAACGTCACCCCCCAATGCAAGTGTGGACCCGATGCTCGTCCTGTCATCCCCACACGACCGATCATGCCTCCTGTCTCCACCCGCTGTCTCTCTTTGACGGTAATTGCGCTCATATGAATGTAAACGCTGGTCAGGCCATGGCCATGGTCCAGAATCACCGTCTTTCCGGCAAAGAACATGTCCTCGTGAACCAATACTACGCGCCCCGGCGCGGGGGCAAGGATGGGTGTGCCGATTGGCGCTGCAATGTCAACGCCATTGTGATAACGGCGCGGTTTGCCGTTAAGAATTCGCTGGGCACCAAAGACCCCGGATAACCGACCCGTTAGCGGCCAACGGAACCCACCCGCAAAATCCGTCGCCGGTGAATCCACGCGCCGCACGTCGCGGATCGCCGCATTTTCGGCACGGATTCGCGCTAGATCTTCAGGCGCGCGCGGGGACACCTTTCGAGGTGGCAAACCATCAATACGGCTAATCTTGTAAACCCGCTTCTGAGGCTGGAGCATGCAGCTCACTGATCCGGCTTTCAGCTCCACCGGTTGCGTAGCGTCTCGGCCGAACGCTAACAGAAAAAGTCCCTCTGTAGAGACACGCACCGGCTTCCCCATCACGCTAACCGGTGTGCCCGACACAACCCGGCCCGTGAGCAAGCCCCCTTGCACTAACCGGCCTTTAATCGGGATCGCGCAAGCGAGGGAATACGCCGTCGTTGCTAGCCAGACCAAAGCTGCGAGAAACATTGTTCTCAAAGTAACTTCCCTTGCAAAGTGCTACTGGCCTTCGATTTCGATTTAGCTGTTGTACGCGAGTTTGACCCCCGCGGCTTCACTCCCCCAGTTGTCATAATTTCCGCATTTGCTTCACCCTCGGCAAAACGCAACGCAACGTGGTCACCCGGCTGCAAAGCCTTAGCCGAGGTGACAGGTTTTCCCTCAGGATCCGCCACCAGAGCGAACCCACGTTCCAAAACGCGCTCATATGAATAGCTCTCTAGTAAAGCTGATGTTTGAGACAGTAGGCGCTCGCGTTGTTCCATAAACTCACAAAGGGCTCGGACCAACTGCCTGCTTCCTAGCGCCAACCTCTCTCCGCCTCTACTCAGGATGTGATCTGGTTTGCGCAAACCAGCTGCCGTCACGGCCAGGTTCTGGCGACGCGAACGCAGCCCGGCACCCAAGGAATTATGCAACCGCTCCTCCCACTCGTCGAGCCGCTGAAATCGATTTTCCAGTTTGCGTCGAGGATCAGGCAGCCCTCGCGCCAATCCCTCGAGCCGAAAGCGGAAATCNTGTAGCCGGCGCCTTAACNAACTCCTCAACCGGATTCCATCATCCGCNACCTGAGCCTGCAATTCGTGCCGNACAGGCACGGCCATTTCAGCAGCAGCNGTCGGGGTAGGAGCNCGAACGTCCGATGCAAAATCTATCAAAGTGGTGTCGGTCTCATGCCCGACAGCNGAAATCAGCGGAATATTGCTTTGGGCGGCAGCNCGAGCAACAACTTCCTCATTGAAAGCCCACAGATCTTCGATACTGCCACCACCTCGGGCAACGATCAGGACGTCAGGGCGCGGCATAGCCCCTGTATCATCAAGCGCATTAAACGCTGTAATAGCGTGGGCCACCTGTTCGGCGGCCCCATCGCCTTGAACAAGCACCGGCCAAATCAGCACGCGTCGGGGGAATCGGTCCTCAAGACGATGCAGTATATCCCGGATTACCGCCCCCGAGGGCGAAGTCACTACGCCGATCACATCAGGAAGAAACGGCAATCCGCGCTTGCGGTCCTCATCAAACAACCCTTCAGCGGCTAACTTCCGACGCCGGTCTTCCAAAAGCTTTAACAGCGCGCCTTCACCAGCGATTTCAAAGCTCTCAACGACGATTTGATACTTGGACCGCCCTGCATAGGTAGTCAGCCGTCCTGTGGCGATAACCTCCAGACCATCCTCTGGCAACAATCGCAGGCGGGCGGCTGTCCCGCGCCAGCACACGGCATCTAAAACCGCATCATCATCCTTAAGCGTCATATAGATATGGCCCGAAGGCGCGCGCTTAAAACCGGATACTTCGCCACGGATGCGGACACGCTGGAAGGCGCTTTCTACGGTGACTTTGAGTAAAGACGATATTTCGCCAACACCCATTTCCGGTAGGTTGTGATCCGTGTTTGCGGTGGACTGCTCGGCACTCATGATTACATTATATATCGTACGAAAGTCAGACTGAGTACAAGAGCCGATAACCTCGGACCAATCATTTTAGGAGAAATGTAAATGAAAGTCCTGGTGGTTGGATCCGGCGGGCGCGAGCACGCGCTTTGCTGGGCCATTGCAAAGTCTAAGAAACTCGAGAGGCTCTTCTGCGCACCTGGCAACGGCGGCATTGCGCAGATCGCCGAGTGCGTGGATATCAGTGCTGAAGATATTCCAGGAATTGTTGACTTCGCCACGTCGGAGCAAATTGGACTAGTCGTCGTCGGGCCGGAATTGCCTTTGGTGGCGGGCATTGCTGATCGCCTAGAAGAGGCCGGCGTCAAGGTCTTTGGTCCCAACGCGAAAGCCGCAATGATCGAGGGCTCAAAGGGAATGATGAAGGACCTTTGCACTAAGTACGATATTCCCACCGCCACCTACGCGCGGTTCGACGATTGCGACGCAGCCAAAGATTACGTCCGCCTCCAAGGCGCGCCAATCGTCGTCAAAGCGGATGGACTGGCGGCCGGCAAGGGCGTGATCCTTTGCCGCAACAAAACCGAAGCTCACGCCGCCATCGATCTCATGATGACCCAAGACGCCTTCGGTGAGGCTGGAGCCGAGCTTGTGATAGAGGAATTTATGGTCGGCGAAGAAGCTAGCTTTTTTGCTTTGGTGGACGGCGAAAACGCATTGCCCTTGGTTGCCGCCCAAGACCACAAGGCCGTCGGTGACGGCGACAAAGGTCCTAACACTGGAGGCATGGGCGCCTATTCGCCAGCGTCTGTGGTGGACGAGGCCATGGCAAAAACTATTATGAAAACCATTATCGAACCAACGATTCGGGGCATGGCCGCCGACGGCATAGCCTACAGGGGTGTCCTGTTCGCCGGGCTAATGATTACCGACGCAGGGCCAAAGCTAATCGAATACAATTGCCGCTTTGGAGATCCGGAGTGCCAAGCCCTAATGATGCGTTTAAAGAACGATTTTTTGGAGGTCCTTGAGGCAGCGGTGAAGGGCGAGCTCGACCAGGTGGAATTGAAATGGAGAAACGATGCGGCTCTAACAGTGGTCATGGCCGTTAACGGCTACCCTGGCGGCTATGAAAAAGGGTCAGAAATCAAGGGTATTGAAGAGGCGGAAGCCAATGGCGCAATGGTCTTTCACTCGGGGACCAAGGCCGATGGCGACAAGATCTTGGCCGACGGCGGCCGGGTTCTGAGCGTGACAGCCTCGGCCCCAAGTGTAGCAAAAGCGCAAGCGAAGGCCTATGACGCAGTCGCCAAGATTGAGTGGCCAGAAGGCTTCTGTCGGAGCGATATTGGATGGCGGGCCATCAATCGATAGCCAGCTCAGGCTATCGTCACCATATCACTGTGGGATAGACAAATCACAAACAACGGGAGACAATCATGGCAGTTATTGATGATAAAACCAGGATCGAACTGGAAGCTGCCGCATTTCGCGGCTTGATTAAGCACCTACAAAAACGCAGTGACGCCCAAAACATTGATATCATGAACCTGGCTGGCTTCTGTAGGAATTGCCTGTCCAAATGGTACATGGCCGAAGCTGAAGCCCGCGGAATTGGGATGTCCTACGACGAGGCCCGAGAAGTGATCTACGGCATGCCTTACGAAGAGTGGAAAGGTCAATTCCAGGAGAAAGCCTCTGACGAGCAGATGCAAAAATTTGAAGAGACTAAGCCGCTACACGCTAACATCAGTGGCCACAATTAAGGACGACAAACATCGTTGATCCCCTGTTAGAACTTTGGCCGCATTGCGGGTATCAGTTGCTTGAGCCTGACGATGATGATTGCCTGAAAATTACCGACGCCTTTTTACGCGCTTACTGGGAGCGCCCCGAAGTAGCGCCTATTGAAGAATCTTGTTCTGCCGAGCTGACACTGCACAGGGAACTCGTTGGCAATCCGCGCCGCACCGTCATCGACCAAGATTTTGCCACCTTTGCCGACCCCGACGCAGTAGAAAATTATCGAGTGGTCCTAGATTTTCGCGATCGTTTGGTCGCGGCGGGCACCATAGAGTCTGCCTATCTCCGCTTGTTCCGAGAAGGGGCCGTGACCATTCCGCCTATCTTCATTGACCAGATGGCACAGATCCTGGCGCGGCATATCATCGGTTCCAGTCGGGACCCCTTTCGGGCCCGTGCCGCGGAACTTCTATTCCGTGAACAACAAGCAAGCTTAATGGATGGCGCCATCCTCCTCGGCGACAAGGAGACGGTGAATATACTTGGCGTCCAAAGTGAGAAGAACGGCGGGTTCGGCGCCATGGGTGAATTACTTGTCGAAGGTGGGATCAGGCCCCGCCAGGTCGAGCTGGACGTGCTTTTAGAGGACACCGCCGCCGAGCGCTATTGGCCGGAGAACGAGAAATTCGACACAGTCTTAGATTTGACTTTTGCGCGGCCGGGCCTAGACGCCCTATGCCGGGTCTTAGAACTCTGGGTCCACCACCTCCTTCAGGCCGAGGTCAACATCCAACCGGTCCCACAAATAAATGACGAACGTTGGGTCTGGCACATCGGCCTGGATGTTGAGGCGACCGCCTTGCTAAACGATCTCTACGAAGCTAAGGACATAGATGAGGCGCGGTTAGAAAACGTGTTATCTCTGTTCAGTTTAGAATTCAAGGACCCAAGTCTTATGAGGCCTGACATCGCCGGTCGGCCCGTATATTTGGCGTTGTGCAGAAGTGACGATGGCCGCGTCCGAATGAAACCCCAAAATCTGGTCATAAACCTGCCTCTTGCACCCAAGTCTTAATCCTTTCGGCTTTTATACATTGCGACGCAAATTGAAGTCCTAGATCGCCGTCAACCAGCCCCTCGTATCCTCTACGACACCAGTCGCAATATCAAAGTAGATTTCCGCTAGTCGACCAGCCAGAGAACCAATTTTTCCCGTGCCGACAGGTATACCATCAATGCTGGTGATCGGCGAGATTTCCCACGCAGTGCCGCAGAAGAAGGCCTCTTCGCAGGCATAAAGTTCGGATCGATCGACATCTCGCTCAACCGTCTCTANNCCCAGCTCATCGCGCAGGATCNTAATTACTGTATCACGNGTTATNCTCTCTAGGATATTCGACGTAATCGACGGCGTCACCGGCACCCCATCGCGAACCATAAAGAAACACATGCCNGGNCCCTCAGACACATGNCCTTTCTGATTCATCATTAAAGCCGCACCATAACCATCATGGTGCGCCTGCACAGAAGCCATACGAGAGTTGTTGTAGTTTGCGTTCGCCTTGACCCGCGTCGGCATAGCAAGATCAGCAACTCGCTGCCATGAACTGACTTGCACAGCCACACCATTCTCAACGGTGTCCTTGATGCCGCTGGGCACCGCCGTCACCGCATATTCGACGGGACCCAGAGATCCGACGGGTCCATTGCCATCCACGTAGACAACGGGTCTGAGATGAACATGTTCGGCAAAAGCGTTGCGGCGCATGACTTCTAAGATTGGTTCTGCCATTTCTTTTGGCGTGAATACTCGATCGAACCGCATTACTCGCTGTGAATATTCCAAGCGAGTGAGATGTTCGTCGAGGCGAAACAAAACCATTTCACCACGAGTTTCTGACCAATAACCCCGGACCCCTTCAAATACTCCTGCGCCATATTTCATCGCCGGCGCAAATACATGTACCTTTGCATCATGCCAGGGCCGGTAATCGCCTTCGAAGTAGGTGATCAGGTCTTCCTTGTCTCGGGGGCCGGACATTAATCAAACTCCATCTATTGCGAAAGTCGACAATTCTATGCTCGTCAGAAGTGAGCGCTACAATTCAACGCTATTCATTNNANTTTTAATGTCAAAGGCAGAATTGATAATGTTTTTTTTGTTAACATATGCGGGCNAATCAGACGTCTTCCGTGGCCCTGATCNATCAAAATCCGTCTTTATNCATNAACGCGGNGTGGNCGGNTCCTTGGNCCANANGNANAACGTTGTAAGCNATTACANCGAGCGTACGCGCCAACGCTCTCTCTAGCTGAGCCTGGTCCATATTTCAGCATGCGCTCACGGGCTATTCCCTGGCAAGCCGCACGACTTGCGAAATCGGCCAGCAGAGTCCATATCTTCAANTGATCTAAAGGTTGGAGTTTACACGCGGTCCCGACGCAGGACTTCTTTAGGTGGAAAGAAAGACCGATGACTAAGGAAACATTCACATTTCAAGCTGAGGTATCAAAGCTTCTAGATATCGTTGCTCATTCACTCTATAGCCAAAAGGAAATCTTCCTTCGCGAGCTCATTTCAAATGCATCAGATGCCTGCGACAAGCTTCGTTACAATTCGTTGACCAATCCAGGTCTTTTAGAAGACTCCGGCGTTTTCCAGATCACGCTTTCGGTGGACAAAAAGGCTAAGGCGCTTACTATCTCCGACAATGGAATCGGAATGAACCGTGATGACCTTGTGGAGACGTTGGGTACCATTGCTCGATCCGGCACCCAGGCGTTTATGGACGCACTCACCCAGTCAAAGAAGGCCGCGGAAAAAAAGAAAAAAGGCGACGGCTCAAACAGTATCGATTTGATTGGGCAATTCGGTGTCGGATTCTATTCTTCCTTTATGGTNGCTGAGCGAGTGGAAGTNGTGACCCGTAAAGCTGACCAAGAATCCGCTTGGCTGTGGATCTCGGATGGAACCGGAGAATTTACCATTGACGAAGCGACGCGCGACNAACACGGGACTGATGTCACGGTCTACCTCAAGAAGGAAGATAAGGAGTTCCTGGAACCGCAACGCATCGAACACATCGTTAAAACCTACTCCGATCACATCGGCATCCCCATCATTCTCGCCGCCGCTAAAAAGGACGAAGAAGATCGGACACTAAACAAAGCCTCTGCGCTTTGGACACGAGAGAAGCGGGAAATATCAAATGAGGATTACACCGAATTCTATCATCACGTTGGACAAATGTGGGATGAGCCCTGGCTAACGCTGCATAATCGGGTCGAGGGCGTTATATCCTACACGAACCTATTGTTTATTCCATCCAGCCGGCCTTTCGACCTATTCAATCCAGAACGTAAAGCGCAGCTGAAATTATATGTGAAGCGGGTCTACATCACGGATAACTGCGAGGAACTGCTACCNGGATATCTACGGTTTGTCCGCGGTGTGGTGGACTCGGAAGATATCCCACTCAACATTAGCCGCGAGATGCTACAGCACAATCCGACGTTGGCAAAAATCAAGAAGGCGTTGAGCAAGCGAGTCTTTAACGAACTTAAGAAGAAGGCGGATAAAACGCCGGATGAATATGCAAAGTTCTGGGAGAACTTTGGCGCTGTGATGAAAGAAGGGCTTTACGAAGATTTCGACAACCGCGATGTGCTTTTAGAATTGGCGCGTTTCCGATCCACCACCCAAGAAGGACTGATTAGTTTGAAAGACTACGTGGCGCGTATGTCCGACGGTCAGGACGCCATCTTTTACATCGCCGGAGAAGACGCCGAAGCCATCGCCCAAAGCCCACAGTTAGAGGGATTTAAGGCGAAGAGCGTCGAGGTTCTGTTGCTGACGGATCCCGTGGATGAATTCTGGATATCTTCCGTCGGCACATTTGAGGAGAAAGCCTTTAAGTCCGCAACCCGCGGCGGCGCCGACCTCTCGGCAATTGGCAAGGACGGGTCGGATACCAATGCCACATCAAAAGACGGCAAAAAAACCGGCAGCGGTTCAAACAAAGCAAAGGTGGAACCGCTAATCGCCGCGTTCAAAGTGGCCTTGGGCGACAAAGTAAAAGACGTGCGCGCGTCGGAACGCCTTACTGACAGTCCAGTTTGCTTGGTTGCTGACGACGGTGACATGGACATGAACATTGAGCGATTGTTGAAACAGCATAATCAGGTATCGGAGTCGACACCGCGGGTTCTCGAAATCAATGCAGACCATGCGCTCATCACGAAACTCTTGAAAAAGGCCAAGGTCACAGAAGGCGTTGACCCCATTGTTGAGGAGGCGGCTT
Source organism: Magnetovibrio sp. (assembly GCA_002709525.1). Lineage (GTDB taxonomy): Bacteria > Pseudomonadota > Alphaproteobacteria > Rhodospirillales > Casp-alpha2 > UBA3470. Next base: position 30,830 of record PARE01000028.1, on the reverse strand, counting down.
TCCTGCTGTTGGATCAAGCCCGGATTGTCGAGGGTGAGCCGATCGCGGACCCGTTGGCTTTCTCCCGGCGGATGGCTTCGGTGATGGAAAAAGGTCTTGAAGCCTAACCGTTCACATCCTGGGGGCTTCCCTTGAAGAAGTGCCGTCATTAGGTCCAATCGTCGTCTCGTGCCATTAGTGCGTGAGAAAGAAATTGGTTGGCACAATTCCTGGTGCAAAATTCCCTAGAGTAGCTTTTGAGAAATTTTTGCCTTGTCGGGGTAAGATGGGTGTTGAGAGCTAGCCACTTCACTCAGATTCAACAGAACATACTGCAAAATGCCTCCTGCCGAGTAGTAATCCACTTCGTCCAGCGTATCGATGCGACAAACAAGGTCTGCATCTTCAAACGAACCGTCAATGCGATTGATCTTGAGGGTCACGTCCATGAACGGAGCAATGCCGTTTGCCAGACCCATCAAATCGAAGGTCTCAGTGCCGTCTAACCCTAGTGTGCTGCGTGTTATTCCCTTCTTAAACTGCAACGGCAGCACACCCATCCCGACAAGATTAGAACGGTGAATACGCTCAAAGCTCTCGGCGATCACCGCTTTGACACCTAGCAATTGGATACCCTTTGCGGCCCAATCGCGACTTGATCCGGTGCCGTACTCTTTGCCGCCGAAAACGAACAGGGGCACACCCTCTTTCTTGTAGCGCATCGCCGCCTCGTACATAGAGATGCGCTCGCCGGAGGGTCGGTGGATTGTCCAATTACCCTCAGCACCTGGTAACATCTCATTCTTGATACGTATATTGGCGAACGTACCCCGCATCATCACCTCGTGGTTGCCGCGCCGCGACCCATAGGAGTTGAAATCTTGGGGGCGGATCTGATGCTGGGTCAGTAATTCACCGGCCGGGCTCTCTCTCATGATTGAGCCGGCTGGCGATATGTGGTCGGTGGTGATGAAATCGCCCAACAAAGCTAGAGGCCGCGCATCCAAAATATCTGCGGCCTCGCGCCCGTCAGGCGACACATTCTCAAAAAACGGCGGCTTTTTGATATAGGTGGATCCAGCCGACCAGTTGTATGTGAGGCTAGGTACGGTTTTGATCTTCTGCCAGTTCGGGTCACCGTCGATTATATTTGCATAGCGTTTACGGAACATTTCTGGCGTGAGGACCGATTGGATATATTCCTGGACGTCCTTATTAGTTGGCCAAATATCCCGCAAATACACCGGGTTTCCATCCCAGTCTTTTCCAATAACGTCGTTAAGGAGATCAATATTCATGTTGCCGGCCAAAGCGTAGGCGACCACGAGGGGCGGCGAGGCCAGATAGTTGGCCTTAGTCCAAGGGCTAATACGACCTTCGAAGTTGCGGTTGCCGGACAAGACTGCAGTAACGGTCAAGTCTTGCTCTTTAATAGAGTCAACCAACTTTTCATGGGTTAATCCGGAGCTACCAATGCATGTGGTGCATCCATATCCGATGACTTGGTAACCCATGGCATCCAGNTGTTCCTGCAGGCCACCAGCTTCCAGGTAGTCGGAGACAACCTTCGAACCTGGGGCTAGAGACGTTTTAACCCAAGGCTTCACGCTGAGGCCCATTTCATGAGCATTTTTGGCGACCANGCCNGCGGCCACCATGACAGAGGGGTTAGACGTGTTGGTACAGCTGGTAATAGCAGCNATCATTACGGCACCGTCTTCTAATCTNTAGTCAAAGCCGTCGACAGCGCAGGTTCTGTGTTCGGCGCGGCCNGCGATTTCCTTAAATTGCGCTTTGAAAGTGATCGATGCGTCTTNCAGAGNAATCCGGTCCTGCGGACGCTTTGGGCCTGCGATGGACGCCGCGACATCGCCAAGATCCAGCTCAAGGATGTCCGAAAACACAGGGTCCGGNGTATCTCGCCCACGCCACATNCCCTGCACCNTGGCATAGGCCTCGACCAAGGCCACCTGATGGGCATCGCGACCAGTGAAGGCCATGTAATCTAGCGTCGCCTGGGTGATTGGAAAAAAACCACAGGTCGCGCCATACTCGGGCGCCATGTTTGCTATCGTCGCTTGGTCGGCCAGGGTCAAATTATCTAAGCCAGGGCCATAAAACTCCACGAACTTCCCTACCACACCCTTATGACGTAAAATCTCGACAACTGTCAGAACAAGGTCCGTAGCGGTTGTGCCCTCGGTCATCGCCCCAGCGAGCTTGAACCCAATCACNTCCGGCACNAGCATCGAAATTGGCTGCCCCAGCATNACGGCTTCCGCCTCAATGCCNCCGACACCCCAACCGAGGACCGATAGTCCATTCACCATTGTGGTATGGCTATCCGTCCCGACCAAAGTGTCCGGATAGGCGACCTCCTTGCCATCGACTTTCTCGGAAAAAACGACTTGGGCGAGATATTCGAGATTAACCTGATGGCAAATCCCCGTNCCNGGCGGCACGACCCGCATGTTCTGGAAGGCGCCTTGCCCCCATTTCAGGAACTCGTAGCGCTCCTGGTTGCGCTCGAACTCCATTCGGACATTCTTTTCGATGGCGCCGTGGGTGCCGGCGTATTCGGCCATTAACGAATGATCTATAACCAGATCAACCGGCGAAAGCGGATTAATTCTCTCCGGGTCGTCGCCTATATCGACCATGGCGTCACGCATAGACGCCAAGTCGACAATCGCAGGTACGCCCGTGAAGTCCTGGAGTAATACCCGGGCAGGACGATAAGCGATTTCATGATCTGAATGACATGTTTCACGCCAGTTGATTAAGGCGNTCACATCGTCGANCGTCACCATGCGTCCATCCTCTCGACGCAGTAAATTCTCCAAGATTACTTTCATCGATATTGGAAGGCTCTTGATGTCGCCAAGTCCCGCCGCTTCAGCAGCCTCCAAACTGTAATAGTCAAAGTCCTTGCCGCCAGCAGAAAATGTACGTCGCACATTGANGCTATCGTGACCGGTCGTGGACATGGGCTCTCCTCAGGGTTATCTAAAGACGTGCGTTNGTAGTTGGCCACGCCTCAATTGAGTATATGCTTGCAAACTCAGCCTTTCACGCCGTTTCACGCCATCTTAAGCGTCAAGATCGTAACGATTCTGCGAGAGCACGATTCCATCGTATGCGAACTCCGCTCTCAAGCCGTAACCCGTAAAGTGAGAGAAAAGATCGACGCACGCTGGCCCCCGCATCTCGGATTGCATGGGCCAAGGAGTTCTATATAAACCCTGTATTGTTCTTCGGCCTTAGCAGCTGTTCCATAAAAACTAGGGATGGGTCTGGACTTTTGGTCAGCGGTCATGGCCTGTCTTTAACCAAATACTGAATTGGTTAACAAGTATGAACGCCTCCGATCAGATTGNGCCGGCGTGGCGACCTAACCGAAGATTTTCCCACAATCCCAGTATGTAAGCATCATAAAAAACGCTGTAAAAAATCCAGGCTATAGTCGAAATACAGTTGCGAACCGGCCGCAGCCTGATCGGAAACTTGTTCTACCTGCGCTGCCGCTTAGAAAAATAGTAGTTTTCGTAATGGTCAACTTAGCCTTGACCCGCCGTTCGGTTCAGGGTTGAGTACCGCTCCTCAATTCTCCAAAATGCTTAGGCGTGAGCCCGGACTGGAAAAACAAAATATTTGGGCATTGGAGAGGAGGCGGACCTGGGTCATCCAGGGGACTTGAGAGAGCAAAAAGGCCGGAACCGGAAAACCATGCCGATACCGCGCCGGATGCAGGGGGGATATGAACAAGATGACGGATCATGCATCAGGTCCAGTTGAGCACGACACGATTCCGAAGCTGCTGGAGCGCAACGTCAAGGTTCGCGGCGACAAGCCAGCCATGCGCGAAAAAGATTACGGAATTTGGCAAAGTTGGACGTGGGCGGAGGCAGCGGATGAGATTCGTGCACTCGCTTGCGGCCTCAAAGCTATCGGCCTCAAAGAAGGTGACAAGATTGTCGTCTGCGGCGACAACCGNCCGCATCTTTATTTTGCGATATCCNCTATACAGGCTGCGGGTGGCGTACCCGTCCCGGTCTACCAGGATTCTGTTGCCGAAGAGATGCAGTACATTTACGAGCACGCGGAGGCCCGGTTTTCGATCGTGGAGAACCAAGAGCAGGTCGACAAAGTCATCGAAATCATGGACCGCACGCCAGCCCTGGAAAGAGTGATTTATAACGACCCAAGGGGCCTTCGAAATTACACCCAGGCNTTCCTACTACAATATTCNGCGGTTCAGGACCAAGGTCGCGAATTCGACAAAGCGAACCCCAGCTTCTACGCCGACAGTATTGCTGCAAAATCCGGCGATGATACGTCCATAATGCTCTACACGTCCGGCACCACCGGCCGGCCGAAAGGGGTTATGTTGAGCTACAACAACATGATAAAAAACGGTCAAAATTGCGCCGAGATGGAAGGCTTGGACGAANCCGATAGCATGCTAGCCTATTTGCCCATGGCCTGGATCGGTGACAATATTTTCTCGCACGCTCAGGCCTATGTCTGTGGCTATTGCGTAAACTGCCCTGAGAACTCGGATACGGTTCTCGAAGATCTGCGCGAGATCGGCCCCACTTACTTCTTTGCACCGCCTAGCATCTTCGAAAACATTTTAACCTCGGTTATGATCCGGATCGAAGACNCGGCCGGCTGGAAGCAGCGCATGTTCCATTATTTCATGGACNTGGCGAAGCGCGTGGGTCTGGATATCCTGGACGGGAAATCCGTGTCATCGGGTGACAGGTTCCTGTACTGGCTGGGCGGCAAGCTAGTCTACGAGCCTTTGAAGAACGTCCTCGGCCTGTCGAGCGTCCGCCTGGCATACACCGGTGGCGTGGCCATTGGGCCCGACATCTTTATGTTCTTCCGCTCTCTTGGCCTTAACCTGAAGCAGATTTACGCATCCACTGAGGCTTCCGTATTCATCACCATTCAACGCAACGGCGAAGTACGCCCGGAAACGTCAGGCAAGCCGGCGACGGGCGTGGAGCTAAAAATTGCTGACGACGGCGAGGTGATGTTCACCAGCCCCGGCGTCTTCCAAGCCTACTTTAAGAACGATGAGGCAACCGCCAGCACGAAAACGGCTGACGGCTGGGTTCACACCGGCGATGCCGGTTATATTGACGAAGACGGCGACCTTCGAATTATCGATCGCTCTAAGGATGTCGGCAAGCTTAACGATGGCACCATGTTCGCACCGAATTTCATCGAGAATAAGATGAAGTTCTTCCCGCACATCCGTGAGGCCGTCACCTTCGGCAATGGAAAGGACTACGTGTCCGCTTTCATCAACATCGATATGGAATCGGTCGGCAACTGGGCCGAACGCCATAATCTTCCTTACTCCGGTTACACGGATTTAGCCGGTCAGCAACCCATATACGATTTAATTCAGGATTGCGTGGAACAGGTCAATGCGGACTTAGCTAACGATCCAAACCTTAGTGGTTCCCAAATCCGCCGCTTCCTGATTTTGCATAAGCAACTAGACGCAGACGATGGTGAATTAACGCGGACACGAAAGGTTCGGCGCAACATTGTCTTGGAACGCTACCAGGACCTGGTCGACGCGCTCTATTCGGACAAAACAAACTGCGAAGTGGAAGCGACCGTTACTTTTGAGGATGGGCGGACCGACACGGTCCGCGCCGATCTGCAGATCAGAGACGCCAAAACGACGGACGCGGGTCCGGCCGCGGCGGCCGCCGAGTAAGTTACAAGGAGACGCCGAAACATGGCCCCCAACGATACCGCCGCCTCTCCCAATATCTCGCCCGGCGTGACGACGCCAGACGGTCGTACTATTGGGGATGTAATACTCAATGTGGAAGATGTCAGTCTCGCCTTTGGCGGGGTGAAAGCCCTAAGTAACGTTAGCTTTAACGTCTTCGAAGGTGAAGTCCGAGCCATCATCGGACCGAACGGCGCTGGCAAGAGCTCAATGCTGAATTGCATCAATGGCTTTTATAAGCCTACGGAGGGGATGATCACCTTTAAAGGTCAATCCCATGCCGCCATGGAAACTTACGAAGCCGCCAACCAGGGGATCGCTCGGACCTTCCAAAATATCGCCTTGTTCCGCGGGATGACTACGCTGGATAACATCATGACGGGCCGAAACCTGCAGATGAAATCGAACTTCATCATGCAAGCGTTGTACTACGGGCCGGCACTCAAGGAAGAATTGGAAAACCGCGAAGTCGTCGAACGCGTCATCGACTTTCTAGAAATTGAGTCGATCCGGAAAACCGTCGTCGGACGGCTTCCTTACGGTCTGCAAAAACGCGTCGAATTGGCCCGGGCACTGGCGTCCGAGCCGGACATGTTATTGCTGGACGAACCCATGGCCGGCATGAACCACGAGGAAAAAGAGGACATGTGCCGCTATATTCTCGACGTGAACGATGAATTTGGGACAACCATCGTCCTGATCGAACACGATATGAGCGTGGTCATGGATATTTCAGACCGCGTCGTCGTCCTAGATTACGGACAAAAAATCGCTGACGGTACCCCAGACGAGGTGCGCGGCAATCAACGGGTCATCGACGCCTATCTCGGCGTGCAACACGACTAACGGGGAGCGAATAGCACTATGGAAGTCTTAAACACATTCTTCGTCGCGCCCGTCGCGGACATGATCGACAGTCCGATTTTCCTTTTGGAAGTGATCATCGGCGGGATCCTTGCCGGCGTCATGTATTCGCTGGTCGCTCTCGGTTTTGTCCTGATTTATAAAGCCTCAGGCGTCTTTAACTATGCCCAGGGTGCCATGGTCTTGTTCGCGGCCTTGACGCTCGTAGGCCTTATGGAACACAGCGTACCCCTAGTTTTAGCGATCCTGTTGACTATGGCTATTATGGTGGGATGTGCGTTCATTATTGAGCGGTGGGTTCTACGTCCACTTGTCAATCAAGCTCAGATAATACTTTTTATGGCGATGATCGGCCTCAATTTTGTTTTTGAGGGCGGCGGGCAGATTGTTTGGGGGTCAAATGTCAAAAAATTGGATGTTGGTATACCTGAGAATTCATTTGAATTAGGCGGCGTGCTGCTTAACACCTTCGACCTTACAGCTGCTGCCGTAGGTGCTCTATTAGTCGGATTTCTTGCGATTTTCTTCCAGAAAACCGCTGTGGGCCGGGCGCTTCGTGCTGTCGCAGACGATCACCAAGCGGCGCTGGCCGTTGGTATTCCGCTCAAAACTATTTGGGTAATTGTCTGGTCGGTTGCTGGATTTGTGGCACTAGTTGCTGGGATAATGTGGGGAGGAAAAGCTGGCGTTCAATTCTCACTTGCCCTTATTGCCTTAAAGGCTTTGCCCGTTCTGATCTTGGGCGGTTTCGAGTCAGTGCCAGGTGCCATTGTTGGGGGTCTGTTAATAGGTATTTTTGAGAAAGTATCGGAAGTCTATTGGGGTCCTGCATTCGGCGGAGCCATCGAAGGATGGTTCGCGTACATGGCTGCTCTGGTATTCCTAATGTTCAGGCCGCAAGGTCTGTTTGGCGAAAAGATTATCGAGAGGGTGTGAGCGTATGTTCTACCGCGAAGCAGGCCAGTTCAAATCGAGCTACCAGGCCGATCAGGCCATCTTCCCAATTGTCCAGGACCGATGGTTTATGGCTTTGGTGGTTATCGTTGCGTTCGCAGTTATTCCTTTGGTTGCCAATGAATATTGGCACCAGGCTGTCATTATCCCATTTCTTATTTTCTCGTTGGCGGCGATTGGACTGAACATCCTCACTGGATATGCAGGGCAGGTGAGCCTGGGCACCGGCGCATTTATGGCGGTTGGGGCTTACGCAACTTATAAAATTTCTACCAGCTTTCCAGAACTTAACATAATTATTGTTTTCCTCCTTGCAGGAGGAATTACGGCAGCAGTCGGCATGGTTTTCGGGGCGCCCAGCCTTCGTATAAAAGGGTTTTATTTGGCTGTAGCCACTCTAGCCGCTCAGTTCTTCATTCTTTGGTGCTTTAACAAAATCGAGTGGTTTTTCAACTACTCTCCATCTGGTACCATTACAGCGCCACCCAGGGAAGTCTTTGGCATTTTGATCACAGGCCCGGAGGCGTCACCCGTAGCCCGCTACTACACCTGCTTAATATTCCTGTGCGTATTCGCGCTTGCCGCAAAGAATATGGCACGCGGGCACGTAGGCCGTTCATGGATGGCAATTAGAGATATGGACATTGCAGCTGAAATCATAGGTATTCGTCCGCTGCAGACAAAACTCTCTGCTTTCGGCATCTCGTCGTTCTACTGCGGGATAGCTGGCGCACTTTACATATTTTGTTGGTTGGGTAGTGCTGAAACTGAGGCTTTCGATATTCTCAATGTTTCGTTTCCTGTACTATTTATGATTATCATTGGAGGGTTGGGATCGATCCTAGGTTCTATCCTGGGAGCTGGTTTCGTAATTCTGCTACCTATTTTCCTCACCAATGCACCTCCAATGATTGGACTACAGATCACAGCCGATCTTGCAAAACATATTGAGGAGATCATCTTTGGCGTCTTGATCATGTTCTTTTTAATTGTTGAACCACATGGTCTGAACAGACTTTGGCAGATCGCCAAAGAGAAGATCCGACAATGGCCATTCCCATACTGATTACTTATGGGACGAGTTGCGTGGACATTACGAATTTGAGCCGTATTGGGAAATCTACCGGTCGTATGCTAAGTTGACGGCTCAGGACAAGAAGACCGGAACTAGGTCGCTTAACGAATAGGGAGAAATTGAGATGAAAATGCGTCATTTACTTATAGCTGCCGCCGGTATCGCCGTCGGCGTCACAGGGGTCACGGAGGCCAAACGCGCCTATGCTGATGACCTTTTCTTTCCAGTAATGGTCTATCGAACAGGCGCGTATGCACCGAGTGGCATTCCGCAAGCTAATGGCGTTAGAGATTTTCTCGAAATGCTCAATAAGCGCGACGGAGGCATTCAAGGGAACAAGCTTGTCTCCGAAGAGTGCGAAACAAAATACAACACTAAAATCGGCGTCGAGTGCTATGAGAAAATGAAAAACAAGCACGGTGGTGCAATGTTCATTAATCCCAATTCGACGGGCTTAACTTATCAGCTGATCCCGAAAGCCTCAGTGGACCAAATTCCTATCCTTTCCAGTGGCTATGGCAGAACGGCTGCCGCTGATGGTCGTGTTTTCAAATGGATATTTAACTTCCCAAGCACTTACTGGAGCCAAGCTTCCGCTTTCGTCAATTACGTTGGCCAAGAGGTCGGTGGTCTTGACAAGCTGAGCGGTCAGCACATCGCGCACGTATACCATAATTCTGCTTATGGCAAAGAGGCGAACCCGACACTAGAGGCTCTCTCAAAGAAATACGGCTTCAAGTTCACTGGCTTAGCCGTCGATCATCCGGGGCAGGAACAAAAGGCCACATGGTTGCAAATCCGTCGGAAAAAGCCCGACTGGGTTTTCATGTCAGGCTGGGGCGTTATGAACCAAGTTGCCATCAAGGAAGCCAACAGTATTGGTTATCCTATGGACAAGTTTGTCGGCAACTGGTGGTCTGGTTCGGACGCCGACGTGATTCCGGCAGGCGATGGTTCCATCGGCTATAAGTCAACAGCAATGCATGCACCCGGAACGAACACGCAAGCGCATAAAGATATCCTAAAGTATGTTTACAACGGTGATCTGGCCAAAGCTAAGGAGAATGCGTTTGGCGAGGTGCTCTATAACCGGATGGTCAATACCTACACTTTCGCAACGGAGGCGGTTCGTGATGCCGTAAAAGCGGCTGGAGGCAAGAGGCCAAGTGGTGAGCAAGTGCGTAACGCCTTTGAGAATCTAAAAATGACCAAAGAGCGAATGGCTGCTCGTGGCATCGCTGGTTTTTCATGGCCTCTGAATGTGTCATGCAAGAATCATGAGGGCGACTCTCCGGGAATATTCGTCCAGCAGTGGGATGGCAAGAACTGGAAGCTGATCTCCGACTTCATCCCGGCCATGAACGACGTCGTTCGTCCTATGGTGGAAAAGGCAGCTGCTGCCTATGCCAAGGAAAACAAAATAACCCCACGGAGTTGCTGATTAGCATGTCCGGTCAAACGGCAGAAATGACTGAGTTGGGGGCGGCAGAAGCCGCTCCCCTCCTCAATGTCAATAACATCGAGGTCATTTACGATCATGTAATCCTCGTGTTGAAAGGTGTATCCCTACAATTGCAGAAGGGCGGCATTACGGCGCTACTAGGCGCTAACGGCGCCGGAAAGACAACTACGCTGAAAGCAATTTCAAACCTACTGCGCGCGGAACGCGGCGAGGTTACGAAAGGCTCAATCGAAGTTATGAGTGAGCGTGTCGATCAGATGACTCCGAATGAGCTCGTCAAGAGAGGTGTCATCCAGGTCATGGAAGGTCGTCATTGCTTCGAGCACTTGACTGTGGAAGAGAACTTGCTGACCGGCGCCTATACACGTAAAGATGGCCGTGCCGCCGTCGCCGAGTCTCTCGAAAAGGTCTATCATTACTTTCCGCGTCTCAAAGAGCGACGCACGTCACAGTCTGGATATACGTCCGGCGGTGAACAGCAGATGACGGCGATTGGCCGTGCATTGATGGCTAACCCACATACAATTTTGTTGGATGAACCCTCCATGGGGTTAGCGCCGCAGTTGGTGGAAGAGATTTTTGAAATTGTTCGTGATCTCAACACCAATGAGCAGGTGAGCTTCCTGTTGGCGGAACAGAACACCATGGTGGCGCTCCGCTTTGCTGAATATGGCTACATTCTGGAAAATGGACGTGTCGTCATGGATGGTGAAGCTAAGTCGCTTCGGGAAAATGAAGACGTAAAAGAATTCTATCTGGGTCTCAGCACTGGCGGGCGCAAAAGTTTCCGCGATGTTAAGCACTATCGTCGCCGCAAGCGTTGGCTCTAAGGGAAAATCTCTTGGCGAACGGTGAATTCTACGACGATCTGGAGAACCGAGACCCAGATGAACGCGAACAAGCGCTCTTCAATGCCTTACCTAAGCAAATTTCCTACGCAAGGGAAAAATCACCCTATTTTGCGGCACTGTTAGCCGACATCAATCCCGATGAGATTACCTCCCGAAATGAACTAGCAAAATTGCCAATAACGCGTAAATCCGACCTCATTGAGCTGCAAGCCAAATCAAAACCACTCGGCGGATTAAATGCGGTACCACCCGGCAAAATGCGGCGTATCTTCCAGTCGCCTGGCCCTATCTACGACGTAGACGGTTTCGCTGACGATTGGTGGGGCACGGCGCGAGCCCTTTTCGCCGCTGGAATCCGAGCTGGTGATGTCGTTCACAATACCTTCTCGTACCATTTCACTCCCGCCGGGTTGATGATGGAGACGGGCGCCGCCGCCATTGGATGCGCGGTCGTCCCGGCCGGTGTCGGCAATACGGAACTTCAAGTACATGCCATTGCAGATATAGGTTGCAATGCCTTCACGGGGACCCCCTCTTTCTTAAAAATTATTCTTGAAAAAGCCGATGAGTTAGATCGCGATATTTCTTCGCTCACCAAGGCTCTAGTCGGTGCAGAGCCGCTTCCACCAGCGCTTCGCCAGGACATCGAGAGCAGGGGTGTCAATTGCCAGCAGATTTATGCCTCCGCAGATCTTGGAAACCTCGGTTACGAATCTCCGGCGCGCGAGGGACTCATTGTCGACGAAGGCGTATTCTTGGAGATAGTTCGGCCAGGCACCAAAGATCCCGTTCCCGATGGAGAAGTTGGCGAAATTGTCGCCACCTGCTTCCGTCACGAATACCCCTTGATCCGTTTCGGTACGGGTGATCTTTCACGGATAATTCCGGGTGCGAGCCCATGCGGTCGGACCAATACGCGCTTGCAAGGATGGATGGGGCGCGCCGATCAAACTACTAAGGTCAAAGGCATGTTTGTGCATCCGGTACAAATCGCAAAAATCTTGGACCGCCACCCTGAGGTGCATAAGGCTCGCTTGGTAGTCGACAGCCGTGGCACGACCGACGTCATGACTCTGTCCTGCGAGATTGATGGCCCAATCGAGGCTGCTGGCAGCGGCGTCAAAAGTCTGACAGAGGAAATTAAAGCAACCATCCAAGCGATATGCAAACTGCGTGGCGAAGTCTGCTTCGTAGCGGCGGGCAGTCTGCCCGATGACGGAAAGGTAATCGACGATATTCGCAATCACAGCGCTTAAACAACCCAGAAAGACGCCCGCTTGACAAAGCAATCACGCCAGCTTTTACGATATCCAATGACAGAATGAAAAACCATCATAAGGGACCCGATCTTTTAATAGCCGGCGATGAATTTGTCTAATGGACAGCGGCGATTTTTCGCAGTTTAAGATCGTGATGTTAAAGAAGGTGTTGAATTCAGGCCGGGCCAATGCGGACACTAACCGCAAATTTCTGATTTTCATCGCCCCTAAATAACCTAAGGTTTAGCGCAATCTCGTCATATTTCTATGCGATCATGTTAAAAGTTAGAGCTTCTCAAGCACACTAGAAATGTTCCCTCCCTGGCAACCTTATCGACAACCCCCTTCCGACTCCAGCGGCCGGGCATCCTCGCCTTGGTCGCAATTTTTGCGATGTTTCAAGAGTGAAGGTGGTGCTTCTTTTTTCGGAGCCCTTACGCTAGGGTCCGGGAATGTTTTAAGAACAGGACGCTGTATGGCTTATGCCGGATTTTTTAGGTGAAGGATTAGGATGTTTCCGTGGCGGCCGCCTAGTCTTCGCCAACCTCGCATTTGCGCTGCAGCCTGGTAACGTCTTGATCCTCCGTGGGCCTAATGGCAGTGGGAAATCCACTCTGCTGCGGGTGATGGCCGGACTGATCCAACCTTTGGAAGGCCGAATTAGATGGTCCGACTCCGATTTATGTATAGCCGATGACCCTGATCTTCACTATGGTCGCACACACTATTTGGGGCATGCGGATCCGGTAAAGGCGGTCCTGACTGTCTCAGAAAACGTCGCGTTCTGGACACAGTTGCGCGCACCGCAGTCAGATGTGGCTAGAGCCCTAGAAAAAATTGGGATTTCTCCGCTAGCAGACATTCCAGGTCAGTTCCTCTCCGCTGGCCAGAAACGGCGGGTTAATCTGGCCCGTATTCTCTCTGCACCGGCTGATCTATGGCTTTTGGACGAGCCGTTCAACGCCCTTGATGCGGATGCCACTGCCGCGCTTTGCGATGCCATCGACCAACACCGTGCAGCAGGCGGCATGGTCGTGGTATCCACCCATCAGGAACTAACCCTAACCGACCACGCCATGTTGCACCTCACTGATTACGCTATCGAGGATCCGACCCTTGTCTAGTTTCATGACCATCCTCGCCCGCGACCTTAAACTAGCCTACCGACAAGGTATGGACAGCNTNATGATTGTGATGTTTTTCGTCATTGGNGTCGCNNTATNCCCGTTCGGGGTNGGNCCNGAAGCAAATATTCTCGCCCGCATCGCCGCTGGGGTTATTTGGGTGNCAGCCCTTTTAGCCTCCATGNTATCGTTGGACCGCCTGTTTGATGCGGATTATGAGGACGGAAGTTTAGAAGTCCTAATGCTGCAACCAATAACGTTGGAAGTTGCAGTCGCAGCCAAAGTTACCGCCCATTGGCTGACCACCGGACTGCCGCTNATCATTGCTGCCCCGATCATGGCCATCCTGATGAACCTGCCTGCGGACGGCTTTGCTGTGTTGATTTCAGCACTGGCNCTGGGCACGCCAAGCTTGAGCCTAATTGGGGCCATTGGCGCCGCCTTAATTCTTGGGGCCCGGCGCGGCGGCGTATTGATTTCCCTACTGGTCCTACCTTTGTACATTCCGATCCTTATATTTGGTGCGAGCGCCATCGACTCCGGACTNATTGGACTTCCTGTCAGATCCCACCTTCTCGCCCTAGCCGGACTATTAATGGCTACGCTGGCTTTGTGCCCATGGGTATCGGCAAGCGCGCTAAGGCAGGCGCTTCGATCATGATCCTCCGAAGCTGCTCACCGATCATTGACTTGCGCCGAAGCCTATTTCGACCAAATTCCGTAATACGACATCGTCGGTCATATGACGTCCGAGTGCCAAAGGAGAAAATGGATCTATGATTCATCGGTTTGCAAATCCAACACGATTTCTGCATCTGGCCGACATGATTCAACCCTGGGCCGCAGCTCTAACACTTCTGTTTTTTATGACTGGGTGGTATTACGGCCTTTTCGCATCGCCTGCCGACTATCAGCAAGGCGAGACCGTCCGGATAATGTACATCCATGTGCCCGCGGCTTGGATGGCATTATTNTGCTACACGGCCTTGGCTGCCGCCTGTGGAACCGCACTAATCTGGAAGCACCCGCTTGCTGACTTAGCGGCGCGGGCCACAGCGCCCATCGGCGCATGTTTCACGCTTCTGGCGCTTTTGACCGGCTCACTTTGGGGTAAACCNATGTGGGGAACTTGGTGGGTCTGGGACGCACGCCTAACTTCGGTTCTAATCCTATTTTTTCTATATCTCAGTTACATTGCCCTTAATAACGCTTTCGACGACGCCGAACGGGGATTNAAGGCTTCNGCAATTTTNGCTTTGGTCGGTTTTGTAAATGTCCCCATCATAAAATTTTCCGTCGATTGGTGGAACACCCTGCACCAACCAGCNAGTGTTTTGAAGGCCGGTGGTCCAGCGATACATTCCAGCATGATGACACCGCTAATTTTGATGGCCCTGGCCTTTAAGGCCTATTACGTATGGGTTCTGCTGATCCGTATGCGAGGGGAAATTAACGCCATGAAGGTACGCACAATCCGCATGCGTCAAGTGCACCAGGCCAACGAGGCCGCAACCAGGGAGGCAAAATAAAATGGCGGCCTTTTTTGATATGGGCGGATACGGCAACTTCGTCTGGTCGGCCTACGCGATCGCAACGATCTTAATGGTGGGGCTGTGGATCATGAGCCGCCGCTTTCAACACACGTCCAACGAAAAGCTGATGGCACTGGGTCCCAGGTCCCGTCNCCGCCAACAAGCGCNCAACGATGAAACGTAAACACAAACGGCTGACTTTCGTGATGATCGGCTTGCTGCTGTTGGGGTCGTCGGTGGCGCTGATCCTCACAGCGTTCGAGGACAATATCGTGTTCTTCTATAGCCCTTCAGAATTGGCGATAAAAAACCCCAATTCGGCCCAACGACTCCGCATCGGTGGTCTAGTCATGGCTGGCAGCGTCGAGAAGCTCGCGGGCGCTGTTGTCGCGTTTACCATAACCGATACGGCGAAAACCGTAACGGTTCAGTACAAGGGTATCCTTCCGGACCTTTTCCGTGAAGGTCAGGGCGTTGTTGCCGAAGGTCATTTTAAAAATGGTGTGTNCCAAGCCGATGAGGTATTGGCCAAGCATGACGAAAATTACATGCCCCCAGAAGTTGCCGAAGCGCTCAAAAAGTCAGGCCAATGGAAGCCTAAGGAGGCTGCCCAATGACCGCTGAGTTGGGGCATTTCGCTCTTATTTTGGCCCTTTTCATATCCGTCGTGCAATCGGCTGTGCCTCTGGTCGGTGCACAACTTCGCTATGGTCCGTGGATTGCTCTAGCGCAACCAACGGCAATCATTCAGTTTCTCCTGGTTACACTGGCCTTCGGCTGTCTAACCCACGTCTATCTGATTTCCGACTTCACCGTAGTCAATGTGGTGAATAATTCGCACACAGACAAACCGCTGATCTACAAGATCTCTGGCGTTTGGGGTAATCACGAGGGCTCGTTACTGCTTTGGGTCCTGATCCTGAGTCTGTTTGGCGCAGCCGTAGCGGTGTTTGGCGGCAACCTGCCGCCGACCCTTAAGGCCCGGGTGCTGGCNGTGCAGGCGATGGTCGCGGTCGGTTTTTATCTTTTCATGCTTTTAACGTCGAACCCATTCGAACGGATATTTCCTCCGCCCTTGAACGGCCAAGGCCTCAATCCACTCCTGCAGGACCCCGGCCTCGCCTTCCATCCACCTATGCTTTACCTCGGCTACGTGGGGTTCTCCATGGCCTTTTCATTTGCCATCGCAGCGTTGATNGAAGGCCGGGTCGATGCCNCCTGGGCGCGGTGGGTGCGACCCTGGACCTTAGCGGCTTGGTGTTTTCTCACCGCNGGTATCGCGCTGGGATCCTGGTGGGCCTATTACGAGTTGGGCTGGGGCGGCTGGTGGTTCTGGGATCCCGTGGAGAACGCCTCGTTCATGCCGTGGCTGGCCGGTACGGCGTTGCTGCACTCTGCAACCGTGGCAGAGAAGCGCGATAGCCTTAAGGGCTGGACCGTGCTTTTGGCGATCATCACCTTCTCACTCAGCTTGCTNGGAACCTTTCTAGTCCGCTCCGGCGTACTCACGTCCGTGCATGCCTTTGCGACCGATCCGACACGCGGGGTCTTCATCCTGGTTCTACTAATCATCGTCATCGGCGGCTCGCTGGCGCTGTATGCCTGGCGGGGACCACAGCTCACCAGCACGGGCCTGTTTCAACCGGTGTCCCGCGAAGGGGCCTTATTGTTCAATAATCTAGTCATGACTACNGCGGCNGCGGCCGTGCTTTTGGGGACCCTTTATCCTCTTCTNCTGGATGCNCTGGGCGGNGGCAANGTTTCGGTCGGAGCCCCCTTCTTCAACGCCGTGTTCATTCCTNTGATGATCCCAATGATCGTTGCCATGGCCATCGGGCCATTCCTGCATTGGAAGCGCAGCGACGTGATCCCAGCGCTCCTCCGTCTGAGGTTGGCTTTTGGTGCNGCGTTATTGACCGGGCTNCTGGCTTTCATGGCANATCAGGACGCTCCCGTTCTGGGCGCTATAGCGCTGGCGCTTGGGGTCTGGTTNGCCTTAGGTGCCGTGACCGAATTAGCCAGCCGTATCCGTCTCTTCCAGATCCCATTAGGTGACGCGCTTCGCCGCNTGACCCGCCTACCACGTGCCAGCTGGGGGATGACCTTAGGTCATGTGGGTCTGGCGGTCAGCATCATCGGCATGGCTGGGGCTGGGGCCTGGACGGTGGAGAGCATTCAGGNCATGAAACCCGGCGACAGGGTCATGGTTAGCGGTTACGAATTCACTTTCGACGGTGCCAAAGCCGGCAATGGTCCGAACTACAGCGTTGTTGCAGGCAAATTCACGGTCCGACGGAACGGCGAACATGTAACGAATCTGGCCGCCGAAAAACGAATCTACGCCGTCTCCAAACAGCCCACAACGGAGGCTGCAATCCATACAACATTGGCTGGCGACCTGTATGCCGTTCTTGGTGATCCGGAGGGCGCTAACGGTGCCTATGTGACGCGGCTATACTTCAANCCCCTGGTGNTTTGGATGTGGATCGGCACATTNATCATGGTATTTGGTGGTGCNNTCAGCCTGACAGACCGACGCCACCGGGTTGGCGCGCCAAAACGCAGCCGCGCGGATGCGGCCGTGCAAGGAGCCTGATCGCATGAACCGGCGTGTTTTCTTTCTGATCCCGCTTGCCGTGTTTCTAGTTTTGGCCAGTTATTTCGCCGTTGGCCTGACCAAGGACCCTAAACGCTTGCCCAGCATGCTGGAGGGCAAGCCCGTGCCGGACTTCGAGCTCAAACCCATCAAGGGGCGCGACAACAAAGGTTTTGCTAGCACGGATTTGAAAGGCAGTGTTGCGTTGGTCAACATCTTTGGATCTTGGTGTGTTGCCTGCCGGGCAGAACACCCGTTCCTCATGGACCTNAAGGAGTCCGGCGCGGTCACCATTCACGGCATTGACTGGCGGGAAGAGGACCCCGATGCGGGGGCGGCCTGGCTGAAAAAGCATGGCGACCCATATGCCCTGGTCGGCGACGACCCGAAGAGTCGCGCGGCCATCGCCTTTGGAGTCACCGGAGCACCGGAGACCTTCCTAGTCGACGCGAAGGGCGTCATCCGGCACAAGATCGTCGGCCCACTGAACAAGAAGATCTGGGAGAACACTGTAAAGCCCATGATCGAGAGACTACGGAAGATTGGAGCGCCCTAACATGCGATACCTGATTGCCTTCTTAAGTATGTTGGCTTTCGGGCCGGCGGTTTTCGCCGTTGATCCGAGCGAAATGCTCGCTGATCCACTGTTAGAAACCCGGGCACGGGCAATCTCGAAAGGCCTTCGTTGCGTTGTTTGCCAAAACCAATCCATCGATGATTCGGACGCAACTTTGGCACGCGACCTACGCGTCTTAGTGCGTGACCGCCTTATCGCCGGCGACAGCGACCAAGAAGTGGTAGAATATGTAGTTTCTCGCTACGGCGATTTCGTTCTTCTGAAGCCGCCATTCAAGGGCGCGACATTGGTTCTATGGGGCGGCCCAGTGTTTTTCGTCCTTATCGCGCTATTGGCCGGGTTTGGATTCTATCGCCGCCAACACCGTGTCGTTCTTGGTCCGCCAAGGGCCACATCGCTGAACAATGCGGAACGCGCTCGCCTCAATGATTTGTTGGACAAGGACGGATCATGACACTGCTATGGGTTTTGATTGGACTGATCTCACTGATTGTCTGCGCCATAATCTTACAAACCCTGATGCGGCAAAACAACGGCACCCCTCCGGCCCGGGCCGAGTTCGACATCACGGTCTACAAGGATCAACTCTCAGAACTGGAGCGCGATTCGCAACGCGGCATCCTCAGTGCGGATTTGGCCGCGGCCGCGCGCACAGAGATCGAGCGCCGGATCCTGACCCTGGCCGATGTCGCTGATGCCACCACCGAAAAAAATGAGGGACCAAAGCCTAGCGCATTATCTCCAGTGACTATTGGCCTTTCCCTGGTTGCGCCGTCGGCTGCATTGATCGCTTACATCGTGATGGGAGCGCCACAACTCCCAAACCTGCCCTATGCCGACCGCGATATTGCCACCGAAACCCGGCAGGTGTTCAAACAGCGCCAGGCCGAAGAGATGAAAGTCCAAGCCCAACGGTTAGTAAAACGCCTTGAGGACGAACCGGATAACCTGAAAGGATGGATGCTCCTCAGCGAGTATTATACCAATATGGGTCGCACGGCAGACGCCCTAGCAGCCGCGCAAAAGGCCCATGACCTTGCACCGAATAGCCCTAGGGTCCTGCTCCAATACGCTGAAGCCTTGATCCCAACGCAAAATAACATTGTCAGTGCAAAGGCCCACGATCTGTTCAGCAAGACGCTTGCCGCAGATCCCCGTAATCCGCGTGCTCGCTATTATCTAGCACTTGCGAAAGCGCAGGCCAACGACGTCCATGGCGCCATCCAGGATTGGGTCGACCTAATTGCCATCTCCCCACCAAGCGCGCCATGGTTGACAGCCGTTCACAGTCAGATTGTTGCCGCTTCGCGAGAATTAGGTGTTGATCCCAGTAGTTTCAAGCCCAGCGCTGAGGCCTTGGCTATGGAACCGCCGCCTTCGGCGTCGGCCACGCCAGGCCCGGGCCGCGATGACGTGGAGGCGGCCCGTCAGATGACCCCCGAAGAGCGCGAGAATATGATCCGCGGCATGGTCCAACGGTTAGCGGACCGGCTGGAGGAACATCCTCATGATCCCGACGGCTGGCGGCGGCTGGCCAATGCCTACCGGGTCCTGGGCGAAAATGCAAAGGCGGCCGAGGCGGACGCTCGAGCAAGAGCAGTCAAACGCTAGTATCATGCACGTGGCTCTGGCCTCATAACTTTCTACACCCTATAAATAAATCTGCGTTCCCAATGTTTGGAGGAGTTCTAATCCTGAGCCAGNTGAATACCATCGATGATCTTGATGTCGCCGGAAAGCGCGTACTANTACGAGCNGATTTGAACGTCCCGATGCATGATGGNCTGGTGACCGACGTCACACGAATCGAGCGAACCTTGCCAACCATCCGCGATTTGCAGGCTAAAGGTGCACAAGTCATCGTGATTTCCCATTTTGGACGCCCCATGGGCCAATATAACCCCGAGATGTCTCTGCGGCCGGTCGCGATGGCTCTGCAGACNAGTCTGGACCAAGATGTACTATTTGGCGCCGATTGCATTGGCACGACCGCCATCGCGGCCATAGACTCGGCCAACAACGGCGAGGTAGTGGTTCTCGAAAACCTTCGATTCCATGCCGGTGAGGAAGCCAATGACAAGACCTTCGCCCAAGCCATGGCCGATCTTGGGGATGTTTACGTCAATGATGCCTTTTCCTGCTCCCACCGGGCCCATGCGTCAACTGAAGCCATCGTGCACTTGCTGCCAGCAGCAGCGGGACGGCTCATGAATTCCGAATTAAAAGCGCTTAGCGGCGTTCTTAATAGCCCAGAACGACCAGTGGCGGCGGTAGTCGGCGGCGCCAAGATCTCCACTAAGATGGAGGTTCTGGGGAACCTCGCGTCAAAGGTCGATCAATTGATTATTGGCGGCGGTATGGCTAACACATTCCTCTTCGCCAAAGGTCTTTCGGTGGGAAAATCGCTCTTCGAACCGGACATGAAAGGTCAAGCCCAAGACATCATGGCCGGCGCGACCAACGCAGGGTGCGAGATTGTTCTGCCGGTCGATGCGACGGTGGCCCAAGCGTTTAAAGCCGGAGTCACAAACCAGACAGTTTCCGTGAACGCAGTACCTGCCAATTCAATGATTCTAGACGTGGGGCCTGCCAGCATCGGCGACTTAGTTCAGCGTCTCGGTCGATGCAGTACTGTGTTATGGAACGGACCCCTTGGCGCCTTTGAAATCACACCCTTCGATAGCGGAACCAACAACGTCGCTTGCGAAGCAGCGCGTCTGACCCAGGACGGTCTGTTGCTAAGTGTCGCTGGTGGCGGCGACACGGTCGCGGCGCTTGCTAACGCAGGAGTACTCGATCAATTCTCCTATGTCTCTACGGCGGGCGGTGCGTTCCTTAAGTGGCTGGAGGGCAAGACTCTGCCTGGAGTGGCTGCTCTAGAAGAATAAGCCGAAGTACGCCTTCGCCTTATGCGGGGGCGTGTCCCGTTGTTCTGGTGGCTGGTCCTGATGCGGTATTGGCGGCGACAGACGTTGCGCCGGCTTGGGGTCAACCTTACCCATAATATCGCCCAAAATGTGTTGCAGATATTGGGACTGTGAAAGCAGTTTGTCGGTGGCTTCCAAGGCCTCTAGAGACGCCGTTNNGGCNATNTCGTGGGNAATTGCATTGATATGTTCCATGGCAGCCCGAACCGATTGCAACGTGCGCTCAGTGCGATCCGTANCATCACGGATAGCATCGAGNTGGCGCAGCGTCCCTGNTTCCTGNCTCATCCNANCGTCTCCTTCACNCCACTTCTTCCCATTTAAGACAATGAGGTTTACTTGGTGACGGGTNTCAGTCACCAAATTACCCAAGACTTCGATATGCGACATGGCTTCGCTGATGTTCCGTACCAAAGTTTCGGTTTGTTCTACGTCCTGGGCAGCGGCCGTCACATATTNACTAAAATGCGTCAATTGCTGAGAGATCAACGAGATCGGAGCCGTATTGTCTGTCTCGAAAGCGGCTAAAGCTGGATTTGGCGCCGTGGGACGCGCGGGTGTTGTCCTCTCAATGATTGGCGAAGCCAGCAACGATTTGCGCTGCGACACCGAGTCCGATGTCCTCTCAATTTTCTCAATCTCGGCATGCAGGTCTGAAGGTTCAGCTGCCGCCTGAATGCTGAAGTCGGCATCGGGGATCTTTAACTCAAGTTTAGCGCGCAGCTTATCCAATTCCCAACGCACCTGATCCGCATTGGCCATATCATCGATCCACTTGTGGAGGGCGCGGGCGATTTGACCTGTGGCATCGACGTTATCCCGTGCCGGAACCCGTGTTCGACGATCTCCGTCTGCCAAACGCGCCGCCGCAAAGGCCAAGTCCTGGAGCGGGCTCACAACGCTTCGGAACAATAAAATGCCTGAGAGCATAAACCATAGGAACACCGCCGCCGTGGCACCCGCGATAGAATACCGCGCCAAGCTGCTGGCCTGATCGAGGCGCCTCGTCGTGCTAAGTTCCAAATTATTGGTGAACTCCGATAAGGCGTTCGTGCTGGGCTTCATATAGGTTAGAATCTCACCAAAATTCTTGCGCTCCNGTTCCAGGTCAAATCGATTATTGATGATCGTCATCAATTTTGTTTGATACGCCTGGAGCTTATTTNGCAGGTTNTCCTTAGTCTCCTTGGGTATCTCCGANCCCCGCAGAGACTGATAAATAGTCTGGAACCTNTCGCTNATTCCNCTCTCTTTCTCGTGCGCCGATAGGCGAANCGTGTCGCTATCCTGGGGAGCAATGCTCGTTATCGTATCGGCCAGATTGATAAGCCCGACGGCCGTAAATTCCTGACGCAGTTGCGCCGTCTGGCGTTGCAGGAGCGAGTTTATGCCTGCATCCATTGCCTCCTCGGCAGCCACAAACCGGGTAAACTGCTGACCATACTGCTCAACGCCATCGCGTAGCGTAGCAATATGTTGGCGCACAGGCTCGGCTTGCGGAAATGCGTAGAGTTCGTCCAACGCCATGCCGATGCGCGACAATTCCTCGGAGAAAAAACCCGTCAACTCGGGCTCCTTATCGAGCGCATAGGACTTTTCCAACGCCTCAACGCGCGCCAGACCCGACTGCGTGCGAGTCATCAGGATTGAAACTTTGTGCGCCGCGCGCCAGTCATTCATCGCCGAGACGATACGCTGGTCCACAAGCACGAAAACAACCCCCAGGATCAATAGAGAGGCAAGACCGAAAGCCCAGAACAACGTGCTACGCAGGCTCAGGGAGACTCTACCCAGTGAAGTATGATCGTTTATACCCTCTCTCTTGAGGTCCAGGAAATTATGCTCGAACTTGGGGTTCTCGGTCATTGCCGCTGTTAATCCTCAGCCTTCACCTCGTCTTCTTCCACCCCCATGTCGCTGGGCGCACATTGAAACATTATATCACTCCGCATATGATTGGAGAATCAATTATTTCTCATATCATTAGAACCGTTATGCAGTCCTGTGATGTTGTTTACATCTTCATAGGACAGAACTCTAACTTGCGTTCTCTAATCGACATCTTCACACTTAAATCGATGAGTAAAACAACTGACCTAATTGGCCCTTCCGCAAGAGTGATCCCTGACGGAGACGACCGGCCTCGGCTAACGTGTCTGGATTGCGGATATATCGCCTATGAAAATCCAAAGATTGTGGTAGGAGCCGTGTGCACCTGGCAAGACAAGGTTCTGCTCTGCAAACGTGCAATCGAGCCAAGGGTGGGATACTGGACCATCCCGGCTGGATATCTTGAGCTCAACGAAACCTTTGCAGAAGGCGCGGCTCGCGAGGCTTGGGAAGAGGCGCAAACCCANATCAACATTACCGGCGTACTTGGCATCTATGAGATCCCNNGGATCAGTCAGGTCTACGTAATTCATNGCGCCGAACTGGCCACGCCTGAATTCAGTCCAGGTCCAGAAAGTCAGGACGTCAAACTTCTCGAATGGTCGGATATCCCCTGGGATGCTCTGGCTTTCCCCAGCGTAACTTGGGCGCTCAAACATTTTCGTGCTGGAGAGGGTATCGCCTTTGTCCGCCATCCCGAGCCCACTTAACCGCCAACCAGTAACGGCTTTGAGATTCCATTAACCTTTTACCATTACTTTAGCCCCCATGACGGATGGATTAACAATAGCGAACGCCCAATTGTCAGGGCAGACAGTTCGCCAAAACGGCTATCAATCAGACGCATTACGCGAGGTCCGCGCTCGCGCATCGACGGTGGACCAAGGCTCGTCGGCAGAAGAACAGCGTAGCCTGAGACGCCTCAATCAAGTCCTCGACCAAAATCAACCGCCCCGGGACAACGTTCCACGCGGATACTATCTAAATATCAAAATTTGATTCGCCGTATTAAAGAAATGGAGGAAAGTCCAGCGATCCGGCGTCGGCCCCTGACCTGTATCGTCTTGGCTGTCATTTTGAGCCTATTTGCAGTCACCTCGGGCAGAGGGGGAAACAATGACTTGTTCGTGATCGTTTCAGGACTGCGTAGTCAGGAAGGGAATGTTCATATCGCCCTTTACGATGATCCGGGTCGGTTCCCTAAATCCGACGGTATGGTTCTCAGGGCAGAGGTTCCTATTCTTAAGGGAGTCGCCCGCCACAAATTCACTGGTTTGACGCACAAGCTTTATGCCGTTGCCGTCTACCACGACGAGAATGACAATGATGAATTTGACCAGGGCTTACTGGGCATTCCCTTGGAGGATTACGCGTTCTCGAACAATGCGTCGGTATTTATGGGGCCGCCAAGTTTTGCCCGCTCAGCATTTGCGGTGCCAGAAACCCAAGAGATACAAATCCGGATCAATGAATAACCAGGTCAAAAGGCCCTGAACTTCTCCAAAAACCGTATTTCCTCTTTCGAACTCTCGCGGCCCAAGGCAACGTTGCGGCCTGGGAAACGGCCGAAACGCGAAATAATATAATAATGCTCAAGGGCGTAACGGTAAGTTTTTTCATCTTCTAAGGTTTTGAACAGCTCAACAGCAGTGATCTGATCATCTACGTTTTCACTGTGCTCAAAAGGCAGATAGATGAACATACGCCGCGTCTTCCCTAATTTCTGGTCCAGGCCCCGGGCAATCGCATCCTTGGCAGTTTCCAGAGCAATAGGGTCACCGGCGAAAGCCTGCGGCGACCCCCGATAGAGATTTCGCGGGAACTGGTCGAGCAAAATACAAAAAGTCAAAACGCCTGCAGTTGTCTCCTTAAGGTCATCCAGTTTCCCATCGGCAGCGGCCAAAACATCATTCTCGAAACAACTTCGGATAGCTTGATCAAAGGCGTCGTTCTTCTTAAACCAGGCCGCCCGGTAATTACCGTCAGCAGCTAGATCCAGAGGCTCCTCCCCGTACCAGAATTTTAACACCCGGGAGACGACATCCATTTCCTTTACCTCCTTAGTTCTCAAATCAATCGGATATAGCCTCAGCGTGTGACCTGGATATTGAGCTCCCGCTAGTCTTGGTTTAGGCAGGTGACCGCGAGCTTTTGGAACGTTTCAATATGGTGCGAATCGCATACAGCCAACCAGTTCAGAAGCTAATACGTACTGGCAGCAGAAACAGCGGTTTACAGAGAATATGTTTGTGCTCTGTATAAGCACCCTAGCAAATTTTTCGAAATGAAACTGGATGCTGGTTTAAAATCTTGCCCGTAGTAAAATTCCTGTTCGATAGTAAATTCAGGCCGTCCCAGATGGCTATTTCAATTCACTGATGCCATGAGCGCAGTGAATATCAGTGTTTGACACTTATTTTCCAGGCGAGCGGCATAACAAGAGCGGCAATAATAATTTTAAGTAAGTCTCCCCATAAAAACGGGATAACCCCCCATTCCAGTAGTGGTTTATCCCAACCAAACGTCATCCCAAGCCAAAATAGACCAAAACCGTATATCAACAAATTGCCGATAACCATACATGTAGCTGTAGAAATGAAATTATATCCCCAACCACGCTCGGCCAGCCATCCGCATACCATTGCCGCAATAATGAAACCAAAAAGATAACCTCCCGTACTCCCCAGCATATAGGCTAAACCAACTCCTTTCTCAGGCGTGCCTGCGAAAACGGGTAAACCTAATGCACCCTCTACGAGATAAAGGAAAAGAGTCGCTCCTGCGAGACGCCAGCCCAGAGCCATGCCTAACATAAGCACAGTCATCGTTTGTAAAGTCATAGGTACCGGATAAAACGGAACCTGAACTTTTGAGGAAACTGCGATTAGAAAACTTCCAATCGTGATTATTAGGAAATATGTTGTCCACCTACTAAATCTGCCGGCAGGGATAGCATGAAAAATTAGGATTTCCTTGTTGGAGATCAAGCTCATTGAAGTTCCTTGCATGAATTGAAACGAGAGATCTGCGTGTAGGCTAAATACTGACTATCAATATTCATTGGATCAAGTTCGATCAGGCATTTGTGAAACATGCGAACGCCAAAAACACGGTGGTTATTCGAAGTATCATAACTCGATTTGTAGCCACTTCTACGGGCGTGATAATAATACAGTAAATATGCACGCGCCAATGCTGAAGACTTGGCAAGGAACCGCTCAACAGTCTATTTATGGTTTAATGACAATTCATCAGAAAACACATCGCTCAGGGTGCACTATTTTGCTCGCCAGTCTGCTCATCGCGGCGGCGGCGGCTGAAACATCGGCCAAGGCCTTAATTACCTCAAACGGTGACTGGGAAGCCTATACGACTTTTGAAAATAAAAGACTTGTGTGCTACATGGGGGCCGAACCTCAAAAAACTCAGGGTAAATATACCAAACGCGGGCAAACCTTCCTTTTGATAACGCATCGACCTTCAGAGAAAAGCAAAAACGTGATCAGCCTTCGCGCAGGCTACACTTATAAAAAATCGTCGGAGGTCAAGATGATTATCGGCAAAGAGAGGTTTGAGCTCTTCACGAATGGGCAGTGGGCCTTCGCCGCCGACGCTGGAACGGACAACAAATTGGTAAAATCCATGATTCGTGGTGCTGAGCTGATTGTTCGGGGCGTCTCCTCTCGCGGCACCCGGACAACAGATACTTATTCCCTAAAAGGATTTACGGCGGCCTACAAGGCGATTGGCAAAGCCTGTAAAATCTGATCAAACAAGGCCCCATGACCTCGGAGCGCAAAAATCTAGCCGGTTTGAGTCGTGGAGAGTTGGCGGCTGAAGTCGTCTCGATGGGTGAAAAGCCATTTCGCTCTAAACAACTCTGGCATTGGATTTATCATCAAGGCGAAACCGAGTTCGATCGGATGACGACCTTGGCCAAGTCATTACGAATGGCGTTGACTGAAAACTATGTCGTCAAGCGCCCGCTAGTATCCAACATGCAAACTTCGGAAGACCGGACACGCAAATGGCTGGTAGAATTCGACGACAACCAACAGGCGGAAACAGTCTTTATCCCCGAAGATGACCGGGGGGCAGTCTGCATCTCGTCCCAGGTCGGCTGCACGTTAACATGCACGTTCTGCAGGACCGGCACGCAAAAATTAGTCCGAAACTTAACCGCTGCGGAGATTGTTGGACAGTTCATGCTGGCACGCGACTCCTACAATGAATGGCCAACCCCCAACGATGGTGGACGCCTAATATCGAATATCGTCATGATGGGCATGGGGGAACCGTTGCTCAACTATGAGAACGTGGCCAAGGCGCTGACCATCATTATGGATAGCGAAGGCATCGCCTTATCAAAACGCCGGATCACACTCTCAACCTCCGGAATCGTGCCCGTGATGCAGCGCTGTGGAGAAGAACTGGGCGTAAACTTGGCAGTCAGCCTGCACGCCGTGCGTAACGACCTCAGAGATATTTTAGTTCCGATCAATCGAAAATACCCTATTTCCGAATTACTAGATGCTTGCCGCGCCTACCCAGGCGCGAACAATGCCCGACGCATCACCTTTGAGTATGTCATGCTGAGAGGTGTGAACGACAGCGATGCAGACGCAAGGGAGTTAGTTCGCTTGCTTCAAGGGGTTCCAGCGAAGTTTAATCTAATACCGTTCAATGCCTGGGAAGGCGCACCTTATAAGTGCTCATCCAATACTCGGATGGGTCAGTTCGCCGAAATACTCAATAACGGCGGGTTTTCAGCACCCATTCGCGTGCCACGCGGCCGTGACATACTGGCGGCTTGTGGACAGCTCAAATCAGCCAGTATCCGTAAACAGAGATAGTCGGACTCTGACAATTCTGAAAGATGAATTGGTATTTCAATTAGATGGGCAAGCCAATCGTTATTTCTAATTAGAAACCAGCCGACGATCACCTATCTAGTGTATGGTCGCGCTGCCAGCTAATTTTAACGCCATCTCACCCTCTGCGGATTAGACGTAAAGAAACTTAGCGAAGCTACCACGCTGACTTTTGGACAAACTAAGAGGAAAGCGAAAAATACCCATTGACCGGACCAATTCGGTGAAAGTATGAAGTGAGGTAATCTTCAAATGGCTAAATCAATTGCAATGAAGAGTCCTTTGGAACTCAAATCGGCCATGCCATAATAGCGTGCAATAACTTAATGGGTGTCACCATCCGTTGCACCGCTCCCATTGATCAACTACTTCAAATCCACCATCGATCACATTGTAGACTTCGTAGGCGGCGGCTGTCATGCAAGCGTGGTTTGGAAAGACGCGAACCTTCGTCCCAACAGTGAGGTTTGCGAAAAGCGCTGGGTCTTCGACAAGCACCTCGCCATGTTCCTGATGTACGCTATTTACTCGCAATCCAGGAAGTATAGCTCCGCTCAAGTCCGCGATCTGCCCAAAGCCCGCATCAAAATCCGAGTTTGATGTGGACCGATCTTTCGAGAGCGCCAGACCGCCGGCATCCAACATGAGGGTCCCGCGATCGCGATTATTCGCGATGACGGACGCCAACACGCTCAATGCCAGTGCATTTATGGAGCATGATCCAATTCCTACCTGGAACATATCCTGAAACACATAAACCCCGGGGCGTACTTCGGTGACGCCATCAAAGGTTACCCCATGGGTGGCCGTTGGAGTCGAACCGACACTTATAATTGGGGTCTCAAATCCGGCCTCCCGCAACCTTTCCCCCGCTGTGACCGCGGCCACACGTTCAGCCTCGGCGATCACGGCAGCGGCATCAGGCGTGCGCGTGGCATAGGAATGACCGGCATGGGTCAGCACTCCGAGGATTTTCGAGCGCCCTGACCGTTCGACGGCCACCGCCATCTCGTTTAGACTCGGGCTATCTGCGACAACCCCGGTTCGATGCTCTCCACAATCAATTTCGATCAGTACGCGGTGAGCGCCCGGATGGTTTGATATGGCCTCAGCAACGGCGAGATTATCCGTAATAATCTTGAGTTCAGCGCCGCGCTCCACGAGGGCCGCCACTACATCTAACTTATCCGGCGTGATGCAGACGGCGTAAACAAGATCCGTAAACCCTTGATTTAAGAAATAGTCAGCCTCACGCAAGGTGGAAACCGCAAGAGCGTTTCCTCCGTCCCCAACCGCCATCCTTGCCACATCCACAGACTTTGCGGTCTTGGCATGCGGACGTAGGGCCACACCATGGGCATGGATACGGACGCGCATTTCATCGGTATTGGCACGAACACGCCGGCGATCAAGGATCAGCGTCGGCGTTGGAAGATCGTATAAATTCATGTTCTAACTTTAGTAGCCGGACTGACGCTCTGCAACTGGACTGTGGCGCAGCTTGCGGGCACTGTTCTTTCCCCTATACTGCGCCGCGTCTGGAGGACCCAACACCTGGGGGAAGATGATGAGGGATAAGATCAACAAGGTCGTTTTAGCCTACTCCGGCGGTTTAGATACGTCGGTAACTCTAAAATGGCTGCAAGAACATTACGGCTGTGAAGTCATCACTTTCACGGCCGATTTGGGGCAGGGGGAAGAGCTGGAGCCCGCGCGCGCCAAAGCAGAAATGTTGGGGATCAAAAAGATCTATATCGAGGATTTGCGCGAAGAATTTGTTCGCGATTACGTCTTCCCCATGTTCCGGTCCGGTGCGATCTACGAAGGCGCTTATCTCCTAGGTACGTCTATCGCTCGACCCCTCATTGCAAAGCGCCAAATCGAGATCGCTCAAGAAACCGGTGCTGAGGCCGTGGCACATGGTGCAACTGGGAAAGGCAATGATCAGGTACGTTTCGAGTTGGGATATTACGCCCTAAATCCAGATATCAAGATTATTGCGCCTTGGCGGGAATGGGGCCTGGGGTCGCGGACGACGCTGATAGACTACGCTGAGAAGAATCAAATCCCAATACCCAAGGACAAACGAGGTGAACCTCCATACTCCCAGGATGCCAACCTATTGCATATCTCTTCGGAAGGAAAAGCTTTAGAGGACCCATGGGTGGAACCAGATGAGAGCGTTTACACGCGGGTTATCCCGCCCTGGGCCGCACCAGACGTGGTGACCGAGATCACGATTGATTTCGAGAAAGGCAATCCCATCGCCATTAATGGCGACAAGATGTCTCCTGCAACACTTTTGACCAAGCTCAATGAGCTGGGCAGCAGCAACGGCATTGGCATTACGGATATCGTTGAAAACAGGTTTGTGGGAATGAAGTCGCGGGGTGTTTATGAGACCCCTGGGGGAACTGTTCTATTCACCGCCCATCGGGCCATGGAGAGCATCACGCTGGATGGCGGTGCCATGCATCAGAAAGACGAAATTATGGCTCGCTACGCGGAGCTGGTTTACAACGGTTTTTGGTTTGCCCCGGAGCGCGAGATGCTGCAGGCGGCCATCGACTTGGCAAGTAAACGCGTCACCGGCACAGTTCGGCTAAAGCTATACAAGGGCAATGTAATTGTGACCGGCCGGAAATCGCCGAGTTCCCTGTATGATGAAGACATGGTCACCTTCGAGGAGGACTCGGTTTACGATCAACGTGATGCGGAAGGGTTCATAAAGTTGAACGCACTGCGTCTTCGTATGATTAAACGGTTGAGTAAGCAGTGAATTCCAATTCCATTGCGTTCCGCCCGCGCCGGCCCTCGAGTTCAGGGCACCTGTTTTCGATTGGCGTAGGTACCGCAAAACGCACGTCGGCCAATAATGTCCTCAGCTGCGCACTTAAAATATCCGGCCGACTTTCAAAAGCCGATCCACAAAATTGGGAACCTGTTCGCTAGCAGGACCATAATGAGTTTCCGCGAACAGTGTTGCGCCCTCGGAGGGCTCAAGATTTAACTCCACCGTCCGAGCCACGCCTAGCCTGCGGACATGGTCCACAAATCCTGCGGCTGGATAGACATTACCAGAGGTGCCAATGGAAATGAACAAATGACAACGAT
>PARE01000027.1 GCA_002709525.1 Magnetovibrio sp. | reverse complement strand
ATCAACACTATGTTCACAGATCTTGCTAAAGCGGTACGGGATTCAGCCAGGTCCTTGGATAGATGATAGCACTTCTGAGTGGCTTGCCTCTGCGGGAGCTGTTGCTCCGCCGATTTGCCAATGCAAATAATTGGGCCTATGCAAAGTCCCAAAAATCAGCTGGCTTTTAATTTTGCTGCCAATATCACGTCGACCCGTGGTGGCCCTTATTCAGGCGAGGATGGGTTCCACTCGGTTTCCTGGAAAAATGATGGCCGATTTATGCGGCTTCCCCATTATCTACTGGGTTCTCAAGCGGGTTAGCCTGGCTACGACGTTAGATCAAGTCGTCCTGACGACATCAGAAGCGGAACGTGACGACCCCTTAATTGGTGTTGCGAAGGATTTGGGATTAAATACTTTTCGTTTCGAACACGAAGGTGATGTTCTTGGCCGGTTTTGCGGAGCTGCAAAGGCGGCTGGAGCGGCGACGGTCCTGCGGGTTTGTGCCGACAACCCGGTTGTTGATCCGGAATTTATCGACCATGCGGTTTGTTCATTTTCAGAGAGCGAGGCAGATTACGCCTTCAATCACATCCCCCGCCTTGATAACGGCTATCCGGATGGATTGGGTGCGGAAGTTATGTGCGCCGATTTGCTGTATGAGATTGACGGTTTAGCAACGTCAGAGTTTCACCGGGAGGCGGCCACATCTTATATCTGGGACAATCTTGATAGATATTCGGTGCTGGCCGTTGATTGTCCAGCGGAATGGCACACTCTTGGTGACGATATCAGACTTGATGTCGATTGGCCAGGTGACCTTGACAGGATGAGAGCCTTGTGTGCTGGCTTGCCAATGTCGACGTCTGCGATCGAATTTCTGGCGCGCTGGCGCCATCTCTATGGAAATATACAACAACATCTCTATGCTGAACGACGCTGATTCTCTACGCGGCGGAATTCATGATGAAAATTTGGTTGGTCAATGAGGCTTTACACCCAATGTCCAAACTGGCGCTAAACCCAATTGTCCGATAGGCGTTCCAATGATTGTATTTCTGGCTGACCTGCAAAACTCATATTACCGCTACCTTCGGAACTCTGTTCCTATCGGCATGGGATATGTCTATGCATATATCGACAAGATTTTTGGTGATGACATTGAAGTATATCAATTCCGAAAATTTGAAGATATGCATACCACAATGGAAGATGTGAAGCCTGATTTGGTGGCGTTTGGGTCTTACTCATGGAATACATCCCTTACAAAGAAGACGGCAGCCTATTTGCGTGAGAGGTTCCCCGATACAGTAATTGCCGTTGGGGGGCCGGACATTTCACAGAACATTCCGATGGCCCACCGAGATCTTCAAGCTACACCGTCGTTTGACTTTGTTATGCCTAACGAAGGTGAGGGGCCGCTTCGCGCGCTAATAGAGGCTTATCGGGAGCATGGCTCCCGCAAGAGCCTATTGGGGCAAGTTGTGCCGGGGTGCATAACTATCAATCCGGAGACGGGTGGCCATTTAGGCAGCGCTCAGGCGCGGTTTGAAGATGATATCAACAATATCCCGTCCCCTTATTTGGACGGGTTCATGGACCCATTCTTGGCGGACCCTGACTACCTGCCTATCATTCAGACATCGCGAGGCTGTCCTTACCGCTGTACGTTCTGTGTTTCTGGCAAGGATACTTGGAGCAAGGTTAAGGCTTTTGATATCGACCGGGTTAAGGCGGAAATTGATTACGTGGCCGAGAACGCCTCGAACAAATACTTGCGTCTGGCCGATGAAAATTTTGGTATTCTCCATCGTGATGTAGAAATTGCCGAGTATATAATGAAGAAGCGCCGTGACACCGGTTTCCCGACTGCTGTCTCTATTTATACTGACAAGCATCCGACGGACCGGGTAAAAACAATCAATAAGCTTATGAAGGATTGTTTGCCCTTTTGCATTAGTTTTCAATCAACTACTCCTGATGTATTGAAGGCGATAAAACGCATCAATCTCAAAGATCAGGAAATTGAGAGCGCCGTTCATTTCGCGCGTAACAACGAGCTGATGTTGGTGACTGAACTGATCTTTCCGTTACCGGGCGAAACCCGCGAGAGCTTCTTTGGTTCTGTAGACAAACTGATTGATCATCGATTTGAGAGCATTTCCATCAATCACATGCGATTGCTCAAGGGAACGGAGATGGACCTTCCTGAGGATCGGGAAAGTCATAAAGTCGTGAGCAAGTTCCTGATGAGTGAAAATGGATATACAGACCATCCGGAGATGCAAAACGTGGAAATTGATGAAGCGGTTATTGGTAATGCAACGCTTCCAGAATCCCAATGCCACGAGGTCAACAAGTTTGTGTTCCTTCTGGATTTCTCGCACAATCGAAGCCTGCACAAGGAGCTCTTGTTCCTGTTTGATTGTCATGGCGTTCGCACCACTGACCTTCTTAATCATATCGCAAACAATCCAAGCATGTTCCCCGTTCTTGGAGCCCGAGCCACGCGATACGCAGAGGAAGTTAATGCGCGCTTATTCGATAGTCCGGATGAGGTTCGCACCTTTATTGCCGAACAGATGCGCACCGCGCCCAATTCCCCACATGGGATTGGGCGGGTTCGGGACAACCTAATCATCGAGATTCTTATGGAAAACCAGTTCGATGATACCATCCAGGAAATCTGTCGTTCGGGTGGTGAGATATACAAGGCGCAAAACGGCGAAGATATGCCAAAAAGCATGCGCGAGGAAGTCGATCTGATCAGCATGATCACGCATCACGCCTACATCCCTGTCGATGAGCAGGTGGATGAAAGCATTGAGATTACAACGCGGTTTGATGTAACCGCTTGGATGCGTAATAATTACCGTGGCAATCTTGCGTCTTTTGCCAATGGCTCAGACAAGTCGTTCGCTTTAAAGATTCCCAACGTTCAAATTTTCAAGAACGCTTGGGATGACCCCGACGAAACCCGATTAAATAAGTTTCGAAAGAACTTCTTGACNATCAATTCTGCGAATCGCCGGCGCGTTATTTTCCCGGCCATGGCGGCCTAGGCGACGGGTGGCTCCTACCAAGGTTTAATGGCGCCAAAGAAACGGACTAAACGTTTTAGAATCTGCCAAGGGAAACGCAACATCGAAATCCTCAAACCTTTTTAAACGACATGTCTTTCGAACATCTTTGTACGCTTGTCCGTCGAACTCTTGAACTCCCAGACGAATTTGAATTGCTGCCGGATATGCCCTTTTCAGAGGTTCCCGGCTGGGACTCTCTAGGGTGGGTCAATATATTGAATGCGATTTCCGGTTCTATCGACGGGGAACTTCCGCTTGAGGATATCGTCGATGTAGAAACGATTGGACAACTGCACAAACTGGTAGCATGAGCGATAACATTCCAACGATGGCCGAACTATTCCGGTCCTGTGCCCATCGTCCTTCCGAGAAGATTGCGATCATCGCAGGTCGCGAAAAGATGACCTATGGGGAGATGCTGGCGGCCGGTTCTTCACTGGTAAGGGATCTTGAGGACCAAGGGGTTTCGCCCGGTGACTTTGTCTATGTTAATATAAACACCAAAATCCGCTTTATCATNACTATCGTCGCGCTGCTCAGTCGTGGTTATGTGGTCGTGCCTCGGACCACGAGCGACGAGCAAGCCCTCGAGAAACTGCTCGAGATTTATGATGTGCGCG
The DNA here is from genome assembly GCA_002709525.1 of Magnetovibrio sp. Taxonomy (GTDB): domain Bacteria; phylum Pseudomonadota; class Alphaproteobacteria; order Rhodospirillales; family Casp-alpha2; genus UBA3470. The sequence continues at coordinate 75,251 of PARE01000027.1, read as the reverse complement.
CAGTGATCCACGACGGAAACTCGATCCAGGGCTTCGGCCGTGAGATTTCACGGGTGGAATGGCAAGGTTTGACATGGAGCGCGAACCAAATCGTGGACGACTTTGGCGCACTGCCAGCGCCGGAAGCGCCGGCGATGATTATATTCTCTTCCGGCACAGAGGGCGATAGGAAAGGAATTGTTTGTACTCATCGAAGCCTTGCCGCGACAACCTTGTACCTTACACAGTTCATGCACCTAAATGAGGATATCGTTGAACATGTTATTGCACCGGTGAATCACGCCTTTGGATTTGGCCGCGTGCGGTGTGTTCTTGCCATTGGTGGGACCCTAGTTGTTGACGATGGGGAGAGCTTTAATCCGCTTAAATCTCTAGTGCTAATGAAGCGCCATCGCTGCAACGCTATTTCTGGCACATCGACAGCCTATGCGCTTTTCCTGGAACACTTATTAGAGAGGTTTCTTGATCACGGCCGCAATCTCAAATGGTTCGAGATTGGCAGTCTTCCGTTGCGTAAGGAACTTGCCGACATTCTGATCAAGAATTTTCCAACGTCCCACGTCGTCATGAATTTTGGTATGACCGAGGCACAGCGTAGCACCTTGGTTGATTTCGTTCAGGACCCTTNGGCAACCGACACCGTCGGTCCGGCTGCGCCGGGCTGCAGGATTGAGATTCGGGATAGCGACGGCAATCTTTGTCCCGTAGGCAAGGCTGGGACCATATGGATCACAGGGCCACACATCGCCGCTGGATATTGGTGTAATCCGAAAGCCACCGCGATGAGCTTCGTGGACGGTTGGTTTAAGACAGAAGATGTGGGTAATCTGGACGACCGTGGATTTTTGCGTTTTATAGGGCGCAAGGATGACATGCTGAACATTGGCGGCGAGAATGTATCGCCAGTGGTAATCGAACAGGCTATCCAGGACCAGATGAACGGGCAGACATTCTGCATATCCGCTATCGAAGACCCTGAGGGCGTTTATGGAGATATCCCCGTGCTCTGCATTGAGGGTAGCGACCCGACATCTTTAACCATTGAAAATATTCGAGTGCGCCTTTCTCCAGTTCTGACCAGCCACCATATCCCTAGGGGGCTGATTTTTCTGTCTGAATTTCCCCGAACTTTGAACGGGAAAGTGCGCCGCGGGGCTTTGCGGGATGCCCTTGCGGCCCAGGATGTGAGCCTCATATAGGCGTTCAATGAGGCCGTCAAAGATTACTTCTGCTATCAAAGAGCTAGGCCTGCGTACCGGCGATTGCGTTTTTGTGCACTCAGATTTGTCCAAAATGGGATTTCGCCGGAACGACGATGGCATGGTAGCATTGGCCTTATCTGCAGAGGAATTGTATTGTGCGCTTCGCGCCGCCGTTTCTGAACAGGGAACCATCGCCGCTCCTACTTTTTCCTACAGTTGGCCTGATAATGATTATGACCTGAACCAGACCCCGTCGGCGCTTGGCCAGTTCAGCGAGTTTGTCCGATGTGAGCCGGGATCCCGACGCAGCAATCATCCCCTTCTCTCGGTAAGCGCGAACGGTCCGTTGGCGGATGAAATCTGTAAGAATGCTAGCGGGCGCTCGTTTGGCGTCGGCAGCCCCTACGAGGTTTTGGTCGACCATGATGCGGTGATGCTGATGGTTGGTGTCCCTTTCTGCTCTCTAAAAGATCATGCCGAGACAATGTTTGGCGTCCCCTACCGGTATGAGAAATTTTTTTCTTATTCGACTCGCACCCCTTGTCAGAGTGGAAAAAAATACAGCCACTTCGTTCGGTATCTGGTTAAACAAGACGATCTGAAACTTGTCCCTTTTCTGGATCGAGTCCTTCCACATGCCAAATCCTACATCACCTCCACTCGCTTTGGCGCGGGGCAAATCGCAGCCATTCGGGCCGGCGCTTGCGTCAAGGTTACCGAAGAGTGCTTGCGGGAGGACCCGTTTTTCTTTTTGGAGTCGACGCCCCACGATGGGCAAGCTTATACGTTTCTCTCAGGGCTTATAGATTATCAATCGGACGGTGGCCTGTCTATACGGGCAACCATCAGAGACGAAGATGGGGAGGGTTCATGGTGTTGGGAAGGCGAGGACGAGACCTTGCAATCATTCCGCTACGAGTTTCCCGAAACCACAGAAACCGTCTCTGCTTTTCTCGATCATGCTGGGCAGGTTGCGGCGGACTTTAATGGAGTTCTAAATGACGACAGCGCCCATCATTTCCTAGAGGCCCTCTCCGCGTTAAGTAAATCGAAAAATACACCGTCGGATTTTTACAGTGATGGTTTGATGGACTTGTCATCTTATCGGCTGGAAAAAGCGAAGTCAGATGACGATTGGAACGCTTTTATTAACTCATCAGAACAAGGGACTATTTTCTCTTGTAGTGAATTTCTTCAATCGCTGGATGTCAAAACTGAACAATGGTTTTGCTACAAGAATAATCATCTGCGTGGCGCCGCAGCCCTAATCCTTTCCAATGATGGGGGCAGCGTGGTTGAGCATCAACTCGTTATTCACAATGGCATTATGCTTGCTCCGCGAAATCCTATGCAGAACCAAGCGCAAGCCCTGTCGGAAGATTTCAGGACAATCTGTTTTTTTGTTAAAGAGCTGTCAGCGAGGTATGAGAGCGTTCATATGGCGTTGCATTGGACTTTTCCAGATATCCGACCGTTTGTTTGGCACAACTACTCAACCAATCTACCGAATTATGAAATTGATGTTCTATACACGAGTTTATTGGAACTTGAAGCGATGGACTCAAGTCTAGATCCCGCTGACTGCCCTATGTACAAAAAATTAAATAAATCACGCCGGCAGGAGATCCGGTATGGCATTTCCAAAGGGGTCTATACGGAACACTCTGAAGATTTCGGCATGTTTGGCCGGTTTTATGCAAAAACCTTTGCTCGACAAGGAAAAGCGCCAGACTATCAAATTCATGACCTGATATTTTTTTTAAAACGGTTATATGAGATGGGGCGTTTACGGATGTTTGTTTCCCGTACTCAAGCCGGCGAGCCTGGTAGCATTGCTGTTTTTGGTGTTGATAATAAAGGTGCGACTTATCTGTTCGGTGCCAATGATCCCCAATATCGAGCCTCCCATATGGGGACATTGGTTCTTTGGGACTCATTTCGGGAACTTGCCCGGGAGGGCTTCAGAAGGATTAATCTTGAAGGTGTCAATAGCCCCGCGCGTGGATACTTCAAGCTCAGCTTTGGCGGTTCTTTGACGCCGTATTATAGTGTTTCGCTCTCATCCGAACCAACGGGAGTCCCCCGCCTGCGTCGTGATCGCCAAGGCGAAATCCGATGACACGGGTGCAACACCATTTGTCTCAAGAGAGTCAAATGTCAGGTAAATCCCGATTGATCGTCGGCGACCTTCCCGCTGATTTCAACCCACACATCGATGTCCCGATTGGGGCGTGGTGTTTTGCGAATTGTGAAGACGTTTATCCAGACTGGGAACAGCGATTTGATGTCGGTGACCCGGTTACGGACGTGGCCTCTGCGAAGGATGCTGATGATTGCCTGGCAGCTCTAGCAAATGAGATGCTGATTGGTCTTGCAGAAGAAATGAACACCCGCCATAGCGTGGCGTACAGTTCTTCTTATTGGCATGTGCTCTTGATGCGATGGCTTCTGGAGTTGTTGGGACAATCCTATTACCGATATTTGGAGGCCAAACGGGCTGTTTTGCGGAACATAGAACAAAGTCTTAATGCGGACATCTATGAGCATGATCATTTGTGGGAATTTTCAAAAGTACTGGATTTGTATCAGAATGGACTTCGAGATGAGGCTTACAATAACTGGTTAACCGGACTTGCCCTGCGAGAACTGGCCTGTGACCATGTCTCAATTCATGAGATACCGGTCCCGGCCTCAAAACTACAAAGAGTAGAGCTGGGTGCATTGCATAATTCGCCGCCGATGATCAAGCGGTGCTTTCACATGATAAAATCTGGGCGGGCACACTTTTCCGGTGATATTTTCGAAATATCGATCTCAGATCGAGTCAGAAGCGTTGTTGCGCATGCTGGTATGAACGTCTGGCTGAATGTTATTCCTAAAAAGGCCCATATAGAGAGACCAAACCCGGAGAGTTTAGATACATCGGCGGCTCGACGGCTTGACCGAGAATTCATACAAATGGCCCAAACCGTGGTTCGGGCCTCAATTCCTAAGTCGTTCACTGATCATTTTCCCATGCATCATGCACAAGCTTTACAGCGAAGGGTCAAGCCAGGTCGGGTCAATTTACAGGTTCCTGCTTTTTTCTTTTCTGAACCACGGCTATTTAAACTCGCTCGTGCCATCGAAGCGGGAGAGGGCCTTGTATTTGTTCAACATGGCGCAAATTACGGGATGGCACACGCCTATTCTCTTGGCGCTGAAATTGAGTATCGACACCATGCATTTTTCACGTGGGGTTGGTCGCGGCATGATGATTACCATGGGCGATTTGTGCCACTGCCTGCACCCCAATTGATAAATTGGCGGAATCGATACAGAGAGAACAATGGCCGCCTGCTTTTTACTAGCGGCGAAATTTATCTGATGTTTGTCCGGATCATGTCGATTGGTGCCTTGTTCAACGTTGGATGGCTTCGGCGTGAGAAGGACACATTCTTCAAAAAGTTGGTTGAGCCCGCGTTCTCAATGATAGATTATCGTCCCTATCCTCAACAAAAGGGCAGCCTTTCGGATTGGGCGTACTTTTCGAAACGGCACGAGCGATTAAATATTGTTGAAGATGGCTTTCACGACTCACTGGCGCGATGCCGTCTGGTTGTTCTTGATCACCCAGGATTGACATTCCTTGCTGCGATGACGGCTAAGATTCCAACAATTGGTTTTTGGAATACGGAAAGTTGGGCTTTTTCTATGCATGCCAGAAGCCATTTCGATCGATTTAGATCCTTGGGTATTATCCATGATAGTGGCGAGGCCGCGGCGTCAAAGGTCAATGCGGTATGGGATCACATAGAAGATTGGTGGTGCGATCCAGATATACAGGAATCGCGGGATTTATTCTGCCAGGAGTTTGCGCGTACGGATCGCCATTGGTGGTGGCAATGGATGAAGGCACTTGTGCAGGTCTAATTATGAGCCTCGCGCCAGCATTTTTTAGACGACCAAGCGAAATTATGGTCAAGGCAGACTGCGGGCTCCATGATCAGCGCCATTTGTTCATACTACCGAGGCTAAACCGAATTCACGCAATGGGAAGCTGTGCAGACTGCTAGCGGACATTCCAGTCAAACGGCTGTTGAAAAGCGGCTCATTGTTGGTGGCGTTGATCAATCTTTCGACAGTCGCACCACTGACGCCATTGGGCCGTGGTGTTTTTTCAATGCTGAGGACGTTGTCGAAGGCTGGGAAGAGTTGCTTTTTGAGACCGCTTATACAGATACCGATATTCTTTATCGCGACGCGCGAGAGATTCGCGAGTTTGCGGAATCCCTCGCTGTACATTTAACGGCGACTTTTAACGCGCGGCATGGCAAGAGGTTCTCACCAGACTTTTGGCAGATAATTTTGTTGCCTTGGGTCTACAAGATTTCGGAGATGGTTTGGAAACGTTTCAAGGAAGTTTTAGCGTTTATCGAAAATCGTGGTCACACGCCCTATGTCGTGATGATAAGTGGATCCGACCCCAAATGGCGATTTGGCGATGTGCTTGATATGCACACTAGGATCGTAAACACCGTTTCATTTAATTACTGGCTCACGTCTCAGATCGTGCGTAGGGTTGCACCCGCACATTGGCGTTTGGAAATCGACAGTGAGCCGATTTCAGTGCCCCGCCATCTGGATCCAGTGCAGAGCAGCCGCTCGCGGATCAAGCGGCTTTTGGCAGATGTCTTTTTCGGGGGCAGATGCCGACGTGTCGTAGGAATTCGTTCAATGTCCTTTCCGATCAGCCTGGCTTTAAGTTTGTTTCCAGCGAAGGTGCCTTGGCGGTTTAATCCTCCTGAAGATTTTTCGATTGTCAGAAAAAATTTTTCCGAGGCATATGTCGAACTGGTGCTTGATATGCTTTGGAAGTTAGTTCCCCAATCTTTAAGCGCCGAGTTCGACACACATCTCGCAACAGCGAGTCAGTATCCGATCAAGCCTGGCAAGATTAATTTGGTTGGCCCCTGTCTGGTTTTTAACGAGGCTGAGAAATTTCGCTGTGCACTTGCCTCAGAAAACGGTGAATTGATTGTGTGCACGCAACACGGTGGATCAGGAATACAGAAGATCAACGGTTGTTCGGCAATCGTTGAAAACAAACGGGATGCATATCTATCTTGGGGCTGGACGGCGCAAGAGGATGATGAAGGACGAATCATCTCACTGCCAGCGCCGGCGCTCACTCACTGGCGGGATCGCCATAGCGAGACGGAACCCACGATGTACTTGGTTGGCCAATCCATGCGCGTGTTTGCCCATAGATTGGAAACGACGCATCAGTCGACACAAACGATTGGATACCGTCAAGATAAGGCGCGGTTTCTCGCTTGCTTGCCGGACTCGCTGCGTGGTCAATTGTACCTGCGCCCCTATCCAGATGAGATTAGTGGTCTGGATGAGGTAGGCTATTTTAAAGATAGGTTTCCCTGGCTTCGGATTTTTGATGGTCCTGGTAAGGAGTTTCACGACGCATTGATGCGCGCCCGTCTCCTCGTAGTCGATCAGTACGGATCCGTGTTTGTGTCTGCGATGGTCGCAAATATGCCAATTATTAGCTTCGCGGATCCGAAAATCTGGCCGGTTTCGAAACAAGCGGTACCCGTGTTTTCACGCTTTGAGGACATGGGAATCATCCAGCCTTCACCGGATGCCGCCGCGGCGAAGGTTGCTGAGGTGTGGGACGACATTGATGATTGGTGGCGTCGAGATGAAGTTCAGGGTGCCCGGATGGCGTTTTGCAATCAATTTGCGCGCACCTCGCGGCTCTGGCCCATCCATTGGCTTAAAGCGCTTTGGCGGCTCTAGTGGCGTCTTCCGGTCCAATATTATAAGAGCTTATAACCTTGGAATTTGAATGATTATCTTGGGTATTCATGACGGCCACTGTGCATCCGCTTGTTTAATGGTGGATGGCGAACTCGTCGCACTTGCGGCGGAGGAGCGGTTCACCCGCCTAAAGAATGATTATGGGTATCCAAAGCAAGCCATCGAATACTGTCTGTCGAGCGCAAGCTTGTCTGCCGATGATATCGATCAGGTTGCTTTTGCGACAATGAACCTGAACGCCTTTCACACGAAGCTAAAATCCATTGCTTCGTTCACCAGCGACCAATGGCTGGCAGTGCATCATCGCTACTGGAAACCGAGGTTATATGACGGCATTGAGGATCGAACTATATTCCACGAGTTGGCCAAAGATACACGCCTAAGCAATCAGGATCACTATTACGATTTCTCTGAGATCGACGCTGACTACGATTTCATTCGAGATATGGAAGTATCCAGGTCTATCCGATTGGACGGTGCCCGTCGGCACTTGGGCACAGAGGCAGCCGATAGAATCGTCTTTTATGATCATCACGCATGCCATGCTTATTATGCTTTGTTTGCTAGTCCCATCCGTAACGATAACACCTTGATCTACACCCTCGACGGCGGTGGCGACAGCACGACAAGCACTCTGTTTCGATACATGGGTGGGCGTGTTGAAGAATTGGCCCGGTCGAACAGCGTCGATATCGGACGTATATATCGCGAAGTCACTTTGCTACTTGGAATGAAAACCGGAGAGCATGAATTTAAGGTCATGGGACTTGCTCCATACGCGACAGACCGCGAAGCCCGAAAGAGTTACCAGGTCTTCGACGGTATGTTTGAGGTTGATGGTGACATGCTGCTTTACGCACCGGATCGCCGACCTAAGGATAATTACTTTCACCTTACCACGGCGTTCGAGGGCCATCGGTTTGATGGGATCGCAGCAGCGGCCCAGAGGATGGTCGAAGATTCGGTCCAGCTATGGTTTCGGGAAATGCAGGCGAAGTACCGATCGCGCCATGCCGTATTTGCCGGAGGGGTCGCAATGAACGTAAAGCTCAACATGCTGCTGGCGGAGAACCCAGATCTGGAGGAGTTTTATGTTGCCCCAAGCCCGACGGACGATACGTTGTGCGTCGGCGCTTGCTACATGGGCGAGGCTGCATCTGGACAGGATGCCTATCGACATCTGCGGCCAATCCGGAACGCCTATGTTGGTCCCGAATTCGCCAATGGCGATATCCAAAATGCTATTTTGCAGACTGGCGCCAATCAGAAATTCACGGTCATGGATGACGTAAGCGTGACAAAGGTGGCCAAGTTCTTAGCGGAAGGCAAGGTCATATCCCGGTGTTCTGGCCGGATGGAGTTCGGTGCCCGCGCTCTTGGCAATCGCTCCATCCTTGCGAGCCCACGTGATCCGAGCACTGTTGATAAAATCAATCGCCAAATCAAATACCGAGATTTCTGGATGCCGTTCGCGCCCGTGGTCATAGCTGAGCGTGCAAACGATTACCTGGCAGATCTTGTGGACTTGGATTCTTATGCATATATGATGATCTCCGCCAAAACTACCGATGCTGGAAAAGAGGAACTGGGGGGAGCAATTCACGGTTCCGATATGACGGCGCGACCACAGGTTTTGGCCCGTGATCGCAACCCGGGCTATTATGATATCATTAAGGCCTTTGAGGGTGAGACTGGCACAGGCGCATTGCTAAACACGTCGTTCAATCTACATGGGGAGCCTATTGTTTGTACGCCTGAAGACGCCATCAGCACGTTCGAGAGAAGCGACCTAGATGTCTTGCTGATGAATGAAACTGCGATGGTGCGTGAGTAACACGCAGATGGTGAGCACCGCTAAGACTGTGACGTTGTCAAAGTCCTCTTCAAGGTGTGTTGGATCGGGCGGGCTTACAATTGTGTTTGACCATTTGTTGCCTTGGACGGTTTTGGTTCATGCTAGTAAAATCCGCCGGGCATCCAAATCCGTCTTTGTGACCAGCGACAACTGCCATAACGGCGAGATTTTTTATCCGTTTTGCCGGCGTCTGGCGTATCTTCTCTGCCGTAAGTCCCTCACCCGTCGCCGTCTAGATCTATACGATTACATGTTTGATAATCCATGCACCGTTCCAAAGGTATTTGGTCATAAACTCAACGATCAGGCACCGTTAGTTGAAGCCATCGCAGCAAGTTCCGGCGTGCGTCAAGAAGACGCAGGGTTGTTTGTGAAGAAATGTGGCTTGGAAAAGGCCTGCATCCAATCATTTATAGTGCGCGATATGAAGAACCGACGTGACAAGGTTTGCGTAATTACCGACTCCGATCCGTTCGGAATTTATGCGGGGTCTGATCTCGCAAAGTTTTGGCGCTCCCGGTTTGGGGCCTTGATCGCCAGCCCGTTCCTGACGGCTTTAATGACTTTGGTATCGGTTATCAAGACAGCGACCAGTTTTAGATGGAAAACGCGTTGCCCTCAGCCGCGCCGCCGCAGCTTGTTGGTTCACAATACGGGGTTTGGTTACGCGGGCGAATTACTTAAAAGTTTCACAGTCGACGATTATTTTTTTGACAATGAGACCAACGCGGCCTTTTTGACGGACCAATGGGATCCAGGTGATAAGATTGCGGCAACTTATATTTCCGACCTCGACGCGGCGGGAATTGGGTGCGAGGACTTCCGTGCCTTTACCATGTCGCCAATGCTTTTTATAGGCATGCTGCTGCGGGCGTTGAAGATTTATATTGCGTGTGCGTCCCGTTTAAAAACCTGGCTTGATATTTCAATTTATTGGCGGCTGATTACGGCGGATTGCCGTGAATTTGTTTATAGCGAGAACATCGATTGCGATGCGTTTCTCTCACTTGACGATTACTCGGAACGTCATTTTGTGAGGACATGGTTACTGCGTGCGCGTGGGCGGAAAAGCCTGATTGTTCACCATTCGGCTGGGAATGGTGTATACGCCTTGCCGAGCCTCGCTTTCATTTGTGCTGATGCTGTCCTAGTTTGGAGCCGCTTTATTCATGATCTTTATAGACCGTATTGGGGACATCTGTCTGTTGTTCCCTACGGTTACAATCGTATCGATAGTACCCTGCGTGCGCGTGGCCTTGATAAGCCGTCCCAGAAAGGCAGAAAAACCGTTATCATAACGCTTCCTGGCTTCACAGATCTTGCTGGTTTTGACTCGGTGTTTACGAACGGGGAAATGCTGTTTGATTTTTTAAACCAAGTCGACACGCTAAAGACGCGGTTAGCGATCCGGCCAAAAAATTACATTGATGCTGCTGCGTTCTCGGCCAGAGTGCCAAGCCGTGAGCTAGATTTCTTGATCGACCCAAATATTACAACGGTCGAATACTTGCTCTCGGCCGACTTAGTAATAACACTGGACGGATCGGGGATCGCTGCGGACTGTGCGGTTATCGAAACGCCGGTCGTATTTATGGACCTTCTCGGAGTAGACAAAAATATATACGATAAATTTGGTTCAGAGATGCGGTTTGACGATGGGGCTAAGCTCGCGGATTTTACTAACCGGTTCGTCAACGGACAGCCCGTTGACGTCGACTTTAAAAAGGTCTGGGCTGAAATGTCCTATCCCTATGATGCGAACCGAAACGCGATTATCAAAAATATAGTCAACGGAGAGCGCACCGGCAGCAAGGAGAAAAATTCGTTGGCAATGAATGTTTCCGTGGCTGGCGCCGAAAAAAATCGCTGAATGGCAGAACCAGATATCGAACGTTTGTCGCAACGGCATATTTTAACGTCGCGACTTCAGTTAGTTCCGTTTACCGCGAACCACATCACGGACACCTATATCGGTTGGCTAAATGACCCCAGCGTCACTCGCTTTAGCAAGCACCGGAGCCGCAGTCATGATCGCGCGAGCTGCGAAGCATTTCTCAAGACTTTCGTAGGATCGGATAGCTTTTTCTGGGCGTTAGAGTTGCAAGATGACAGCTATCGGCATTTCGGAAACATGGTGGCCTATGTAGACCGTCCGAATTCCACCGCTAATCTCACTATCATGCTTGGCGAGGAGGATCTTTGGGGGCATGGATATGGGCTGGAAGCCTGGAACGGGGGGATGACATTTCTTTTGGATGAGGTCGGTCTGAGGAAAGTATGGGCAGGCACCATGGCGACGAATGCCGGCATGTTAAAGATCATGAAGAATTCCGGAATGATCAGCGACGGTGTGCGCCGGCGCGAATACATGTGGGAGGGAAAGGAGGTTGATTTGGTTTACATGGCAACATTCAGGGGGCAGGCCTAAATGACCACCGGCGCGTTCATCATTGCTCGATTGAGTTCTTCTCGATTGCCGGCCAAAAACATCATGCCGATTAATGGCCGACCAATGATTGATTACCTGGTGGAACGCATTCGGCGCGCGAGAAGTATCGATGAGATTGTCGTAACGACCAGTGATGAGAGAAGCGATGACCCCTTGGCCGAGTGGGCGGCCAACGCCGACGTCGGATGTTACCGCGGGCCTTTGCAAGATATCATGGCACGCTTATGTGGTGCAGCTCGGGCCTATGATTGTGATACGGTCGTGGAAATCCTTGGGGACAATCCCCTCGTGGATCCAGAAATGATTGATGAGGTCGTCGAACTACAGACGAGAAATGATTTCGACTGCGCTGTGTCGATTACCGACGAATATAATGTGAAGCGTGAGGACCTAGCTCTGTTTGCCCTGGGGGTGCGGGTTCAGGCATTCAAGCTTGAGGCAGCAGAACGCTATATAGATTTTCCGGACTATATTCGCGACGATATTCCGGAAGCTGAGTTTCTATTTGTCCCAGAGAACGGCTTCAAAACAGGGTTCATAGAGGCGACGGGCCATTGGCAGAAACTGCACAGGCCCGAGATTAATTTCGCGGTCAATTACCTGAAGAATTTTCAGTTCCTGGAGCAAATAATTTCCGGTCTTTATCCGGATAAGCCTGACTTCAGCCTGCCGGAATTGATGGCGTACCTTGAACAGAAACCCAATCTTCTGAGCCTGCTGGGGGCGGAGTGACGCCCATCATGTTAGGGGAGACATCTTTGCGAGCGGCGATTGTCGGCTGTGGAAACATTGGTGGTGGATATGATCGAGTGCCGCCAGCGCGGAACGAAGACGCGCAGGGATCGATGACCCATGCCGGCGCCTATCTGCTGCACCCTGAAACGGTACTGGCGGCGGTTGCCGACGTGAACGTGCAAAATCTTGAGGACTTCAAGCAAAAGTGGGGGGTCCCATCAACATATCGCGACTACCAAGAGATGTTTGGCGCAGAGTCGATCGACATTGCCAGCATTTGTACGCCGACGAACACCCACAGCCAAGTTTTGGCGGCGGCGTTGGATGTTGGCATTGAGACAATCTTTGTAGAGAAGCCGATTTCCCAAAACCGGGATGAAGCGAGGCGCATGGTTGCGCAAGCCGAGGGCCGGCAAGTTGCCGTTAATTATTATCGACGTTGGAATAATAGCATTCGAAACCTACGCGAAGACATCGATAGCGGCCGATGGGGACATCCGATTGCAGCCTGTGTCCGTTATACTAAGGGCCTTTGGGTCAATGGATCGCATTTCATTGATTTGTTCCGGTGGTTCTTCGGCGAACCTCAATCAGTCCGAACGTTCCGCCGCCATGGGCGCGCAGATACAGACGACCCCGGTTACGACTTTGCCCTGACGTTTGCTAATGGCCTAGCTGTTGACTTTCACCATTTGCCCGATGCTTCCTACGTGTTTCTCGACGTTGAGATTTTCTTTCGGAATGGCCGGGTTTCGTTGCGCCAGCGCGGTCAAATTGTTCAGACTGAAATAGGGGTCCCGGAGCCGAAATTTGGCAGCTTTCACATTCTTGGTGGGTCGCAAACGAAAGAAACGTCGTGGCAATTCTGTTTGCCGACCGCCGTCCGTGAGCTTGTGGCGCAACGGGATGCCGGTGAGCCGCCGGCTTGCACGCTTGAAGATGGCTGTCGTGTTGTCGAAATCTGCGACCAAATCGCAGGCTGATTGAACCAAAGGCACTGGCAAGGCTTCTGCTAGACAATTAATAGTTGGAATACAGATAATTTGAAACCTGAACTCTATGACCTCAGTGCAACGGATGCCATTCGGGCGGTGCGTTCTGGGAAGGCAAGCCCACGTGAAATCGCGGAGTCCTGTATCGAACGGATCAAGGTTATTGAGCCAAGACTCAAGGCATGGGCGGCGTTTGAACCAGATCTCTTGTTAGAGCAGTTTGATCATCTGGAGGCCCGTCGCCGTGAAACGGGGGAGTTCCCGCAGCTTGCAGGGGCCCTGTTCGGCGTAAAGGATATTTTTAACACTGAAACGCTTAACACGGAAATGGGGAGTGAGCTCTGGTCAGGATTTTCTCCGGGCAACGATGCACGCGCTGTTTTTATGATGCGGTATGCGGGGGCCTGCTTAGCCGGCAAGACCGTCACTGCCGAGTTCGCCGTTCATCATCCTGGTGAAACTCTAAATCCCTACGGTGAGACCCTGTCCGCGGGCACATCATCAGGGGCATCAGCCGTCGCCGTTGCGACCGGTATGGTTCCAGTCAGCCTGGGAACTCAAACCGCGGGATCAACTATCCGACCGGCAAGTTATCTCGGTGTCTACGGCATGAAACCCTCTTTTGGATTAGTTCCCAGGACCGGAGTATTAAAGACCGCTGATACGCTCGATCACGTTAGCTTTTTCGCCCGAACCGTATGTGATCTAAAGCTCACCCTCAACGCCACGCGTGTAAGCGGAGCTAATCATCCGTTCATCCACAAGTGCGTCGACAAACGGCCTCGGAAATCTCGCGATGCGGCAAAGCGGATTGCCATGGTCAAGGGGCCCAAATGGTCGGATGCGGAGAGCTATGCCCAAGAAAGTCTGCATACGTTTGCCAACGTCCTTGGCGGATTGCCAAATATTGACTGTATCGAATATGATTTGCCGGCGGCGTTTAGTGAAATTTTTGACATACACCAGATCATCTACACTAAATCTCTGTCATATTACTTTGCCCACGAAATTGAGCAACCCGACAAAATTAGTCGATCATTCCGCGAAATGACAAACGCGGGCCGGAGTATAACAGCGGATGAGTTTCGCGAATGTTTAGCGGCGCAAACACGCTTGAGCCAAGAAATGGATTCCTGGCTTTCTAAATATGACGCTGTGATCACGTTGGCTGCGGCTGGGGAAGCCCCGGAAGGTCGCGATGCGCCGGATCGTCCTGACAATTGCCTTATATGGACCTTCTGTGGCGTTCCGAGTGTTAATCTGCCAATTGGCTTTGGGCCTGAAAAACTTCCTCTTGGCGTTCAAATTATAGCACCGAAGTATCACGACCTGGATTTGCTAGATCTGTTGGCCGAATTTGAAGATGAGGGCGCCGTGGCGCCGGCCGCTGTTGTTGAACCTATCTTTGACTGAATGAACCTCTGCGATGAATGGATTCACCATGACGAAGAAAGAAGCACTGCAAAGATCATCGGATTGGGGGAAGCCCCCGCATGAAAATGTGAGATATTGCGTCCGCTGCTGCATGCCGGAGACCTCAGAGGGCACGGTCTACGATGAACTCGGCGTTTGCCGGGCCTGTCAAAGTTCTGAGCAAAAGATGCATATCGATTGGGCTGCGCGTGAACGCTTGTTGCACGAAACGCTCGAACACTATAGGGCCAAGGCGGGCGACAACTATGATTGCATTGTCCCTATCAGTGGCGGCAAAGACAGCGCGTTCCAGCTCCACGTCTTGGTCAAGAAATACGGTATGAAGCCGCTTGCCGTTACCTTCAGTCATAACTGGTACAGCCCAACCGGCAAGCGAAACTTGTGGAATATTCTTGATAAGCTGAGCGTTGACCATTTGATGTTTACACCGGCCCGTGGTTTGGTGAATAAGGTTGCGCGACAATCGCTCCATGCCATTGGCGACTCGTGCTGGCATTGTCACGCAGGAGTGAACGCCTTTCCTTTGCAGGTGGCCGTCATGTACGGCATTCCGTTAATGGTCTGGGGTGAGTCGTCGGCTGAAGCCGGGAACAAGAATTCCTACAGCGATGAGGTCAAGTTCGACCGCTCCTACTTCGATCGGGTTTCGACAAAGGCGCGGATCGACGATCTTCTATGCGACAACATCGAGCGTCGCGATATGTATCCGTTTCGAGTTCCTCTCCAGGAACAATTGGATGCAATGGGCTTTCATGGAATTTTCCTTGGCGAATACATTTTCTGGGATGGTGAACGTCAAACCGAGTTTCTCAAGGAAGAGTACGGGTGGGAAGAAGACAACGTCGAAGGTACATACAAGAGATACAAAAGTGTTGAGTGCCGTATGCCGGGTGTCCACGATTACGCCAAGTACTTGAAGCGAGGGTTTGGACGCGCCACGGATCACGCCAGCCAAGATGTCCGTGCGGGGCTACTGACCCGGGAGGAGGCGTTTGAGCTGATCAAGGAATATGATCCAAAGCGACCTGATATGCTGGACTATTATCTTGAGATCACGGGGTTTAGCGAAGACGAGTTTGAGGAAATATTGAAGTCGCAGCGCAAAGGACCTGCGGCCAGCTTTAAGTAGTGCGCGCCGGTTTCCCGATGAGAACAACTAAAATCTCCAACAGATCTCCGAGGACCGTTGCGTGGTCGGTTTCGGAACTGACAAGAAAGGGTCGATAATGACGGAGCTTGCGATGTATGGGGGACCGCGTGTTAGGGATATTCCCTACCCCACTCATGACACCATGATTGGGCGGGAAGAGGAAGAGGCGGTCATTGCCACATTGCGCCGAAAGGAGCTTTCCGGATTTTCCGGCCGGCCAGGCGATCGATTTTTGGGTGGCCCTAATGTACGAAGGCTGGAGGACGGGTTCCGGACGTACTTTGGCACGACGCATGCCGTTTCATTCAATTCCGCCACCTCAGCCCTTCACAGTGCTGTCGCAGCTGTTGGCGTGGGGCCAGGCGATGAAGTGATCGTTCCGCCGACGTCCATGTCGGCCAGCGCTACTTGCGTGGTCATGGCTAATGCTGTTCCCGTGTTTGCCGATATCGAGGACGAGACGTTCTGCCTTGACCCGAACGAGGTTGAGAAGAAGATCACGCCGCGCACCAAGGCTATTATTGTCGTCAATCTGTTTGGTCACCCGGCTCGGCTGGAAGCGTTGAAAGAGATTTCCAGCGAGCATGAGCTGGCGCTGATTGAGGATAATGCACAATCCCCGGGGGCCGCTATCAATGGCAAATTTGCTGGGACGATCGGCGACATTGGGGTCTTGAGCCTGAACTATCACAAAGCCATCCAAACCGGGGAGGGGGGGGTTGCCGTCACCAATAATGATAAATATGCACAGCGGATGCAGTTGATCCGGAATCACGGTGAGGTGGTCCTCGCAAAATGGACTGATGATGATCTGCCCGATCTCGAGAACATCGTGGGCTGGAACTACCGGATGACCGAGATTGAAGCTGCTATCGGCATGAGCCAGATTGAAAAACTAGACAAGTTGCTCGAGGTTCGAAGAGATCTGGCAAACAGCCTTACGGCCGCGCTTCAACCTTACAAATTTTTGATACCACCGTTCGTACGCCAGAACTGTAGCCATTCATACTACTTCTTTACTATGCGGTTCCTCCCAGAAGAGGCCGGATACCACCGGGATGTTTTCGTGCGTGCCATGCAGGCCGAAGGCGTGGCCATTTCCCCCGGCTACGAGATACCTATCTACAGGTATCCCATGTATCAGAACCAGATCGCCTACGGTGATACGGGTTGTCCGTTTCGCTGCCCCCATTACACGGGAGAGCCCGACTATGCCGCCGGACTCTGTCCGACCGCAGAGCGGCTGTACGATCTTGAACTGGTTACTACCGACATATGTAAGTTTCCAAACGGCGCGAGAGAAGTTAAGGAATTTGTGGAGGCCGTGCATAAGGTTGCAGATAATCAGGAACGTCTTTCAAAGGAAGCCTGAAATCGGTGCCCCGGAATTCCATCATATTTTATTTTCAAGATTTGGGCGGAAGCCGATTTCTTCTTCCAAGCGTCATGGCTTTCATCATGGCGTCACAAAAAGCACGATGGCGGTTAATTGTGCATCCAATCAGCGAACAGCTCTTTTTGGACGGCGGTATTCCATTTGAAAAAGCGGCTGCGGTATTTGATACCCTGCCAGCGGACCGACAATCACTTCAAAATTATTTAGGCGGCGAGAGAATCTCGCATCTTGTTTGCACCACCAGCGCTCGCGAACATGATTTGACAAATGCACGGCTAATTGAGGCGGCACGCAACGTGGGCGTGCCTTCGCTTGGCGTTCTCGATCACTGGAAGGGATATACGCGATTCTTGGATGAACATAATGCGCCGTCATACATGCCCGAGCATTTGGCCTGCATCGATGATACCTGCGTGGGTCGGGTGAGTGATTTGTATTCAAAAGCGAAGTTGTATGTAGTAGGTCACCCGCACCTTGAGCGTTGTGTCTGGCGGCCACTGGGGGTCGGTGATACCTGCAAGATAGTCATTGTTTCACAACCTGAAGCCCGTGATGGGTCATTCCGTAGCGTTTTCGCGCAATCAATCAGCGGTCGAAACCTTGTTCAGGATATTGCCGCCAATGTCCCGAGCACAGTTGGTGGCCGGAGGACTGAGTTGTTCTTTCGGCCGCATCCCAAGGATGCAGGGGTGCCCGAATTGCCAATCGACGTTTCGATTGATGGTAATGGAGACTGGTCAGACGCTTTGTACAAATATGACTTTATTCTGGGCTTTGACTCGATGGCTTTAATTGAAGCTGCGTTATCGGGCAGACGAGTTGCAATTGTTGGCTGGCCCTCGTCACAAAACCAATCTGACTCAAATATACCGTTTCCCTATGGGCCGGTTCTGATGGCAGCACCTGAACTGCGCACTGAAATCGAGCAGGTAATAGAGGAGGATCAATCAGAGTCTTCAAGGCACCCATCATTGAATATTTTTAATGGCTCAACTGACCGGCTATCGCAACTAATCAAGAAATTTGTGAACTAAGATCAATTGAAACGCTCATCAACATGACAAAAGTGACTGTGTATTCACCGTGCTATAACTACGGCAACTATCTTGATCGTGCGATTGAAAGCGTCATCAGTCAGACCATGAATGACTGGGAACTGATCGTGATCGATGATGGCTCTACCGACCACACAGGTGATGTTCTTGAGAAGTATGCCTCTCACTCTAAAATTAAAATCGTACGCCAAGAAAACAAGGGGCTAAATGCATCCAACAACATTGCGTTACGCTTAGCCGGCGGAAAATATGTTATGCGTCTCGACGCCGATGACTATCTTGATGAGAACGCTTTGCTTGTCCTCTCCAATATTCTCGATACCCGGAACGATGTTGGCTTAGTATATCCTGATTACTTTCTCATCGACGACAACGCGAATATTCTCGAATTGATCCGGCGCAAGAAGATCGGGGATGAAGTTGAGCTTCTTGACTTACCGGCTCATGGTGCCTGCACGATGTTCCGACGTGAAGTCCTGATACAATTGGATGGCTATAGCGAGGAGTATAATTGTCAGGACGGTTATGATTTGTGGATCCGCTTTATTCAAAATTTTCGGCCGTACAACGTCAATGTGCCGCTCTTTTATTATCGTCAGCACCACGGCAGTATCACCACCAACGCCAAGCGATTGCTGGAGACGCGTTACGAGATACAAAAGAATTTTTCGGAACGCGAGCTTACTGGCCATACGCCACAGGTTTTGGGGATCATTCCGGTTGCGCGAAACTCTCCCTATCCAAAGAATGAACCCAACGCTGTCTTGGCAGGACAGGCACTGATCTCTTACACGCTGAACGAAGCGCTCCGATCAGACCTGCTAGATAGGATTGTCATGTCGACTAGTCACCCTGATGCCATTGCGCAGGCAGAAAAGCACGAAAACATCGAGGTCATTGAGCGGCCGCCTGAAATTGAAATTGTGAATATTTGCGACTCAATTGGGCATGTCCTGGACACTATGGAGCACGAACAAAACTATATTCCTGATGCTATTTGCGTTCTTAACATCAATTCACCGCTGCGACGTGCCCAACATATCGACCGGGCGGTCAACGTCATGCAGATTTTTGATGTCGATTCCGTAATTTCTGTCTCTGAGGAACTATCGCCGTGTTATCAGCACGACCGAAATGGACTGCGACCAATCGATTTCGCAACCGGTGTTCGTTTAGAGAAAGAAGCAATCTATAAGGACAATAGTGCCGTCCACCTCGCCCGAACGAACGTTGTGCGCGGCGGCAGCTTGATCGGTGAGACAGTTGGCCATCTCACCATGCTGCCGGAAGAGAGTGTAAAGATAAATTCAGAGTTTGAATTCTGGCTCGCTGAGAATTTGCTTGAAGACTTTCTTGGGCGGTAAGTGGTCCTCATGAGTAAGCTGAAATGCGCGGTATTGACGACGGACACCACACACCACCGCTATTTTGTCAATTGTTTAGCACCACACACTGAGCTCTTCGTGGTTCTCGAAACGGCTGGATTGGATTTTCAGGCGCTTTATTGGAAATGGATTAAGGCGCGAAAATCCCTGGCGTCTTTTTGGGATAATCCCTACCTAGTCAAGAGTTACCCAACGTTTGGCCGTAATCAAGAGGCGTATGAGGCACGTTTTTTTGAAGGTACCGTGGCGCGAGAATTTACGGGTGATGCATCCTATGTTAGGTTTCCAAGCGTCAATAATGCGGATTGTCTGGCTGCCCTCCAGGCCTTCAAACCGGACCTTGTGGTCTCGTTCGGTACTGGAAAGATCGCCGAGAACGTGTTGGCAACCAACGCCATGATGGTGAATATACACCGAGGCCTCTTGCCGCCTTATCGCGGATTGGACTCTGATTTGTGGGCCATGTATTTCCAGGACTTTGATAATATTGGCTGTACAGTGCATAGGCTTGAGCCAGAGCTTGATACGGGCCCAATAATCTATCAGGGCCGTGTCGATGTTACCGCAGGGATGAAAGCGCATCACATTCGTTATCACACGACAGTTTTCGCCACGAATGTGATTGTGGATCTAATAAGAAAAATAAGCACCGGGGTTGAAGTTATTGAGAGACCTTGGGACCGTGCCGCCGCTGGGTACTATTCATTCATCCCGTATTTCAAGCGCCGCCGCGCGATTCAGCAGTTCCATGCTTATACCCAGCATTTGGGTGCGGCCTAGGGGGAACAATCAGGAGGCAGGTTGTTTCATGAGTGATTTGACAATCTTTCTTTATCACGGCGTCAGCGATGCCGAGAGCCCCGGGATCGAGAACTTTTCCGGAAAGCATATTCATATAGATACATTCCGCGATCAGATCTCAACAGCTAAACGCATAGGTATTCCGCTCTCGATGGAAGAGGTGCGATACCACGTTTGCGAGAGGAGACCCTTCCCGCCGAGAGCTTTCGCGGTCACTTTCGACGACGGTTTTGAAAACAACCACGCCGTTGCCGCGCCGGTTCTCGATGATTTTGATGTGCCGGCAATGTTTTATTTCTCTACCGGGTTCGTTGAATCCGATCGGATGTTCTGGGTCGACGAGATAGAAGACTGTATCAACCGATCGGAAATAAATGAGATTGATTTGTCTTCGGCCGACTCCAGGCTTCCGAACTCTTTTCCCCTCCAATCGGATGACGACAGAATTCACGCTACTATCAAGATCAAAGGCGTCTGCAAAGAAGCCATCGCTGCTGACAAGGAGCGCATTCTTGCTGCATTAAAACTAGAAACGGCCGTCACGCCGTCTGTCGATGCTGCGGCAAATTACCGAAAGATTTCCTGGGCTCAAACACAAGAGCTTGATAGCCATCCACTTTTCGAAATTGGGGGCCACTCTCACGACCATAACATCTTGTCGCGCCTTTCCGTCGAAGGGATGCATAAGGATGTGGATCGCTGCATGTCGTTGCTCGAGAAGAATTTGGGCCGGACCATCACCCATTTCTCTTATCCTGAAGGCCGACATACCGATTACAATGAGCAGGTGATCTCTCATTTAAAACATTGGGGAATCGTGTGCTGCCCAAGTGCCGAGGATGGGAGGAATGACGAGCAAAGTGACTTATTTCATTTAAGACGAACAATGGTTGGTTTTATGGGAACGGCTTTCCCTTGGACCGTTTAACTTTCGCCGAGCCCCCTCGGCCCAATATGACTATTCGCATGGAGATTGAAAATGGCGGACACACTCTTCGACAAATTTGAAACACAAATCAACAAGATGTTGGCGCGCCATGATGGTAAGCGCTTAGTCAATGTGAACGGAACGATGGTTGGCGACGGTGAGAATACGTACGTCGTCGCGGAAGCTGCGTGTAATCACATGTGCGATGTAGAAACGGCGATCAAGATGACGGATCACGCTGTTAAGGCTGGCGCATCAGCGATCAAGTTTCAGACCTACAAGGCCGAAAAGTTGGTTAGAGCTAACGCAACCCTTTATTGGAATGGCAAGGAAACATCCCAACTCGAGTATTACTCGCGCCTTGATCGCCTGGGTGCCGATGAATATCGGACTATCTTCGCCGACGCGAACGCGAAAGGTATCTTGCCGTTTTCCACCCCGTTTGATACCGACAACGCTGACATGCTCAACGATCTTGGTATGCCATTGTTTAAGATTGCATCGTGCGATCTGCCCGATCACCGTTTGCTGAAGCATGTGGCCGAGAAGGGTAAGCCGATTGTCCTGTCTACGGGCGGCTCTACGACCGAAGAGATCGACGCTGCGATTGACGTTCTTTATGACGCAGGAAACTTTGATATCATCCTGCTAGCTTGCACGCTCAGTTATCCAACGCCAAATCCCGCGGCCAATCTGCGGCGCGTCTCAGCTCTGAAGGAGCGCTATCCCTGGATGGTGATCGGGCTCTCTGATCATACGGAGCCTGACGATCACATGGTGATCCCGGCTCTCGCAGTCGCACTTGGTGCCCACCTTATTGAGAAGCACTACACGCTCGACCGCACGATGACGGGATCGGGCCACTTCTTTTCGGTGAACCCCCAGAATTTGACGGATATGATTGAAAACATCCGCATTGCCGAGGTTGTTCTGGGCGATGCTCGGATCGAAGTGATTGAAGCAGAACAGGCGGCTCGCGATAGTGCCCGACGTAGCATCGTTGCTGATCAGGCGATTGCTAAGGGCGAACGTATCGAGAGCGTCATGCTTGGTATGAAACGGCCCGCCGATGGCCTACCTGGATCCATGATGAGCTCAGTTGTTGGAAAGTTCGCCATTGCCGATATTGAGCCGGATCAGGCGATAAGCGTCGAAATGCTTTCCGCAGAACCCGTTAATGACTAAAATAATAACTAGATCGTGGAAACTTGCCGCATGCATTTCAACCTAGGGGGAGGTGAAAGTTGGTGCTCGTTGGGATATCAACTCAGGCTGAGGCCATTCCAATATAAGAGTGCCGTTGGGAACGGCGATTTATGAATTTAGGAACGCGACGATGAAAAGCACATCTGCTCAACGAACGGAAAAAGCAATTGCGAAACTGCATTCGCAAGGCCCGATGCTGAACACGAAGACTGGGGATCTTAAATATCGGCGCGTCATGCTCACAACCGCCAAACGCCCTGGGCCGGGAACCACGGCGTTGCACTATGGTGACCTTCGCCCGCCGTTGGGGCTTGGGTATATATCAACATTTCTGGAACAGAATGGAGTTGAGACCACAATTGTTGACAACTATCTCGATCCCCAGGACATGGCGAAGGAAATCGATGACTTCAAGCCAGATTTCGTCGGGATGTATATTCATTCGCCGGGTTATTATGAGGCCTTGTCCTTGATCGACGAAATAAAGAACCTGACTGGCGCTCCGTTGGCGGCTGGTGGCCCCCAAGCGTCCTTGATGCCGGAGACCATCCCCGAAAAGGTCGATTTTGTGGTTCAGGGCGAAGGCGAATACGTGATGGCTGAACTGTGCCGAGGCACGAAGCTTCCGCGTCAGATCGACAACGCTGTCACCGGTCGGATCAAAAATCTGGATGAATTACCGTTCCCTGATTACGATAAGTTTTGGGGCAAGGACTACAACTGGAAGCTGGATCTTTACGACGTGGATGCCTATCCCGTGTTTACAATGCATACTAGTCGGTCTTGTCCTTACCGTTGCACGTTCTGTGGAGTTGCCTCTATTTGGTCGCGCCGATATACCAAATTTTCAGCGGAAGGTATCGTCGATGAGATTGGCCGCCTCATCGAGAAATATGGCTGCAAGGGTATCTATTTCCGCGAGGACCTGTTTACCGCGAACCATAAGCGCTTGGAAGAGGTATGCGATCTTCTGATCCGTCGCAATTATAATATCGCGTGGGCTTGTGAAGCGCGCGCTGACATTACAGATCGGAACCTCCTGGAAAAAATGCGCAAATCCGGTTGCACAGGATTGTATCTTGGCGTTGAGGCGGGGTCGGATAGCGCGTTGTCGCGGAAGAAGAAAGACCTCGATTTGGACACGATACGGACCTTTTTCAAGCACGCCCACGATATTAAGCTGCCAACCTATACGACGTTCTGCATGGGCACGCCGGGCGAAACCGATGAGGAAATCGCGTTCACCAACGCTTTCATCGATGAAATCAAGCCGACGGCCTGCGATCGATTTGCCTATCTGGGGCTTCCCAAAAGCGAGGACTATGAAACGCTTCTGCGGACGAATGACTATTACCATATCGACGCAGCCGGCATCGTGTATTCTGAGCGTTTCTATCAAATGGCGCACGATCTTTACGACCCCGACGACCAGCGCTTGTATTTCCTTAAGCAGCAAAAACAGTTCCTGGCTGAGAATAGAGGAAAGTTAAGTCCAGAGGATTTGGCATCCTATAGGTTCCCTGCCATGGACTTGAGCAAGACCAATGTACGGTCCACAGTGGAAAATGAGTTTTCGATTGTCTCTGGGACCAATTGATTGCGCTTACGAAAACTGATTTCATCTTGCCCTTAGATCCATCCGTGAAAGGGCAGAATGGCAAGCATCAGCGGCGTTTTGGGAAAGGCTACTTGCGTGACGCGCGGATTTCTGTCCGTTACCTGGGGCGTTACAAGGCGCTTTTCGCCGCCAATTTTGGTCTCATTCTGATTGGCGGGATCACAGAGGGGATCGGCATAGGTCTCATCATTCCTGTTTTCGAACAGCTCCAAGACAATGCGGCGCCAAGCGCAATTTCCGAGGTCTTGACCCATCTGTTCGCCTTAGTTGGGATACCGTTTAGCATCTATTATTTATTGGCGGCACTGGCGACCCTGATGCTGATAAAGTACGTCGCCCAGGCTTTGCAGGGATACGTTGGACGGCAATTGGGTGCGACGGCCTCGCGCGATTTCCGGAACCAGGCGTTTTCAGCATCCATGCATGTTCCCCTATCTCAGTTTCACCGCACCCGGGTTGGTGATTTGACGGCAACAGTGTTCACGTCGGCAGAGGGGGCCGGCGCCATTTATGAGCAGCTTTCGATTTTCCTGATATCTATTGTTTTTTGCTTCTTGTATCTATTTATGGCCTTGGCAATCTCCTTTGACTTATCGTTGGCAGCTGGTGGGATGATTGCGATCAGCGGGATCTTATTGGCCTCTCGGTTTAGGATCGGATATCGCCAAGGCGCGGATGAGAAGGCAGCGATCGACCGCATTTATTCGTACGTCGTTGACAAGCTGACAGGGTTCAAGACTGTTCGTGAATTCGACAATGCCGATTTGCACCTCCGGGAGTTCCGTGGCTTGACCGACGCGTTTCGGCGAATCGCTGTTCAGATCCAGGTCAACAGACTTGTCGCAGACTTCTATGTTGAGCCGCTGGTCACCCTTTTGGCAATCGGCTTGATCGCCTACTCGATCGCCTGGGTGGACATTCCACTGTCGTTTTTGATGGCGTTCTTCGTCGTCCTGGTGCGCATGGTTCCGCGCGCAAAGACGGCGAGCAGCAGCTGGCTGCAGATTCTTAGCATGCTGCCGCACGTCGGCAAATTGCAGGAACTGTTTGATCTTTCCGATTCTGAAGATCAACAATCCAGCGTCAGGACTGATGCGGAGAAGCGTAAGATTTTGAAAATCTCCTTTGAGGAGGTTGGCTTCGACTACGTGGTGGGAAAACCGGCGCTAACGGATATCAATCTCATGTTTCGCGGCACGGGGACGTTTGCCTTGGTTGGTGAATCGGGCGCCGGAAAGTCGACAATTATCGATCTGCTCATCGGCCACCATGTGCCGGTTCGTGGTCGGATAATGGTGGATGGTAGGGACCTTGCGGAAATTCCAGGGCCAGCGTGGCGTCGTCAAATTGCGGTTGTTCCCCAGGATCCGCATGTATTCGAAGGATCTGTCGCCGCCAATATCCGTTACGGGAAGCTCACGGCGTCGGACGATGAGGTGATTGCAGCGGCCCGTACCGCGCATGCCCATGATTTCATCACCGCTATGCCGGAAGGCTATGACACGGCTCTCGGCAGCCGTGGGGCTCAGATTTCGGCAGGGCAACGCCAGCGTGTGGCATTGGCGCGAGCCATCGTCCGCGACCCGTCGATTTTGATCCTCGACGAAGCGACCAGTGCCCTCGACAGTGAGTCCGAAGCCGCCATTCAACGCGCGCTCGAGGACATATCTAAAGAAAAGATGCTGTTCGTGGTTGCCCACCGTCTGTCGACCATAGTCAGCGCTGATAAGATTATTGTCGTCGAAGCTGGAACGGTCGCCAATCAGGGGACCCATGCGGAATTGTTGCTGACCAATGAAACCTATCGTCGTTATGTGGCGCTCCAATCGGAGATTTGATCCGATTCTTAAGCGAATGCTTAGTGCTGTGTTAGGCGCCATTACAGAATACGGACAGCATGCGGGAAGCTGATATTCGGCCGGCGGGGCTTCTTGCGACCTATCTTCGGTTAAGTGCCGAGGACGCAAAGATCTTCTTTCCTGATCCGGCGCAATTTATCACACGTGATTGCCCGGGGTGTGGCGCCGATAACAAATCTTTTGCGTTTGATAAGAACGGGTTTGACCTGGTCGCCTGTGCTGAGTGTGGAAGTTTGTTCGTCGATCCAGTTCCCACAACTGAAGCGCTGGCCAAGTTCTATCGCGATAGCCCCTCGCAGCAATTTTGGGCAGAAGAGTTCTTCCCCGCCGTCGCCGAAGCGAGGCGCGAGAATATTTTCCGCGATCGGGTGCACCGCCTGCAGGCTTTGATAGCGGAAGACCAATCAACGTGTGAGATCGTAATCGACGTGGGTGCCGGGGCGGGGATTTTTCTCGAAGAGTGCCGTAGCGCAGGGCTTGGCAAGCGTCATGTGGCTGTGGAGCCAAGCGTTGATCTTGCGGCAATGTGCCGACGGAGAGGATTGCAGACCGTCGAGGGTATGGTCGAAGAGGTGGTTGACGATCCTGCGATCGCCGGCACGGCTAGTCTGGTAACCTGTTTCGAAGTAATCGAGCATGTATTCTCGCCGGCAGATCTTCTTCGCAGTCTCGCGGCACTTTGCCGCCCCGGGGGGCGGATTCTAGTGACCGGCCTTTGCGGCACAGGGTTCGATATCCTTGTGCTTGGCGCACGTTCAAACGCGGTTTCTCCGCCGCACCACCTGAACTTTCTCAGTCGTGATGGCGCAAAGGTTTTGATGGGGGCATGTGGACTGATAGACACGACCTTCCTGACGCCTGGAAAACTTGATGTGGATATCGTTTGCAATAGCATTAAGGATGGTGCGCCGCCGCCATCGGACCCGTTTGTGCGACATCTGCTGAATGGTGACGAACCCATAAAGGCCGCGTTTCAAGAGTTCCTGGCAGATAACGGCCTTTCATCACACATGTGGCTATTTGCGCGAAGCAAGGCTTGACCTCATGGCATTGGTTCATCTTCGGACCTCCCGCGAGGTCAACCAGAAGCCTCAACCGCAAAATTGGGTAGCTATCGGTTCTGAGAGGAGGCATTTAGATTATTTGGAGAGTAGCCCGCCGATAGGGGATGAAATGGAAGCTGCGTTCGAAGCCATACGCGAAGATTGGGTATCCTTGGCTCATGACTTGAGTTTTACTTCGGGAGCGACATTGGCCCACGCACCCGCATGTGCGCCGAATGTCTCCGATATGGGATGCATGATGGCATGGTCGCGCCTGGTGGACCACTGGATCGCAGAGAACCGCTCTATTGGAGTGCTTTGCGATGATCCTTGGATGTTTCGCCATCTGTCCGAAAAGCGCGGCGTGGCCGCTGGCACGCCGCCGGCCTTGGCAGTTGTAGAGATGAAGTTGCGCTTGCGCGGGCTAATGGCCCGTACCCGGTTTGCCTTATCTGCCTTTGTTGCGGCACTGGCCTTCAGAGACCAGCGGCGGCGGTTTCCCAACGATAAACCATGCCTTCTCGTTTACGGCCATCCCCGCAGTCATGTCAACGGGGTTGATGCTTATTTCGGTCCCATCATGTCGAGATTCTCGTCTCTGTTCAGGGTGATCAGCGTGGATGGCGGCATTCGACAGGCACGACGGCTGACGGCGTCTGGGCGTAATGCCAGCCTTCATGCTTGGGGCAATCCTTGGGAGGCATTGACGAAACTCGTGGGTGCCAAATGGCGTCCATCTCATATCGCTAAGACCAGCAGACAATCCTGGCTGGTTAAACGTTCCGTTGCTTTGGAGGGCGGAACGGGACATGGGGCCATGGCCCGGTGGACCGAGCTCTGTTTGGCCCGATGGTTCCAAACATGTCGGCCATCTCAAGTCATCTGGCCATGGGAAAATCACGCCTGGGAGCGTCAGTTGGTGCGTATTGCTCGCCGTTATCACGTTTCTACACTTGGTTACCAGCACTCTGTCGTCGGGAGGCATATGTATAATTATGCTGCTGATAGTAATCATGACGGGATGAAGAGTTTGCCGGACCGAGTGCTCACTACGGGCGCCACGACTCGACGGGAACTGACGTCTTGGGGGTTGCCGGAGTCGCGCTCGGCGATTGGCGGTGCCTTGCGGCTGCGTGGGGACGCCAAGGTTCGATGGAATCCGGCGGGGCCGGTTTTTGTTGCCTTGCCATTTGATCGCGCCATCGCGAGGGAGATGATTGCGGCTATTCGAGTTGCCGCGCGGGCCGGTTTTCTGTTCGTGGTCAAGGACCATCCTATATACCGGACTTCGTTTGCGGAAACGCCGGGTATAGTAAAGACGGAGATTGCGTTTGAAGACCATGAGAAAATTTCGCGTGTTCTGTTCTCTGCAAGTACTGTGGGATTGGAGGCGCTGGTGTTTGGCATCCCGGCTCTTCGTTATGTGCCGGCGCATCAATTTGCCATCGACATCACTCCCGAAAATATTGACGTCCCGACCACGGGGTCGGATGGTCTCAGTGCTATCCTTGCGTCACCGTCCAAACCCGTACGCATTGACCGTGAGCTTATTTTCTCCGAGCCGATGTGGGATCAATGGCGCCAAGAAATTATCCAGGGAGTTTTACAGTGTCATCCGAATTGAGATCTGAATTGAAGCGCGGCAATCCGATTATTGCCGCTTGGCTGACCTCCGCATCCCCTCTGATCGCCGAGGCAATGGCATCTTGCGGATTTAACGCTCTGATTATTGATATGGAGCACGGTCCTATCGATGAGGTCAGCGCGCTGACAATTTTTGCCGCTGCCGAACGGCGCGGGTGTCCGCCGTTGGTACGGATGCCGAGCGCCGACCCCTATCTGGCGCGCCGGTTGCTTGACGGTGGGGTACAGGGGTTGATTATTCCGTGTGTTGAGAATGTCGCGGCGCTTGATGACTTTCTGCGCCACTGTTTCTACCCTCCGCGCGGTTGCCGGGGTACAGGATTAGGTCGGGGCAATCTATGGGGCGACACCTTTGAAAGCCATTGCACAACATTTCAACCGTTGATTGTTCCTATGATCGAGACATGCCGTGGCGTTGCCATGGCCGGCGCCATAGCCGCCCACGACGCGGTAGATGCGTTATTCATTGGGCCCTACGATCTTTCAGCGGATCTGGGTGCTCCGGGAGATTTTTCAATGGAAGCCTACAAGAATGCACTTAGCACAACAATGGACGCCTGCCGTGCTGCTGAAAAGGCGCCGGGCATTCATCAGGTGGCTCCCGTTATAGATGAGCTACGCGAACGTCTCAGCGAAGGATATCGGTTTCTCGCTTATGGGACCGATATCATCGCCATGCGCCGAGCGCTCTCAGGACTGGAGGGCTTGTAATGAGGAACCTATGTGTCATTCCGGCACGGATGGGATCTAGTCGTTTTCCCGGCAAGCCGCTGGAGAAACTTCTGGGCCTTGAACTTGTTCTTCATGTTTACATGCGTTGTGTATCAACAGCGAGCCTTGACCATACGGTCATCGCTACTTGCGATGCGGAAATCCGAGATGCCTGTGAAAATCATGGCGCAAATGTCGTCATGACCCGCGATGATCATCCTGGCGCTGTTGACCGTACAGCCGAAGCTGTGACATTGGTTGGCGATGATTTGGCCGACGACGGTTTGGTTTTGATGGTGCAAGGGGATGAGGTCTTGGTGGCGCCTGACATGATAGACCCCGTAGTGGCGGCCTTTTCTAATACTGATGCACCCGTGGTCAATCTTGCTTCACCCATTTTGGACCCGACGATGCAAGACGACACTAACGTCGTTAAGGTCGCCCGGGCTTTGGATGATCGAGCCTTATTCTTTTCCCGCGCGCCGATACCATCGCGCGCGCGAACACCAATCTCGGATATGCTTCAGCAGACCGGTGTTATCGGTTTCTCAAAAACCTTCCTTTCAATATTCTTGAAACTTGAACGGACGCCACTGGAGATCATTGAAGGAATTGATATGCTGCGGACGCTGGAGCACGGATACGCTATAAAAATTGTCACCTCGGGGCGTCCAACTATCGGCGTCGATACCCCGGAGGAATTGCAGGCGGCGGAAGTGATCCTGCGGTCCGACCCGCTCACGAACGAATACTTGAGGCCATGACTAAGCAGGTCCCCCTCCGCGTCGCCATCGCGGGCTATGGCGTTGTTGGCAAACGCCGGCGCGAACATATTGACTCTTTTGCGAATCTTCAGACCGTCGCCGTTTGCGACAGAACGGTTGATGGTGATGGTGTTTTTGACGACGGTGTGCGTTATTTCCATAGCTACAAAGATCTTTTGCAAACCGACATCGACGTATTATTTGTTTGCCTAACCAACGACGTTGCAGCGGAAGTCACAATTGCTGGTCTTGAGCGGGGCTTACACGTATTCTGTGAGAAACCGCCTGGCCGGACTGTTTCCGATATTCGTCGGGTCATTGCGTGCGAGAAAAACCATCCGGGGCAGAAACTGAAATACGGCTTCAATCACCGCTATCATGAGTCGGTTCGTGATGCATTAGAACTCGTGGAAGCTGGGGCGATGGGCCGAATGATCAATCTTCGTGGCGTCTATGGGAAATCGAAGCTGATCACATTTGATCAATCCGATTGGCGAACAAAACGCGAGATTGCCGGCGGCGGAGTATTGTTGGATCAAGGGATCCATATGGCTGACCTGATGCGTCTATTCGCTGGCGAGTTTCACACGGTCCACAGCTTCGTGTCGAATGAGTTCTGGAACTTTGATGTCGAAGATAATGCCTATGCGTTGATGCGATCGGAAAATCGAGTGGTCGCTATGCTACATTCTTCGGCAACGCAGTGGCAGCACCGGTTTCGAATGGAAATGACGCTGGAGAAAGGAGCGCTGATCCTGAGTGGGATCCTGTCCGGATCGAAGAGCTACGGCAATGAGACGCTAACCGTCGTGAGGCTGGAAGATGGCCCCCAGGGTGTGCCGCGTGAAAATACCACGCAATACCACGAGGATCCGTCTTGGGCCGACGAGATCGCGGAGTTTGCAGATTGCATCGTAAGCGATGAAAGCGTCCGCAACGGCTCATCCGAGGATGCCCTGCGGACCATGGAGCTGGTCTATCGGATTTATGATGCCGATCCCGAATGGCGCGAAAAGATAGGTACGTTCTAATTGGCAAACCCAAACGTGAGGGCTTTGGTTTGCGATCTGGATGGTACGCTAATCGATAGCATCCCAAGCGTTGCTAAGGCCGTCAATCTGGTTCTTGGGGCGTTGGGGTATCGGACTCTGAGTTCGCCCGAAATAACGCGTTGTGTCGGCGAAGGCGCACAAGTTATGTTTGAGCGCGCCCTTCAAATCGTTGACGGCGATCAACAATCAATTTCTCAGTGTCTTGAGCGGTATATCCCAACCTATCTGGCTGAGACCTTAGATCAGACACAATCCTACCCTGGCGTGGAGGAGACGTTGTGCGCATTGCATGACCAAGGTGTCGTGCTTGGCATTTGCACGAATAAACCGCGGGCAACGACCTTACCAGCCTTGGAGGCTGTGGGGTTGTCAGATTTGTTTCCCGTTGTGGTCACGGCCGACGACACAGGCCACCGCAAACCTGACGGCCGTCATGTCACCGAAACGCTTGCGCGCATGAATATATCGTGTGACGAGGCTGCCTTTGTTGGAGACAGCGAAACAGATGTTCTGGCGGGAAAGGATGCCGGCGTGTGGACGATCTTAATGTCTTATGGATACTGCCATCTTCCGATGGAGGCTTTGGGCGCTGATCGGATACTTGGTCAGTTCACTGACGTGCCTTCTGCGTTGGAGAATATTGCGCTATGAACCATGCTGATCACGATCGGCCGCGACGAATTGCGGTCACGTCGCGCTCGTTTTCCCGGAATTCTGAATTGCGCGCCGCGCTGCAGGTCCGGTTTAGCGATTCGAAAATTACCTTTAACGATGACGGCCATACCTTATTCGGAGCGGCGCTGATCGCATTTTTGAAAGGTCACGATCACGCAATCACGGCTCTAGAGCGGTTGGATGCGGCTGTGTTTGATGCTCTTCCTGAATTGGAGGTTGTGTCCAAATTCGGCGTTGGAATAGACATGATCGATATAGCGGCCATGAATGCCCGCCACATCCGTTTAGGATGGCGTAAGGGCGTGAATAAGCGCGCTGTCTCGGAATTGGCGATAGCTTGCATGATCGCGCTTCTGCGACATGTTCCAACGGCGAACGCGCAGGTCCAAAGCGGCAATTGGCAACAGATCACGGGCCGTCAACTAACGGGCAAGACCGTTGGTATTGTTGGGTGCGGTCATGTGGGCAGGGACCTGTCCGGATTGTTAGGTGCTTTTGATTGTCATATCCTTGCCCACGATATTGAGGATTTTGCCGATTTCTGCGCACAGTCGGGCGTGGAAGCGGTGGGTTTGGCTAACTTGATGCGTGAGGCGGATATCGTCTCGCTGCATTTGCCGCTTGATAAAAGCACACGAAATATCCTTGATGGGGACATGCTTGCGCTGATGAAGCCAGACGCTCTTCTTCTCAATATGGCCCGAGGTGGCTTGGTTGATGAGGAAGCATTGAAAGCCGCTTTGGATGATGGTCGGTTAGCTGGAGCGGCGTTAGATGTGTTTGCCGAAGAACCGCCATCGAATTTGGCCTTGGCCAGGCATCCGAGGATGCTCGCGTTACCGCACATCGGCGGCAGTGCTGAAGAAGCCATTGTGGCTATGGGGCTTGCGGCTATTGATGGACTTGAGGATGCCGCGGTACCGGAATTGGGGGTGCGTTAGAGATTGCGGCGTCTGTGTAGGCTATGAAAACCAGGGTAGGAACATGAGATGAAAACCGTAATTCTTTGTGGCGGACAAGGAACCCGTATTCGCGACGTTTCAGAGAACCTGCCGAAGCCGATGCTCCCGATCGGCGACCGTCCCATCCTGTGGCACATAATGAGGGGTTACGCCGCTCACGGGCATACGGACTTTGTTCTTTGTCTCGGATATCTCGGTCACCTGATCAAAGATTTTTTTTTGAATTACGAGACCTCTGCGAACGACGTAACGGTGACGCTCGGTCCCCAACGAGAAATTGAGCACCACTGTAATCATGACGAGTCAGGATGGCGAATTACGTTAGCAAATACAGGCCAGCCGACGATGACCGGTGGCCGCATCAGCCGGGTGCGTGATTATATCGGAAATGATGAGGATTTTATGCTGACTTATGGCGACGGAGTTAGTGACATTGATATCTCGGCATTGATCAGTTTTCATCGGTCGCATGATAAAATATTGACGGTGTCCGGTGTTCGTCCACCGGGTCGATTTGGTGAGATTGAGGCTGACTACACAGGTGCAGTGACGGAATTTAACGAGAAGCCGCAAGCCACGGGCGGGCGTATCTCTGGAGGGTTCTTTGTATGTCGGCGTCAGCTTTTTGAATATCTGAGCGATGACGAGGAGCTGATTTTTGAACAAGAGCCCATGCGAGCCATCGTTGCCAACAATCAACTTGCGCTCTAT
This sequence comes from Magnetovibrio sp., assembly GCA_002709525.1. GTDB lineage: Bacteria > Pseudomonadota > Alphaproteobacteria > Rhodospirillales > Casp-alpha2 > UBA3470. The sequence continues at coordinate 41,810 of PARE01000027.1, read as the reverse complement.
CGGCACGACGGTTTCTGGCAATGCATGGATACTTATCGTGATTACAAGTTGTTGAACGATTTGTGGGATCGCAATGAAGCGCCTTGGAGGAACTGGTGAGCAGCGAGACGTTGGAAATCTATGCGGGTAAACGTGTTCTGCTTACCGGCCATACGGGTTTCAAGGGGTCGTGGCTTGCTTTGTGGCTTCGGGAGCTGGCTGCGGAGGTTACTGGGTATGCGTTGGTTCCGGAATATCACAATTCGCACTATGACCTCTTGGGTTTGGCCAATGACATTGATCATCGCATTGGTGATATTCGCGACCGCGGTCACCTTGAAGATGTGATCCAGGAAACCCAACCCGAATTCGTGTTTCATCTGGCGGCGCAAGCTTTGGTCCGACGGTCCTATGGCGACCCGAAGACAACCTTTGACACCAATGTTGGTGGATCGGTCAATCTTCTCGAAGCCGTTCGAGGTTGTGATACGGTTCGTGCCCTGGTTTACATCACTTCCGACAAGGCCTACCGCAATAAGGAATGGCTTTGGGGTTATCGGGAGAATGACGAGTTGGGCGGGCATGACCCCTACAGTGCTTCGAAAGCAGCGGCGGAATTGGCATTTATGGCGTTTCAGCACTCCTATTTCGCACAACGCGCGAATTTGGGTGTCGCCAGCACTCGAGCTGGAAACGTTATCGGCGGCGGCGATTGGGCCAGTGACCGCATCATTCCCGATTGCATGCGGGCTCTCCGTGATGGGACACCGATCCGTTTGCGTAACCCCGAAGCGACCCGTCCCTGGCAACACGTCTTGGATCCGCTTCATGGCTATCTCCAATTAGGTGCGACATTGTGGAGCGATCCAAACCGCTACAGTGGGCCTTGGAATTTTGGCCCTGAAATAGATAAAGGCTTGACTGTGCATCAAGTCGCCGAGCGGGCGATCGAGATTTGGGGCAATGGCATGATCGTTCATGAGCGCGACGAGGATGCTCCGTTTGAGCATCGACTGCTCCAGGTGAATATAGATAAGGCCAAGTTAGAATTGGGATGGCGGCCGAAGTGGTCGTCCGAGCGTGCCATCGCAGAGACCGTAGACTGGTATAAGCGGCTTGCTGGGGGCGCAACCGCTAAAGAAACCAGTAAAATGCAAATCTCTGCATTTATGGAGGAATAGGTGATCGAGGGAGTTGTCATCACGCCGCTGCGCCAGATTGTCGATGAACGTGGATCGGTAATGCATATGCTGCGCCGGGACTCTCCCGTCTTTCGGGAATTTGGAGAGATTTACTTCGCGACTGTGCACCCTGGTGTCGTGAAAGCTTGGCATATTCACACCCAAATGACACTGAACTACGCTGTTCCCCACGGCAAAATTAAATTTGTCCTCTTCGATGACCGGAAAGACAGCCCATCTAAGGGCCAGTTGCAGGAAATCTATCTTGGACCCGACAACTATGTTCTGGTGACTGTACCGCCTGGTATTTGGAATGGCTTCAAGGGTGTTGGCGACTTCACGGCGATTGTTGCCAACTGCGCCACGATTCCTCATGACTCGGATGAAGTGGATCGCCGCGACCCTCTCGACCCGGCCTTCGGGTATGATTGGAGAGTCCAACACGGATGATGTTGAACGTTTCGATCACTGGTGCGCGCGGGTTGCTTGGTGGTCGGCTCGCGATGGGGTTGGCTAGCGCGGGCCATTCGATCAGGCTGTTGACGCGGGATTCCGAGAACATGCCGCCTTGGGCGGTGGCAATGGATGTTCGGGCTGTCGATATTCAGGACAGGCAAACATTAATTGACGGATTGCGGGGCAGTGACGCCGTGGTGCACCTGGCTTCGATGAATGCACAGGAAAGCGCCGCTGATCCCACAGCCGCGGAGCGTGTGAATGTTGGAGGTACCCGGAATACTGTGGAGGCCGCCCGATCCGTGGGCGCGCGTCGGCTTCTTTACATGTCAACGGTCCATGTTTACGACGCGCCTTTACAGGGTGCTTACCAAGAGGATTCGCCGACAATCAATTGCCATCCTTACGCAGAAACGCATCACCTCGCAGAAGATTTCGTCTGCGGGGCAAAAGACATAGAAGGCGTGGTGCTTCGCTTGTCAAATGGTTTGGGTGCACCTCTGGATAGGAATGCGAATTGCTGGATGCTGATAGCTAACGATCTTTGCCGGCAGTTTGCAGAGACGGGCGCTTTAAAACTCCGGGGTACTGGTCATGATCGGCGCGACTTCGTCCCTGTTTCGGAGGTCGTCCGTGCCGTCAACATGATGATGACCAGGGAGGCCTCGATTGTTAAGTCGAAACGGTTTAACCTGGCTGCCGGCTTTTCAATGAGCACATTGGATTTAGCACGCCTGATTGCTGAACGCGCGGAGGCCCTTTTCAGCGTCCTCCCAGATATCGACCATGCTCCAGATGACGGAGAGAGGCCTCCAGGGCCTCGTGTTGATACCGAGAGGCTGAGACGCATCGGCTTCGAGATTGCCACAGATCTTGGCGATGAGATCGACAACATGCTCGTATTTTGCAGGGACGAGTTTGGCCGTGCCTAACGTCAGCATTGTGATCCCGACCTATAATCAGGCGGACCTTCTTCAGCTGGCACTTGAGAGTGTTCGGGCGCAAACAGAACCAGATTGGGAGGCTATCATCGTCAATAACTTTTCGGAAGATCACACGCGCGAAGTAGTGCAGGCCTATGACGACCCACGATTCCGGCTCATTGATTTTCGAAATTATGGTGTGATTGGTGCGTCGCGGAACAAAGGGATTAAGGAAAGTCGTGGAGAATGGGTGGCGTTTCTGGACTCCGATGACCTTTGGGCACCTCAGAAGCTTGAGAAATGTTTGGCTGTTGCTGATGGCGCAGACATGCTGTGTCATCGAGAAAGCACGGTTCGTGACGGTGTGACATTGCGCGTATCGCCACACTTGGACGTTGCCGATACGACCTATCGGCGGCTCTTATTTTCAGGTAATTGTTTTTCGACCACGGCGGTCATGGTCCGCCGTGATCGGCTTATCGAAATGGACGGCTTCAACGAGGATCCCGAGTTGGTGACGTGCGAGGATTACGATCTGTGGCTGCGTTTGATGGCCGCAAAGGTGCGTGTGCGGTCCATCAACGCGGATCTGTCCATTTACAGACTACACGGGACGAATGCCAGTGCTGCCACGGTGCGTCATATGCAGGCGGGGTTGAACGCTGTTGACAGGCATTACCAATCCCTTAAGGCCCGACACCTGTTTGATGGCGTTCGCTATCGCCTAAGGCGTTCGATGGTCATTTATGGTGCCGCGCGGCAATTCTCCCAGGCGCATGATCATTCCAAGGCGCGACGCTATTTCGGCAACAGTTTGCTCGTCTTCCCTCTGAATCCACGTGCGTTGGTTTTTGGAGCCCTCTCTTTGCTCAGCCGAAACAGTATGCCTGCGGTCTAAGAATGAACATGCAAGTACTCAATACGGCGAAACTGTCGGTTCCCGTGCAGGTTGGTTTTGTCGTCTGCATCGTCGCGAGTTGCCTTTGCGTGATTTTCCGTTCCGAAATGCTCACGCTTGATCGCGCGCTTCTAGCCCTTGCAATTGTTTGGCTGGGTTTGGCGCCGGGGATCCTCTATGTTATGCGGCCTAGAGCTTTGCGACCGGCAATCCCGTTGATGCCAATGACCGGGTTATTCTATGCGGTGTTTTTTGGTGTGCCAGCGTTTTTTGCCTTTAGCCTGAGGGGGGCTAGTGGCCCAAGCGCCGATGTTCAAAGAATCGAGTTCTACAGAAACACCTATGTTGAAACGGTCAATATCGAAGCACAAATGCTGGTTTTGGTGGGCCTTGCGCTGATGCTCATGGCTTGGCTGGCGGTGCGGAAACTGGGGAAACGATTGAAAATTTCTTTCCCCGAGCAAGCGCCGGGAAGTGATTTGGATTTGATCCTCGCGGTTTTGCTTTTGGCGCTGTGCGTCAATTTTTATTGGCTGTCCCCCGCGGTTCGTTCATTGCCGTCGATCGGACAGTTTTTGCAGCCGGCAGGCGTTGTTGCTTTTGCGCTGTTTTATATTCTCTGGATAAAGGGGCGGCTGTCCACCTGGATTGCGGCGTTCTATTTTCTTGGGTCTTTGCCTCTGTGGATGGCGACCCTGATCTCAATCGGCTTGATGACACCTGTCATTTTCATTGTTTTGGTCTGGTTGGTGCTGAGGTTTCATTATCTCGGAAAGATACCGTGGAGGATAGCAATCCTGGGAGTTGTCGCGATGACCATCATCTATCCATCCCTCAGCACTTATCGAACCCACTACTGGCGATCTGCAAATACCGAACCGGCGACATTTCTTCCCGCCGATTTAGATCGCGCGGCGCTGAAGATTAGACTTGAAGAGATTCGCGTCAAACAGGATATCCTTGGCGAAAATGACCCGGAGAGCATTGAATTGGAGCGCCAGAAGTTCTGGATCTTGAACGAACTCCATGGAGGAGCCTCGACATCGGAAAAGCTATTGGGCTTTGTTGGGATTCTAGGCAATCGGGTGAGCAATATGTTTCGTGACCCAATGAACATCGACCTCGATCATGTGCGCTTGGTCCGTCGGATTTCTGCAATTTTAACCCTTAGTCACGTGGTTGAGCAGACGCCGAAAAATATTCCTTTCTGGCAAGGCGAAACCTATCGCACCTTGTTCATCGGTTGGGTGCCCAGGCTCGTGTGGTTGGAAAAACCGGAGGAGCGTTGGGGGAATGAGTTTGGGCGGCGATATGGCATTTTGCTGCCCCACCAGACTTCAATGTCGGTGAACATGCCGTGGATTACCGAGATGTATGCTAATTTCGGAAAGGTCGGGATTTTAATTGGTATGTTCCTGGCCGGCCTCTTCCTCGGTTTTCTGGATTGTATAATAAATGCGCCGCGCAGCAAAATTACGGGCGTTGCGATTAGTGGTGGTTTACTGTTCCCATTGTTTTATCATGAGTCGAATTTCACGGTCATGACCGGCAGTTTTTTGCCGCAGCTCGTGTGCTTCTGGATTTTCTTTTTTGCGGTTCCGCCCATGTTGGGCTGGTTTCGTGGATTTATCCGCTCGTGATCCAAGAGCCAAAAAGCAATTTTTGGGCAGTTCTTGCCTGGATTTGGGTTATCGGCGTGCTCGTGCTTTATTTGAGACAATTTCAAGGGTTCGTGATGCCGCTGATCAACAAGATTCTTGGTAACTAACCGTGAAACGATGAGCATCTTGCGTTATCTTGCGGCTCCGCCAATACGGTTCTTGCATCGCTTAGGTACGTTCGGGCTAACACGGACGTCGGCGTTTCGAATGCTGCTATTTCATGGAATTGAGGATCATGAGCATGACGCGTTCGATCGATTAGTTGCTTATATTGCGAGGGAGCACGGCGTTATTTCTCCGACGGAAGCCGTTGCAGAGTCGGCGGATCAAGACGTCGTGAGACCGTCTTGGTGTTTGCCATGCCTGTTTACATTCGACGACGGATTTGGGTCCAACTTCGAAGTTGCGGCATCGATCCTCGATCGCTATGGCGTCAAAGCCCTATTCTTCGTGTGTCCGGGACTGACCGATCTCGAGGGCGATATGCAGCGCCAAGCGGTTGCTCGGCAGTTGTTCCAAGGTCGGATCGACGCCGAAGACTTGCCGTCGGGCATGCGTCTGATGAATTGGGATGAGCTTTGCAACCTCAAGTCTCAGGGCCATGTGATCGGTTGTCATGGCATGCGACATCAACGGCTGACGGAAATCACCAAAGAAGAATTGGTCGAGGAGGTTGAGGCGGCCGGAGATCTATTAGATACGCGTCTTGCACAGAAGACAGATTGGTATGCCTACGCGTTCGGTGACATTGGAAGCATCGATCGCTTGGCAATGGAGGCGATCTCGCGTCGCTTTCGGTATTGTCGCAGCGGCGTTCGCGGCGCCAATGGGCGCCAAACAAACCGAATGGCGTTCTGCGCAGATTCATTGTCGCCCGGTGCGCCATTGAGCTACCAGAAACTGCTAATCGAGGGTGCCGTTGATGTACTGTACGTGCGGCGGCGGCGTGCTCTCGAGGCGTTTGCAGTCAAGGCCGCCATAACCTGAGGGCGCTTATACGGTGTTCATAGCTTATCTGTTTTTGATGCTGGCCGGCGCTCTTGGCGCCGGCACTCTGATCCTTCGAGCCGTAGGCCTGACGGATCGGTTCTCACTTTCTGAGTTTTGTGCGTTAGCTTTTGCTCTTGGCGTTGGTGCCATCGGCTGGGTCACGTTCTTCCTCGCCGTGGACGGGTACGTTAACACTTTGTCCTTGACGATGGCGCTTGGTCTCATGGCGCCTGGTCTAGTGTTTCTGGTGAGCGTCTTCCAGAGCCGAAACCAGCGGCGCAACTGCGAACCCGAGCCCTTCGTATCAATTTCGCCGATCGTCCGAGTGGCGCTCGGGATTGGTATTGTGCTGGTTTTAGGTGGTGACTTACTTGAAGGGCTGGCGCCTCCGGCGGATGGGGACTCGCTCGCGTATCATTTTGCGCTACCCAAGGCTATCCTTGCTGAAGGCCGCCTTGTTCCCATTTATCAGGCCATTGAGGGCACGATCCCTCTACTCCTGCAAATGACCTATATGGTCGCCTTGGGCACAGGGGGCGAGACCACGATGACCCTATGGACAATGGCAACGGGGTGGGGATGCGCAGCGATGGTTTATGTCACGGCGCGACGCTATCTGAGCCTCGATTGGTCCTTGGCGATCACGCTTGTATTCCTGTCCACCCCGGCGATCGTTTACGGAGCGGGCAGCGGTCAGATTGAAGTACGGAACGCAATGTTTGTGCTCGCAGCCTTGATTCTTGTGGCCGAGGCTCGGCGAACCGCCGCTTTCCGATACACGATCATTGCGGGTGTGGCTGCGGGCTTTTTTATGGCCAGCAAGTACACGGGCCTAATCTTCGCGTTTGCGTGCGGTTGCATGGTTCTTCTGCAGAGGCGCTGGGTAATCCACGGGGGTATTTATAGTGTGGCGTTGTTGGCCGTGGGCGCACAATGGTACGTGTGGAATTACCTTATCACGGGAGATCCCATTTTCCCGCTTCTTTACAGCCTCGCCGACTATCGACCACAGGCAATTTGGGACGCGGATATTCACGCATTCTACAGGAGCGGTATCACCGAGAAACCGCTTGCGGTAAACTTGTTTTGGCTTTTCGGTTATCCGCTAAAGGCGACGCTGGACGCTCATCCGGTCTTTGAATCATTGCGGGTTGGATTCGGTCCCATGGCATTGGTCCTCCTCCCGTTCAGTTGTATGGGATTTTGGCTTTATCGCAGGGGCCTATGGAAGCATCCTTTGATCGTATTTGCAGGTGCATGCCTGATTGCCTATATGATCTGGTTTTTGACCGGCCCGTCGCAAAGATTGCGCCATTTGTTGCCGCTCTACCCCTTATTGCTGATCTGCTTCGCTGTCGCAGCCGTTCGGGCAGCCTCCCGGCTGCCCGTGATTGATTGGCCATTGAAAGTAGCCTGCGCGGCAGTAATTGGCATTCAGCTGGTCGGTGCGTCAGTATTTATGATCAATTACTTAGAATATCACATCTTGGGCCAAGACGACGAGGCTTTCCTTCTTCGTAACGTCTCGGAATATAACGCTGTGATTGCCGCGCGGCCCCATCTTGGCGTCAATGACCGTGTCTTGGTCTCCAACCGGCAACTCGTGTATCATTTTGACGCACCTGTTTTCTATGCCAATTCGATGCAACAGGCTGTTGTGGCCATTCATCCAAAGGCAACGAACCCGCGGAAACTTTGGGAACAACTTCAGACCCAGAACATAACCCACGCACTTTTGCCTTTTTCATTTGAACCATCATATGTGGAAAGAAAAAAGATCAATTGGTCATATAGAATTTTTTTAAAAAGCGATAGCTATTTTCGAATGGCAATAAGGTTGTTGGAACTGAAGTGCCTAGTGGTCGTTGAAAAGGCCTCTGCGGTAAAAGTGGCGTCGCGGACTTTGCCAGCGCTGAGATCGAGCATTACGGAGTTTTCGTTGGCTAGGCTGACGCCAGCAACGTGCCCGTATGCCGATAGCCGGTGACATGATGTACCCGAGGCATCGGTTTCACAGGCGAACACTTTTAGAATAGTTTGATTCATTAGATTTGAGAGAAACAATGAGTGCTCATGATATTCCCCCTGTGACTGATGAAGAAAGATCCCGATGGCCCGCCCATGGCGTTGTTAAGCTGGAGAAGCCATTCATTGACGCGCGCGGCATGATCCAGCCCCTCGTCGATGAGATGATGCGATCGGCGGTCATGATTAAATCCAAGGCAGGTTCCATTCGCGCCAATCACTATCACAAGACCGACTGGCACTATTGTTACGTGATCGCCGGTCAAGTCGAGTATTTTCATCGGCCAACGGGATCCAATGACGAGCCTGCGGTTATCGTAGTTAACGAAGGTGAGATGGTGTTCACCCCGCCGATGGTCGACCACGGTATGCGATTTCCTGTCGATACAGTGTTCTTAACTCTAGGGCGCAACCCTCGCGATCAAGCCACATACGAATCGGATGTTGTTAGGGTCGAATTTGTTCCTACCGAGGGGTGGACCTCTTGGTCGCCTGGTGAGGCGCAATCGCGCGGCGATGACGAGAAGGGTGGTGACGATTGAGCAGCGTCGGCCATTATCGCCGTGGCACGTGCCGGTTGTGTGGCGGGCACCGCTTGACGGAAGTGTTGTCTCTGAGGCCGACGCCGCCGGCCAATGCATTTATTACCGAGAGAGAGCTTGGCAAGGCGCAAGATGTCTATCCACTTGATGTATATTTTTGCGAGGATTGCGCACATGTGCAGCTCCTTGATGTCGTTGACCCCGCGTTGTTGTTTGGAAATTACGTGTATGTTTCAGGAACCTCACCGGTGTTTATTCAGCATTTTAAATCCTATGCCGAGGCAATTGCGAGCGCATACGCACCTGCACCTCACGGTGAGTTGGTGCTGGATATAGGCTCAAACGATGGCACCCTGCTGAAGCAGTTCCAGGATTTAGGCATGACTGTGCTGGGCGTCGATCCGGCACGCGATATTGCTGCCGCCGCGACCAATGCCGGTATTGAAACCATGGCGACATTCTTTTCGCGCGAGTTGGCGGGCGAGATACGTGCGAAACATGGTCCGGCAAAGGTTGTAACCGCCAACAATGTCTTTGCGCACGCAGATGATCTTAGCGACATCACTTTGGGTGTCTGTGAACTTCTATCGCTAGATGGGGTGTTTGTGTTTGAGGTTTCCTATTTGGTTGATGTCTTCGAGGATACGCTGTTTGATACGATTTATCACGAACACCTAGCCTATCATACGGTACGGCCGTTGCAGCGATTCTTCGATCGGCATGGTTTGGAATTGATCAAGGCCGAACGAGTAGCGTCACATGGGGGAAGTTTGCGTGGTGTCGTTCAGCACAAGGACGGTCCCCATGCGGTTGATGGCTCCGTTTCGGCACGTGTCGAGCATGAGGCGGAGATTGGGTTGTACGAAGCGGCAACTCTCCAACAGCTTGGGCTCAAGATTTTTCGCGTCGGAACGGAGTTGATGGCATTGTTGAAGTCAATGAAGGCGTCGGGAAAACGTATTGCGGGTTTTGGCGCGCCAGCTAAGGCCACCACGTTGATGTATCAGTTCGATATGGGACCTGATATGATCGACTTCATTGTCGACGATAGTCCACTCAAACAGGACCTCTTTTCGCCGGGTATGCATATTCCGGTCTTGCCCTCGGAGGCCTTATACAGCAAAAGGCCTGATGCTGTGGTGGTTCTGGCTTGGAATTTTGCTGAGGCAATAATCAAAAAGAATGCTGCTTTCGTGGAGCAGGGGGGGCAGTTCATCGTGCCGTTGCCAAACGTCCGGATAGTCGGATAGTGATAAAACTTACCTCAAATTATTATTTTACAGAAATTGGGAAAAGGGCACGGCCTTGACGAAAACTTTGTCAACCTTGTCGGTCATTATTCCTTGCTTCAACGAAGAAAAAACTATCGCCTCTGTGATTGAGAGGGTAACGGATGCGGACACTCTCGGTCTTGAGTTGGGAATTGTGATTGTTGATGACGCCTCGACTGATGGATCGTCGGACCGAATTCTAGAATGTGCAGTCAAGTATCCCTCTCTGATACACCATGCTCATGAAACTAACCAAGGCAAGGGAGCGGCCTTAATAACTGGATTTGCGCAGGCTTCAGGGGATGTATTCCTTTTTTAGGACGCTGACTTAGAATATGATCCTTCAGATTATCCAAAACTATTCAAGCCTATCGCTGATGATCGGGCCGATGTCGTTTATGGTTCCCGTTTCGTTGGCGGGCAGAGTCATCGGGTTCTCTATTTTTGGCATAGCTTGGGAAACAAGGCACTGACCTTACTTTCGAATATGGTGACGAACTTAAACCTCACCGACATGGAAACTTGCTACAAGGTATTTCGTCGGGATCGCATCGATCAGATCGAGATAAAAGAGGATCGTTTTGGTTTTGAGCCCGAAATTACAGCAAAGATCAGTCGGCTGCAGCCTCGTCCGCGGTTCTTTGAGGTTGGTGTGAGCTATTATGGCTGGACCTATGCCGAAGGAAAAAAGATCACTTGGCGAGATGGACTTAGAGCAATTTACTGCATTATTCGTTATGGTGCTTTTCAATAAATTGCTCCAATTCTGTCAATAGCACAGAGAGTAAACAACCGAATGAAAAGACACTTTCTAAACTCCGACATTGCTGAAATTGTTGCACGCCTGGGCGATGAATCTCAGGCGTTTTCGGGTAAGACGATCTTGTTAACAGGTGGGCGCGGATTTCTTGGCCGCTACTTTATGGAAGTGTTCGGCGCCTTGAACCGTGATATTCTTGAAGCGCCGGTGACGTTGGTTGCGATGGATAACATGATCACGGCTGGTCAGGAGGGTGCCCAAATACCAGAATTGCCGAATGTCGAGTTCGTGCAACATGACGTGGTGCAGCCGTTTGAATGGAACCGACCATTGGATTACGTGATTCATGCGGCTGGGATTGCTAGTCCTTATTACTATCGAGCTTATCCGTTGGAAACGCTCGAGGTGGCTATTTCGGGAACCCGACGGATGTTGGAACTAGCTGAGGCCCATGATGCCCGGTTCACCTTTTTTTCATCCAGTGAGATTTATGGAGACCCGGATCCCAAACATGTTCCCATGGCGGAGAGCTACCGCGGGAACGTCTCGTGCCAGGGCCCGCGCGCCTGCTACGATGAAAGCAAGCGTGTTGGAGAAACTCTGTGCTACATCTTTCACAATAAACATGGAACGCACACGAACGCGATACGCCCGTTCAACGTGTTTGGTCCTGGCATGCAGGAGACTGACTATCGGGTCTTGCCTAATTTTGCCAGCCGCATCAAGGGCGGGATCCCACTTCATGTCTATGGCTCGGGAAATCAGACGCGTACCTTCTGTTACATTACGGACGCGATCATCGGGTTTTTTCTGGTTATTTTAAAAGGTGTTGCCGGTGAGGCCTATAATATTGGTAATCCGGAACCTGAAATTTCCATGTTGGAGCTGGTTCAAGAGATTGAGCAGCTATCTTCACAAGGTATTCAATACGACATCGTTGAGTATCCCGACAGTTATCCGGCAGACGAACCCAATCGGCGCTCGCCAGATATTCGCAAAGCCCGCCTTCAGCTCGATTACGCACCTGAGGTGTCGTTAAATGACGGATTGTCCCGATTTCTCGATTGGGCAGACAAGACTTACACGGGTAAGCAATAGCTTCCGCGATGCTCAAACTTTCCATTATCGTTCCCGCCTTCAATGAGGAATTTACGATTTTGGAGGTCCTCCGCGAGGTCCAGGCACAACGGATAGATAAGGTCGTATTTGAGGTGATCGTGATCGATGACGGTTCGAAAGATGCGACTGTTAAGCTGTTGGAGGATAATCCCAAACTTTACTCTAAGTTGATAAAAATGGAGAAGAACAGAGGTAAGGGCGCCGCCGTAAAGGCCGGTCTTTCAGTCGCTAGCGGTGATTACGTTCTCTTCCAGGACGCGGATCTTGAATATAGTCCCAATGAATACCAAGCACTTCTCATGCCTGTACTGCGCTTCGATGCGGACCTTGTGATGAGTAGCCGTTTTGCCGCCCCGGCCTACACCCGAGTTGCCTATTTTTGGAACAAAATTGGTAACCATCTTATTACCTTGTTCTTTAATATTCTGAATAATACGACCTTCACGGACATCTACAGCTGCTATGTACTTTTCCGCAGGGATCTAGTGCCGGCGAATAAACTAAGGCGACAGGGATGGAGCCAGCAGGCAGAAATCCTGTCCATCGCGAAGCAAAAGGCCCGCAATATCTATGAGATACCTATCAGCTATCACGGTCGTACCTTCGAAGAAGGAAAGAAGATCAGACCGTACCATGTGATCCCCGTATTTTGGACCATCTTTGTCCATCGCTTCCTTCGTTTGTGGCGCTAACTTCCTGATATATATCTGAGGTGTGAAGTTATGCGTAATCCCGGAAGGCCTCGTCACTGGAAAAGACATAGCAGCGATGGGCTTACCCTCGGTTGAATCCTCGATGGAAGAAAGCCACTACACATATCAAAAATTTGAAGGCGAAGCGGAAGAATGGAACGCCTTGGTCCTGCGCTACCCGGGTGCTGGGCTAATTCAAACATGGGAATTTGGCGCCGCGAGAACTCAAAATAGCCCATGGCAAGTAGAACGTGGGCTGATCATTGTGAACGGCTATGTCGCGGGTGCGGCACAGACTATTGTCCGCGCCATGCCGTTCACTCGTGCTGGTTTTGCTTGGTTGAATCGTGGACCGGTCGGTTCGTTTGAAAATGTCGGCGCCGCTTTTGACGCCCTCAGGCGTCATTTTAGTGTTTCGCGCGGCCTTTATCTTCGTATCGCGCCGCCCTTCATGGAAACGGAGGCTTCGGCGGTCATTCGCCGAGAGAGTGGCTTGAGGGGCACCGACATTGCCGGTTGGGCTTCCTCCACCATCGATCTTAACAATTCCGAGGACGCAATTCGTGTCAACTTCCACAGCAAATGGCGCAATGCATTGGTGCGTGCCGAGCGCGCCGAACTCAATGTCCGCGTTGGCAGTGACCCTGAGACATTTGAGACTTTCCTTCGCGGGCATGCCGCCCATTTATCGTTGCGTGGTCTAGGAGCCGGCGTGGACACCGCGTTTCTAAGATCCCTCCAGGAATTTTTGCCGCCGGAGAGAAAGCTCCTAAGCGTGACGGCTACGAAAGATGGTTGCTACTTGGGTGGTGCCGCTTTCGTGCGTTACGGCAAGACCGGTGAATATCTGGCTGGGCATAACACGGAGGTGGGAAGAAAGGAAAACTCAGGCCAAATTGTCTTGTGGTCGGCGTTGCGCCAATTGAAGTCTGATGGCGTGATACGTTTAGATCTTGGCGGTATGGATGAATATTTGACCCCGGCCGGAATCTTCCGTTTCAAGAACAGGATGGGCGGCAAGCCCTACCGTCTGGCGAGCGAAATGGAGGGAGATGCGCCGGGCCTAATCAACAAGGTGGTTCGTTGGCGTGTGCGACGCGAGCGGTCTCGGAATGGCCACGAGGGTGGCGTGGCAGCCACAAATTGACGAGGCTATTAATACAGTGCACCGTACATCCAAACTTCTCCAGGGTGCCGCGGAGTGACAATGTGACGGGCGAAATTTGATGCTAACTTCGGTTGTGCCAGTGATCCTTTCTGGTGGCGCTGGAACCCGGTTGTGGCCCATGTCACGCCGACTTCGCCCTAAGCAATTTTTGCCGTTAATGGAGGATGGATCCAGCCTGTTTCGTGCGACGCTTGAACGTGTCAAAGCTGATGATTTTCTGGCGCCAATTGTTATGTGCAACCACAACCATCGATTTCTTGTCGCTGAAGAGTTGAACGAGGCCGGGGTGAGCGCCCGAGGGATCATCATTGAGCCAGTGGCACGGAATACCGCTCCGGCGATTGCTACAGCCGCGCTCCATGTCCTCGCCGATGACCCGGACGGTCTAATTTTCGTCCTGCCATCAGATCATATGATTTCCGATTTCGCGGCGTTTAGGTCTGCGACCCGGATTGCCGCGCGTTTGGCAATGGAGGAGCTGCTCGTAATTTTTGGCATTGAACCCGAATACCCGGAGACCGGATATGGGTATATTCGCCGGGGGAGAGTCCATGGCGAAGGCCAACGCGTTGCTAAATTTGTGGAAAAGCCTGACCAGGCAACAGCCGAGGCATATGTAGCCAGCAGAGAGTACTATTGGAACGCTGGTATTTTTTTGTTTCGCGCGCGAACTTTTATAAATCAGCTCCGTCAGCACTCGCCTGATGTATTGTTCGCGGCAGAGCAGGCTATTGCCCAAGCTGCCTCGGACGCGGATTTCCTCCGCCTAAACAAACAAGCGTTCGAGATGGCGCCATCAATTTCTGTCGATTACGCGGTTATGGAGAAGACATCTCAATCCGCGGTCGTTCCGTTGGACGGGGGCTGGAGTGATGTTGGGTCTTGGGAAAGCCTGGCTAAACAAGGTACTACGGATGATGAAGGGAATGTCTGTATCGGTGGGACCGTGGTCATTGATTCTAAAAACAATTACATTCGCTCGGAGAAGCCGCTGGTGGCGGTCTTGGGCATTGATGACATGGCCTTGATCGCCACAGATGATGCTGTTCTGGCCATGCCTAGATCCCGCACGCAGGAGGTCAAATCGATTGTTGCCGAACTGGAGGCTCATAGCCGCGAGGAGATCATTTCGCATACCAGGGTCTATCGCCCGTGGGGATATTATCAGAACGTTGACTCGGGTGCCGGGTTTTTGGTCAAACAGATTTTTGTGAAGCCGGGCGGTAAGCTCAGCATGCAGTACCATAATCACCGGGCTGAGCATTGGGTAGTCGTCGAAGGTATCGCACGTGTCACGAACGGTGAAGAGACGTTCGACATGAGTGCCAACCAATCCACTTATATTCCCATCGGCACGAAGCATCGGTTGGAAAACCCATCGGATGAGCCGTTGCGCATCGTTGAAGTTCAAACTGGGAATATGATATCCGAGGACGATATTGTCCGCCTCGAGGATACGTACGGCCGCGATTGATCTGGATAGATCTGGAGCAACACAAACTTTTATTGATCAGCAAAGGTATTTTTACACAATGAAATGGCCGATCACATTGATTTTGCCGTTGGTCGCGTTTTTCGTTTCGATGATTGGCACACGTTTGCTCATCGGATATTTGATGGCTCAGCAGGTCCTCGATCATCCGAATGCGCGTTCAAGCCACGAAGCACCTACCCCCAGGGGTGCTGGGATTGCTGTAGTGGGTGCGCTTTTTGCCGTTTGGATTGTGATTGGCGTTATTGAGGGGCCGCTCGGTGTTCCGGTTGTAACCATTTCTGCGATTGGAATGATTTTGGCCGGTGTGTCATTGTTGGATGACCTCCAAGGCCTTGGCCCTGCTGTGCGCCTCACCGTTCACACTATCGCAGTGGCGATCGCGTTGGTCCTTGTGCCTCTCCCAGGGCCTATCTTTGGCGGCCTTTTCCCGCCCCTAGTCGACCTTATTATGGCCGGCGTTTTGTGGGTATGGTTTATCAATCTGTTCAACTTTATGGATGGGATTGATGGAATTGTTGGGGTTGAAACCTTAGCGATCTCAATTGGCTTATTTGTAATTGCACGAAAGCTCGGGCTTGGTGAAATGTCCATGTTGCTGAGCCTCTCCGTTGGAGCCGTGGCGCTTGGGTTTCTACGTTGGAATTGGCACCCCGCGAAGATCTTTCTTGGTGATGTAGGCAGTATTCCTCTGGGATTTGTGTTAGGTTGGATGTTACTGGTTTTAGCGGCAAATGGAGCGTGGGGACCGGCGCTGATCCTGCCGCTGTATTTTTTTGCTGATGCGACGTTGACCCTTTTGAGGCGCATTCTCAAAGCCGAACGGTTATGGGAAGCTCATCGTGAGCATTTTTATCAACGGGCTGTCGACACTGGGCTGCGCCACGATCAGGTGGCTTGGATCGTTGGTGTCGCCAATCTCTTTTTAATTATGTTGTCAATCGTGGCAGCAAGGGGGCTACCCGAAGCCGCTATACTTGGCGCCTGTGGCGCCGTCGGCATGCTTTTGTTCCTTCTCGTCAAGGGTGGACCGACCGACTAGCTTCGCCATGCGTATCCTGTTCCTAACCGAAAACTTTCCGCCTGAAACCAATGCAGCTGCCACACGTGTCTATGAGCGTGCGTGTTATTGGGTGAAGTGGGGTCACGACGTGACAATTCTAACCTGTGCGCCAAACTTCCCGCATGGTCAGCTATTTGACGGCTATAAAAATCGTTGGCATCAGACAGAAGACATACATGGTTTGCGCGTAGTAAGAGTTAAAACCTATATTGCCGTAAACCGTGGAACGCTTCGTCGGACCCTCGATTTTGCAAGCTTCATGATCATGTCCGCAGGTGCTGGTCTGTTCGAGAAACGGCCTGATGTGATCGTGTCCACGTCGCCGCAATTCTTCGCGGCAGTTAGCGGGTGGATTCTGGGTATGCTCCGGCGTGTGCCCTTTGTTTTTGAGTTGGGGGATTTGTGGCCCGCGTCCATTGTCGCTGTGGGCGCTATGCGAGAGAACCTAGTCATTCGGATGTTAGAGAAGGTTGAGTTGCTCCTGTATCGCCGCTCAGAGGCTGTTATTGCTCTCACCCATGCGTTCAAGACAAATTTGGTAGCCCGAGGGATTCCTGCTGAGAAAATTGCGGTGGTCATGAATGGCGTCGATCTTTGGCGGTATGGGGCTCGCTCGCCTGACACAAAGTTGTCGAAGGCTTTGGGTATCAAGGATCGTTTCATCGTCGGCTATGTTGGCACCCACGGCATGGCGCATGGACTGATGAACGTCTTAAATACGGCGGCGTTATTACGTGAGCGGACGGACATTGCGTTCCTATTGGCTGGAGCTGGGGCGGAACGTGAAGCCCTTATGCTTGAGGCTGAAACTCGTGGACTGGAAAATGTCATTTTCATGGAGCCGCAACCCAAGGACATGATGCCGGCTGTGTGGAGTTTGTGTCAGGTTGCGCTTGTCCATCTTCGTGACTCTCCCGCGTTTAAGGATGTCATCCCTTCAAAAATGTTCGAAGCCATGGGAATGGGTCTGCCAATTATCCTAGCGCTCCCTTCCGGCGAAGCTAGTGATATCCTGGATGCTGATAGCGCGGGTATTCATGTCCCGCCAAAAGATCCGACCGCATTGGCGGCAGCCGTAACGCGTATCGCTGACCAACCCGACCTCTACCATAGCCTTCGCGCACAAAGCTTGGCCGCAGCGCCCAGTCATAGTCGCGAGATACAGGCTAAGCATATGATCACGGCACTGAAGGCGGTAGTCATAGGTAAAGGCGACCGCGTCGCTGAAATCCCGGTGCCGAGCGTGCAATAATGCGCGTTTTGGTGACCGGCGCGACGGGATTCGTTGGCACCCATCTTTGCGCTGCGCTTCTTGAGGCCGGACATCAAGTGACGGCAACTGTCCGCCGGCCAGGAATTATCAGGTCGCACCCAGGTGTCCGCGAGGTCGCCATGGGCGGCATTGGAACCGATAGCAACTGGTCGAAGGCTCTGGATGACGTAGATGTAGTTATACATTTGGCCGCCCGTGCCCACGTGATGCGCGACACGGCCGTCGATCCAGAGGCCGCCTATCAACGAGTTAATGTGGAGGCGACAGCGGCCTTGGCTACCCAAGCTGCGGCCAGAGGGGCAAGGCGATTTATCTTTCTTAGCTCGGTAAAGGCTGGTGCGGAGCAATCCTGTGGCCTTATACCACTTCGAATTGATATGAAGCCTCAACCCGAAGATGCATATGGACGAACCAAGCTGGTGGCTGAGAAGATTCTAACGGAGTTGGGTGAAAATTCTGGCATGGAGACAATTATCCTGCGCTCGCCATTGATCTACGGCCCGGGTATTAAGGGAAATCTTTTGTCCTTATTTGATGCTGTCTACAAGGGCGTTCCTCTACCCCTGCGTTCGGTGAACAACCGTCGGGACTTCCTCTTCATTGAGAATTTAGTTGCCGCAATAATCCATGCCATGGGTATACAGTCGCACCAATGCGGATCTTACTATGTTTGTGATGGCGAGGCTATTTCAGTCGCCGAGCTGACTCGTCGCATTGCAAACGCACTTAACCGTCCGGTGCGATTGCTGCCGGCGCCGGTAGCCCTCTTGCGACTGGCGGGTGTGATCAGCGGGAAAACGGAAACGGTCAAACGCCTCACTGGGTCGCTGCAAATTGATGGTGATACCTTTTGCCGAAGCGTGAATTGGAAACCGCCTTACACCATGAAAGAAGGGTTGGCTAAGACCGCAGCATGGTATAAGAGCCGAGGGTCAACAGACTAGGCTGGCAAGACCGACCGGGCAGAATATTCTTTATGTTCCACCGATTACATTCCCGTGGATTAATTGTTTATGGCCATGATATTTTTATGGCTGCAGCCTCTTTTTTGTTATCAGTGTACCTCCGCCTTGGATTGTGGGGCTTTGAAATTTACCCTGAGCGATGGGCGGCAGCCTGCCTATTGTTCACGGCAATCTGCGCTGTCGTATTCTGGCCTTCCGGTATGTATAGAGGGGTCTGGCGCTATGCCTCTTTAAACGACTTGTGGGCGATCACCAAAGCGGTGACAGTGGCCATCCTGATCTTTGCCTTTGTGATGTTCATCTGGATCCGGCTCGAACCCCTACCGCGATCGGTTCTGTTAATAAACTGGTTTGTGTTGATGGCTCTTTTGGGTGGTCCGCGGTTCTTCTACCGATTGCTGAAAGATCGCCGAATTGATTTTGCCCGAGGAAACAGAACGAAAGGCCGCGTTCTCGTAATGTTGGTGGGTGCTGGCGATGGTGCGGAACTGTTTATTCGAAGCCTGCGCAGTACACCCGAATCCGGATATGAAGTCGTGGGTATCATCGCTGAGAATACCCGCCGGGTCGGCCGTGAGATTCATGGAGTTAAAGTTCTTGGAACGACGGAGCAGATTATTGAGATTGCCGCCTCTTTGCGGTCTCTTGGGCGTGCGCCGCAGCGCTTGATTCTGACTAAAGATGATATGGATGGGGCGGCGGTTCGAGGTCTGTTGGATACGTCCAATAAACTAGGCATGACAATGGCCCGCACTCCAAAAATTACAGACTTCCGCCCCGACAATTCGGAGACAATGGAAACTAAGCCAATCAACGTCACAGATTTACTGGGCCGCCCTCAGGTGCCGCTAGATCGCAATTCTATGGAGCGGCTGGTTAAGGGTAAGTGCGTAATGGTTACGGGCGCCGGCGGCAGTATCGGAAGTGAATTAGTTCGTCAGGTCTGCGCCTTTTCGCCGTCTAAAGTTGTGCTGTCGGATAACTCGGAGTTCGCGCTTTACAACGTTGACTTGGAGATGTCGGAAATTACCCCGGGAGTTCCGCGTTATGCACAATACCTGGATGTCCGAGATGCAAAACGGGTTATCCGCGTAATGGAAACGCATCGGCCCGACCTAGTGTTTCATGCGGCCGCCTTAAAGCACGTGCCCATTGTTGAGGACAATATCCTCGATGGAATCGAGACTAATGTGCAAGGCACGATCAATGTTGCCGATGCATGTGTGGAGCAGGGTGTGGGCGTGATGGTGCTAATTTCCACGGACAAGGCGGTCAATCCAACCAGTGTGATGGGGGCTACCAAGCGGATTGCTGAGTCGTATTGCCAAAGCCTCGATATGACCGTTAATGGAAGCGGGACACGCTTTGTCACGGTTCGGTTCGGTAATGTATTGGGGTCGACTGGGTCCGTTGTTCCTCTGTTCCAGCGTCAGCTTGCGAATGGAGGGCCGTTGACGGTTACCCACCGGGACATGACGCGATTTTTCATGACAGTGCGGGAGGCTGTAGAGCTGGTCTTGCAGGCTTCGGCGTTGGCTGCCGGGACCACAGAAGGCGATGGCGAAGTGCCGAAGGGTAATATTTGCGTCCTTGATATGGGTGAGCCGGTAAGAATCTATGATCTGGCGGAGCAAATGATACGTTTGGCTGGCCATGTACCCGGAAAAGACGTGGCGATAAAAATTGTTGGCATCCGTCCAGGCGAAAAGCTCCATGAAGAGGTATTCCATGGAAGTGAGCCGCTAGTTTCGACGGATTGCGCGGGAATTCTCCTTGCGGCTCCGAGGACCGCTGATATAAACGACTTGACTAAAGCCATTGCTCAAATAAAGGCGCAATGCTCTGCATTCGATATAGACGGCTCGTTGACAACCATCCAGGAACTGGTGCCAGAATTTTCTGGGAGCCGGAACGAGGCTCGTACCGCCGCCTCAGCCTAGGTGCCCTCTCCTCTCTCGCCCTTCTGACCTTATATGAGACTAGATGATGCCATCACCTATTAAACGCGCGCTAATTTCCGTATCCGACAAAACCGGTCTCGTCGAATTTGGCCAGGCGCTTGCCTCGACTAATGTGGAGATTCTCTCGACGGGAGGCTCGGCCAAGGTCCTCCGCGATGCCGGTGTGGCCGTTACGGAAGTCTCTGACTTTACGGGTTTTCCGGAGATCATGGATGGACGGGTGAAGACCTTACAACCGACTATTCATGGCGGCCTCCTTGCTGTACGCGGCAATATGGATCATGAAGCGGCTATGGAAGAACACGGAATTCAGCCCATAGACCTTCTTGCGGTAAACCTCTATCCGTTTGAAGCGACGGTCGCTGGCGGCGCTGATTTCTCGACCTGTATTGAGAATATTGATATCGGTGGCCCGGCCTTGATCCGCGCAGCTGCTAAGAATCACGCCTGTGTCACCGTTGTTGTCGATCCCGACGACTACGCGCAGGTGCAAAGCGAGATGGAGGCTAACGGTGGCGCCACTACCGATGACTTCAGGAACCGTCTAGCCGCTAAGGCTTTTGCCCGAACGGGCGCTTACGATGGGGCCATCTCCACGTGGTTCGCTAATCAACGCGGTGAGACCTTTCCTGCCCGCGTCGTGTTTACTGGCGAACTGAAGCAGACCCTCCGCTACGGCGAAAACCCACACCAGGAAGCCGCATTCTATTCAGGCGGAGGGAGCCGGCCAGGTATCGCTACGGCCAAACAACTACAAGGTAAGGAACTTAGCTTCAACAATCTAAACGACACAGATGCTGCTTTCGAATTAGTGGCCGAGTTCACCAACAAAGCAGCCTGCGTCATCGTCAAGCACGCCAACCCTTGCGGGGTCGCTATCGCCGATGATCTGTTGACCGCCTACAAACGGGCTTTGAGTTGCGATACAGAGAGCGCTTTTGGCGGCATTATTGCGTTCAATCAGCCACTGGATGAAGCAACTGCCAAAGAGGTGGCCGAATTGTTCGCTGAGGTAGTCATTGCTCCCAAAGTCGATGACGCGGCCGCAACTGTGCTGGGCGGGAAGAAAAATCTTCGTGTGCTGGCCACCGGTGCCATACCGAACGCGGCGGCTGAAGGAATGACCGTGCGGTCAATGGCCGGAGGCTACCTACTTCAGGGGCGGGATCATCGGGTCCTCGAGGACTCTAAAGTGGTGACGCAACGCATGCCATCAGATCAAGAAATGGCGGATCTGAAGTTCGCTTTCACAGTTGCAAAGCACGTCAAATCAAATGCTATCGTCTATTGTAAGGATGGCATGACCGTAGGTATTGGCGCCGGTCAGATGAGCCGAGTCAATTCGGCACGAATTGCCGCATGGAAAGCTCAGGATGCGGCGCGGGTCGCGGGTAACCGGCATAGCTTGGCAAAAGGTTCGGTCGTAGCTTCCGACGCTTTCTTTCCTTTTTCGGATGGTTTGTTGGCGGCGGCCGAAGCGGGGGTTACAGCTGTGATCCAGCCGGGCGGCTCGGTCCGTGACGATGAAGTTATTGCTGCGGCCAATGAGAAGGATCTGGCCATGGTAATGACAGGGATGCGTCACTTCCGCCACTAATTAGCTTGTCCGCCAAGTCGGCAAGCGAAGTGATTAGCCGAGTTTCAGCTATCAATGCCCTTTCAACTTAAAGAGGGCGAGAAGAAAGAAGTCGGGATAGAACTTACTTTGCCGTTAATGCGAAGAGTTCCGTTGTCGCCAGGAATAAATTAAGATCAGTACTACCTAGCGATAGGCTAGTATGCTGGTGAGCGTATTGAGCCAATTATTCCTGGCTGATGCGAAACGGCAATGGTGTTGTCACCGAGAATGTGCACAAATCCCGGTTCTTCGCCGCGTGACGTTGTATATCCAAGGCCATCAAGGCCGGGTTTCGGCAGAACGAGGAAGGGTGATATTTCGATGAGGCGCTTCATGTGCTTCTCTAGCTTGCTCATCTGCTTCGCAAAGGACCGACCATTCGGTGCTTTTTAAACTTGGCGGCGTTCCCTCGCGATGATTATGTGCGCCCTTAAAACTTCTTTTCCGCAATGAGATCCGAGTCGATCCATTGCAGGCGCAGAAACTGGGCTAGGATGTGCATCAGGCTCTGATGAATATCCTCAACTATGCCGTAATTGTCGCCCTCCACGTGCAGATTGATATCTGCTAAAGCAGCTGTTCGGCCGCCACCGAAGCCGGTCATACAAATTGTTTTACAACCATTTCCTTTGGCCCATTGCACAGCCCGGACGACGTTCTCAGAATCGCCCGATGACGAGATGGTGACCAATACGTCTCCAGACGCAGCTAAAGTAGCTAGCTGATAGACGAAAACATCATCGTAAGAAATATCGTTGGCTACCGCGGTGATGGTTTCCGTATTGGATACCAATGAAACGATGCGCGGTAGGACTTTAGTGTCTGTCTGAACGCCTTTAAGGTGGTCACAAATGAAGTGATTTGATATCGCCGCCGAACCTCCGTTACCGCAGACATAGATCGACGCGCGCTGATCAAAGGCCGAACCCAAGGTTAGCGCGGCTTCTTGCAACTTTGTATTATCAACGGTGGCAACTGCGCGGTTCAATTGGTCAAAGTATGCCCGAGAGAAGGCAGCAATATTGTCAAAGTTTTGATCTGGAAAGGTCATAGCGCGACTATGCCTCGCGAACAACATGCAATCAACGATTTACGGCCGGCACTCTCATTATCAAAACCATGCCAACAAGAAAAAAAACTATTATTGTCGTCATGCCTGCGCGTTGGCTCTCAAAGGTGGAAGTTGCCCAGGCCAAGAAGGCGGGCCCAAGAAACGCGGTGGCTTTGCCCGAAAGAGCGTAAAGCCCAAAGAATTCTGTGCGCATGCTCTTGGGCGCGATGTGCGCCATCATGGAGCGACTTGCCGACTGGGCTGGACCTACGAATAATCCCAGCGGTAAGCCGAAGGCCCAGAATAAGCTCTGGCTTTGTACCACAAGCAAGGCGCCGCCCAAAACCGATAGGCTGGCTAAAGAGATCAAGATCACAACCTTTGGCCCAATCCAGTCATCTAACCAGGCGAAAGCGACGGCGCCTAGGCCCGCAGTTAGGTTCATAGCGATTCCAAAGATGATCAACTCTTCAAAGGTCAGATTAAATGTGCCTACGGCATATATCCCGCCGAAGGCAAACAACGTATTGAGACCGTCCGTGTATATCATGCGGGCAAGCAAGAACCATCCCGCTTCCTTGTAGTTATTGAGTTGTTGGAAGGTTTGGGAGAGGGCGCTCAGACCGTCGCGGATTGCTTCGCTGATGGTCTTTCCTGTTGCGGTTTTATCCGGGGTCAATAAAAAAAGCGGTAAGGCGAATGTCACCATCCAAACCGCCACGAACGGGCCTGTGATCCGCAATTCTTCTGCCGCCGATTTATTCAATCCGAATAGGGGAATATCGGCCTGTACGAAAGCGATGAGAATGACCCCCAAGCAAACCAAGCCGCCGATGTAGCCTAGCCCCCATCCCCAGCCAGACCAGCGGCCGAGTTTTTCTGCAGGGGCCAGATCGGGCAGCATTGCATTGTAAAACACCATGCTCATCTCGAAAGCGAAATTGGCCAGCGCGATCCAAAACAAGGCATGGAATATGAAGGCAGGGTCCGGTTTTACCGTCCACAGCATAATGGCACTCAAGGCGGCGATCAGCGTGAATAGCGCTAACCATGGCTTGCGACGACCGGTATTGTCCGCGACGGCGCCTAAAATCGGCCCCATCACCGCGACGGCGAGTGCCGACAGGGTCATGGCGACGCCCCATTGACTGGTTCCACTCACCTCATCTGCAGCTACGTTCTTTGTGAAGTATGCGGCGAATACGAAGGTGGTAAGAACCGTCGGGAAGGCAGAGTTAGCCCAGTCGTATAAGCACCAGGCCGCAAGGCCGCGATCGTTCTCAGCCATAGGCAGGAACCAACGGCCCGTGTCGGTCATATTTGGCACATAGCGGATAGCCGCGAAAATCACGGAAGATTCGATTGTTCAAAGAGCGGTGAGATGCGGCTTCGTCGGTTCCACTAATGACCGGCTGGTATTGGGTCAGCCTTCCATGGTGATTTTTGGGAAATCCCTGAGGACGATATGCCAGATATCTATGACCTTGCACTGAATTTCCAAGTGAGAGAAGTTGAGTCTCCGGATGGTCGATCTTGAACTTGGAACAAGGGTATACCAGATGTGACAGCTGTGGCGTTACGAGAGATATTA
This sequence comes from Magnetovibrio sp., assembly GCA_002709525.1. GTDB lineage: Bacteria > Pseudomonadota > Alphaproteobacteria > Rhodospirillales > Casp-alpha2 > UBA3470. The sequence goes on along the minus strand of PARE01000027.1, from coordinate 17,131 downwards.
GCTTGCGAGCGCGTGTCATCAGCTGTCCAGAGATGATCGGGCCAATTCTGCGTCCACCATGTCTTGGACCAACTCCTTCAAACTAAACTTTGGTTCCCAACCAGTCATTCGTTTTAGTTTCTCTGAATTTCCAACAAGCTCTGCCTCTGGTTCGATGGATCTTATTAGAGTGCGGTCCTCATCCACATAAGCGTCGAAATCAAGACCAAGGCAATCAAATACTTGAGTGCCAAAATCGCGAACTGAATTTAGTTCGCCACTTGCTACAACAAAGTTTCCCGGTGAGGACGCATCGATAATAAGGCGAAGCGCGCGCATGTGATCAATGACGTGCGCCCAATCCACCCGTGCGCCTAAGTTGCCAAGAACCAGGCGGTTCTGCTGTCTGCGTTTGATGGCAACGCCCGCTCGAACAATCTTTTGCGTGACATAACCTACGGACCGCCGGGGTGACTCGTGATTATAAAGAATAGCCGACGATGCATGAATGCCATACTGACTTCGGTAATGCGTGCAGATACCAATGCCGGCCGCCTTGGAGATGCCATAGGGGCTGATAGGAATCATCGATGTGTTTTCGTCTTGCGGGCTTTCGACAGGCATGCCAAAGACGCGTGAAGACGCAGCGAATACCAATCGGGCTTCTGGCGCCTCGGCTCGAATTCCTTCCAAAAGATTGGCAAGTCCAATAGCATGAACCTTTAACGATTGGACAAACAAATCTGCAGAGTCTTCCGTGGGAGCCTCAGAAGATCCGTGGATCGCGGCCAAGTGATATATCTGGGTCGGTTTCCAATCTGCAATCCAGGCGCGGACTTGTTGCGGGTTACAAATGTCGAAGGGTCGTTGGTACGCGCCACTTCTTCCGTCGAGCACAGAGGTTCTATCGCTGCCCATAGTTTCAACGCCACCACCCAAAAGCGCTTCATTCAAGTAGGATCCGTCTTGTCCCAGTATGCCTGTGATGAAGGCGCGCTCACTCATAGGCGACCGTCACTTATGGCCGCGGATAGTCGCATCGTTTGTTTATTGGCCAAGCTCTTAGTCATTGTTTCAGGCCGATTTAAATTTCATTTGTCGTTCGTTTTACAAACCAAACTGTGCCACATCGATACCTTCGTGTAATAGATCGGTGATCACCATTTCACGAGCCATCTCTCGAAGTGAGATTCTTGGCTCCCAACCAAATGCTTGGCGGGCCTTGCTGGAATCACCGATAAACTCGTTAACATCGACGGGCCTAAGAAGTTCGGGGTCGGAGACCACATGAGTCGACCAGTCTAGGCCCAATAATCCAAATGAAGCATCTAGAAAGTCCCGAACGCTGTGGCTCTTGCCAGTGGCGATGACGTAATCATCGCTAGATGCCTGTTGCATCATCATCCACATAGCTTCGACGTAATCTTTCGCGTGACCCCAGTCGCGGCGGGCGTCCAAGTTCCCGAGGGCAAGTTTGTTTTGCCTGCCCGCGACAATTCGCGCCAATCCGCGTGTAATCTTGCGCGTGACAAAATTATCTCCGCGCCGCGGACTTTCATGATTGAAAAGGATACCATTTGAGGCGTGAAGCCCATAGGCCTCCCTGTATAAGCGTACTTGGTGGAAGGCGAACACCTTGCCGCAGGCATAGGGGTTGTCGGGATGGAATGGCGTGTGCTCATCTTGTGGTGAGACGCCTGCATTTCCAAAAACCTCGGACGTCGTTGCCTGATAGAATCGGATATGACTCGCGCCGGATTTGCGGACTGCTTCGAGCATTTTTAGTGCCCCAAGCGCAACAACTTCTGAGGTGTGAATTGGTTCGTGAAATGAAATGTTTACGTGGCTTTGAGCCGCAAGGTTGTAGACTTCCTCGGGTTCAATTCTATCGATGAGATCAGCTAGACGGCTGCTATCCGTCACGTCACCGAAGTACAACTTTAGTGACTCGCCGTGCATCTCGCCTGGTTGAAGAAGATGGTCGATTCGGTTGATGTTTAGAATAGATGAACGCCGGACGATACCGTGAACTTCATATCCCTTGGAAATGAGAAGCTCAGCTAGATACGACCCATCTTGACCAGAAATACCGGAAATCAATGCCTTTTTCATGGGCGTACTAATCTAGAAGAACCCTTGTTGAAATCCCAACACCACAAAATGAATAACAAAAGTCTGCGGGACATAGCAGGTCGGGTTCAGCCTTGCAAAGAAAATTTACGCTCAACACGGAGACAACGGGGGTCGGACGCGCTTGCTTCACCAGACCCTGGTCGCATCGCAATCTGTGGGCTACCAGTCCGCTTAGATGACGCTTCAGATGCGCTGTGCAATATGGAGGCATCTTTTAACGATTGGCTCTACTGTCGACGGCTTCACTTGGAACAAAGGAAGTAACAGCAGGGTCTCCCGAAGCTCGAGTGCCACCTGATGAGCCGCCGCGTTTGTTCGAACCTCGGGCGCGAGATCTGGCCAACTCTCGACGGCGACACCTGAGGTGCGGAATGCGTCAAAAAGTCTGACAGCCAAGGCCATGTCCGGGCATTTGACGATAAAGCGATACGGCATTGGGCCTTCTTCGATCTGGGAAAGAAAGGCAGAATAGTGTCCGCCGTGTGCCCAAAACGCCGAACGCCAAGACTCTGCTGCGCGTTTTCGTTTGGCTGCGATTTCTCTCAGACGGTCCGCATATCGATCGATCATAGATTGCCCGACGGAAGTCGGTCGCTCGTTTGGATCGAACGGTTTCCCAGGGAGGTCTGTTGAAAAAGTGGAAAGGTTACGAACTCGGAAGCGCAGCATGGTAGCGGGGAGAAGTTTTTGGACGATCCGTCTTGTAATCCAGATCGAAGGAACGTCAATTCGTAGCTGGTTGTTAAGCGAATCGATGGCTAACGGCCTATGGCGCTGCACCAAAATTGCGCCGTTCGGTGCGGCCAGAACTTTATGGGGACAATAGAAAACAGCATCTCCGTAGCGACCTATATCACCATGGGCCATGAGCGCATGCGCCGCATCTTCTACAAGAAGCGCGCCTACCTCTCGGCAAAATGCTTTGGCACGAATGGCGTCCGCCCCTTTGCCAAAGTAATGGACCAGAAGAAATATATCAGGGGCGCGTTGATCCTCTAACATCTGATGCATAGCCTGCCAGTCCGGCTCCAGAGCTGAGGTAATGGGATAGTGCCGAACTTTAGTGCCGATGTCTCGAAGACCACGGGTTGCCGAATCGCAAAAATAATCGGGAAGCCAGATGATTGGCGGGCTCGTTCCAAGATCATTGTCGAAGATACGAGCGATATTAGTGAGAATGGCGGAGCCGCTTGAAAACCAAATTGCATCGTCGTTGCTGGAACACCATGGCATTTTGGTGGCGGTTGGTCGTTGCATGGCGGAGAGAGTGCCAAAAAACAGATCCGACCAATCAGGAGAGGGGGAGAATGTATGCATCAAACAGAGCGCCAACGTTAAAGCGAGGTGCTAGCGTGTCAAATTAAGTGATATCCGGCAAATCCAAGACGCAGTCATACGACCGACTGACTTTTAGTTTCTTGAACATGTGACAGTGCGATTGCACAGGCCATGAAGAGACTAAATTGCCACCAAGCGGCCCAATAGGAGAAATTAAATAATCCCGAGCCCCAGTATCCAGCAAAGATGAGCAATGCGCTCATTACAGCGATATCTCCGCTCCTCGCGTACCAGCGTATCCAAAGATAAGAAATACACCCAATGGCGGCAACCAATATGAGAAAGCCGATGGAGCCAGTTTCTGCTAATAGTTCGACAACCCAATTATGTGGATGGCCGGGAATAATGTGAAGTTTCTCATCCCCAGGCATAGGTGCGTTCGCACCCGGAGAGAAGTTAATTGTATTGGGTCCGACGCCCAACCAGGGCGCGCGCTCCCAAATATTTAAGGTGAATGACCAGACGGTTTGACGTTGAAAATCGATGAGCCATACGGGGAAAAGCCAATCTCCCTCCGGCGCGCGACTTGTCGCAATCTGTAAACGAGAGGTGTATAGCCACACGATGACGCCCACTAATATAAACATAAATCCGCAGGCTATGCCGGCGGCCCTTCTACGATAAGCTGGCCGGAAAATTTGGGCCACGGATAAGGTCATTGCCATGACAAGTAAACCCGCAATGGCGGACCGGTTCGAAGACATCCAAGTAATTGCCGCGAATTGAATGATACCAACGGCTGATCCAATCCTCCACAAATTGTTAAATCGCCAAAGACCTATAAGAAGTAGTGGGGTGACAAGAACGATCAACGCGCTGTAGCTTTTAAACTCAGTCTGCAGCGGCGTTGTCCGCAAGCCCTTGAACCGAAGCGCCCAATAGATTTCCGGTAAGACCGTCGACGCAATTAGGGCGAAGGAGGTGCCTACAATGGTCAGGACGACAAGGGTCTTCAGGCACCGCGTGGCCAATGCTCGATCTTCAAGAAGAGCGGCATAAAATAGAACGGCGGCACCTAAAAAGATGCCCGTTCGCAGACTGGCCTCCAGGGCGCGGATTGGAAACTCTGACGCCAGAGCACTTACACTCCAACTTAGGATGATCAGACCTATGAAGAGGCCGATAGGTGAACGGGCTTGACAAACGAGTGCACTCCAACTGTTGGTCCGCAACGGGGAAATGAGCAAAGCTAGGAGGGCAAGGCTGGCGGTTATGGCAAAAACCGCTCGACCAAATACCAAATTGGGGATAGCAAGTCCCGTAAGTACCGCGAAGGTCATTGTGGTATCGAACGAAGGTGCTGTGGTCGGTAACCGATCCATGGGTGCAAAAATCAAGGATGAAGGTACGAGATACGAAAAAATCTTCAGTCAATTTTTTAGGGTGATCGACATAGATTGACTTTCAATTAACACACCTCAAAGGTATTGAACTAAGGAAACTGATCTCAACCGTACCGAAAAGCAAGAAATGAATAATATTCGGCAAAATGACCCAAAAATTATGGTCGTTGGACTTGGATATGTGGGGCTGCCTTTGGCGATAGCTTTGGCCCGAAAATTTTCTGTCACCGGGTTTGACGCTAATCAAGCGCGCATAAACGAGCTCACATCGGGCAATGATCGCACGGGCGAGATATCTTCGAAGGAGCTGGTAAATTCAAGTATCAAGTTTATCGGCGATCTTGATGTAGGTACTCCATCCGATGTTTACGTAATTGCCGTCCCTACACCTATCGACCACGAGAACAAGCCTGATTTGTCGGCGTTGGCTTCCGCCAGCCAAGAGGTCGGGCAATATTTAAAGCCAGGCAATGTCGTCGTTTACGAAAGTACGGTTTTCCCAGGGGTCACGGAGGATATCTGTGGCCCCATATTGGAAACTGCGTCCGGCCTTGTGTGTGGCGAAGAGTTTTTCTTGGGATATTCGCCAGAGCGAATAAATCCCGGCGATCGGGAACATGCTATCGACAAGGTTACTAAGCTGGTTGCCGGTCAAACCCCGGACATCACGGAGTTATTGGCGTCGATTTATGGCTCGGTCATTCCAGCAGGTGTTTACAGGGCGCCTGATATTCGCACCGCGGAGGCGGCGAAGGTCATTGAGAATGCACAGCGCGATATCAACATCGCTTTTATAAACGAAGTTGCCATGATTTTTAACCGTTTGGGGATCGACACGGACAATGTATTGGCTGCAGCACGCACAAAATGGAATTTTTTGGATTTCCGCCCAGGGTTAGTTGGCGGGCATTGTATTGGGGTTGACCCCTATTATCTTGCGCACGCTGCTGAAGAAGCTAATTTTGATCCCGAAATGATTCTTGCAGGACGACGAATCAACGACGGTATGGCTGGCTATGTGGCTGATGAAATAGATCGACTCCTGCAAGTGCCAAGCCGTGTTCTGGTACTTGGCTTGACATTTAAGGAGAATGTTTCCGATCTTCGAAATTCCCAAATCGTCGATATGATCCGGGCTTTGGCGACGAAGGGCCATATCGTCGAAATCTACGACCCCATTGCCTCGTCGGAAGATGTCCAGGCTTTCTATGGCTTAGTCTTGAAGCCAACAATAGACAATACAGAGCCCTATGATGCGATTATCGGTGCCGTCGCGCACGACTCTTTTTGCGCCATGGCAGCCTCGGCTGTCGATGATTTGGTTAAGCCGAACGGTTTATTGGTAGATCTAAAGAGGATATGGCCGGACCTATCGCCGACCGAGGGCCGCCGTATTTGGCGGCTTTAGATTGAATCGCACTACCGATGGTCGTCCCCATTAATCGAGTTCAAAAGCGTTCTTGTAGTCGAGTTTCAAGTCCGAGTTCTGATCTTCCTTTTTCAGGAAGCAGTTGCCAATTACCAAAACTTCAATATCGCTGCCCATAAAGCAACGGAACGCGTCTTCGGGTGTGCAGACTATGGGTTCACCCCGGACATTGAAGCTTGTGTTGACCAAGACCGGACATCCGGTCGCGGCTTTGAACATGTTGAGTAATCGGTGATAGCGGGGATTAGTCTCACGATGCACGGTTTGAACTCGGGCTGAATAATCAACGTGTGTTACGGCCGGAATTTCAGAGCGGGTAAGATTTAGTTTTTTGATTCCAAATAGGGCCTTTTCATCGCTGGTCATGGCGATGCGGCGGCTGCCCACAACGTCTGCGACGATCAGCATGTAAGGACTGTCATTGTCCAACTCAAACCACTGGTCGACGTCCTCACGAAGGACCGACGGAGCAAAGGGACGAAAAGACTCCCTGTACTTGACCCGCAGGTTGAGTGTTTTCTGCATCGACGGTGAGCGCGGGTCGCCGAGAATCGAGCGGCCACCAAGCGCCCGCGGCCCAAACTCCATACGGCCTTGAAACCAGCCCACCGCTTTGCCGTCGGTGAGGGCGCAAACGGTATTCTCCATGACTTGGTCGTCGTTCATGAGGGTAAAATTAGCTCCCGCCGCCGTGAGACGTGTGGCAACATCCTCATCCGTGTAGGCCGGCCCCAGGTAGGAGCCCCCCATGCGGTCTGTGCCGGTTGCCTTAGTTCGGTGCGCACCTCCAAAAAGGTGATACGCGGACAGCGCGGCACCAAGGGCGCCGCCGGCATCGCCGGCCGCCGGCTGGATCCATATACGTTTGAAGGCGCCGTCGCGGAGGACTTTGCCGTTGGCCACGCAATTGAGAGCGACGCCGCCGGCAAGGCACAGGTTTTCAATCTGTATCTCTTTGGCCAGCGATCGGGTTAAGCGGAGTACAATTTCTTCAGTCACTGTTTGGATGGATGCTGCAAGGTCCATATGCTTCTGGGTCAGCAAATTATCGGGAGTACGGGCTGGGCCCTCAAACAGGGCATCGAACTTTTTGTTTGTCATGCACAGGCCGGTACAATAGTCGAAATACTGCTGATCTAAGCGAAACGTGCCATCCGCCTTCAAATCGATCAGATTTTTTAGAATGGTATCCTTGAACCGAGGCTCTCCATATGGGGCAAGACCCATGACCTTGTATTCGCCTGAGTTCACTTTGAAGCCCAAATAGTAGGTGAATGCCGAATACAGAAGCCCCAAGGAATGTGGAAAATGCAGCTCCTTGATAACGTCCAATCTATTTCCCTTGCCAATGGCCACTGAGGTTGTCGCCCATTCCCCGACTCCGTCCATGGTAAGGACGACCGCCTCATCAAAGGGCGAGGGGTAAAATGCTGACGCGGCATGGCTTTGGTGGTGTTCCGCGAAGAGCAACTTGGATGTCCAGTCGATATCGGGGTCAAAAGATTGAAACTTTTTCCGTAATAGATCTTTTTGAAATAATTTCTCTTTTAGCCAAATGGGAATGGCCATCTTGAATGATTGAAAACCGCGCGGCGCAAAAGCCAGGTAGGTCTCCAGGAGGCGCTCGAACTTCAAAAACGGCTTGTCATAGAACACCACATGATCGATTTGACTCATGGAGGCTTGTGCCTCATCCAGGCAGTAAGATATCGCATGAGAGGGGAACCTGGCGTCATGTTTTTTGCGCGTAAACCGCTCTTCTTGGGCGGCGGCCAAAATATGGCCGTCCTCAATTAACGCCGCGGCACTGTCGTGATAGAAAGCTGAAACGCCTAGGATCCGCAAGGATCGCCGCCTAGAAAATAGTATAGATAAAAGGGGCTACAGCCGAACCTTGCGAGAGGACCACTAGTCCACCGAAAATGACCATCATGACAATTATTGGCAGCAACCAGAACTTTTTTCGGACTTTCATAAATGTCCATAGTTCGACAAGGAAACTCATTCTATGCTTTCAAAATTGGTTTTTCATTGACTCGGGGGTGAGTTCTTTTGGATCGCGTTCGATCCAATAGGACGCGCAATATGGATCTGCCTTTCTGTTTAGCGGATCCTTGCCAATTAGCCTGAAGATGAAGGCGATTGGTGTAACCGTGAGAAAGAAAAGAAATCCCATAACTAACGGATTGATGATCTTGTGCAGGAGCATGCCAAACCGAAACCAGAGATGGTTTAGTGGCTCGAGAAGTCTGGGTTTCAAAATCGCCGCGGCGGTAATTGCGCCAGAGACGGCTACCGCCCAAAGACGGACCGGCGCGTCATCCAAAAGCGGCCACAATGCAACGATAGAGAAGACAACGGCGAAGACGAAGCCAAAGGCGCGCGGTGAGCCGACGCTAATCTCCTCATCGAGATTGAAATCTTCGTGTAAACCGTTCTTTTGAGCCATATATGCCTTCCTTTTCTGCAATATTTACCTGCAATAATTACAGAAATCAAAGAATTAGCCCACCTGTCGGCGAAAGCGAGCCGCAAAGAAGCCGTCTATGCCACCTTGGTCAGCACGATGGCTTGGCAAACTGCGGAAACATCCGCAAGTTGTCAGCGTTTCCAATAACCCGTGAACATCGGTCGCCGTTAATGGCTCTAATTGAAATCCCGAGTGCGCGTCTAAAAATGGGGATACGTGATCGATCCCCTCCTCTGGTTGCAGTGAACACGTAGCAAATATCAACAATCCGCCGGGCGCGACGGATTCAGCGGCGGCCGACATCATACCCTGCTGTATGGCGGCCAGTTGGGCAATGTCAGATTCTGATTTTGACCATAAAACGTCTGGATGACGGCGGGCCGTCCCTGTCGCGCTGCATGGCGCATCAAGCATGACAACGTCGGCTGACTTTTTTGGACGCCAATTCGATACATCGGCTTTCACAACGCGTGGTGTAAACTTTAACCGCTCCATGTTTTGCTTCAGGCGCTCCAAGCGCGCGGCAGACCGGTCGACGGCAGTCACCTGGGCGCCGCGGGCCATGAACTGTGCGGTTTTTCCGCCTGGCGCCGCGCACAGATCTATCACAGATTTGTTGGTCACATCGCCAGCCATCTCCACAACCAATCGAGCAGCGGCGTCCTGAACCCACCATTGACCGTCCTGAAAACCGGGAATTTTGTTAACTTGGCCGTGGTTTTTGAGACGGATCGTGTTCGCAAATAGGATATCTCCACCCAATTCCGCCGCCCATGTTTGTGGGTCTCCTTTCGTTGAAATATCAAGAGATGCGCCAGCAAGGTGGGCCTTGGCTATCTGGCGGCAAATATCTTCGCCATAGGCCGCGGACCATCTATCCCAGAGCCATTCTGGAGTATTGATCTTCGCTTCATCGAGGTCAGAAACCATTTTGGGGCCTTCACGGCTTAACCGCCGAAGAATAGCATTTACCAGCTTGATGTGAGCTGAATGGCCCAGTTGACGGGTCAGCTCGACGCAGGTGGCGACGGCACCATAGTCTGCAACCTCCATGAACAAGATCTGACACAAGCCGAGTCTGAGGATATCGTGTACTTTTTGGGCGCGCCGCGGCAATGGTCGTTGCAAGCATAGATCAATGAGATGATCAATTGTGCCCAGCCGGCGAAGCGTTGTGATGGCCAGGTTGTGAACAAAGGCGCGATCCCGTGCGGACATGGCTTCAATGGAATTGTGTTGGGCTAATGCCGAATCGAAGGAACGACGCTCTCGTAAAACATCGTCGATCAAATTGGCAGCAACAGCGCGAGTGGCGAGGGAGGGTTCCAGTAACATGTTGCACTCTTGCCCTAGACCCTAAGGGAGTGCAAGGCACTTGAAATATACAGCTCTGTCCACCATTTTAATCTAAACATATTTCATTTGACGAGGTCATTTACGTGAGCGACGCAGAGTGTAAGGATCGGGTGAGCGTTCCAGAAACTGAACAAACGATGCCGCGTAGCCTGGCAGCGGTGATTGGAAAAAACGTCGGGTTAGCGCCGTCAGATGCGGACGCGACACCTCGTAAGTCCGAATCTGGCGGACCGAAAGGCCCCGAGCCCACGCGGTATGGCGATTGGGAGCGTAAGGGTCGTTGCATCGACTTCTGATGTGAGCGGGCATGGCTAGTTTGGTATACAGAAAGACCCCTATGAGAATCAGAGGGTCTGGCCATGATACCAACTCTATAACCTGATCAGCTAGTTTGGCATCCCTCGCCTTATCGGACCAAGATCAAAGTTTCGACGGCATTTGAAGTACAGTGTTCTGCGGGTTGCTACGTTTGATCCTGCCGAATTTTCAGGTCGCCGCGCTAAAATGAAGTGGCGGGGCTATCCAAGTGCGGATGTCCGGAAAGAACCTTTCTTTTATATATCAAGAGGTGTGTTGGCGTTTAGAATATTTTGTTTGCGGATCTAGTGCGCTACCAGGGCACGTCTCTGGTGTGACAACTGCTTAACGGGGCCGATCGGTGTCAGAAATGGCTGAGCCAGAAGAAATCTGCGGGGAGAATTTCTTTCAAAAAGCCGAGTTATAATGCGTTGTTTACTTGTTCTGTCGGTTGTCAATGAGGTCATCGATGACAGCAGGTTCAGCAAGGGTCGAAATATCACCGAGATTTGAGTAATCGTTTTCGGCGATCTTGCGAAGGATGCGGCGCATGATTTTCCCCGACCTTGTTTTTGGCAACCCTGGAGCCCATTGAACCAGGTCCGGTGTTGCCACCGGCCCAATCTCAGCCCGTACTTGTTCAGCCATTTCCGCCTTCTTTTCATCAGTGCCCTCGACACCGGCGTTCAGTGTCACGTAGCAGTAAATACCCTGGCCTTTGATTTCGTGAGGATAGCCGACTACTGCCGCCTCCGCGACGTCCGGGTGGGCCACCAACGCGCTTTCCACCTCGGCCGTGCCCATGCGGTGTCCCGATACGTTCAAAACGTCGTCCACGCGGCCAGTGATCCAATAGTACCCATCCTTGTCCCGACGGCACCCGTCCGAGGTAAAGTACTTACCTTTAAAGGCCGAGAAATAGGTGTCCATGAAACGGGCGTGATTTTTGTAGACTGTGCGGATCTGGCTTGGCCACGACCCCGTAATCACCAGTGCCCCCTCGCCTTCGCCCTCGATCTCGTTACCCTCTGGATCCAAGATCGCGGGACGGATACCAAAGAACGGGCGTGTCGCTGAACCGGGCTTTAGTGTTGTTGCCCCTGGTAATGGCGTGATCATGATGCCGCCCGTCTCCGTCTGCCACCAGGTGTCAACGATTGGGCAGCGCTTGTCGCCTACGACATTGTAGTACCAGTTCCAGGCCTCCGGATTTATCGGCTCGCCCACCGAACCTAGAAGTCTGATAGACGACCGGTCCGTCTTAGTCACAAAAGAATCACCCGCTCCCATCAGCGCGCGAATCGCTGTCGGCGCCGTGTAGAAGATAGAGACTTGGTGCTTGTCACAGATTTGCCAAAACCGAGATGCGTCTGGGTAGTTTGGCACGCCCTCGNAGATNACCTGCGTNGCGCCNTTCAGCAGTGGGCCGTAATTCACATATGAATGGCCTGTGATCCAGCCGATGTCCGCTGTGCACCAGAACACGTCCTCGTCNCTGCAATCGAATACATACTGAAAGGTNAGCGAGGTATACACGCAGTAGCCCCCTGTGCCGTGCATGGCGCCTTTTGGGGTGCCTGTAGACCCCGATGTATAGAGGATAAACAGTGGATCCTCAGCACCCATCTCTTCGGGCGCGCACTTCGTCGCCTGGCCGTCGACGATGTCGTGGTACCAGACGTCTCGGCCCTCGACCCAGTTGACNTGCTCGCCAACNGTTTTAACTACGATCATGTTCTTCAGGCCCGGGCATTTTGTTGCNGCTGCGTCGGCGTTTGGTTTCANGGGAATCGATTTCTTGCCTCGTCGGCCCGCGTCNGCGGTNACNAGAAATTTNGAATCGCAATCATTAATTCTTACCGCCAGCGCTTCTGGCGAGAACCCACCGAAGACCACTGAGTGGATCGCGCCGATCCGGGAACAGGCCTGCATGACGTATAGTGCTTCCGGCACCATTGGCATGTAGATAGTCACCACGTCGCCCTTCGCTACGCCCACCCCCCTCATGGCGTTCGCCACACGGCACACATTATCATGAAGTTCCTGATAGGTGACTGCCAAGCTCGTCTCGTCCGGGTCGTCCGGCTCCCATATCAGCGCCACCTTGTCCGCCTTTTCGGCTAGATGCCGGTCGATGCAGTTGTACGATGCGTTGAGCGTCCCGTCCGCGTACCACTTGGTAGACACGTTCGGAATCACCCAGTCAACGTCTGAGATTTCCGTATATGGCTTGATCCAGTCAATACGCTGGCCCTGCTCGCGCCAAAAACCATCGTTGTCGTCAATCGAGCGCTGGTACATCTCCAGATAACCCTCGTTGTCGATGTGCGCTGAGGACGCAATAGCAGAAGGTACTGGATAAAGGGCGTCGTCGCTCATGGAATAATCTCCCTGATCAAAGATGGTCCAAGGGGCATGTGAGTTCTTTGAAGTCTTGAACCCGTATCCCTTGATTAAATTATCAAAAAAATTAGCCCATTCTCAAGCTAGGTATTTGCTAATCCTCTAGTTTTGGGGGCGCGGCGCGGGGCGGCCATAGCGTCGGTAATTCCTGCTCATTGACGTAGACACCATTGTCTCGGATATCGATGGCGACAGGCGTGAGCTTTTCATCGACGCACGGGCCGGCGACGCAAAGACCGTCCTCGACTTGAAACAAGGCTCCGTGAGTGGAGCACAATATGTGTTGTCCTGACTGATCGAGGAACCGGTCGGGTTGTATTTCTAATGGCGTGCCTATATGGGGACAAGAATTAAGATAACTGAACACCTCTCTTCCTTTGCGGACCACCATGAGCCCGCAACGGCCATCATGGGTATCAATAACGAACCCCGCCGAACCGTTGTCTCTGATATCATTAAGGTCGCAGAGTTTCTTGTCCATGGGCCAATCCACCTTTGACAAATATCTTCGAGTGCGTTTACTTCCGCTACCGGATAACTAGACTATGGATTTGTCCTGCTTTTTAAAGTCTATTCCGTCGCGTTTTGAGAATTGTCGACCAGGGCGCGGGATCCATGGCGAGATGCGAAGGCTTGTTCCCGATGAATACGCCTGACCTGAATAGATACCCATCTCGAAGGCGCGTTGCGCTTTATGCCCTCTTTCTAATCTGCGCGCCTTTAGTTCTATTGGCTGGACTTGAGCTTTCCGCGCGTACTTTGATTTTTATTATGTATGGCGTGCCCGGGAAAGCTTATGGGATTTATCAGCCCGACCCAGTATTAGGACACTTCCCTGAGCCCNACACTTACAATCACGTCACCGAGTTGAATGATATCGCCTTCCGGAACGAAGAAGACCTTATCACACCGAAACCGCCTAACACTGAGCGCATTATCGTCTATGGCGGCTCGACGGCTTTCTGCCCGCAACTCAAAACCAATGAATGCTGGTCGGCGCAGTTGCAAAAAAGCCTTCGCAAGACCTCAGATGGGGTCCGCCATCAAGTCNTGAACGGGGGAATTGTGCTTTGGTCACTCGGCCANATTCTAGAACGNGCCAAGCGTGAACTACCTATCCTCAAGCCAAANCGTGTNATTATCTATTCGGGATTCAATGAATTGACAAACCAGCACTATTTGAAACTTGATGGCATTAATATTGGTGACTTGGTGGNGAGTNAGCGATATGGCGTTGCTGCNGCAAACTATCCTGCTAGTCNATGGCTAAGCTTCCGAAGTGTTTTGTTNAAGATNGGGCGCAGTCTCATGGTGTCTGGCTGGCGCCATTTTGTGCCGGCGGGCAGAGATAAAGAAAAGCCGGTGTCTAAGTCGGCCGCCGCACTTGGCGTTCCCAAATCCATCAACGCCCTAGAAGCCTATGTGAGTACCAACTATCAAAAAACTCTGGCGGTTCTAATCAAGTTCATCCGCGAACACGGTGCTGAGCCGATCTTTGTTATCCAAGCGAGCAACGGCGGCACCGACACTCGAATTTCGCGAACTGGCGCAGGTGTCGCCTGTGCCTTGCAGGCTCGAGTTATAGACGCGCAGGAGGGGGTCGCACTCTACCCGAGCGCAAAAAGTGATCTCTTCGTTACCGAGATCCACTACAGTCCAAAAGGCGCAAAAATGCTGGCTGAACATATCCACAAATCGATGCAGGCACCACTGTGGTCATGGTGTGCCAGTCGAGGNTGACAAACTCGTNGGGTATNGCGCCACAGTGTNGAGTGCCAGACTGGCAAAACGCTCAGCATCAAGGATGTTTGCTATAAAAAAGTCCGACACCAGAACAATCGTCGAATTACAAAATAAGATATCCTCTGATATTATGATTGGCGCGAGACCGAAGCCCAATGAGCTATCCAGTCAGGTTCCGTTACAGCAGCGTCTTGCCGTGACCATGCTCTCCTAACCGATGCAGTTTGGTGGTTTCGTTCCAGCGAAGAAAGCATCTAGATTATCCAGTGCCCTGAACCCCATGGCGTTCCGAGTTTCGACTGTGGCGCTGCCTATATGGGGCAGAAGGACCACGTTATCCAAGGTACGGTATTCTGGATGGAGATTGGGCTCACCATTAAATACGTCCAAGCCGGCAGCAAACACGCGTCCAGATTTNAGCCCGGCAATCAATGCTTCGTCATCTACTAAGCCNCCACGGGCNGTATTCACGACGATNGCGTTGGGTGGTANAAGAGNGATGCGGTCTTNGTTTAGAAACTTCGCCATTTTGGGCGTCATTGGNCAATTNATGGACAGAAAGTCNGCCACTTTCATCAGCTCATCGGCGGTCTCGTGGTAGACGGCACCCTCCGCTATGTCGTCTGACAGGGGGCTGCGATTGTGATAATGGATGGTCATACCAAAGGCGCGGCCGCGTCTTGCAACTTGGCGACCGATGCCACCCATCCCCAGGATTGCGAGGCGTTTTCCCTGCATNCCTACNCCCAACATTTGTGTNGGTGNCCANCCGATCCAGTCGCCATTACGAACCATCTGATCTGCTTCGCTGGATCGGCGCGATGCACACAAAAGCAACATGAACGCGATGTCCGCTGTGGCTTCGCTCAGCACGCCGGGAGTATTCGATACCATCAGACCCCGTGCCGCCGCCGCATTCAGGTCAATATGCTCATGGCCGACAGAGAAGGTGGAAAGCGCCTTAATGCTGTCTGGCAGGGCGGCAATGACGTCTGCCGTGAACTTGTTTCCGGATGAAAAGAAAATAGCGTCGTGACCTGCGGCGCGTGCAATTAAATCATCGCCAATCCAATCCGTGTCCTCGGGATTGAAGGTGCATGTGTAGTCGCGTTCACACCTTGCAAGGACATCGGCGGGGAACTGTCGTGTGACTAAAAGTCTGATGTTCTTTGGCATTGGGGCCTCCCTCGTCAATTCGTTCGTCTGGCGGGGCAGAAAGGACGGACAATGTTATTTTTAAAAGATAGGCGTCTTAGAAACGGCGTCTTTCGCCCAAACAGGCGCCCCGTCCGGGTGTTTGAAGTATGCCCGACGGGTTAGCCCGTGCCAAAAACAAAACCGCCCGAGTTGCCTCGGGCGGTTTCAAAAGTCAGATTGAGCTGACGCTATTCTCGATTGCCGAATAGATGCAGTAAGAAGATGAACATATTGATGAAGTCCAGATAGAGCGTCAGGGCGCCCATAATAGCCTTTTTCTCAGCAACAGCAGTTCCATCACTTTCCACGTATATAGATTTTATTTTCTGCGTGTCGTAAGCCGTCAGGCCGGCAAAGATCAGCACGCCCAAAACAGAAATCGCGAACTGCAATGCGGAGCTCTCCAGGAAGATATTTACCACGGCGGCAATCAGTAAGCCAATCACGCCCATGATCAGAAACGAACCCATTCCCGACAGATTACGCTTGGTTGTGTAGCCGTAGAGGCTAAGGCCAGCAAAGGCGCCTGCGGTTATGAAAAAGACTCGTGCCACACTCTCGCCTGTGTAGACTGCGAATACGTAAGCTAATGATAGACCCATCGAACCAGCGTAGATCCAAAACAAGGTCTGAGCGGTGGACGCTTTCATGGATTGCACTTTCGCGGCCAAGAAGAACACGAGGCCGATTGGAGCCAACATGACGACCCACTGAAGCGGCGTGCCATAGATAGTTTGCATCAAGGCAGGTGAAGTGGATGTGGCGAAAGCAACAGCACCCGTCAGCCCGAGGCCGATGCACATGTAATTATAGACTTTCAGCATGTATGCCCGCAGGCCTTCATCGATACCGGCCGCATAGGCCTGATCATGGGACATCTGCTGGGTACGCATACCTAAGCGATTGTTTGGTCTAAGAGCCATAACAAACTCCTCTATCTATTGCTGGACGCGTTCAAAGGCGCTCCAGCGGGAAAAGCTCCGGACCCGTAAAATAAGCACATCACAAAGGGTAATCAAGTGGAACTGCCACAGGTCACCAGTTGGTTACAATTTGTGTATAGGGCTGATAATTCATTGATTTCGCAAGTGAGGCGCCGCCTTCTCGCCTAACACCCGCCACGTGCCTAAAAACCCTACGCCCAAGGCGACTAAAAGGCACCCTAAAGCTACAAGGGCGACAGTTTTTGGTAGGAATACCCAAGACATATTCATTAAAAAAGTAACGATGGCCCACGCCGCGACGCTTCCAATAAAAGCCCCGACCAAGGCAGTGGCCAAGCCTAGGACGCCATATTCCATCAGAAACACACCCAAAAGGCGTTGACGCGTCGCTCCCAGAACCTTGAAGATGACAGCATTATACTGTTGAGCGCGTCGATTGGCGCCGATAACTGCGGACAACACAAGGGCGCCGACCAGGATCGTAATGCTGGCCATTCCG
>PARE01000026.1 GCA_002709525.1 Magnetovibrio sp. | reverse complement strand
TCTTCGATTAACGGGCAGTGCGTTGATGGCCTGGGTCCTGACCATCTCGGGACCGGCGTTAACTCAAACGGCCAAATCGAAACCCAAAACCATCCCCTTCCTTCAGACCCAAGTGGTACCCTTCAAAGGCACGTACCTAGTTCTTCAGGACGCGAACGTCAGAATCAAACCAGCCACCAAGGGCCGGCGCATTGGCCGAAGGGCGCGCGGCGATCGGGTCAAGGTCGTCGGCCATGCGAAAGGGGCCTGGCTAGCCATTCGCGGCGGCGACGGCAAGGACATCGGCTTTATCTATCGCTCCACCCTAATGCCGGTCATCAATGGCGCATTGAAGACGACTATCGAAGATCAGTTCTCCATATCTGCTTCCCGAAAATGCCGTTATAAACTGAGCTTCGAAGGCAAAACCCCGGCCGAAGGTCAAGCTTTCGAATTCGCTGACTATGAAATCCAATGGATCTGCGACATCGCGGGACAACAGGTGACCTTTCGCACACCCATGTTCCTGACCGAGGGCCCATATCGCGGAACATCCAAACGGGACCACCAAATTACTATCGATATTATGGATCTCGCAGACAGCCCAGAGAATGTGCTATCCACCCATACNNTGTGGNATAGAGANNAGGGTATGGTTCGGTTCGACACGATNACAGTCANACAGTTTGCNNGAAANCCTNNGNTAAAAGANTTGNCCGCCGAGACCCTCTCCGAAGCACTCCNAGCGGCCATCAGGATTGCCGTGTCCGCTTGGAACAAGNNCNTGTGGGNAGCTATCGCANGTCGANAGGTAAANNCACCNAACTGAAATNACGACACCTTTCCAAGCNCGCCAANGCCAGATTAAGGTGNCGNANCNGNGANGGAGGCCGNNTGATGAGCACTTACGTGGGTGACAGCGAACTATTTCTTGATCAATTCGGAACGCCGGAAATGCGCGCCGTTTTCGATGATCGCATGACAGTCCAGAAATGGTTAGATACTGAAGTAGCTTTGGCCGCCGCACAGTCGGAATTAGGCATGATACCCAAGAGAGCTTCTCAGGCTATTCGAAAGATTGGTGACGCGAACATTTATGATCTGACTTCGATGAAAGCTGAGATGGACCGAACGAGCCATCCCATTGTCCCGTTGGTCCGCGCCATGGAGGCCAAATGTGACCCAAAGTGGTCAGGCTATCTGCATTGGGGTGCGACAACACAGGACATCATGGATACAGGACAAATTCTGCAGATCAAAGATGCTTGGGCCTTAATCAAACGCGACCTTGATACTCTCACTGTCAACCTCTCAGAATTGGCCCGCGAACACCGCGACACGGCAATGGCCGGACGCACCCACGGACAACAAGCCCTCCCCTTAACTTTTGGTTACAAGGTTGCAATCTGGCTAGATGAGGTCCGCCGACACCAAACCCGCATGCGCGAGGCTGAACCTCGCGTCTTTCGGGGACAATTTGCCGGCGCCGTCGGCACCATGGCGGCGATCGGCGACCAAGGTATCGCCGTACAGGCGGGTCTTTGCAAACACCTCGGTCTCGGTATGCCCGTTATCTGCTGGCACTCGGCACGTGACACAATGGCCGAAGCAGCGTTTATCATGTCCGCGATCGCCGGCACAATGGGCAAAATCGCCAATGAGGTCTTCTTGCTNTCAAAAACCGANACGGCGGAACTTGANGAGCCCTTCCCNNCNGGCAAGGTGGGCTCTTCGACCATGCCGCAAAAACGCAATCCGGCCATCTGCGAAGGTGTCATAGCCATCGCCCGTGCGGCCCGGTATTGCATGGCGCCAGCCATTGAAGGACTTGTGGCAGAAACGGAACGAGATAAGGTTGTTCTGCAGACTGAGCGCGAGTACGTCTCACGATTGCATAACCTAACCCATGCGGCCGTGATTAAAATAGTTTCTCTGACCGGCGGTCTACAGGTGAAATCGGACAATATGCGCCGTAACCTGGATATTACCGGCGGCCTTTTGCTCTCTGAAGCGGTAATGATGGCCCTCGCTCCAATGATTGGACGGCAAGAGGCGCATGAACTGATTTATCAGATAGCACAACGGACGGCAGTGGAGGGAGGCACGTTAAATGAAGCTCTAAGGAANTCACCTGAAGTAACTGANATATTGTCAGAAANTCAGATCNAAAAACTTCTCGACCCAACCACTTACACAGGATTATCTGGTGTATTCGTCGACAGGGTTCTGGGTGTTTAAGTNTAATCGAAAATACCGAAAAANTTGCAAAATCAGACATCCTTTCTGGTGCATCGATGCTTCGACAAATAAAGCCGCCTTCGCTGATTATTCACCCATCGAAAATGCTACCTTCGGATGCTAGCGCGACAACATGGCAAAGAAAATGAATGGCATAACCGTTTGCCTATCCAAAGCATCTTATTTTGTCGGCTAAATGGTTGATTGCGGATGTTGGGTTCAGNTCTACCGNCATGGGAATATCAGCACCTCGGTTTTAGCCAAAAAACAAAATAATTGATTGTCTATTTCAACCTACCCACAAGATGTTGACAAATTATACCCACTGGATCAGATAGGTCACAATATATCGATCTCATCAGGGCATTGCTATGCAAACTAAAAAATCACCTGAGAAAAGGTATATCAACGATCTACGCCGATTTGCATTTGGTCAAGAGCAATTCCTGAACTTTAAAGGCGTGCTCGTACCCATCGGTCTCGCAATAATTTTTCTAGCCTTGGTCGGNTTAGTAACTGCCAGTTCGCAGGCTCAGTTTGGTGAAGACTGGTTGCTTATTGTCATTGCCGCCGTAATAGGTGGCTACATGGCGCTGAACATAGGCGCAAATGATGTCGCCAACAATATGGGACCCGCAGTCGGCGGGAAGGTAATAACTGTGTTCTGGGCGATTGTTATCGCCGCTATCTGCGAGAGTGCCGGCGCGTTACTTGCGGGTGGAGACGTTGTCAAAACTGTTTCCAAAGGGATCATAGCGCCCGGCGACCAACTGGATGGTACCGAATTTCGGGAGCTCATGTTAAGTGCCCTTCTCGCGGCAGCGCTTTGGATTAATTTGGCCACGATAATGAGCGCGCCAGTTTCAACCACCCACTCCATCGTCGGCGGCGTGCTTGGTGCTGGTATCGCAGCCGCAGGTATCGGATTGGTAAATTGGATCACTATGGCTAAGATCGCAGCCAGTTGGGTTATATCGCCGGTTTTAGGAGCCGCTTTCGCGGCCGGTTTCCTTCTCTTCATAAAAACAAGGATCTTATTCGCCGAGGACCGTCTTGCAGCGGCGGCTCGTTGGGTCCCTATTCTGATTGCTGTTATGGCAGGTGCATTCGCTGCTTACATGTCTATGAAAGGGCTGAAGAAAATTTGGAAACCGTCAACCGTTGAGATTATCATCGTCTCCGTCATTGCATATCTGCTCGCTCATCTGGCTGCCAAGCCCTATATCGCAAAGCGGGTCGCGCAGTTAGAAGACCGAAAAAANCAGATTTACAGCCTGTTCGACGTGCCGCTCATTGCCGGCGCTGCTTTGTTATCGTTCGCACATGGGGCCAATGATGTCGCCAATGCCGTCGGCCCCCTTGCTGCAATTGTTTCTTCCGTCGGCGCCGATCAGGAAATCGCAAGTAAAGTAACCATTCCGCTCTGGGTAATGGCGGTCGGTGCATTCGGCATTGCATTTGGATTGGGCCTATTCGGTCCCAAGTTGATCACCGTAGTTGGCGAAAAGATTACCCGTCTCAATTCACCTCGTGCCTACTGCGTGGCGCTCTCCGCCGCCATTACGGTTTTAATCGCTACAACTTTGGGATTACCTGTCAGTTCAACTCACATCGCGGTTGGGGCAGTTTTTGGTGTCGGCTTTCTCAGGGAATTTTTAGAAAATCCCAACCGACGCAAAGTACGACCAGGTCACAAGTTAAACCATACGTCCCAACAAGCCTTCGACAGCCGCGGCGTACGATCAGTTCGAAGATTAGTGCGACGNAAATTTGTTCTTGCCATAGCTGCGGCGTGGGTGATTACGGTGCCGGCATCAGCAACGGTAGCGGCGGTTATCTATACCGTGCTAAGGCTTCTCTGATCCACGGCATCAATGCGTCAAATTGATTGATTAGATTAAGAAAATCATCACGATAGGCGACGTTTTTAGAGTCACCTATCAATGCCCAATGTCGCTGGCGGTTATTCATTTCAGGCCATTCTTCACTTTGTTCAGTAACAAATAAAGGATAATAGGTGACTGGAACTTGGCGCATCCCGCCTTCCGTTTTCTTGGTAACAGGAATAGTGAAAGGATAATCCTGGATCACGTGGCCGTTAACCCCAGCCTCCTCGAAGGCCTCCCGACGGCATGTCTGTTCATGAGTTTCGTCTAAAGACTGGATCCCCTTGGGCAAAATCCAGCGCCCTCGGGTTTTCGATGTCACGAATAATAAAGCGATTGCTTCATCGCGAATGTCGAATGGAATGGCTCCAACACGATGCATGAATTTTACCTTGGAACAAGGGATAGCAGATCTTTCCATCNNNCNAGCGGAGTTGCGANACGAGAGGAAATAATNGTCCANCGTAACCTATAATCGCATTGGTACAAACCTGAAAATTTCAATCAGTAAAGAGTTTTAACACAAACACAGAAACAAGGAGGCTTGGTCATGGACCTCAAGTTATCAGGAAAAACAGCGCTGATCACCGGCGCATCGAAAGGAATCGGAGCCGGTGTCGCCCAGGGCTTGGCAGAAGAAGGTTGCCACGTTCATATTGTTTCCCGGACGATCTCAGATCTGGAGGCTTTTGCCAAAACCCTGCGAGAGAACACCGATGTGGAAGTTACAACCCATGCCTTTGACCTTAGTGACGGAGAGAACGTTAACAAGTTGATCAACTCGGCCGGCGTGCCGGACATTCTCGTTAACAANGCAGGCGCAATTCCGGCAGGGGATCTTCTCTCTATCGGCGAAGACCGTTGGCGCGAGGCTTGGGATCTGAAGGTGTTTGGCTACATCAATATGTGTCGCGCCTTCTACGGTGCAATGAAAGACCGTGGCTATGGAACCATTGTTAACGTGACAGGATTGGCCGCAGACCGCACCGATGCGGGGTACGTCGCTGGAACCGCTGGCAATGCCAGCCTGAACGCGTTCACTAAGGCCGTCGGCGGGCGAAGCCTAAATGACGGAGTTCGGATTTTGAGCGTCAGTCCTGGCCCCGTGGCGACCGAACGCCTAATAAATCTGATGAAAAGTAAAGCGGAAGCCGAACGAGGGGACCCAGAGAGTTGGCAGAGTTATCTCGCCAACTTACCACTTGGTCGCGCTGCCAGCGTACAGGAAGTCGCGGATGTGGTAGTTTTCATGGCATCCGAGCGCGCCAACTATGTTAATGGATCTGTNGTTAATATAGATGGTGGCCATGGGGCTAACCAGGGGAGTTTCACTTAGGCTGACGCCCTTGTATCACTCACATACAACTGATGGAGGCGAGCCCCCAGCAAGAAGATGGACACCGTAGCAGCAATCAGCACCCCCTGGAACAGTCCCGCCGCTCCATTGCCAGCCGGAAAGGCTAAAATCCAAGTAAGCGGCACCATGACGCCTAGGAACGCCAACGCTTGCATAATGCAGGCCGCCCAGACATCCTGACGCCCGCGCAAAGCGTTGGCGATGACCGCTTGGCCGCCGTCCGTCACAAGGGCTAGCGCAACCCAGAAAATTAGCGGAACGGCCATGGCCAGAACCGCAACATCATGAGTAAAAACCTCGGTGATCGAGCTGGCAAAAAGGACAATTCCTATTCCTAATAGCGCATTAGCAATCATCGATAAGCCAAGTCCCGTCCAAGCTGCCAGTGCCACGTCACGCATATCCCCACGCCCGTAGGCAATGCCAACGCGGACCGCGGTCGCAGAGCCAATCCCTACCGCTACCATAAAAGAGATAGTCAATAGTTGGAACGCGATAGCGAATGCAGCCAGTTCCGCCGTGCCTAGCCATCCGGCAAACTGTTGCATGATAGAGAACGCAATGGTTTCCACGGCCAGGCTCAGCCCCATTGCATAGCCCAGTCGACGTTGGCGCCGCCAAGTGGTGAACCGCCCCAGTGGGGCTGTGCGGACAAAAAATGCCGCTTGGTCCCGCATAAGGATCACATAGCCCAACATGCCGATGGCCAATACCCAACGTGCTACCGTAGTGGCCCAGGCTGCCCCCTCGGCACCCATTGGCGCAACGAACCAAAAGCCGTCCACCAGTATCATGGCGAGAATAAAATTCACAACATTCGCAATCACCATGCAGACAGCGCCGGGACCGACCCGGGCGATACCCTCAAGGAAGAAGCTGCTGGCGAGGAAAACCAGATGTGCAGGTAGCCCCCAACCAATGATTCGGATGACCCGCCCGCCCTCTGTTGCCAGTTGCTCAGTTTGACCCATCATGATTAAGATCCATTCACCAAACAGGCAAATTGCCAATCCTACGGCTCCCAATCCCGCTGCATAGACAACAGACCGACGCCAAACGGCGCCGCACTCGGCCCAATCACCAGCGCCGAAGTGATTTGCGGTCAACACCAAGGTACCCAAGATCAAGCCTAAAGAAGTGACGATGATTGGTTGCACGATGGAGTTCCCGATGGCGAAATACCCTAACTCAACGGCGCTATGCCGACCGACGATAATCGTGTCGACCAATATCATTATGACGATGCCGGAGCGCGCCAACACTATGGCGGGTGCCAGGCGCAACATTTCCCTCACATGCCGGCGCAGGCGTTGGTGCAGCCAATCAGGGTCCTTAGCATATTCAGGAGGCGTGACGCTCGGGGAAGACATGATATGTTAGGGGTCTCTGTCTCACGGAAAACGCTCCGTGGTATGAGCCTCCTGGAACGAATTGTCCATGCAAAACGATCACACGTTATCGGGCACCACGCCGGAAGCGGCGTCCACCGGACGCGGCATCCCCTGGATCATCCTCGCGACATTCTTGTTCGTCACCATGGACGCCATGGTGAAGGCGCTTTTGCGCGATGGTTACGAACTCCCGCAGGTGATTTGGGGCCGGTATTTTTTCCATGTGTTGCTGTTNACGATTATTCTCGCGCCTCAAATTCGTACCGTCGCGCAGTCGTACAACCTGAAATTGCAATTGACACGTTCGGTATTGATGNTGTTGACCACGACCTTATTTTTTGGGGGCCTTATNTTTGTNCCNTTGGCTGANGCCAGCGCCATGATGCTAATCTCGCCGCTTTTAGTGACCGCACTGGCTATGCCTGTATTNAAGGANGCGGTNGGACCGCGTCGNTGGGCCGGGGTGGTCANCGGCATTTTGGGTGCGGTGATAATTATGCGTCCGGGTTCGGAATTCATTTCGCTGGGTATTTTGCTGCCAGCCGCCGCCGCCTGTTCTTATGCTATCTACCANGTCAGCACACGCCTAATGTCTCAAGCCGATCCACTGCTCACAACTTTGTTCTACACAGCATTAGTCGGCGCCGTGATAACGTCAATGGTCGCACCGTTCTACTGGACGCCACCGACGCCGAAGGACTGGGCATTTCTGGTTATCACAGGCATTTGCGGTGGCATTGGTCATTTTGCTCTGATTAAGGCGTTGACCCTTAGTCCAGCGTCCGTGATTTCACCTTACGGCTATTTAAATCTCATTTGGGCGACAATCTATCGATTTATTCTTTTTTCGGAGCTTCCCGACACCAGGACGATTGCCGGAGCGGCAATCATTTCCGGAAGTGGGCTCTACGTCTATCATCGAGAACGGGTGAAAAAGCAGAATTAATTGCAGGCGTCCTCAGCTGCATCAATAAGCGTCATGACTTTTTCGAGCAGTGGATCAATCTCACCAAGCTTGGCCATTTCCTCCAGNGTATTCGTTAGATAATCACGGCAGCGCCCATTCTCACCGGCAGCACGACCGATAATTTGGGCCATTTGTTGCGCTGGCATGGGACCCGTGTGTTGAACATGGCCCTTGCGAATCACGAAGGTCAGCGCCGCTTTTTGCTCTCCTGTATCTAAATTCAATTCAACCCACGTTGGCCGGTAGACACCGCTGCCCATCTCTCGTTTCCACAGGTATTCAAGATCAGCATCAAGCGTCGCCATGTGTAACTCATAGGCAATACCGCGACATAAGCCGTCGGCAGGCACCAAGCAACATCCGAGTCCGGGCTGCGCCAGGGTGCCGCGGCCAACAGTCGACCAGATCTCGAACCGCCGCTCATAACCATGCAACGTCGCTGGCTCACGGCGAGCAACGTCCAACCCCGGACGCCACATCAAAGACCCGAAACCGAAAATCCAAAATTCATCGTTATTTGGAGCNTCGGCACGNACGCGATCCTGTTCTGCCTTACGTTCCGANTCGCTTAATCGGGGCGTGGACCTATTGGGCGGTGTCGGGTCAGAAACGGCCACTAGGTAATTACCTGTTCCTTGGTTTTCATGAAGCGCAGATCGGGCCAATCTTCCTCGGCCTTTTTCAGATGCCAGGCATTACGCGCCATAAACACAGGCGAGCCATCATGATCTTCGGCCAGAGCCGTGCGGTTCTCATCACAAAACTTCTTGATTATGGCATGGTCATTACATTCGACCCATCGCGCGGCATATAGCTCCGAGGGTTCGAACCGGACCGCCACGTCATATTCGGTGCGTACCCGCTCGGCTAGCACCTCAAATTGAAGTGCACCAACCACACCGACGACCCAATCACCACCGATGAAAGTCTTTAANGAACGTGCGGCGCCCTCCTCNGCTAACTGGAACAGTGCGCGCCCCAGGTGCTTCGCNTTCAAAGGGTCGTCCGGCCTTACTTTNTGGAGNAGTTCCGGCGCAAAGCTCGGAATCCCGCNAAACTGCAACTCCTCACCCTCGGTCAGGGTGTCGCCGATACGCAAATTGCCATGGTTGGGAACACCTATNATATCGCCGGCCCAGGCTTCCTCTGCTAGTTCCCGGTCGCGGGCCAAAAANAGGACCGGATTGTGAAGGTTCANGGTTTTCCCCGAGCGCACGTGACGCATTTTCATGCCGCGTTTNAATTTACCGGAACAAATCCGCACAAAAGCAATGCGGTCTCGNTGTTTGGGGTCCATGTTTGCCTGAATTTTGAATACGAACCCGCTGACCTGTTCCTCATCCGGCGCAACGGTCCTGCCAATNGCGGCCTGCGAGCGGGGCGAAGGTGCTTGCCGTGCCAAGCCTTCCAGAAGTTCACGAACACCAAAGTTATTGATGGCGCTACCGAAGTAGACCGGTGTCATGTGC
Source organism: Magnetovibrio sp. (assembly GCA_002709525.1). Classification (GTDB taxonomy): domain Bacteria; phylum Pseudomonadota; class Alphaproteobacteria; order Rhodospirillales; family Casp-alpha2; genus UBA3470. The sequence goes on along the minus strand of PARE01000026.1, from coordinate 8,198 downwards.
CCTTCGCGGTATGCTTGTAGGTTGAATTCCGGACACAATCCACGCGCCATCTCTACTTCATCACGTAGGGTCGACACCGCATGAGCCGGAAGAAGAACATCAAGTCTATGATCGTCGAGCCCCTCACAAACATCGCCCTCGTCCGGCTTATCCTCGCGCGAACGCTCGATAAGGATCAGCCGGTCTTCGAACAGATTATAACAACCGTGAAAATTCCGCCCCATGCCAATGGGCCAGCTCGCTGGNGTTACATCCAGGGCAAGGTTCTGNTCGATTTCGTCGAGAAGGTCGAANGGATCNCGCGCTTCGCGGTCCATCTTATTNATAAACGTNACAATGGGNACATTACGNAAACGGCATACCTCGAATAGCTTCCGCGTTTGCGCCTCAATCCCTTTTGCCGCATCAATGACCATAACAGCGGAGTCAACAGCCGTCAGCGTGCGATATGTATCTTCACTGAAATCTTCGTGACCTGGCGTATCCAAGAGATTGAAAATTCGGCCGGCATATTCATAAGTCATCACCGAGGATGTAACCGAAATTCCNCGCTCTCGNTCCACCTTCATCCAGTCGGAGTGCGCGCGCCGTTGTTCTCCGCGCGCTTTGACCGCGCCAGCCTGCTGAATGGCGCCGCCGAACAGGAGAAGCTTCTCGGTCAACGTTGTCTTGCCAGCGTCGGGGTGCGAGATAATGGCAAAGGTCCGTCTTTGNGCGACTGCGTCGTTAAGACTCGTCAAGATGTTCTCCCTCAATTCTCGAGCCGTCAGATATTTAGTGCTTTCCTGACATGAAGCCAAGGGTTTCAAACTGCTACCTAGTCAATTTACGTTCTAGGGCCGACAGTCACGCCTGAACGACAGGTCGACGGTTCAGTTAAAAAATTTCTGGTCGCGAGAATTTTAGCTTATTCGAGTGCCAAATTTAGAGGGCTCATCCGCAAAGCGCGACAAACAACTACGCCCATGAAACAGGTCTACGGCACTATTNGTGGATGAGTATGGAATCCAAAACAAATAACTCAGGAAATGTACAAGCTAGCAGTCTAGAATTCAGATATAAAAAGTGGAAAATGCGGCCTACATTTGGCGCTGAACGCCATGGGCCGCTAGAAATTTCTCTTCCGATCCAGCCGAGAGATAAGCCAATGCGCACCCCAGAATCCTGTCTTTCCCTTGATCACGTCCTGTTCGCCGCGGCGCGTCGGCGGCGGGACAATTTTCTATTCGAATTTTTGGCGTGGCCGACTTTTGCAACTCATCACTCTCCGCAGGAATAGCTCCCGGGAGATCTGACTCTCGTCGGTCTCTCGATCCTAGTGCTTTCTGGGGCTCAATGAGGATGTCGGGCAACACGCCCCGCGCTTGAATAGTATGCCCGTCGGCACCGTAATAAAGTGCAGTAGTCAACCGCAAAGCACCCTCTCGTGGCATCGGAATGATTGTTTGAACAGAACCTTTTCCAAAGGTTTGGGTCCCCATTACGGTAGCACGATTATGGTGCTTCAAAGCGCTAGCAACGATCTCCGAAGCTGAGGCAGACCCGCCATTCACTAGAATGATCATTGGTGTCCCAGCCGCCAAGTCACCATTGGTTGCCGAAAATGACCTTTGGTTGCTCACAGTGCGGCCGCGAACTGAGACGATTTCACCGTCGTCAAGAAAAGCGTCCGCCAACACAACCGACTGATCTAATAAGCCACCGGGATTATTTCGCAAATCAAGAATAACACCCAAGGGCGCTCCCCCTAAATCCTTGCGAATATCGGAGAAGGCTTGGGCAATCCCAGTTTGAACTCGTTCTGAAAATCGACTCACGCGTATATATGCAAACCTATCTATAGTTTGCCATCGCACGGCGCGCACCTTGATTATGGCTCGGATAATCTGAATATTGAAATCCGGCTGTCCGCCCCGCCTTACTAATAAATCAATAGCAACACCCGGGCGACCGCGCATACGTCGAACCGCTTGCGCAAGCGAAAGTCCCTTGATTGGTTTTCCGTCAACCTCAACAATCAGGTCGCCGGATTGCATCCCGGCGCGAGCCGCGGGTGTATCTTCAATGGGCGCAACGACCTTCACAAAGCCGTCCTGCATAGTTACTTCGATGCCCAGGCCACCAAATTCACCCTTCGTATGAACGAAACTCTCATTAAATTCTTGGGCATTCATAAAACCTGAGTGCGGATCGAGCGATTTCGTTATCGCGTCCAACGCCGCCTCCACCAGACCACGAGGCCCTACTTTCAATTTTGGGTCGGCCTGTCGCATGCCTTTGATAGCAACGTCAATTAATTTTGCGTCATCGACGCGCCTTACGTAACTAGTTCTGATCCGCTTGAAAGCAAAACGGAAGTACTTTAATTGATCGTCGGTTTCCTCGTGACTGATGGTTCTGTTCTGGAAAGCGATGGCAAACCGGTTGTATTCTTTTTCAGTCGCCTTGGGGAATGGCTGAAGGTCGCCGACAGCTTGAATAACCCTATTTATCGTCGAAGTGGGACCCTGGACACATCCACTTATGGTGGGCAGCATCGCTAGCCCCATAAGGAGGCTAATCACAAGTAAAATCTTATGCGGAGAGCCCCGCCAATTGTCCAATGGACGACTCCTTCATTACACGCAAATAGGTGTTAGGTATCTATCGCCTTAAAATCTCTGCGCATCAATAATTGATCAGTTTTAATATAATTGATGGGCGTCAATTGACATTAAGAGCAGACAACTTTTTTTTTCACTTTACTCGGTCAAACGGGAAAATACACCCAAGGAGTTTTAAACTCATCAGAGTTATATACTACGACATCAGATTTACCTTGATAGTGGTGTTAGCTCGCGAAGCAACCACACGGCACAAACAAGAAGAAAAACGGCACTCACCTGATGAGCCGCCGCCCACTCTATCGGCACTACGAGCAGCAATGTCGTAATGCCCAGGGCTACTTGTGCAATAACGCCAAGAAAGAGACAATTGATAGCAAATCTCGCGGAAGGCGGGATATTGTGGCGAAGCGCCGCCACCCAAACCGCTATAACCAGTGCCGCTGTGCTCAGCGCAAGCACCCGATGATCGAACTGGACTGTTATGGTGTTTTCAAAAAAGTTAACAAATGGCGGGGTCATCGTTAATAATCCTTCGGGAACCCAGTTTCCATCCATTAGTGGAAATGTGTTATAGGCAAGGCCAGCATCTAACCCCGCTACAAAAGCGCCTGAGACAGCAGTCAAAAACACCGCAAACAAGACCCCGTAGGCGCTGCGCCGCAGTCCGATCACACTGTTAGCGTCAAGAAATTCCCAATTCTTACTGCAAGACCGGTTGAGGCCACGTGCTGTCCAAAACAATGCCGCAATGATCACCAACGCCAAAGCTAAATGAGCCGCAAGACGATATTGGCTGACGTCGGGTCGGTCGACCAACCCACTCTGCACCATGTACCATCCTAAGCCACCCTGAAGACCGCCAAGAATTAATAGTCCAAGCAGGCTGAGCGTGAGTCGCCTATTAACCCATCCAAAGGCGACAAAACAAATGAAGGGGATCACAAACGCAAGACCAATTATGCGGCCCCAAAGTCGATGAATATACTCCAGCCAAAAGATTTTCTTGAATTCAAGTAGGGACATGCCGGCATTGATTTTTTGGTACTCAGGCGATGTCTTGTACTTTTCGAAGATAAGCATCCAATCGTCACTTGAAAAAGGTGGCAGCCACCCGGTTAAAGGACGCCATTCGACCATGGAAAGGCCCGAGTTAGTGAGGCGTGTTAGGCCGCCAATGACGACCATGACAACCACCATTAACGTCACAAAATAGAGCCAACCTGCCATCAGGGAGCACCGCCGAGCTAGCATCACTTCGGACAGCTCTACATAATTTGCTGTCTCTTGCGCCGCCGTTGCTTCTGCTTTTTCACTCATACCAAACACATTCACCCGAGCCATGTCTGTGTAACATAGGCACAGGAGTGAGCCGGATCAAATCTATCTACTCTGGAGAAATCAGACCGCCTAAGATATAATACACAAGGTGGTTTTTCTTTTTTTACTTTGGCGAAAGCTATGTTGCGTCCGTTAAGCCCCGTGTATCTCGTCGGCGCAGGTCCTGGTGACCCTGATCTGTTGACGGTGAAAGCTTTCCGTCTCCTTCGCGAGGTCGATGTTGTTGTTTATGACAGGCTTGTTTCACCAGCTATTATGGATCTAATACCTCCCGGCATTACCCGCATTTTCGCAGGCAAGCAGGCCCGTAATCATCATTTACCTCAGAGAGACATCAACGACCTTTTGGTCGACCTTGCTATGGCCGGGCGGAAAATATTACGGCTTAAGGGCGGCGACCCCTTCGTTTTTGGCCGTGGCGGCGAAGAAGCACTTCATCTCGCAAAACGTGGTATCCCCTTTGAGATCGTTCCCGGAATCACCGCTTCAACCGGTTGCTCCGCCTATGCAGGTATTCCGTTGACACATCGTGACCTCGCCCACAGCGTGCGGTTTGTTACCGGGCATACACAAGATCCTGACGGACTCGAATTAAATTGGCAAAGCTTAGCCGATCCTGACACGACCCTCGTTATTTACATGGGCCTTACCAACGTTGGCAAGATCGCTGAACGGCTGATCGCACATGGACTCGATGCCAAAACACCCGCGGCAGCCATTAACTACGGCACGCGCCCAGAGCAACGGGTTCTAAACACAACGTTGGATCGATTGGTTGGAGACATATCCAGAGCGCAAATCACGGGCGCCACTCTATTGGTTATCGGAAAAGTCGCCGGCTTGGCAGACCAACTGTCCTGGTTTAATCATTCGTTAGCTCCAGCCGCGCAGGCCAAGTAGCTCTTTTCCTACGCTGTGATCATGTCACGGCCAAGAGCCCGCGACAGCAGCATGTAAACCTTGCCAACGTCTGACGACAGGAACGTCGTTCGCAACATGCTATCCTGGTCAAGCTTTGCTGAATGGTTCAGAAGACCGTCAAAATCATTTATGTAACGAGTAACATAGTCTCGGAATTCTGAGTCTTGCTGATACTTGTCACGCACGATATTGAGTTTGGCTTTTTCTCGAAAACCCAACATCTTTTTGACAAAGACGCCTGTCTCACCCTTATTGAACCGACGCAATTCATCCTCGGTAATCGTCGTTTCGAGAACCCGGTTCATGTCTACTGCTAGCGAGCCTAATCGTTCATTAACGAAGGTCGCCTGCTTCATGAAATCATTAACCGCCGCTTGGCCGCGACGCTCTTTAAGAAGTTCGACGAGTGCACTAGCTTCGTTCACGACCTCACGCATATCGCGGGTCTGCCCTTCCAAGAGCCGTCCTGCTTCTTCAGCACTCTTGGCCGCAGTAGTCGTCGCAGTCGCCATGGTTTCTGTTTGTGAGCGCATATGCTGATCCCAGGCCGCTACCTTCGTCAGTGCGGCTTCAGTCGCTGAGCTCAGTTCGTTGGCACGGCGAGTGATCTCACCCCCTAACACCTCCACCCCTTGCTCTGCTCGCTGGAAAGTAGCGTTCATGTCGTAAATTTGTTGGCGGGCGGACTCAGCCATGTCCTCTAGCCGGTTTGAGACATTTTCTACATTTGTGCCCGTCTCTTGGGTTTGCTGGCGGAACAAATCGATAGCTTTGTGCAGTCGCGCTGAACTTGTTTCCACGGCCACAGTAGCGTCTGCAGCGTTCTCAGACAGCGCTTCGCCAACCATCCGAATGCGCGATGTCGCCTCGTCCGTCGCGGTGTTCAGCAACGACGTGCGATGTTGGAAGTCTTCGCCAGCATCCTCCAATTGATCCGAAGCGCGTTTGGATGCGCCATCGAGCTCCTGAACCTGGCGCTGGAGATCGTGCCTCAACTCACGCATGTTTCCAACCGTGCGGCCGGACATATGCTCGAGTTCTTCGTATTGCCGCTCCAAATCCTTTGCCAACATATCCACCTGACCAGAGAGGTTTTCTGACGTCGCCGTCACCTCATTGGAGTGCTGATGCAACGCGCTGGTGACCAGGGTTACCAACTGGGCAGCCCGTTGTGCGCTGGTCGCCAAATCATGTGTGCGTTCTGTCAAGCTATCGCCAACCCTACTCAGATGCGCGCTTGCCTCGGTCGATGCGACGCGTAAACCCGTTGATTTTTGGTTCAGGGAATCGGCAAAAGACTGTACGTGAGTTGATGCGGTATTGTACGCTGCGGTCAGATCCGAGGAGCTGCGATGAAGCAGATCTCCGACGTTCTCGAAACGGTCACGAGCCGTGTCAAGAGACGACTCAAGTTCAGTGATGTGGCCCTTCAGCGATTGAGCAATGCCCTCCAAGTTCGCAGAAGCTCGACCAGATGACTGAGTCGCCAAATCGACATTCTCACGCAAGCTAGCGGTCACATTGGCGATATGGGTTTGCGCGGATTTAGCGCTGGCACTCGACCCGTCCTTCGCAGTCGACACCATCTCTGAGATATTGTTGACGGCATTGTCCGCAACCATATCGATCTCCTCGGTCACCACATTGGACACATTCCGAATACGACCAATCGACGACGTCGCAGTCTCGCTGGCTTCCATACGAGAATTACCCGAAATCTCACGAATTTGGGCCAGTGTGGCCTCGCTGACATCACCCATTTCGTCCTTCGCTCGAGTGACAACGACGGCTAATTCCTCCTCGGTGAAGACACGCAGATTTCCAACCTCTTCGCGTGCCTGAGCACTAATATCGTTGATTTTTTCTTGTGCAAATGAAGCGGTGGCTTCCAAATTCTTCCGTCCATCGGTCAGCGCGTTCGAAACTAAATCCACGCGACGCTCTGCGCTGCCGGCGACCGAGTCCAGTTCACTGGCGGAGGCCTTCAACCCCTCACCGGCCGCGCCCAATTTATCTCTGGTCCGCTCGGTTAACTCATCAAGTTCCATGGATCGCTGCACAAACATGTCAGCGAGAGAATCCATATCGCTCTTCGCTTGCTTTGTCGCCGCGTTGAGAGCTTCGGATTGTTGAAACATTACCTCTGTAACTCGCGACAACAATTCAACGTTCTTGTTTGCAGCTTGGGAGAGACTGCTCGACTGCACGTCAAATACATCACCAGTTTTGGAAATTTCATCAATGACCAGAGTTCCATTATCGCTAAGCGAATTTGCACTAGCCCGCATCAGCTCAATCATCTCACGAATCTGATTGGCTGCGTTGTTTGAAGACGACATAAGTTCAGTCAGCGTCAATTGTACATGATCATTTACAGTGCCTAGTCTATCCTCAACTTTGACCGTTGCCGCATCAAGATCGGCGACGCGCTCGTGCATTACCTTACCCGTGTTAATCAGCATAGTCTCAGCCCGTGAGGACAAACTGGTCAACTGGCCAGCCTGAGTTTCCAATATTGAGGCCACTCGTTCTACGTCACCTGCGGCGGACCCCACCGCAAAGCTCAGTTCCCGGGAATTGCTGGCAACTCTTTGGCCCAAATTATCGAGGCGTTCTGCCGCTTGATCGGACACCATGGTTAGCGACTCTAAATGCCCTTTGATAGAAGTCGCAGCTTCATTACCTTGCGTTGACACGTTTAGAACCTGTGTATGAACGCTGGCCAATGCATCCGTCATGGCGGCGAATTCCCGACTTCCTGTGTCGACAGCGTGGTTAACGGTCTCGCTTCCTCGACGAAGAATTTCTGTCACGCTCATTAGCCGCGTACTAGCCTTGTCGGTTTCAGTTTCCAAGTCCTCTGACTTTTCGTCCAGGGTCTGGCTCACCTCCTTTATTCTCGCGACGCTCCGCTGTGACACTTCATCGATGCGAGCCACCTCGGTCGCCAGAAGATCGCCGGTTTGACCCAACTGGGCCGAGGCTTGCGCGGCGATCTCCGTCATCTCTTTAGAACGCTCGTTGAGGCCTTCACCAACACGCGAAACCTCCACAAGGACACGCTCCGCAATCATCTGAAGAAGATGAGATCCTCGCTGCAAACCGTCACCAAAATCGTTAACTTTTACTTCCGCCTCGTCGGCGATCTCGCTCATGTCCCTCGCCTGCTTACGAAGAGACTCCCGCCCGGCGGCCGCACGGGCGGCAACTCGCTCCGATGAAGCCTCAAGATTTCGAGCTTGTGCGCTAAACTCTTCCGACGCAGCACGGATAGTGGCGTTCGCCCTGTCACCGCTCTCAAGCAAGATCGTAGCGTGTGTCGTAACTTGATCC
>PARE01000025.1 GCA_002709525.1 Magnetovibrio sp. | reverse complement strand
CTGAAACCACGGGGAATAGCCAAAATCCAAAATGGCATCAGACAAACCGACCCAGCGCCGAACTCTTAGACCCAATGCCAAGCGTCAGGTGATCCTGGTGGCTTTGGCCCTAATGGGGCTCGCAATTGGCTATGGATTTGGTTTCGTGTTCAAGCCGTCGCCGGTTACCCCAGCGATAAAAAGCGAACCCCCGCGTCCTTTTATAAAACAATCAGCCCCGCTGCCCCCCGCGTCCGCTCAAGAAAAGTCTAAAATGGACGCAAAAATGCCTCCCTTACCGCTAACAAATGTTGTTCTTCCGGAAAACGCATCGCCACAAATGGGAACCCCCATTCGCGCTTACGAAGAAGCTCTGCCCAAAGAGGTCGTCGTCACCGTGGAACGTATTGGCGTAACTCGGGCATCGACAGCTAAGGTACTGCCGCCCGAAACAGTTGAGCGTTCCACGATCCCTCCGACTGAAATAAAAGCCACGAGAAATTGGCACAAATTCGCCGTTCCCGTGACCCCGAACGGCCGCCCCATGATCGCCATCGTATTTGATGACTTAGGCATCGATAAATCACGAACCCGTCGGGCCATCGCGCTGCCCGGGCCTATGTCTATGTCGTTCTTGACCTATGCCAACCGCGTCATTGAGCAAATCGACGCGGCGCGTGAAGCAGGACACGAGATCTGGATGCATGTGCCTATGGAACCCAGCTCGCGAAGCATCGACCCGGGTCCGAAGGTCTTACTTCGGGGGGCCAGTCGGAGAGAATTGGCAAGGAACCTCGAGTGGAGCTTGGACAGATTCGATGGCTACGTCGGGATCAATAATCACATGGGCAGCCGGTTTACCGCACATCTTCCCGGCATGCAGGTGGTGATGTCGGAGTTGGACCGGCGCGGCCTAGCTTTCCTCGACTCGGTAACGTCAGGACAGTCTCAGGGCCGCAAGGCTGCCATTGCCGCAGGTGTAGACTTTGCAATCCGTAACATCTTCATCGACCACCAGAACGATGTCGTCATAATCAATCAGCAATTGGCAAAAATTGAAGCGCTGGCGCGCAAACAAGGGCACGCCATTGCAATCGGACACCCTCGGGAAAGAACCCTGCAAGCCATGGCCCCATGGCTCGAGGGAATAGAAAAAAGAGGATTTCAGCTTGTTCCTATCTCAACACTGTTACAAAAGCAGACGCAGGAATAGCTAAATAATTTAGGAATTTTTAATGGCGAACGCCTCGGCTTCTTCTGCGGCTCGGACCAGGGCTCGGGCCTTGTTTACCGTCTCCTCGTATTCATCATCAGGATTACTGTCAGCGACCACGCCACACCCAGCCTGAACGTAAAGCATTTGGTCCTTGATCACTGCTGTCCGCAGAGCAATGCAAGTATCCATGTCACCGTCGGCGCCAAAGTATCCAATACAGCCAGCGTAAACACCGCGCCGCTCGTGTTCCACCTCATCGATGATCTCCATGGCTCTTACTTTGGGAGCGCCAGAGACTGTTCCAGCAGGGAACCCGGCTAGCAGAGCGTCGATGGCATCGCAGTCGTCAGCCAATTCGCCCTCAACGTTGGAGGCAATGTGCATAACGTGGGAATAGTATTCGACGATAAACTGCTCTGTTACCTTAACGCTTCCCACCTTAGCAACCCGACCCACGTCGTTGCGACCAAGATCAAGCAACATCAAATGCTCAGCCCGTTCCTTGGGGTCATTCAGCAGATCTTGGGCTAAGTTTCGGTCTTCATCTGGCGAAGCGCCGCGCGGACGCGTTCCAGCTAGCGGCCTCAGTGTCACTTTGCCATCGCGGACTCGCACCAAGATTTCCGGACTGGACCCAACGATGGAGAATTTATCAAAATTCATGAAAAACAAGAAGGGTGAGGGGTTCAGGCGCCTAAGTGCCCGATAAAAAGAGAAATCCGGCAACTCAAATGGCATACGGAAACGCTGTGATGGCACGATTTGGAAAGCGTCGCCCGCATGGATATAATCAACACAAGATTTCACAATATCGCAGAAAGTCTCTTTGGACATGTTGGACTGCGGCTTGATCGGGCGATGGCCAGACTGCCTCTGTTCACGCTGATACGGCAAGGTCTTATCGAGATCTCTGACGACGCTGCCAAGACGCGCCCGCGCAGAATCATAGGCCGCAGCTGCATCCAGCTCATCATCAGGCCAGACCGGCGTTATCAAGGTAAGGGTATCCTCCAGAGAGTCAAAAATCGCCATCACCGTCGGGCGCAAAAACAGACTGTCTGGTAGATTAAGAGAGTTGGGATTTTTGTCCGGAATCTGCGGTTCAACCAAACGAACCGCATCATAGGCCATGTAACCGAATAGACCGGCCGACATGGGCGGTAAATCTTCCGGCAGTTCAATCCGGCTCTCGGCCATCAGAGCGCGCAGCGAGGCTAAGGGGCCATGAGCCTCACCCACGGGACACGGAAAAAAATTTTCAAGCGACGTCAACGCGGATCTGTTTACTTCGGTGCGGCCATCGGCATAGCGCCAAATAACATCTGGGAGCAAACCAATGAGCGAATAGCGCCCCCTGATAGCGCCACCTTCAACAGACTCAAGAAGAAAACTGTTTGGATGTCCGTCGGCGATCTTCATCATCGCTGATACCGGCGTTTCCAAATCAGCGACCAATTTTATCCAAACGACTTGAGTTTTACCCGCTCGATAAACGTTGGTGAAGCCTTTAAGTCCCGGGTTCACATTGCGCAGAGCCACAACCATTACTTCCACGCTTACCGATCACGATTCTGACGCTCACCGAACAGGGCGTCCACGGCCGAGCGGTTAATGGTTACTCCCGCACCCTCACGAAGCGCGACAACCAATTGACTGCTCAAATCTTGTTGCAAGGCCTGTATCAGTTGTTCCGTCAATTCCTTGCGCGACTCTGACGGACCTGACGTTGCCGCATGTATTTTCTTCAAGACAGCAACGCGAAACCCGTCGCCGATCCGCTCCATGGCTGCCTGACCTAGTTTGAGCTTGAAGACCTTTGCCGCAAGCAAATCATTAATAACACTTTGGTTACCTCCTCGGCGCACGCCGTTTACGGGCTTAACCTCAACCTGCCATTCCGCAGCTCGGTCGGTCAAATGCTGACCATCCGCCACGGCCCCGACAATAACGGCTGCCAGTGCTTGAGCGCCCTCGCGCTGTTTCGCGGCCCTCCAGGCCACCGCAACATTTTCTCTCACAGTATTAAATGCGCGAAGCGCCGGTGGCGTAATGCCATCCACACGGAGAATGAAGAAACCAGCTTCTCCAGCCTCTGTCATAGCGCTGTCCTCACCCTCCTCGGTGACAAATGCAGTGGCTATGAAATTTCCAGCTGGTAGATCAGTCACGGCTGTTCCCGTCGCATCGTTCCCGAATTGATCGACTGCCTCAAGATTCTCTACTTTTAAACCAAGGCGACCAGCCGCTTCCGAGATGGACGCGCCGCCCCCCAGCTCATCCTCAAACCGATTAGAAAGGTCAAAAATAGCATCCACGGCCTTTTGAAAGGCTAAATCCTCTCTTACCTGTTCGCTCACGTCCCTAAAACTCTTTGTGCCACCAGGAGAGATGTCGACCACTTGCATGATATGCCAACCAAGGGCGCTCTTGATTGGATCCAAAACAGAACCCTTAGTCGAGGTAAAAACAGGATCGGCGATATCTGGGAGAAGGTCCTCTTGGGTCACTTCACCAAGTTCGACCGTGGATTTATCTTGTTTAGCGATATCCTTTGCAACATGCAGAAAGTCTTTACCGTCTTTAATTTGGAGAATAATCTCTTTGGCTTTTTCTTCGTCATTTAACAGTATCTGTCGAACAGTCCGTCGTTCCTCCATTGTGAACTCATCAAGGCGCTCATCGTAAGATGCCTGAACATCCCCATCGGCGACCTCCATCTCTTCAGCCAAATCCGCTGCGTCCAACCGGACAAACGTCAGCGCCCGATGTTCGGGCGCAGTAAATGTCTGTTTGTTGTCATTGAAATATTTTCTCAGGTTCGTGTCATTCGGCTCTGGAACATCGGCGATGGCCGAATCAGGAACGAACACGGTCTCAACATCCCGGGACTCTTCTTGGAAACTATGAACACGGTCGACCCAGCGTGCCGGTGCTATCACACCTGAGCTAATTGTTTCCAATAACTGCTGCGTCATTAAGTCTTCCCGGAGACGAGCAACATAAGCCTCTTCAGTCAGACCATTACTTTGAAGGATCTGCTGAAAGCGTTCGCGATCGAAATTTCCGGCCAGCCCGCGAAACATAGGTTGATCCACTATGGCGTTGCGGACGAGCCTGTCACTGATAACTACGCCCAAATCGTCTGCACCGACAATTGTCGCCGCAGCATTGATCTGACGTTGCAGGACAGAGTCGACAACCCCCAGCTGTCTAGCCTGTTCAATATTGAACGATGTGCCCAAGAATTGCCGCATGCGGTTCACTTCGGAGTAGACATCCTTGTAAAGCGCGCGAGCCGGTAGAGCCTCGCCTCCAACTTCGGCAACGCCGCCGCTTCCACCGCCAACCTGGTAGCCAAGCATGTCCTGCACTCCCCAGGCGCCAAAGCCCAATATCAGAAAAAAGGCAAAGACCTTTATGATGACAGAGCCAATTCGCTTGCGCATCAGGAGAAGCATGAGACACCCGTTGTTAGTTGAACCTTCGTACGTCTGGTAAAGCCTTACAAGCGGCGCATAATAGGTGGACGTTGGGGGTCCGGCAACAGGCGAGTGCCGCCAATTTTATGAATGATAGTCAGCAGAAGCATCGGAGCAGCGCGATCACGAAGCCACGTGAAATGGTGGTGATTGATGGCCCGTCGCAGGGCCGCTAGTTTCATACTCACTTATACTAGCCGTCTCGGAGTCAAAACCCTATGAAACGTGTCTTGGTCAGCGAACCAATCCACGAAGATGGCATAGAATTGTTACGCGTACGCGACGACGTGGAGGTAATTCTCGCCGATAACAGTGATCCAACAACCTTAGCACGCCTTATTCCAGGCGTTCATGGGATTGCCGTTCGAACAGCAAAAATGAATGCCGATTTGCTGTCCCTCAGTGAGGACCTTGAGGTGGTTTCTAGACACGGCGTCGGGTGCGACAACGTTGACGTAGCGCATCTCAGTAAACGCGGTATTCCGGTAGCGATCGCCGCCGGCGCAAATTCGACATCCGTAGCTGAGCTGACCTTCGCCATGATGCTTACCCTGACCCGACGGCTGCGTGATCTTGATCAGGCTGTCCGTGCTAATAATTTTAGCGCTCGGTCCAAACTTCTGGCGATGGAGTTGGAGGGCTCTAACCTCTTGATAATCGGCTTCGGACGCATTGGAAGGAAGGTCGCAGCACGCGCTCGTGCTTTCGGCATGAACGTGACCGTCGCGGATATCGAACTTGATCACACACTCGCCAATGAATTGGGATGCAAGGGGGTCGAGGATTTCCAATCTAATCTATCCAATACAGATATTCTGAGTATCCATGTGCCTCTGAACGATAGCACTCGCCACCTTGTCTCCGATCAGATCCTCTCCCAACTGAAACCAGGTGCCATATTACTAAATTGCGCGCGCGGCGGAATTTTAGATGAAGCAGCGTTGCTCAAGGTTTTAGAAAACGGTCATCTCGCCGGGGCCGGTTTAGACGTGTTTTCGATCGAACCACCACCGCCAAATAACCCAATTCTCCGCGCTCTCCTGGCTCGCGAAGATGTCGTTTTGGCGCCCCACGCCGGCGCAGCATCCACTGGCGCTATGAGGGCCATGGCCATTATGGCCGCACAGAATATCCTGGACTGCTTCGACGGCGTCCTAAAACCTCATTGCACCTTCAACCTAAAAACATTGGAACCCAGATGACCACCGACGAGGAAATTCTCCTGTCCGCGGACGGTATGACAACCATGATCGACCGTATTTTCTGCGCAGCCGGTGCTGACAACCAAGAAGCCAACGCCATCGCCACCAACCTCGTAGCAGCCAATTTGTCAGGCCACGATAGCCACGGTGTGGTGCGTGTGCCGCGTTATCTCTCTTGGGTCAAGGCCGAGACCATAAATTTTGGTCGATCCATGGAGATCGTTCTAGACAACGACACCTTTGCCTTAACGGATGGAAACAATGGCTTCGGCCAAATGATCGGTCGCGAAGCGGTTGAGTTGGGGCTACAGAAGGCAGAAAAACATGGCGCCGCAATCGTTGGCCTCCGCCGCTCGGGCCATTTGGGCCGCATTGGCCATTGGGCGGAAATAGCTTGTGCACGCGGCATTGTCTCCGTCCACTTCGTCAATGTTGCACAAAGTATGCTCGTGGCGCCCTTTGGTGGAGCCGAACGCCGCATTTCGACGGCGCCTGTAACAATTGGTATAGCTAATCCAAACGGCGACGACTTCATCTTGGATTTCGCCACATCTCAGGTCGCCGAGGGAAAGGTTTTGGTTGCCGCTCGCGGCGGGAAGCCACCACCTGAGGGCGCGCTCATCGACGGCAACGGTGGACCGACCCAGGATCCTTTTTCGCTCTACGGTGCTTTGGAACCCGGAGAAGTGCCAGATCCTCGCAACGGCCCCGGGGCTCTGCTAACCATGGGCGGTCACAAGGGGTCGGGCTTGGCTCTAGCCTGTGAGCTTCTCGCCGGAGCTTTGACGGGTTCAGGGACCACTGGTCCCGGTCGCGCGACACATAATGGTATGCTATCAATTTATCTAAAACCCGAAGCCCTAGATGACGGACACGGCTTCGGAAAAGCCGTTGACGACTACATTCAGTTTGTTCGGGCGGCACGCCCGGCCGATCTAAACCAGCCCGTGATGATCCCTGGCGACCCGGAGCGAAGAGCTCGTGAGAATCGCCTGAAATATGGGCTACCGCTATCACGAGGCGCTTGGGAGAGTATCCTCGACGCCGGCACCGAATGGGGATTGGACCGCGACAACCTCTCGAACATGGCACTGGTTTCCAAATGAGGCCCCCAACTGGCCAAATATTCGTAACTTTTCCGCCACACCGCATCATTCCATCGAGACGCGCTGTATCGATTTTGCGAACCTGATCTTTGGTAGCCTCATCACTATCCACGGGTCAGAGAGATTAATTTGCCAAAAAATCATTTTGGAGACGAAGCTAGGTAGACGTAATCGCCCAGAGCTTCAATAGGCTAGGCGCTGACCGATGGGCATTGACAGGCGCTTCGCGGACAGCGACAACCGACCCCGATATCACTTTTTGGAGCTGGACGCTTGTCTGAAAGCCTCTATTACTTGCACGACGGTGTTTTTTCGCCAACGGTTCGTACAGGTAGCCCTTGGTCGACGACCACTCAGCATGGCGGACCGATCAACGCTTTACTAATGTATGGTATGGAAACGGTCGCCTTAAAGACGCCAAAACGTGTCACGCGCCTCAGTGTCGATATTCTACGGCCGGTTCCTAGAGAACCGCTTCGCCTGAAAACGCGGGTTCTACGTGAGGGGCGACGGCTTGCTGTCGTGGATGCCGGACTCGAGCGCGAAACAGATGGCATGCCAGTTGCCGTAGCTCGGGCTCAATTGTTACAAGAACGTGAAGATCACGAACTTCTATTTCCTCGCACCAAAACGCCCGTTGCGCTTGTTGCTGCTGCCGATAGGGTGAATCTGATGTCTGATGCCCGCCGTCATGAAGGACCTCCTGGGTTCCATCTCGATGTTGAGATGCGGCACGGCATGGACAATACCAACCCAATTGGGTGGCTCACCTGGGCTGGCAAATTGATAAGCGGCCTCCCCACTAGTCCGGCACAACGATGCGCAGCTGTCTGTGATCTCGCCACCATCGTGTCCGGTCGGATGTGCCTCTCAGGGGAGGGTAAATGGAACAATGAAATCCGTTTCGAGATGTTAAACACAGATACGACCATTCACCTCATGCGACCGCCCATCGGCCTTTGGTTCGCGTTCCACGCTCCATCAATCATTGATGAACGCGGAGCTGGCATTACGGCAGCGGCCCTGTACGACCAAAACGGATATTTGGGTGAAGTGGTTCAGACCGTGGCCTCCAACGCAACTTGAAGTGCACGTTGACAGGTGTCCTCTTGTCGCAGAAAACATTGAAACTACTGATTACCCGCAGATAACTTTTGCACGGAGTGCTCCAATGGCCGTAAAACGAAAACCTCTTATTGCCGGCAACTGGAAAATGAACGGTCTCACGAAAGACGCCCGCGCCTTGGCTGGCGGATTGGCAAAACGCATGGCAAAAAGCAAGAGCCCAGCGTTCGAATTACTAATTTGTCCGCCAGCACCATTGTTGGACTTCTGCGTCAATGCCGTGAAGGGCTCGGGCATAAAGGTTGGGGCGCAGGATTGTCACACTGCGGAGGCCGGTGCGCACACCGGCGATGTAAGCGCCTCGCTCTTAAGAGACATGGGTTGTGGGTACGTTATAGTTGGACATTCGGAGCGCCGCAGCAATCACGGAGAAACGGACAAACTAGTCAGAGCTAAGGCTGAGGCAGCGCTGACGGCGGGGCTCAAGGTCATCGTCTGCATCGGTGAAACCTTGAAACAGCGCAATGCAGGTTTAACCCTGAACGTAAATCGCCAGCAATTGCGAGCCTCTTTGCCCGCCGGCGCGACTGCTTCAAATACAGTGATCGCATACGAACCCGTTTGGGCTATTGGTACCGGCAAAGTAGCCACCCCAAATCAGGCGCAAGAGGTTCACTCGGCGATCCGCAAGTCTCTAAAAAGAAAAATGGGAGCGAGTGAGGGAGACAAAACGCGCGTTCTCTATGGTGGTTCCATGAACCCAAGTAATGCAGCGGAATTGTTGCACCTACCAGATGTCGATGGCGGTCTAATCGGCGGCGCCAGCTTGTCCGTGACGGATTTCTGGACCATCGCTGACGCCGCTTAGGCGGTCCTGACACATCAGCGAACGGAAGCCCCACTTTTGCCGCGATAAAAGTTGTGGCAAATGCATGTAAAACTTGCAGGACTTCGTATCGCTAGCCGCGTTTAACTAGTAAACCTCCATCGACTGGTAGAAGTACACCGGTAATATACGCTGCCTCGTCCGAGGCTAGAAAAACGGCTGCATTGGCAACATCCCATGCTGTGCCCATAGCACCCATTGGGACTTCCGCATCGCGTTCAGCCCGAACAATACTTCGGTCGACGCTGCGCTCCTGAGCACGTCGCTCAATCGCCATCGGCGTGTCCATCAGCCCCGGAAGAATAGCATTTACTCTGATACCATAGGGAGCATTCTCAAAAGACATATGCTGAGTCATGGTATTTATTGCCCCCTTGGAGGTCTTATAAGTAAGCGTTTGTCGCGCGGCAAATGACGAAGTAGATGAGATGTTGATGATTGCTCCGGACCCTTGTTCACGCATAATCGGAAGCACATGCTTGCATGTCATGAACATGCCTTTCAGGTTCATGTCCATGATTTCCTCCCACATTGCAGCCTCCAAATCAGGCGTTTCCTTGTCGCCTCGTGAGCGGCCCACGTTGTTGTGGAGAATATCAATACGGCCATATCTCTCGACACATGTCTGCGCAATCCGCCTACAATCTGCCTCATCGGTAATATCGGCGGCCAAGACCGAACCTGCGCCGCCTTGAGCTTCAATCTCTGTAAGAGTGTCAGCCGCCCATTCCTCGTTGATATCGACAATCATAACGGCCGCACCTTCTTGTGAAAATCGAATCGCCGTTGCTCGGCCGTTCCCAGGTGTCCCACCCGGCTGTTGCCCCCCACCAACAACTACGGCGAACTTTTTTTCTAATCTCATTCGAAATTCCTCCTTTTGTCTCCGCGCACTATCAAGATTCTCTCTCATACCCGAAGGTTAGCCCCATCGCAGCCGGTCAACTCGCGCTGCAGCGAGGGCAAACAAATTCTTTCCATCTGTTGTCATGGAGTATAAATAACGCGGTAATACCTAGAAAACCAAGCTTTGGCTCCCCCACGGAAGGTTCGGCCATGGAATCCGTTGTTCTTGTTATTCATCTATTAATAGCTATCGGCCTTGTTGGAGCAATTTTGCTTCAAAAAAGCGAAGGTGGTGCTCTTGGAATGGGAGGTGGCGGCTCGGGTGGCTCAGGCGGCATGGCCGGATTCATGAGCGGCCGCGCGGCCGGCGACCTGCTGACCCGAACCACAGCAATCCTAGCAACTTGCTTTTTTCTAACTAGTTTTGTGCTGGCAATCCTCAGCGGCTCTGGGCGCGAATCGACTTCAATTCTGGATCAGGCTCCCGCTACACCAGCTATTCCCTCTGCTCCGACAGCCCCGCCTATTCCGAGTGGGAATTGACAAAATTCCCTACTTCACAAGGGCTTATAGTCATATCTGACAAAGTGAAAAATTCGCCGCCTCTTTTCTTTTGGCAGGCGCGTATTTTACTATATTGTGAAAGCCCATGACGCGGTTCATCTTCATCACCGGCGGCGTGGTATCCTCCCTCGGAAAAGGTCTAGCATCGGCAGCTTTGGGCGCCTTATTGCAGGCCCGTGGTTTCAAAGTTCGGTTGCGTAAGCTGGATCCGTATCTCAACGTTGACCCAGGTACCATGAGCCCATATCAACACGGCGAGGTATTTGTAACCGACGACGGCGCCGAGACGGACCTGGACCTCGGTCATTACGAGCGTTTCACAGGGGTCGCAGCTCGTCAGAGCGACAACGTTACAACCGGTCGGATCTATTCCGACGTTATTGCCAAAGAGCGCCGCGGTGACTATTTAGGCGCGACAATACAAGTCATTCCTCACGTCACCGACGCTATCAAGGAATTCGTCATCAGCGATCTGACGGACGAGGACTTCGTCCTTTGCGAGATCGGCGGCACGGTCGGCGATATCGAGGGCCTGCCGTTCCTGGAAGCTATCCGGCAATTGGGCAACGACCTCGGTCGCGATCGCACCATGTACATGCATCTGACATTATTGCCCTTCATTCCAACAGCAGGTGAGCTTAAAACCAAGCCAACACAGCACTCCGTCAAGGAAATGCTGAGCGTAGGGATTCAACCCGATGTTCTGCTTTGCCGGGCCGATCGCGAGATCCCACCCGGTGAGAAACGCAAGATCGGATTGTTCTGTAACGTACAAGAGAGTGCAGTCATCTCGGCCTTGGACGTGCCGTCCATCTATCAGGTGCCGATTAGTTATCACGAAGAGGGCCTGGATGATCAGGTCTGCCGGCATTTCGACTTGGACGTCCCTCCACCGGACCTGAGTCGGTGGAACACTATCCTCGACCGCGTCATTAAGCCCGAGGGAGAGGTTTCCATCGCTATAGTCGGCAAGTATACGGGCTTGCTGGATGCCTACAAATCCTTGTCAGAAGCATTAGATCACGGCGGCATCGCCAACAATGTAAAAGTGAATATGAATTGGATTGATTCTGAGATTTTCGAACGCGACGACACCTTGCATCACTTAGAGGGCGTCCATGGCATTTTGGTGCCGGGCGGTTTTGGAGAGCGCGGTGTTGAGGGCAAGATTGCTGCCGCCACCTTCGCACGGGAACATCGTGTACCATACTTTGGTATATGTCTGGGCATGCAAATGGCAGTGGTCGAGGCAGCTCGCAACCTCGCTGGTATCAAAGGCGCGGGTTCCACTGAATTCGGTCAGTGTCAGAACCCCATTGTCGGACTGTTGACGGAATGGGAACGTAATGGTGTGGTCGAAACCCGAAACAAAGACAGCGATATGGGCGGTACAATGCGGCTTGGCGCCTATGACGCTAACCTCAATAGCAATAGTCGCATTTATCAAATCTACGGTTTGGACGATATCAGCGAACGCCACCGCCACCGCTATGAAGTTAACCTAGCCTACGAAGACGACCTGGCAAAGCATGGCATGAAGTTCTCAGCCAAATCTCCTGACGGCGTGCTGCCAGAAATCGTCAAATTGGATGGCCATCCATGGTTTATCGGTGTTCAGTTCCATCCGGAACTGAAATCAAAGCCTTTTGATCCACACCCCTTGTTCACGTCGTTTGTCGGTGCGGCTGTGGATCAATCGCGGCTAATGTAGGAAGACAGTATGGTTCAAGCCCATACCGTCAAGGTCGGCGATCTGGAGATCGCCAATGACAAACCTCTGACCATTATCGCGGGGCCGTGCCAAATGGAGAGCCGTCAACATGCGCAGGATATGTCAGGCACGTTGGCGGAGATCGGTAAGACCCTCGACATAGGTATCATCTATAAGACCTCGTTCGACAAGGCGAACCGAACCAGTGCATCAAGCGCGCGCGGCTTGGGCCTTGAGGCCGCGGCGTCCGTGTTCGCCGAGATCAAGGAAATGACTGGTCTTCCAATAATTACGGACGTGCACGATGCCAGCCAGTGTGTACCAGCGGCAGCGGCTGTTGATGTCCTCCAAATTCCAGCATTTCTATGTCGCCAGACCGATCTTCTGGTTGCTGCCGGGCAGACGGGAAAACCAATTAATGTAAAAAAAGGACAGTTCCTGGCACCCTGGGACATGGCCAATGTCGCGGAGAAAATCAAAGAAACCGGCAACGCCAATATAATGCTTTGCGAACGCGGAAGCAGCTTTGGCTACAATAACTTGGTCACCGACATGCGCGCTTTGCCGGTGTTAGCCAACACGGGCTTCCCTGTCGTTTTCGACGCCACCCATTCCGTGCAACAACCAGGCGGGCAGGGCACTACATCGGGTGGTCAGCGCGAGTTCGCCCCGGTATTAGCACGTGCCGCCGTATCCGTTGGCATCGCCGCGATTTTCATGGAAACTCACCAGGATCCGGACAATGCGCCGTCCGACGGACCCAACATGATACCGCTAAGTGAGATCTCAGGGGTCATTGAAACGCTGATGGAATTTGACACCATCGCCAAGGCAAGGCCGCTTCAAATTTGAACGATGTCATATAAACGCAACCCCTTATGGCATCAGCATATTGCGTTCTATACTAAATTAGATTGAGCCAATCGAGATGCTGAATGGCGATCACCTTTATCGATCGGATATGGACTTGATGGGCCATAACCCGGTCATGCCTATAATGCATAGGAAGCCTTAAATATGCCAACGACACACCGCGACGGCGCTAACATCCACTACCGCGTCGACGACTTAACACCGCCATGGCACACTGCCCCGGAAACAGTCATTTTTCATCATGGTATCGGCACAGATCATCGACTCTGGTCTGAGTGGGTTCCGGCTTTAGCTGATACCTACCGTTTGGTCCGTCTAGACGTGCGGGGCTACGGCGGCTCATCAGCACCGGGGCCGGCGAAGAATTGGTCTATGGACGATCTCATCAGCGATGTAATTGCGGTCGCCGATGAGATCGGTGCAGACCAATTTCACATGGTCGGGGAATCTTTGGGTGGCACGGCCACTTATGCGACCGCTATCGCCCATCCCGAAAGATTATTATCCATCACCCCGATTTGTGCCGGCCACGAGGGTGCTTACATTCAACACGTTGATCGTTGGCGTACCGAACTTGAAACTAAAGGAATGGCCAAATGGTCAAATCAAATGATGGATCATAGGTTCAATCCTGGCGCCATCACGGATCCCCAATGGAGCTGGTTTGAAGAGGTCCAGGTGGACACTTCTCCAGTTGTCAATGTCAGCCTTGTGGAGATGCTGATGGGCGTCAAAATCACCGATAAACTCGCAAGCATTAGTACGCCGACACTTATTTTGCATCCAGACTCCAGTCCGTTTCTGCCAGTCGAGGTTCCGGAAGGAGCGCACAAACTTGTCGCGAAATCGGAGTTACATATCTTTAGGGCAGCTAAGCACGGCATCGCGTTCTCTCATGCCCATGAGAGTGCGTTGCTAGTGAAGAATTTCATTGACCGGCACTGCCGTTGACCGGAACCCCAACGCTCCATAGAATCGACGTCTCAATATTTTTGAGAGGCCCGGAAATGAATCAGATTTATGCCAACGACGCGGATTTCAACCGATCTGACCCGCGTGCGGTGCGCGCCGCTATTCGGGCCGGCAAGATCACGGGCGAAACCAGTGGGCTCGGATCCAACTACGTACAAGGAAACCTGGCTATCTTGCCGGCGGATCTAGCTATGGATTTTCTTCGCTTTTGCCAGCGCAATCCAAAGCCGTGTCCATTGGTGGGGGTATCGGAAACAGGCGATCCCATGCTGCCCACGCTCGGCAATGACATTGACATTCGCACGGATATCCCGAGCTATAATGTCTATCGAAATGGCGAACTTACGGAGACCATTCCCGATGTCAATGACCTGTGGCGTGACGATTACGTTGCCTTTATCATCGGATGCTCGTTTTCTTTTGAGCAAGCGCTCGTGAACGAAGGTGTACCTTTACAACATTGGGACCGGAATCTGACCGTATCCATGTACATCACCGACGTGATGACGAAACCATCTGGGCCGTTTAGGGGCGGCACGGTGGTCTCCATGCGACCCATGACCGCAATAAACGCCATCCGTTCTGTCGAGATTACGTCTCGGTTTCCTCACACGCACGGTTCCCCAATCCACTTAGGCGATCCGGCACAGATCGGTATCAACGACATCTCCAAACCCGATTGGGGAGATGCGCAGGAGATACCGGATAATCAGATACCCGTCTTTTGGGCCTGCGGCGTTACGCCACAGAACGCTATCCGTATGGCAAAACCCGAAATCTGTATTACCCATACGCCCGGTAGCATGCTGATTACAGACTTACCCGCGCATGGAAACGTTTAAGGATTAAGGATTAACGGCCCCCCTCAAGCCACGCTTCCTTATCAAAGGCAACATTCTCTCCGAAAAAGTGAACTACCCTGTCCAGTTTCTCCAACTTTTTAAGGTTGTAAACCTTGGTGGGTGTTAAAAGCGTCTCCTTATCTTCGTAGGCCTTCACCCAGGCCTCACAGGTTTGCAACGTGCTCTGACGCTGAACGACGTCCCAGATGTAATAGTGGTGCGGAATAATGACCCGGGGCTTTAAGGTCTCGATAATGTGTGCTGTGTGGATGTGCCCCATGACATGCTGGGAAGCGTCAATCGGTAGAAGGGCAATGTCAATGTGGCCTAGGGACTTCCATATATCTTCCGGCGGATCATGGCGATTGTCTCCCCAATGGACGATCTTGATGCCACCAGTCTCTACGACGATCAAGCAATGGTCCCAGGAACGAGGATTGTCCGGTGGATCCACCTCGACGCCGTGAAATAGCTGGTGGATTTTCTTGAAGTCATAGATTGCACAGCTTGAATCGGTCGCATGCTTGTCCGCGTAACCAGTGATTGTCAGATCTCCGAACTTGTACTGCCCGATCAAGCGGTCGAGGAGCACATGGGCGTCCAGACGATGCAGAGCATCATGGTCAAAGTGGGCATGGGTTGAGGTACCAATGTCCACTTCCGTAATTGGAAAGTCGTGGAAGTACCAGTCCCATTTGCCTGATGGGTGATTGCGCCATGGATCAATCATCACCGACACACCCTTGGGAGAGGTGATCTTGAAGGCCGAAGAGCCGTAGTAGGCGACTTCCACAGGACCGTCTTTGGCTAACGACGTGTCCTTTTGCAACTCAATCATGCGGTTGTGGTTCGACGTCATTTGCCAGACGTTCAAACCGGTATCAATATCCACCATTTTTCAACTCTCAGTGGTAGACGAGTTGCGGCAGCCAGAGCGCCAAATCCGGGAAAATGAGCAGAAACGCGATCAGAAAGAACATGCCGAACAAGAACGGCATCGCACCATAGCTGACGTCATTGAAATTTCCACCTCGGGCCCGGATCCCATGCACCACATAGAGATTGATGCCGATAGGCGGCGTAATCAGCGCGGCTTCCATCAATACCGTAATCATGATCCCAAACCAAACAGGATCGAACCCCAAGTAAACGACAATGGGAAAGACCACGGGGATCGTGGTTAACATCATGGATAGTGTCTCCATGAACATACCCAGCAGCAGATAAAAACAAATGATTACGATCATGGTCTGCATGGGCGTCCAGCCTAATTCTTTGATCGCCTCCAAAATGGCCTGCGTAACTCCCATGAAGCCGAGGACAAAGTTTAAAAACACCGCAGCAAGAATGATCAGCATAATCATGGCCGTCGAACGCATGGTCCCTTCAAAGGCCTCCTTGAGCATCTCAAGAGTTAGGGCCTTGTTCCAGGCAGCGATGATTAGCGCAAAGCATACGCCAATTGAGGCGGCCTCCGTGGGCGTCGCGATCCCAGCGTAAATGGAGCCTACCACAGCCATGAACAGCAACACTGGCGGCAACAGGTCCGGCAGTACCTTTATTCGCGACTCCCATGTAGTCTCCACCTTATTGCCATCGAAACTGGGCCGCCAAAGGCAGGCGACCGCAATCACGCCCATGAACAACAGCGCCAACGCAATGCCGGGGAAGATGCCCGCGAGATAAAGCTCCGGCACCGAGGTATCGGTCAACAATCCATAAATGATCAGGTTAATCGATGGGGGTACTAAAATACCTAGCGTGCCACCTGCGGCAAGTGACCCCAAAAATAGGCGTTCATTGTAGTTTCGTTTCTCGATTTCAGGGTAAGCGACCGTTCCAACCGTGGCGGCGGTCGCGACGGATGAGCCTGAAGAGGCTGCAAAGATGGCGCACGACCCGATATTCGCGTGCATCAATCCACCGGGTAGCCAACTGAGCCACTGGATCACTGCATTATACATGCGAAGCGCAATGCCGGCACGCAGCATGATTTCCCCGAGTAAAATAAACATCGGGATCGCGACTAGAATGTATTCGATGCTTTGTTCCCATACGAAGTCGCCAAGCATTAGCGAGCGTCTACCGCGCATGAACAATTCGTCCAGAGACAAGCTGAGGATTCCTAAAACAGCTGCCACGGGTACCGCAGCAACAATTAACGCCATGAGGATAGAGAGAATTACGAAGGGCATCAGACGTGGGTCTCCTCGTCGATCTCTTCCTCCACAGTCTTCACGCCAGCAACCTCATGGATATTCTGCCAATCGCCCTTTATGAGTGAGGCCAGGCATCGAATGGATACAAAGCCCAAGCACACTAGGAAGAAGAAGAGACCCGAGATCCAAAATATCTGGGGAATCCATAGCGGCGTCGCTAGAGTGGTTTGCGCCGTCGAGTTAAATTCCCAGTTCTCAGCGAACATGCCCCAGGCGTTGGTGAAGAGGAGATAGATGTAATAAAATAGTAGCAAAACCCCAAGGATATCTAAAAGCGCCTTGGTGCGTATATTGAGTATATTGTAAAGCGCGTCGATACGAATATTAGCGCGTGCGAACAAACAATAGGAATATGCCCATGTTGTTCCAGCCGCGAACACATAGCCGGAAATCTCATCCGAACCTGAAATAGTTATCCCAAACATTTTCCGGGCCAACACATCAAGTGTGACCATCACTGCCGACAACAGGAGTGCACCTCCGCCTACCCAAACGGCAACGCGGGAAATATCGGTTAACTTATCTTGGATAGTCTGGAACATTTAATAAATCTGCGCTGTATGTGCGGAAAACCGCGCGGGCGACGATCGCACCCGCGCGGTCAACATTTCCGTCAGACGAAAGCTCGAACTATTCGGCCGCCGACATGCCGACGATCTTGCCAATCGTTGCGTTCCATTCGTCGGCGCACTTCTTGCCGCAGCGCTTAGCCCAACGCTTCAGAACAACGTTTTGCGCAATGTCCTTCAGCATTTTCTGGTCTTCGGCCGTCGGCGTCACCGGAACCATGCCACCGGGCTCACCTTTGTCGCAAGGGCCATTGGCGTTGCAGTCCATACCTTTTTGGTCGAGCGACTCAGTGAAGGCCCATATCTCATCCTCAAGTATTTTGGCCTGATCCATAATCAATTTTTGTGTATCAGCATTGAGGCTTTTCCAGGTATCCATGTTGATAGCTGTGAAAGTCGCTGCATAGCCAACGCGTACACGAATGTTATGCGTCACAACTTGCCACCATTTGGCATTATAAGCCGGCATCGTGCCCGTGATACCACAATCAGCGACACCTTTTTGAAGAGCAGGAACCACTTCCGCAAATGCAATGGTAACCGCAGATGCGTCCAAACCCTCAATGAAGTCTCCTAGCGTGCGTGAATAAGTTCTGATTTTCTTCCCTGCTAGGCTCTTGAGTGGAATTTTTTTAACCGACTTGTCCTTCATGTTGCACCAGAGTTGTTGGCTCGGGAACAAGTAGATATTAATTATCTTAGCGTTGTATTTTTCTGCTACTTCCCGCTCCAAAATCGAGCGGTATGCGTTTACCGCCTTCCGGTAGGTGCCGAAATCCTGGATTACACCTGCAAGGTCAATACCTTCGAGCGCGGGGCTTGCTTTGGCGCTGTACGACGTCAGCGCATGGACACCATCATAAGCGCCTTTCTTCAAGCCAGACATGACCTCGTAGCCCTTCAGGCCCAGTTCGGTATATGGCTTGGCGTTTGCCGTCAGTTTACCGCCCGAAGCCTTCGGTAACATTTCAGTCCAGAATTTTTTCTCAAACTCTTTCCAATTTTCCAAGAATCCCCATGTGCCGACGACTTCGAAGTTGTATTTCTGAATCCCGGCTGATGCTTGCGTCGCGCCAAGAGCAACTGCAGCACCCAACAAGGCACCGGCGATCATATTTTGAATTCTCATAACTGCATCTCCCTATTGATCCGGACGATCATAAGCATTTTCTGGATTTAACTATTGAGTCCCTACTAGAACTTCTTGAGTATCAAAGTCATCCATGCCGAGGAATCGCAAGGCCTTTTTATAGTTTACGAGACCGATGTTCGAATGGCGGACAAAATAAAGCAGACAGTGTTTTGGAAAGGGATAGATACACATGCCCCGAATAGCCGAGGTTGACCCCGAGACGTTACCTAATGACGCTCGGGAAACCTTTCACAGATATATCACCGAATATGGCCCTTTCGAGAACCAAGCAAAGATCTTCGCGCAGCGACCGCCTGCTCTACGTCACATCATGGGGCTGTTATTGGAACTTCAGGACGAGGGCGTCTTGCAAAAGCGTTATCTTGAAATCGCCCTAGTCACGGTATCGAAAATCAACGCGTGCGAGTACTGTGTGGTTCACCATGGACCTCGGATGACGCGTCAAGGCTTTGATGCAAAAGCTTTCGAGAAACTTCTCGATCCGAGAGTGCCCGGTTTCGATAAAGTCGACCATCTCGTTCGCGACTATGCGGTGCAGGTTACCAACAATTTTCAGTACATGCGCGATGCTATCTTCGATAAAATGAAAGAACATTTCAGCGAAGAACAGATCTTTGAACTGACCTTCCGAGTCGCACTTTGTGGCTTTTTTAACCGCGTCAATGACGCGCTACAAATATCCACGGAAGAAGGTGTAGTTGATGAATTAAAGTCCGTCGGTGGCACCTTGGATGGCTTACCGCAAACGGCGACGAGTAAACGCTAAACCGAGAGCTAAATATGAACGGCGAATTGCACCGACCAATCACCGACGAAGAAATCGCAACTTACCAGCGTGATGGGGTCGTCTGTCTTCGTGGGTTTTTTGACTCGGATTGGGTGGAACATCTTCGTAAACAGGTCGATGCCGACATGGCCGAACCGTCTCCCATGCGCAAGAACGTAGATGCAGAGGAAGGAGAGAAGGGGTTCTTTTTTGACACCTTCATTTCGCACCACTTGGAGGGGTTCGAAAAGGTAGTGCGAGAATCACCGGGTGCAGAAATAGCTGGCAAACTCATGAGGTCGAACAAGATCAACCTGCTATTTGACCAACTCCTTATCAAGGACCCGGGCGCAACCACACGAACCGTCTGGCACCATGATGCAACCTATTGGCCCGTTTCTGGAAATCAGATCTGCACATTGTGGCTCGCGCTTGATCCTGTAACTCATGAGACGGGCGCAGTGGAATACATAAAAGGCTCGCATCTCTGGGGACAGCGCTATTTAGCGGTAAGTTTCAATCCCGATGAGAAATATGAAGAAGACTTACCTCAAGTTCCTGATATTGAAGCCAATCGCGACGATTACGATATTGTCTGGTTCGACCTGGAACCCGGCGATTGCACCGTTCATCATGCGCTGACGGTACATGGCGCACCGGGCAACGGATCAAATTTCATGCGCCGGCGCGCATATGTAATTCGCTGGACCGGAAACGATGTCACATACAATCCGCGCCCTAACCTCATGAAAATCCTGCGCGATCCCGGCATCGCCCCCGGAGACCCGTTAGATTGCGATTTGTTCCCGGTGATCTGGAGCTGTTGAGGATCCGTTTCTAAGCCCATCTCGCAGGAGAAAATATGTTCTATAGCAAGTACGTCTTCGGCGTGAATAAGAGCCTAACGGGAATACTGATCTTTGTGCAGGGGGGCGACNCCCCGCATCCACGTATCTTCGCTACCCAGCATCTCTNNGCANCGCATACTNGAAAGGCCTAGACGCCCAACCATGTCNATGANCACATCTNCGCCGATNANCCGCAGCCTTTTTCTGAGCCCGATCTTTATTTTANTAGTAGCCGCCTTGATAGTTTTCATTTCGTTAGGCATCCGTCAGAGCTTCGGCCTGTTTATGCGGCCCATAACAATGGATCTGGGGTGGGGACGCGAGGTTCTGTCCGTGGCCTTGGCAACTCAGAACCTGATTATCGGCATCGCCGCGCCGTTTGCCGGCATCCTTGCTGATCGCTGGGGCGCGCCCAAGACCATCGCACTCGGCGGCCTAATCTTCAGCCTTGGGATGATCATGATGAGCCAATCCGTGGCACCAACGGCTATGTTCGCTAGTGCTGGACTGTTAACGGGTTTTGGCCTTGGGGCTTGTGGTCTACCGCTAATTCTCTCCGTCATCGGCAAGATCGCGCCGGCTGAAAAACGCAGCCTATGGCTTGGCATAGTAACGGCCTGTGCAACAGGAGGTCAGTTGCTGATCGTGCCGTTCAGTCAGAACTTACTCACCACCATGGATTGGGCAATCGCGCTGATAGCGCTGGCAGTGATGGCCGGCTTGATCATTCCCTTGGCCTATTCAATGTCCGCTGCAGTAACCCTGGATACAGGCAGGGACACGGAAATCGATACCAGGGAGGCCATTGTCGAGGCAGCTGGACATCGAGGGTATATTCTTTTGACGGCCGGGTTCTTCGTTTGCGGTTTTCAAGTCGCCTTTATCGCCATTCACCTGCCAGCCTATCTCGTCGATGAGGGGATCAGTCCCGCACTCGGTGCAACGGCATTAATGCTGATCGCACTGTTTAATATGGCCGGTAGTTGGACATCGGGTTGGTTGGCCGGGAGAATACCTAAAAAGTACTTGCTGGCGACTATCTACATTCTTCGCTCGATGGTGATCGCTGTTTTCATAATCTTGCCGACAAGCCCGCTTTCAGTGGTGATCTTCGCCTGCGCCGTTGGTTTCTTGTGGCTGAGTACAGTGCCTGCAACCTCAGGCCTAGTGGCGCAAATCTTCGGCACACGCTACCTAGCCATGTTGTATGGCGCCGTTTATATGAGCCATCAATTTGGCAGCTTCGCCGGTGTATGGCTCGGCGGTCGAATATTTGATGAGACCGGCAGCTATGATCCGATCTGGTGGGGTGCGGTTACCCTTGGCGTTGTCAGCGCGCTTCTACATTTGCAAATCAACGACCGACCGGTCGTGCGGCTCTCCAGTCAAATTAACCCCGGTTGAGCGGAAGCGATACAGAGAGGCTAGCCTAAGTTCTAGCTGATCTGGATGACCGGCTCGACATCGGTGAAGTTCGGAATGTCACCCGGGATCTGGGCACCGTGCTCATTCAGCACATCGTTTAGGACATCTAGGCTTTCAACCTGCAGGATGGCGACCACTTGGTAAGGCGGCGGCTTGCTAGGGTCGGGCGTCGCAATTCCCTTGATAGCCCGCGCGCTGATAAGCCTCTCTCCCCAGCACTTGCCGACCCATTCAAGGTGCGTGCCTAAGTAATAGACCATGTCAAATTTAGATCCAGGCGTATTTGGATAGGAGACCGTCACAGTGATTGTCATCGGTTGCGCCTTGCAATATGAGTTTCTTGATTTGCTGCTTTGTAGCCACCAATAAAACTGCAACCGAGACCACACTCTCTTGTAAAATCGAGGTCTCGCGCGAGTATCCTATGGGAACCGAGGATCTAGCTCTTCAGCTGATAGCCCGTTTTGAGAATCCACCAAACGATGCCAATGCAGATCGCAAGGAACAACAAGATCATCCCCAAGCTGACACTCACCGCCACATCCTGACTTTCGAAGAAGCTCCAACGGAAGCCGCTCACCAGATAAAGCACAGGATTGAGCAGAGAGATCTTCTGCCATATCGGCGGCAGCATGGAAATAGAATAGAAACTGCCTCCTAAAAAGGCCAGCGGGGTCACTATCAACAACGGCACTAGCTGTAATTTCTCAAAGTTGTCGGCCCAAATCCCGATAATGAAGCCGAACAGGCTGAATGTCACTGCTGTAAGTATGAGAAAAGCAAGCATCCATAAGGGATGAGCTATTTCCAAAGGCACAAAGAACCCGGCGGTCGCCAGGATTATCAGGCCCAGCATGATCGATTTCGTCGCCGCCGCGCCGACATAACCCAAGACGATTTCGAAATAGGAAACCGGCGCGGATAAGAGCTCATAGATAGTGCCCACAAACTTTGGAAAGTAGATGCTAAAGGACGCGTTCGAGATGCTTTGGGTCAAAAGCGTCAACATGATCAGTCCTGGCACAATGAACGAGCCATAGCTCACCCCATCGATTTCCCTAATCTGAGACCCGATAGCGGAACCGAAGACAACAAAGTAGAGGGAGGTGGAGATCACCGGCGAAACAACGCTTTGCAATATCGTACGCTTCGTGCGTGCCATCTCGAAACGATAGATAGCAAGAACGCCGTAGATGTTCATGTCGCCTCCGTAACCAAACTGACGAAAATTTCCTCAAGAGAACTTTGCTGTGTTTCCATGTCTCGGTAACGAATACCCGACGAGCCCAAATCAGCCATCAGTGCTGTGATTCCCTTGCGCTCGGCGTTAACGTCGTAGGTGTAAGTTAATTTCAATCCGTCGTTGGAAAGATCCAGTCCGTAGTCGGCCAAAGCTTCTGGCACAGCCTGCAGGGGCATCGCTAACTCGAAACTTAGCTGTTTCTTGCCAAGCTTTCGCATCAGTTCGTCCTTTTCTTCGACGACAATGATCTCGCCGTGATTGATAACGGCAACCCGGTCGGCAATGGCCTCAGCTTCTTCAATATAATGGGTCGTCAAAATTACAGTAACACCATCTGCGCGCAGCTCATTGACGACTGCCCACATCTCTTTTCGGAGCTCCACGTCAACCCCGGCAGTAGGCTCGTCCAGGAATAGGATGCGCGGTTCGTGCGATAATGCCTTGGCAATCAACACCCGGCGTTTCATCCCGCCCGACAAGGTCATAATCATCTTATCGCGCTTGTCCCAGAGCGTCAGCGACTTCAATACCTTTTCAACGACTGCAGGATTACGCGGTTTGCCAAATAGGCCGCGGGAGAAATTTACCGTCGCAGTCACCGTCTCAAACGAGTCCGTGGTTAATTCCTGCGGCACCAAACCGATTAGTGCGCGCGTCTTCCTATAATCTGTGACGTTGTCGAAGCCCGCCACCGTGACGGTGCCTCGCGTCGCATTAATGATCCCGCAGACTATGGAAATTAGCGTCGTCTTGCCCGCCCCATTGGGCCCAAGTAGGGCTAAAATTTCGCCTTCACGAATATTCAGGTCGACATTCTTCAATGCCTGGAATTCGGACTCATAGGTCTTCGAAAGGCCGTGCACAGATATTAAATCAGACATGAACTCTCATATGTCAGACAGGGCCGAAGCCGCAACGAGAAAATTGAAAAAACACCATCAACGCCAATTCCCACAGGTCAAAAATTTGTCATAAAGGCGATGCTTGCCGCTTGCGCCGCCAAGCGCTATGAGGTTCGAACTCGCCCTTGAACCAGAAGCGCAGGAGCCTTCCATGACCGCCATAATCGATATTTTTGCCCGCGAGATCTTGGATAGCCGAGGTAACCCCACCGTTGAAGTCGACGTAACATTGGAAACTGGTGTTATCGGCCGAGCCTCCGTGCCATCGGGCGCGTCTACCGGCGCCCATGAGGCCGTAGAGCTGCGAGACGACGACAGCGACCGATTCGGCGGCAAGGGCGTGCTGAGCGCATGCGAGTCCGTGAATCGAGAAATATTTGATGCCATCTCCGGCTTCGACGCAGAAGACCAGTTACACATTGACCAAACGATGATCGGACTGGACGGCACCGAAAACAAGAGCCGCCTCGGCGCCAACGCCCTTTTAGGAGTGTCGCTAGCCTGCGCAAAAGCGGCGTCCGAAGAAGCGGGATTGCCACTTTACGCCTACATCGGAGGCGCTTTCGCTCACACTTTGCCCGTGCCCATGATGAACATCATCAACGGTGGTGAGCACGCCGATAATCCCATCGACTTCCAGGAATTCATGATCATGCCCGTAGACAGCTCCAGTTGCGCGGACGGTATCCGCATGGGCTCGGAGATTTTCCAAACGCTGAAAAAGGGTCTTCAAGATGCGGGCCACAATACCAACGTCGGCGACGAAGGCGGCTTCGCTCCAAATATTGGCTCGACGATTGAGGCACTGGACTTCATCATGAACGCGATCGAGAGGGCTGGGTATAAACCGGGCTCCGAAGTCATGCTAGCCTTGGACGCCGCATCCACGGAATTCTATAAAGACGGCCAATACGTCCTAACCGGCGAAGACAAGATCTTGGATACCGCAGGCATGGTAGACTATTACGCGGATCTGATATCGAGATACCCTATTATATCTATTGAGGATGGCCTGGCCGAAGACGACTGGGATGGTTGGAAAGCGCTCACAGATGCGATTGGCGATCGGGTGCAGTTAGTGGGCGATGACCTGTTCGTCACCAACCCCAAACGTCTAGCAGACGGGATCAAGAAGGGGGCAGGGAACTCGATCCTAGTCAAAGTTAACCAGATCGGTACCCTATCCGAGACCCTGGAGGCAATAGAAATGGCGCACAAGGCTAACTATACGGCGGTCATCTCGCATCGTTCCGGAGAAACCGAGGACACAACGATTTCCGACATTGCAGTGGCCACCAACGCCGGACAGATTAAAACAGGTTCTCTAAGCCGTTCAGACCGCTTAGCCAAGTACAACCAGCTAATTCGCATTGAGGAAATGTTGGGCCCAGCGGCAGCCTACGCCGGTCAGACAGTCGTACCTTAGTCAATTTACTAGCGTAATACTGAACGCCAGTGTTACAAGCGATCATGCGGTAGGGAGACGCTGTGATGTGCTAAGGATTTATCTCGTTTGTAATCCTCAACCTCTATGCAGCACGTGGACCTGTTTGTGCGACGGGCGCGGGAGCAAGCAAAACACGCTGGGTACTCTCACCGGCGAGGGGGTCTGAATTGTATCGTGCCTGACACATCCCCGCTGCCATTCACGCCGCGTATCGAAGACGCTCGTTTCTTGACTGGCGCGGCAAACTACAGCGCCGACCTTAATGCCGAACACCAACTTCATGCTGTCATGGTCCGTTCTGATCACGCTCACGCTGCCATTGAACGCATAGACACTGCGGCGGCACTTGCTGTTCCCGGCGTTTTCGCTGTATTCACCGATCGTGATCTTGCCCCCGACAAACTCAATCCTCTGCCTTGTAACGCAGTCTTTGACGCGGTCTCGCCGTTGATTATCCCACCGCGCCGGGCATTGGCTCGCGGGAGGGTCCGTCAGGTGGGCGATATCTTCGCTATGGTTGTCGCGGAGAGACTTTCCACCGCCGTCGAAGCAGCCGAGTTGATTAATGCAGAGTTTGAACCCCTGGATGCCGTTACAGACCCGTTGGCGGCGTTAGAAGATGGTGCACCGGAAATATGGCCGGAGGCGCCAGGCAATCTGGCCTTTCGCTTCCAGGCTGGTAACGTCGAAGATGTCCTTGCTTCCATGGCAGAGGCCGCGCATGTGGTCGACTTGGATTTGGTGAACAATCGGGTCAGCGCCACGCCTATTGAACCCCGAGCCGGCCTGGGCGGATACGATCGGGAGAGCGATCGCTACACTCTGTCTTTCAGCGGCCAGGGTCTCCATGGGATCAGGAATGAATTAGCCAAAGTCTTCAATCTTCCTACGGAGCGGTTTTACCTGAGAGCTCCAGATGTAGGCGGCGGTTTTGGGCAGAAAAACTTCATCTACCCAGAATGGGTCCTGCTACCCTGGGCTGCGAAACGCCTCGGCCGGCCCATCAAGTGGGTGGCCAATCGTGCCGAGGATTTCGCCGCTGCTACCCACGGGCGGGACATGCGGGTCTCTGCACGCCTTGGTATAGACGCGGAGGGCCGGTTCGTCGCGTTGGAGGCTAATATAGTGTCCAACATGGGTGCTTACCTCTCCTCCGTAGCTCCCAACATCCCAACCAAATCAGCGCCTACGGCCATGGGCGGCATCTACAACGTGCCGCATGTGTTCATGGACGTACGCGGTGTGTTCACCAACACTGCACCGGTGGACGCCTACCGAGGCGCCGGTAAGCCAGAAGCCAACTTTCTCATGGAGCGAATGATCGAAGTGGCAGCCAGGCGGCTCGGATTTGATCCAGTTGACCTACGTCGACGCAACGTCATTTCAAAATTTCCCCATCGCTCATCTCTCGGCATCACCATCGACGGTGGCCGCTTCGGTGCCAATATTGAGGACGCGGTCGACCAAATCGACCGGGCCGGGTTCGAAGCCCGCCGCGCAGAGGCCCAATCCCGCGGCAAGTTGCGCGGGTTGGGCTTGGCCTGTTTCTTGGAAACAGCACGGTCGATTCCGGAGGAAGGGGCCGAGGTTCGTTTCCTCCCTGATGGTCGTATCGAACTTCGGGTTGGAACAGAGTCCAATGGACAAGGCCATGAAACCACCTACGCCCAGATTGCCGCCGATCATCTTGGGCTACCATTGGAAACTTTTGTCTACGTTCAGGCTGATACGGACGCAACCCGAATGGGCCATGGCCATGGTGGTGCTCGTTCCATGCATATGGGCGGAGGCGCCCTAGTCGAAACCATGAACCAAGTACTGACCAAAGCCCGCACAGTTGCCGCCGAATTACTGCAGACTCAGGTAAGCACGCTGGTATTCGCCAATGGCACCTTTCAAAGCCCCGAGGGGGGTCCGTCCATCGCGCTGATTGACGTTGCCGCGATGGCCCGTGGCCGGGCTCTCAATGGAGGCGGGCTCGACACCTTCGCCAAAGTGGAGGACGTGCCGTTCACCTTCCCCAATGGCTGTCATGCTGCAGAAGTGGAGATTGACCCAGACACTGGGTATCTAGAAATCCGCCGCTATGTCACAGCTGAGGATTACGGGCGGGTGCTTAATCCCAAACTTACCATTGGTCAGGTTCGCGGCGGCATAGCTCAAGGAATTGGCCAGGCCGTCGCCGAATACGCCGCCTACGACCACACG
This sequence comes from Magnetovibrio sp., assembly GCA_002709525.1. Taxonomy (GTDB): domain Bacteria; phylum Pseudomonadota; class Alphaproteobacteria; order Rhodospirillales; family Casp-alpha2; genus UBA3470. Next base: position 38,174 of record PARE01000025.1, on the reverse strand, counting down.
TCGGGGCAGTTGATCACCGGCACCATGATGGACTACGTCCTGCCGGCGGCGCACAATCTGCCGGCCCTGGAGATCAATCTGGAAGAAGGCCTACCAACCAATGCCAATCCCCTGGGCGTCAAAGGTTCTGGCCAAGCAGGAACTATCGCCGCACCACAAACAATTATGAACGCTATCCTGGATGCACTGGGGCCTTTGGGGATAGATCATATCGATATGCCAGCCAATTCAGAGTCCATTTGGCGAGCTATTCGCGCCGTTCGGTAACGCCACGTTAACAAATAGCCCATAGTTTCAATGATGGGTTTGTATGGGACTGTGGACAACTGACTGGTAATCCAGGAAGAAGGTCCGCGGATAAATGACGTTTTCACATTCACTTCGTCGAAGAATTCGACGGGTGTCGGTCTCATTTCTTGGCATCTCCGCCACATTTTATTTTGTTTTCCACGTTTTCCACGGCGATCGTGGTCTTATCGCGTGGGTGCAATTGCGCCAACAGGCATTGGAGCTGGAGGCCACGGCGGAAAAAATCTCCGCCAAACGTCGGTATCTGGAGAACAAGATCCGGCTTCTGCATCCCCAAAGTCTTGACGCCGACATGCTGGATGAACGCGCAAGGCTAATGCTGAACTTTGGCCATCCCGACGAACTTATCATCCTCGATCCACAAATCACGAAACTCGCAACTCCAGAGAGGAACCAATAATGAAAACCGTCGCTGAGCATCTGAAGCCACCCTTCGTCGCTGCCATTATGCTTGACGTCATTCAAGCCGGTCGAGATGACGGGCCGTCGCCGAGTGACGAATTGGTGTCTATCGCGCCAGCGCAAGAGGGTTTCCTGGGCCTTGAGACGACCTGCGATGACCAAGGCCGTTGGGTCTCCATTTCCTATTGGCGCGACCATACATGCTTCATCAGTTGGCGTAAGGCTGGCATCGCACACGTGGCACGTCTGTTTTATGGGCTTGACCTGGAAGCCGCCTGTAAATTCCGTGTCTCCAAAGTCGAAGAACCGGTGATGCCATCCAAACAATTTATGGCGCCAGAGCGCGCCATCCCTAACTCGGCTGGAGCACACAGGTCGGGTTTGGGATCAAAAGTCTGTAACGCGTTCCCAGCCATTGCGGAGTTATTGGGATATGAACACGCTCGCTAATCTCGAGAAACCACCTTTCTACACGGCACTCTATTTAACGGCACCCGAAGGCACGGATAAGGGTCTTCATTCGGAAGCTATCTCGACCATGCTATCCCTGGCCATGATACTGAACGGTTTTATCGGGTTTCGGGAAGATGATGCGGCGGAAAACCGGCAGGTACAGATCGTTTTCTGGAGAGATTACCACACCATGAAAGCATGGGAGCAGACCTCCCGCGACCTGCTGCCGCATCGCGTACAATTCCATAACTGTATCGCCAGTGAGGGGTGTATGTGGCACTGGCTTGATGATGGTACTGAGACGAGGGTAACTTCGATACCCAAGGTCGCCTAACAAATATAAAATTAATTCGAATTCAGTTAAAATAATAAAACATTATAAAAAACAGCAATTTAATTACACCACGAAATGTTGAAATCGGGTCGCCTCTCTATTAGGTTAACGGAAATCATCGCTGTCGCCGTCGTTGCGCACGATGTTGTCCGCGTCAACCAACTGGGGGGACACAATGGCAACCAAACCCAAATCTAAACCGAAACGCGTGGCTCGCAAAAGGCCAGCCGCCAAAAAGGCTGCGCCTGGCGCTTCCAACGACGAACTCCTGTCCTATTATAACGATATGCTCTTAATTCGACGCTTTGAAGAAAAGGCAGGTCAGTTGTATGGGATGGGCCTGATCGGCGGTTTTTGCCATCTCTACATCGGCCAAGAAGCCGTGGTTGTTGGCATGCAGGCCACGGCCGGCGAAAACGATATGGTTGTTACAAGCTACCGCGATCATGGCCATATGTTAGCCTGCGGTATGGAGGCGAAGGGAGTCATGGCGGAGCTTACAGGACGCCGGGGCGGCTATTCCAAGGGCAAGGGCGGCTCCATGCATATGTTTAGCCGCGAGAAAAACTTTTACGGCGGTCATGGCATCGTTGGCGCTCAGATGCCCATCGGTACGGGCCTTGCGTTCGCATCGAGGTATAAGGAGGACGGCGGCGTCTGTCACGCCTACTGCGGTGACGGCGCCATAAATCAGGGCCAGATTTATGAGGCATTTAATATGGCCAGTCTCTGGGACCTGCCAGTCATTTATGTAATCGAGAACAACAAATACGGAATGGGCACTTCCATCGAACGCGCTTCGGCGGTTACTGAACTTTACAAAAGGGGCGCGTCGTTTGGGATTCCGGGCACCCAAGTGAACGGAATGGACGTCCTGGAAGTGCGCGCGGCAGCCGAAGAGGCGGCCGCTTGGTGTCGCGCCGGCAAGGGCCCTTACATCCTGGAAATGAAAACTTATCGTTATCGTGGGCATTCAATGTCTGACCCTGCCAAATACCGCACTAAGGAAGAAGTCTCCAAGGTGCGTTCCGAGAGTGACCCCATTGACCTCCTGCGCGACAAAATCGCAGTAGCCAAGGCAGCAACAGAGGACGAACTGAAAGATATGGACAAGAGGGTAAAAGCGATTGTCATGGCCGCTGCCGAGTTTTCCCAACAAAGCCCAGAGCCGGACCCGTCCGAGCTCTATACTGATATTTTAGTCGAAGCGTAAGGACAGGGAGTTAGGCACATGGCTATTCAGATACTCATGCCGGCCCTATCGCCGACCATGACTGAAGGCACCATCTCCAATTGGATAAAGATGGAAGGCGAAAAAGTGGCCTCCGGCGACGTACTCTGTGAAATCGAGACGGATAAGGCAACCATGGAGGTGGAAGCGGTCGACGAGGGTGTACTGGGCAAGATTTTGATTGCCGCTGGCACTGAGGGAGTCGCGGTAAACACACCCATCGCGGTAATACTGGAAGAGGGCGATGACACTTCTGCGGCCAACAGCTTTAAGTCGCCCCAGGAGTCAGTCACTGAACCAGGACAGGCTTCAGCCGTCACCGCCGCACCCATCGCCGTTGCCGAGGCAGCCGATCCAGAATACTCAGGCCAAACCACAGAGATAACCGTCCGTGAAGCCCTTCGCGATGCTATGGCTGAGGAAATGCGCAATGACGACACCGTGTTCCTCATGGGTGAGGAAGTCGCCCAATACCAGGGTGCGTATAAAGTTTCGCAAGGCCTCCTGGAAGAGTTCGGCGCCAAGCGCGTAATCGATACGCCTATAACCGAACACGGCTTCACCGGCCTCGGCGTTGGTGCGGCTTTCGGGGGCCTGAAGCCTATCGTCGAATTCATGACCTTTAACTTCGCGATGCAAGCCCTTGATCAAATAGTCAACTCGGCCGCCAAGACGCTGTATATGTCGGGCGGGCAGATGGGTGCGCCGATGGTATTCCGCGGACCCAATGGTGCGGCCGCCCGAGTCGCCGCTCAACACTCTCAGTGTTATGCATCTTGGTATGCACATATTCCAGGCCTAAAGGTGATCGCACCTTGGTCTGGCGAGGACGCCAAAGGACTTCTAAAAGCCGCCATCCGCGATCCGAATCCAGTGATCTGCCTTGAGCACGAAATCATGTATGGCCAGAGTTTTCCCGTCCCGGTTGATCCAGAATTTGTCTTGCCCATAGGCAAGGCCAAGGTTGAAAAATCGGGATCAGACGTGACCATTGTTGCCTTCTCCATTTGCGTCGGCTATGCCCTCGACGCAGCGCTGAAGCTGGCGGAGGAGGGAATAGACGCAGAGGTCATTAACCTGCGGTCCATCCGTCCCCTAGACATCGAGACACTTGTCCAGTCTGTACAGAAGACCAATCGCTTAATCACCGTGGAGGAGGGCTGGGCCGCCTGCGGTATTGGCTCAGAAATTGCGGCGCAGATGATGGAAGCAGCCTTCGACTTTCTGGATGCGCCCGTTCACCGGGTCGCGGGCGAGGATGTCCCCATGCCCTATGCAGCGAATCTCGAGGCGTTGGCGCTTCCAAACGCCGACAAGATTGTCACCGCGGCAAAAGCCGTTAGCTATGCCGCCTAGGGGAACAGGGGAAAGATAATGCCTATCCAAATCCTAATGCCCGCCCTGTCCCCAACAATGAGCGAAGGCACAATCAGCAACTGGGTCAAAGCCGAAGGCGACGATATCTCTTCCGGAGACGTGCTCTGCGAGATCGAAACGGACAAAGCAACCATGGAGGTGGAGGCCATCGACGATGGTGTATTGGGGAAGATCCTGATCGCCGGCGGCACCGAGGGAGTTGCCGTTAATACACCCATCGCAATAATCCTTGAGGAAGGCGAGGACGCATTTGTTATGGATGGTATGGATATAGCAGAAGTAGAAGCGGCACCGTCAACCACTGAATCGGTTCCCACACCCACCCTTGAATCGGCAGCCGCCGCAGCAACATCGTTGTCTAAAACAGAATCCCGGCCGTCAGCCAACGGCAAACGGGTTTTCGCAAGCCCGCTGGCCAAACGCCTCGCTCAACAGAACGGTTTAGACGTTGCAATGATTGGCGGCTCTGGCCCAGGGGGCCGCGTAGTTAAGCGTGACATCGAATCGGCCTTGGCCATAGGCACCGGCAAGGCCTCTCTCGACGTGGCTGGTTCAACAACTGCTGCAGCTATCAAACCCGCGAAACCTCTCTTTAGTGCCGACGATCCAGTAATGGCTTACATGCCCGAATACGAGACCATAGCAATTTCATCAATGCGCAAGATCATCGCCACACGCCTAACTAAGTCAGCCCAAGATATCCCGCACTTCAACATCACTGTGGATGTTGAGATCGACGAACTCTTGAGGGTTCGCGAGCAGCTCAACAGCCGCGATGGCTCCGATTACAAGATTTCAGTCAACGACTTTGTCATCAAGGCTGTAGCCCTTGCGCTCCAATTACAGCCCGACTGCAACGTCACCTACACGGACGAAGCGATATTGAAGTACACTCGCCAGGACATCTCCATAGCAGTGGCTATCGACGGCGGCCTGATAACGCCAATTATCCATGATGCAGGCGGTAAGGGGCTCCGTTCCATTTCAAAGGCAGCCAAGGAATTAGTCAGCAAGGCTCGAGATGGTAAGCTGGCTCCTGAGGAATTCCAGGGCGGCACATTTACGGTCTCGAACCTCGGCATGTTTGGCGTGAAGTCCTTTAACTCTATAATCAATCCGCCTCAGAGTGCTATTCTATCTGTCGGTTCTGGTGAACAGCGCGCCATCGTGAAGGATGATGCGATGACCATTGGTACTATAATGACTTTGACCTTGGCGGTGGATCACCGCTGCATCGATGGCGCGACTGCGGCCACCTTTACAAGAGAACTGAAGGGCATCCTTGAAGCCCCTATGCAGTTAATGCTGTAAGGTTAGGAGGTGAAGCATGGCTGATACCAACTTCGACGTCATCATCATTGGTGCCGGACCGGGCGGCTATGTTACGGCCATCCGAGCTTCGCAATTGGGTATGAAAACAGCGATAATCGAGAAAGAACATCTTGGTGGGATTTGTCTGAACTGGGGTTGCATTCCGACCAAGGCACTGTTGCGGACGGCCGAGATATATAACTTCATCAAGCACGCCGCTGAGTATGGCCTGAGTGTTGAAAAGGCCTCATTTGATTTAAAGAAAGTTGTAGAGCGCTCGCGCGGTATCTCCAAGCAACTTAACAATGGTGTCGGACACCTATTGAAAAAGAACAAAGTGACAGTCATCGACGGCACGGCGAGGCTAAATGGGCAGGGAACGGTCGAAGTGACTGCCCCAAACGGTAATGCGGCCCCAAATCTGACGGGTAAACACATCATCGTTGCTACGGGCTCGCGGCCACGGACACTGGAGGGGCTGGAGCCCGACGGTAAGCTCGTGTGGACCTACTTCGAGGCACTCTTACCGAATACCATGCCCAAGTCATTGTTAGTCATTGGCTCGGGTGCCATCGGCATGGAGTTTGCGAGTTTTTTTAATTCCTTAGGATCCAAAGTGACGGTTGTCGAAGTGATGGATCAGGTGCTCCCAGTAGAAGACGCGGAGATCGCCACGCTCGCCCACAAAAAGTTTGAGAAACACGGTATAAAAGTCATGACCAAGGCGAAGGTGGTGCATCTCGACAAATCGACCGACTCGGTAACCTGCATGGTGGAGAATTCGGCAGGTAAGACACAAAAGATGACCGTCGATCGGGTAATCTCAGCTGTCGGGGTCGTTGGCAACATCGAAGACATCGGGCTCGAAACGACCAAGGTGAAAACCAAAAATGGCTGCATTGTTACCGACGAATTCGGCCGCACCGCCGAACCTGGCATTTACGCCATCGGTGACGTTGCTGGCCCGCCCATGCTGGCCCACAAGGCCGAACACGAGGGTGTCATCTGCATCGAGAAGATCGCCGGCCTAAATGTCCGTCCCATGAAAAAGGAGCACATTCCTGGCTGCACCTTTTGCCATCCTCAGGTCGCCAGTGTTGGCCTAACAGAGGCTGAAGCGAGAGATGTCGGACACGAGGTCAAGATCGGTCGCTTCCCCTTCATTGGCAATGGAAAAGCCATTGCGCTCGGCGAACAAGACGGAATGATAAAGACCGTCTTCAATAAGCAGACAGGAGAGCTTTTAGGGGCACACATGGTTGGCGCCGAGGTTACCGAGCTAATACAGGGCTACGTTGTCGCAATGGGCCTCGAGACTACGGAAGAAGAGCTCATACACACGGTATTTCCACATCCAACGTTATCTGAAATGATGCACGAATCAGTCCTCGATGCTTATGACCGCGTGATTCACATGTAGGCTATCGTGACGAGCACTCAGCTGAACGATCTATTTGATTTTACCATATGACAAATTAAGCGTGTGGAACTACTTTACAGGTATGAGAAACGTCGAAAATTTCCCTCGCAAAGGGGGGCGCCTCAGACACCCGGAAAAGGCCAAAAACACGCCCAATCCTGTGCTCAGGAAGCCCGATTGGATCCGCGTCAAAGCACCCAACTCGCAGGAATACAAGGAGACGCGCAAACTCATGCGCGAGGCCAAGCTGCATACGGTTTGCGAGGAAGCCGCGTGCCCCAACATCGGCGAATGTTGGTCGGCACGTCATGCCACCGTGATGATACTCGGCGATATATGCACTCGAGCCTGCGCTTTCTGCAACGTTGCGACGGGCAAACCCAAAATGGTCGATCCCATGGAGGCTGAGAATTTAGCCATCTCCGTATCCAAGATGGGAATGCGCCATGTCGTGATTACATCGGTGGATCGCGACGACCTGGACGACGGCGGCGCCAACCAATTCGTACAATGCATTACTCGCATCCGCGAAACCTCAAGAGACACGACGGTGGAAATTTTAACGCCAGATTTCCGCGGTAAACCCGAAAGTGCGCTGGAAAGCATCATCGCCGCCAAGCCCGATGTCTTTAACCACAATTTGGAGACAGTACCACGCCTCTATCCTACGATACGGCCGGGCGCCCGTTATTTCCATTCCTTGAAGATTTTGGCTCGGGCTAAAGAACTGGATCCCATGGTATTCACTAAATCTGGGATCATGGTCGGTTTGGGCGAAGAGAAGACGGAGGTCCTGCAGGTTATGGATGATCTTCGCTGTGCAGACGTGGATTTCCTTACCATCGGTCAATATTTAGCGCCAACCCTGCGCCACGCGCCTATCGACCGCTTCGTGACACCGGATGAGTTTACTGAATACAAACGCATCGGCCTCGCAAAAGGGTTCCTTCATGTCGCATCGACTCCATTGACACGGTCCAGCTATCATGCCGACGATGATTTTCAGGCATTGCAAGCCGCCCGACAGGCCACATTAAAGGTTTCTAGCGCCTAGCTGCGCGCTTCGGAGGACGCTCGATGAGGGACAACAGGCCACTAATTCCAATCGACGAGCCGTGCAACTGGACGGCGGTGGATTATTCCTTAGCGCCCAAACCTAACCACCTGCTTGATAAGGCAATGATCAAAGAGATTGAGACTGCCGCAGCAGGCATCCTCGCAGAAGGACGACCACATTATGAATGGCGGAAAACGGATTTCGATCTCCCGGTTTCTGGCCCGACATTGGCCAAGGCCTATGCCGATATTGAAGATGGCGCCGGATTTGCTGTAATCGGCGGATGGCCCGTGGAAAATCACAGCTACGACATGAACATCGCCGCCTATGGTGTGATCGCGTCGCATATCGGCGAAATAAAAATTCAAAACTATGAGGGCGACTGGATCGTCAATGTGATCAATGAAGACAAACCATATTCCCACACTTCGCGGGGCTACAAAAGTGCAGATCTATTGCCATTCCATTCGGACGGCGCAGATATTTCAGGCCTTCTCGGCTTGGGGGAAGCCGCGTTGGGTGGCGAGACAATACTTGTGAGCGCGACCAACCTATACAATACAATAGCTGACGAGCGACCGGATGTACTGCCCATTCTTGAACGGGGCTTCTATCACCACAGGCGGGGCCAGCATCCGGCGGGCGAGCATCCCTTGTCCCCTCATCGCATTCCCGTCTTTGCCTTTCACAACGGATTGTTGCATTGCTGCTATAATCGCAATCCCATCGAATGGGTCCAGAAAGAGGGCATGAAGTTGGCTGAACGGGAGGTCGAGGCCCTGAATGTCGTTGACGCCATCGTCGCCCGTCCGGAACTGCAGATTTCCATTACGATCGGCCTAGGGGAGATGCTGTTTTTCAATAACTTCACCGCACTTCATTCACGGACCGCCTTCGAGGACGACGCCGATCACAAGCGCCATTTAGTTCGGTTATGGTTGGAAGATCCCAACAGCAAGCGCCTCGGCGAAACCCTTTTAGATCTCTACGTTCCCGGCACATCCCGCTATAAAAGTGCGGAGGACACGCCAATATAGGCGATGCGCGCAATTCGTTAATCAGATGGTGAGGCAAAAATCCGCGCCATCAGACAATGACCGTGTTCCAAGCGGCGCGCCAAAACGGCCTGGGTGCGCTCCTGTCCCGGCGTATCGTCACCCGCCCATACACTCAAAATTTCAAGAACTAGCATTGTAACGCCCAATTCTTCTATCTGGCGTTTCCGACCGGGGCTATCGATCAACGCCGCATCCAAAATCAAGTGGACCAGCCGAGACAGGCTAAACACTAGAGGTATCCAGTGTTGGGGATGGGACGGATAGAGTTTTTGTCTAATCATCTGGACACTGACCTGACGCTCTACCGCTAGCGCATTAAGCCAGCACATTATCACCTCAAACAGTCGGTCTTTGGCCGGCATCTGTGCAAATCCACGCTTATGGGTAGCCGCCAAGGTCTGGCTCGCACGCGTGAACCAGGCGTCCGCAATGGCATCCATATCGTGAAACCGGTCGTAGATTTGTGCCAGCGGCACGTCAAAATGAACCGCCAAATGGGTCATGCGAACCTGCGCCCAACTCTCCCGCGCTGCCAATGCGATGGCCGCATTGACGATTGCGTCGGCGGATGGTGGCGATGTTTTGTTCTGCGGCGTGGACTTGACCATGACGCAACATATCACAAAACGCGAGTTAATGCAGGCCGTCGGAAAATCCCAACGATTTCCACGTGTCCCGTATACCTGAATTGATCGACAGCGTGCACGCTATCCAATGCATAACCACCATCGACTAGGACGCGAGCGTCACGGGCGAATGTCCCAGGCTCGCAAGAGACCGCGACTACTACGGGCACATCCGCATCCGTCAGAGCCTCAGCCTGATTGAGGGCGCCGGCGCGCGGCGGATTAAAGATGACGGCATCGAACTCTGACAATTCGACTGGCGTCAAAGGGTCACGGGCCAGATCTCTAACAACAGCCTTAACCGGCTTCAGTTTCGGTGTGTGGCGAACCGCACGATCAAGTGTGGCAACGGCGACGGCGTTCCCATCCGCAGCATAGATCCGCGCCGTTCTCGCCAATCGCAATGCAAACGGACCAACCCCACAATAGAGGTCCGCTACATGTTGCACATCACTCAAAGCACAAATAACCAAGTCACCCAGCACACCCTCGCCAACCGCAGTCGCCTGAAGAAACCCGCCGGGCGCCGCAACCACTTGCGCCGCCCCCATGCTCAGATAAGGTGCCCGTCTCTCGACTACGATGTCCGAGTTCCAAGTCACCCGCGCCAGGTCATATTCATCGGCCGCGCCTGCCAGGGTTACTTGGCGGTAATAGCTAAGATCGCCGTCATGACGAAGGTCGCAATCCAGACCATTATCGGTTTCGGTCCAATGCAGAACGACCTCGCCATTCTCCAGATCGAGGGCCGCCGCGATGCTCATGGTAATATCGAATACTGAGTCCAGGCCGGGGGTAAGGACCAGACAGTGATTGACCGGCTGAACCTGATGGCCGCGAACCGGCATGAACCCAACGGAAACGCGACCGCCGTGGATCTGGGCGTGCACGCTGACCCGCCTTCGACCAGCACCGTGCGCATCCAAAAGGTCCGGAATGTCCGCCGCCAATCCGCGTCGCGACAAAGCCGTGCGGACTATATCCAGCTTCCATGCCCGATAGTCGAAGTCATCCATATGTTGGATCGCGCAGCCGCCACAACTACCAAAATGTGGGCATGGTGCCGGCACACGATTGAGGGCCGGAGCCAAGACCTCCAGCAGACGGCCACGGTCGCCGCTAACTTTGGCGCGGACGGTTTCGCCGGGTAACGCATAGGGAACGTAAACCGACCGGTCGACCAAATCCGCTATGCCATCTCCACGGCGACCGATCCGCGAAACCTCGAGTTCAAGCGTTTTTGCCACGGCTTCGGGGCGACGACGGCGGCGCGGACGGCGGCGGGACAATGGCATACTCCTGATCACTTTGGTCGCATTGTTGACGCCCAGGAAACTGGAGTCCATAAGGCGCTATGCCAATGCATGCTGAAAAACGGGTGCTGCCTTACACACCTGCCCAATTGTTCGACCTTGTGGCTGACGTGGAGAAATATCCAGCGTTCCTGCCGTGGTGCCTGGCTGTCCGCGTCCGACATCGCGAAATAGTGGAAACCACCGTTGGCGGAGAGGAACTGCTGGTCGCTGACATGGCAATTGGTTTCAAGGTCTTTCGTGAGAGCTTTACCACGCGGGTCCAATGCCGCCGACCCGACCGCATTGATGTCACGTATACGGATGGACCGTTTCGATATCTCAACAATCATTGGGTCTTTTCCCCCAAAGGAGACAATGCCTGTGAGATCGATTTCTTCGTAGATTTTGAATTCCGCTCAACGATCCTGCAGAAAGCCATCGGTTTGGTTTTCAACGAAGCTGTTAGGAAAATGGTCGATGCTTTCCAAACCCGCGCCGAAGCACTCTATGGACCATGAAACAAATTGCCTAGTTCTCGGTGACATCCGCACGATTGTGTATGATCATTATTCCGGGTTGTGGCCGTTTTTGGGCAAGAATCACCTTAGGTTAACGGGACACTCGCAGTCAAAATATAAGAAAACATAGATAGAACACATAGACAAGTATCCACGGATTCTCATTTTGTTCTCAAGTCCAAAACGAATTGAAAACCGTGGAACAAGAACTATCGCAACTCAGAATTAAAGGATCGCGATACTCTAGAGAGCGAGCCTCCGATTGCGCGCGCCCAACCACCGCGACCTAACCAACAGCAGCCGCACGAAGGCGTTGCAACGCCGCAACAACCGTCGCGGCCCGCACATCGGAGCGATCGCCCGGAAAGACGTCTCGGAAATCCGCTATTTCCCGTCCCTCGCGGGCTATAGCCATATGAACCAAACCCACGGGTTTGGTCTCGGTTCCGCCGCCGGGACCGGCAATCCCGGTGACAGAGACGGCCAGTTGGGCTTCCGAGCGCGCCATAGCACCCTCGGCCATAGCAAGGGCGACTTCCTTGCTGACGGCACCCACCGTGTCGAACAGACTGGTAGGCACCCCCAGTAGAGTCTGTTTGGCATAATCGGAATAGGTCACGAACCCACGCTCAACCACGTCAGAGGAACCCGCGACTTCAGTGAGCGCACCAGCAATTAGGCCGCCGGTGCATGATTCCGCCGTCGCGACCATCAATCCAGCAGCACGGCACGTTTCTAACACGGCAGCGGCAAGCATATCCAAATCAGCAGAACTCATTTCAATTCCCCCTGAACCATGGCTGCATTCACTAAATACAACCCCGCGCCTGCATAAAGGGCCGCGAGGATATCGTCCAACATGATACCAAATCCCGCTTTCACTCTTTGGTCGGCCCAGCTGACAGGCCAGGGTTTGTAAATGTCGATTAGGCGGAACAATCCGAAACCAACAACAAACAACACCGGATCAGGGGCGACTGCGGCGAGGGTCAAGAATTGCCCCGCCACCTCGTCGATGACCACGGGCCCTGGATCCTCCCCCCCGAATTGTTGGAGATAGACGTTACTAGCCCAACAGCCGACGCCGAACACTAATATAGCGCCGATGAGTAAAGCCACCTGTCCGCCGGCAGCACCAATGGCCCAGGCGAATGGTAATGCTGCCATCGACCCCCAGGTGCCAGGCGCCTTGGGCATTAGCCCCGCACCGAACCAAGTAGCCAATAGAATCGATGGTGAGCGAAACGCTTGATTAGCTGTTGGTGTGGGCGATTTGGTCATCTAAAGCTCGAAATTCTCCGATCATATCGCGGCGCAATGACCAACGAACCGGCGGATCCCTAGTTTTTCGCCAAATACCGGGTTGCGCAACCAATATTGCGCTTGCATGGCGCAAACCTTGTCGATACCTTTTTTGTATTTTATGTCCAGAGATTATAAGATTTTAACGCGTTTTGTAGTTCATGGATTAAAGCCGGCTTGACTAAACATCATAAAGCTCTGGCACGATACGATGGAAGGGATGCGTTGATGGAACAAGGCATGGTATTCCAACAAAAAAATCCGTCATGGAGCGTGGCGACGCGGAGCCGGATCAAAAAGTGGTTTCCAGAACGACAGGTCCACCTCAGGACAGAAGGGCGGGTGACTTTTTTTCGCATCACCACATTTGCTCAAATCCTCTTTACCATCCTGTTTTTGGGCACCTCTGGTTGGGTGAGCTTTACGTCGTATAGCTACGTGGAACACGATAAAATTGTTGCCGGTAAGAATAACCTCATCGCCAATGCGCGCCTCGCTTACGAGAGCCTTCTTGACGAGGTGGCAGAGTACCAAAACAAGTTTANCACCATCACCAGTGATCTGGAGCACAATCACGCTTTGATGCTGGGCCTTGTGGAACGCAATGCCTCCTTACAACAAGATCTCCGGTCAGTGTCACGAGAGTTAGANGATACACAAGACGAACGCCACGATATCAGCACNGCCCGTGAGGCCCTGCTTGGAAAGCTGGCACAAATTGAGGTCGAGATGCGGGCATTGAATGGTCACAACGTTGCGCTCAAGGACAACCTCAACAGCGTGGAAGGCGACCTGCAAACTGCGTTATCTGAACGAAATAAAGCTTTGTTCGAGGGAACGAGGCTTCGGCGCCATGTGACCGACTTGGAAACCCGCCTTGGACATCTCCAGGATACACACGAAAACTCAGCACAACGCCTTACGGAGCAGACTATCGGCCAGATTCAAATGATGGAGAAGATTATCAACGTCGCTGGAATCGATCCGAAGAAATTGAAAATTCCAGCTACCCGAAAGCCCCTGGGACAGGGCGGACCATTCATCCCAGCCAGCAGCAAAGACCTGTTACCCGCAGGTAAGCTTAAGGACAGCCTGATCAATCTTGAGTCACATTTGGACCGCCTTAACGCNCTGAAGCAGGTGATGGAGCGCTTNCCGTTGACAGCACCATTAGATAANTGGTCAATCACCAGTCGGTTCGGCAAACGCAGGGACCCAATCAACAAACGTTGGAGCGCCCATTATGGAATTGATTTTGGAGGGGTTGTGCGCCAATCGATCTACGCACCGGCTCCTGGCACTGTTCGGGTTGCCGGCTGGAGAGCGAAATACGGCCGATTTATCGAGATCGATCACGGTTCTGGCGTGCGGACGCGCTACGGGCACCTCCACAAGATTTTGGTTAAACGCGGACAACAGGTAGCTTTTCGGGACAAGATCGGCCTACTGGGCAACTCGGGCCGCAGTACTGGGCCACACCTACATTACGAAACCGTATTAAAAGGCAAGGCTGTGGACCCAATGAAGTTCCTCAAGGCGGGCAGATATGTTTTCCAAGAACGGTAAAGCAACTTCGAAGCCAGAACCATCTAAGTCCCAACCGCCGTCACCAGCGAAACCGGCACCGCCGACCCTTATCAGTAAAGACCTGCGAATCGTCGGCGATTTACGCAGTGACGGCGAAATCCAGATGGATGGAGCGATCGAGGGCGATATTAGGTCAACGACACTGCTCATCGGTGAATCGGCCCATATCAAGGGCGAAATCATAGCGGATTCCGTTATAATTCACGGGACGGTCAACGGGCATATCAAATCCCGTTCGGTAAAACTTGCGCGTACTGCGCATGTGGTCGGTGATATCCTTCACGATGATTTGGCCATCGAGACGGGCGCGTTCCTGGAAGGGCATTGCAAACGCATTCAAGAAAAAGCTGCTCCAAGTCAAGTTTCTGCAGCTCAAGCCGAAGTTAAACCCACTGCGCTCCAAAATGCTAAGGCATGATCAGCAACCAAACGCCGTTAACTTGCGTTCAAAATCGCTGAGAACATTATCGGATCAACATTGCCACCCGAGCATACCACCACTGTGGTCCGATCATAGCACTTAACGACACCTGACAAGGCTGCTGCCAGAGCCACAGCACCTCCCGGTTCAACAACCAGTTTTAAGCGCAGAAAAGCCTGTCTCATAGCTTCGCGGACTTGGTCGTCGCTGACAACTAATCCACCCGCCAGGAGGTGTAAATTCACCGCAAAGGTCAGAATGCCGGGGGTCGGCGGCATCAACGAGTCGCAAATGGATGACGCAGTTGGATAGATTTCTTGGCGTACACCTTGGCGCAAAGAACGAGCCGTGTCGTCGAATTCCTCGGGCTCCACGGCATAGACATCGGCTTCCGGAAAGGCATCTTTAATGGCAATCGCGGTACCAGAGATCAATCCGCCACCACCGCAGGGACAAAGCACCTGATCTGGGGGAGTGTCGATCTGTTCGGCGATTTCAAGGCCTAATGTACCCTGACCAGCTATGATCCGAGAGTCATCGTATGGCTTGATCAATGACAAGCACCGTTCGTCAGCAATCGAAGCAGCTATCGCCTCGCGGTCCTGCTTAATTCGATCATACAATACGACCTCAGCACCGTAGTCTCGGGTGTTTGCAACCTTTAGAGCCGGCGCATCCTCTGGCATCACAATCACAGCGGGAATGTCGTGCAACTGTGCTGCGGCCGCAACACCTTGCGCATGGTTACCCGACGAAAAAGCAACTACACCTTTTCTTCTTTTATTTTCATATGATTGTGAGATTGCATTAAATGCACCGCGAAATTTAAAAGAGCCGGTCCGTTGCAGCGGTTCGGCCTTGATCAGCAATCGACCGCCGACAGCATCGTTAAGGTATGGCGACTCTATCAATGGGGTCCGTACTACCATTTCGGCAATACGAGCTGCCGCTGTATGAATGTCGTCAATGTTAGGCGTCGTCGGCGCGGGTGAGGGCATTATCCAGGGCTTCCTTGCATTCGGGTTCCAGTAAGTTGGGCATATGGCCGACACCATCTACAGTCACGGCCGTAAGCTCGGGTATAACCGCCACCATAGCGTTTAGGGTCGACGCGGATAGAATATCTGACAATCCGCCACGAGTGATTACCAGGGGGGTCCGCTTTAGTGTTTGGAACAAGGACCACAGCTCCGGTTCTGCGGTCTCCTTGAGGATGGAGCGGATTAGATTGTAATCCCAATTGTGCTTAATCCGGCCGTCTGCTCCCTCCTCAAAGGTACCGCAGGTAATCCAGCGCCAATCCTCATCGGTTTCAGCGGGCAACTCAGGAAAGCGCTCACGAAGATATGCGGCCGCCGTTTCCCAATCATCAAAACCCGAAGCACCATCTTGCATATACTTGAGGATCTTATCGAGACCCTGCTTTTCGATAACCGGCCCGACATCATTAATCAGGNCGCCTGCCAAAGTGGTGGGCATAGCCGCTCCCATNCCCATGGCCATCAGACCTCCCATTGAAGTGCCGATTACGAATACCCGACAGAGGTTGAGAGAGCTAAGTAAATGCCTGATATCATTCATATAAGTGACTGAAGTGTAATTACGCCAATTGGAGTCGTAGTCTGATTTTCCGCGTCCACGATAGTCCGGACAGATGACCCGGCGATCTGATGAAAGTTGTTCTGCTAACCGACTAAAATCATTNGAATTTCTGGTCAACCCAGCCAGACACANGACNGGTGTCTTAACACGGTGCTCCTTNCCATAGTCTCGGAAATACAGGCTCAAGCCATCTTGGCTAGTGTAGAACCGCTCAGAGAACCCCAAGATTTGGCGCTCCTACAACCCAAAACGTGCCGTATGCGTCGAATACTCAAACATCGATACCCTGCATGATTTTGGTTATCGGCGAAGCCTCCGAGCTGGCGCATTGGATTTTCGTGTAGAGTTTTGGCATGGGGCCAACAGGCGGTCAACCGACAAGGGTNCACCTTCGTCAATTGTNGNATAAATGAAGATCACCCTCCAATCCNAGNGCCACTTTCTTTTTAGAAAGTTCNAANCGATAAATTTGCAGGTTTTCCAACACTCTCTGGACGTAATTTCGTGTTTCGTCGAAGGGAATTATTTCCACCCAATCGATCGCATCGACGTCAGGGTCACGCGGATCGCCATGTNACTTAATCCAGCGACGCGCCCGATGCGGGCCAGCATTGTAACTAACGAGCGCCAAGATATAAGACCCCCGAAATTCCCTAAGAAGGTCGCCAAGATAACTCTGCCCAAGAGTCATATTATAATCAGAACTATTAATTAGCCGCGTGCGCGAATAGTGTAATTTTAGTCGCCTGGAGACGGCTTTCGCCGTCGCGGGCATAATTTGCATCAANCCTTGCGCGCCNGCATGNCTGCGCGCAGCGGANCGAAATGCNCTTTCTTGACGGATCAAAGCCAATGTNAGAGANGGCTCGGGNGGNTCCGATGTNGCNGTTTTAGGCAATTGAGGTAGTGTAAGCACTGGAAAAGCCTCGTTACGAAGGAGAGGCTTCCCGTTTCTATTGGCCTTATTGGCAATGCGAATAGATAGGTCCGGCCGCCCATTTAGGCGCGCTAGCTGGGCAGTTAGAACCCACCATTGCTCATCTTCAGACAAGGTTATTAAGTGTTGGACAAAGTACTGCATAAGATCATGAGCTGCTAAACCTCCAAGAATGCGGATGACCTGAACGATTTCATGGTTGTCAAAAGCTTCCATCGGATTCATCGAGAGGTCGGCCACGCTAGGCAATTTCAAGCTTTGACCGGGCCGCAGGCGAGCGTAAGCGAGTTGTCCGTAATATGTCAGCGGATGATCCGCAGCCTTTTCGAACCAAAGAACTGCACGTTTCTTATCACCGCCAGTTTCCATGGCACGGCCTGCCCAATAGGCACTGCGGGCGATGCTTACCGGGTATTTGACAGCCCTGTGCATCCGCTCAAAATGCTGAAATGCAGTACCATGATCTTTGAGGAAACGCAGCGCAATCCACCCGGAAAGCCATTCCGCTTCGGCATAGGCAGCGCCGCCGGGTGCTAACCCATTGTTTTTTGCAATATGATAGGCGTCGGTCAGTTGACCTTTTCGCAGCGCGCGCCGCGTCAGAATAGCGCGCTCTTCCCACCACATCTCAGCACGTGGAAGCTCTTTGTCCAGAGTTTTAGCCAACTCAAGGGCCGTATCTAAGTTCTTTCGCCGGCGCCATCGTAAGCGTTCGTAGACTAACCCCGGATGTGATTTGAGTGCTTTCGGAACACGTTTTATCAGCGTGTCTACGTTTCCAGCGCGGCGCCGAAGCGCGATCCGCGCCTGGGCTAGGCTTTGCCAGCTTTTGTGAACCAGAAGTAGCGTTCGCCTGGCTTGGCTGTGGCGGCCATCCCAAAGCAGCCGGTCCAATCGCGTCAGATGATCGGCCGGCTCAAGGATCTTGCGAAATTGCTTGTAGAACGCCCGCGACTGAGATCGGGAGAAATCACCCTCAATCCATGCGCCACGGATGCGCGCCTGCCCCTTTTCCCTCTCACCCATGGCTTGTTCTGCCGCGCCAAGCCGTGCCGCGCCCAAAGCGCTAAGCGGTTCACGCGTGCCAAACCATGAAACTACCTGTTCCGGCGACCAGGACAATGGCAACGCCTGTTCGGCTCGGCGCACAAGGTGCTCGCGCCGAGGCCAATCCGGATTTTCGATCAGGAACTTTTCCACCTCATCGAAAGTAGGCGTTATGCCGGCGCCGGTCAGGCGACGCCAGGTGATCAACTTCTGGGCAATGGGATTCTGAACACGAAACTCTCGGCTTCTTACCGCTCTCCATTGCCGTTTCGTTGCCGCTTTTAGTGCACCTCTCACTAGCGTTACATCGGCATCGCTCAGTATCTGCTCAGCCGCTACTCCCGGCGTCAAGGCGACGGCCAGAAAAAAAAGAAACAGTGTCAAACCAACGCGTTGCAGGAGCCACACTCCAACGTAACTTATTAAGCATTTATCAGAAAATGAGGAGGTTACCGTGTGTATATCTTCATCGACAACCCACAACCTAGTAAATCAGTCCAATTTTGCAGGAACTTGTCTATCAAGAACTCAATGGCTTAACGTGTTTGATTAACCATAAATCAGACGACATTCTTGGCCAGAGAGCAAAAGACTTACCCTCCCTGATAGAGTAAGCAAACCCTCGGCCTTCAGCTGAGTAGTTCAACTATTATGCTGGTTCAGCGACTTCAAGGCTAAAGTCCCAGCACTCCTGAAATAGGGGTCGCACCGTCTTAATTTTCAAAGTTTCTGCCCAGTGACATCAGACAGAATCAATCTACATCGCCTCAGTCCCAATCCTTGCCCCCACCTGCAATCGGGCGTATGGTCCACAATTCAGTCTCTGAATTATGGGATTTCGAGCGTTTAATCAGGAGTTGTTCGATGTTTGAGGGCTCGCTACCCGCTTTAATCACGCCGTTCAAGGACGGTATGGTCGATGAGGATGCGTTCCGAGCCTTCGTCGAATGGCAAATCGAGGAGGGATCTGACGGTCTTGTTCCATGTGGCACCACCGGTGAGTCACCGACGCTAAGCCACGCCGAACACATGAAAATTACGGAAATCTGCATCGATCAGGCAAAAGGCCGAGTACCAGTAATCGCCGGCGCTGGATCCAACTCGACTGCCGAGGCTGTCGAGTTGGCAACTCATGCGAAAGAGGCGGGTGCAGACGCCGTCCTAGTGGTAACGCCCTACTACAACAAACCAACTCAGGAGGGGATGTATGAACACTTCAAAACCATCCAAAATGTGGGCGCGCCGGTTATAATATATAACATCCCACCTCGCTCTATTGTCGACATGACGCCCGAAACAATGGCGGAATTAGCTAAGCTACCGAACATCGTCGGCGTCAAGGACGCCACTATGGACCTGGGCCGTCCATAGTTAACCCGGGTCGCCATGAATGGGGATGGAGACGACTTCTGTTTCCTC
The DNA here is from genome assembly GCA_002709525.1 of Magnetovibrio sp. Taxonomy (GTDB): domain Bacteria; phylum Pseudomonadota; class Alphaproteobacteria; order Rhodospirillales; family Casp-alpha2; genus UBA3470. Next base: position 18,468 of record PARE01000025.1, on the reverse strand, counting down.
TCTGGCGAAGACGGCACGGCCGTTCCGTTCCTGGCCGCCGGTGGCGCGGGCTGTATCTCAGTAACCGCCAACGTAGCACCGCGGATGTGTTCTGATATGCAACAAAAATGGCGCGAGGGCGATATTCTCGGCTGCATGGAACTGCAGGACCGATTGACGCCTCTGCACTCTGCGCTATTCTGCGAGGCTAGTCCGGGTCCTGTCAAGTTTGCGGCGAGCTTGCTGGGCAGATGCAGGTCGGAAGCCCGGTTGCCAATCACCGAGATCGCGGACGAAAGCAAGGATAAAGTCCGCAACGCCCTGGTGATTGTAGGCTTACTGAATTAGGCCCATTCGGCCTGCCGGCAACGACGATGGCCAAGAAAAAGAAAGCCAACAGCCCGAACGGGCAGACGGCAGCTCAGAACCGAAAGGTGCGGCACGACTATCATGTTTTGGAGACGTTGGAGGCCGGTCTAATGCTAAGAGGTTCAGAGGTGAAGTCGCTGCGAGGCGGACGTGCCAGTATCGGTGAATCCTATGCCGACGTGAAGGACGGCGAGGTTTTCCTGCGCAATGCCTACATACCAGAATTCGAGGGCGCGCATATCGTCAGCCACAAGCCTCGCGCCGATCGCAAACTTCTGTTGCACAAACGCGAGATAGCTAAGCTCTGGGATGCGACTCAACGTAAAGGTATGACTGTCGTGCCGCTCAGCATCTATTTTAATGACCGCGGACTAGCCAAGGCGGAACTCGCGATAGCCGAGGGCAAAAAGCATTATGATAAGCGCGAGGCCCAGAAAACTAAGGATTGGAACCGCCAAAAACAGCGCCTCTTGCGGGATTTGAGTTAGCAACGGTTCGCGACCGGCGACAAGTTCCACGAACTTGAGGGGGGGAGGAGTCGTTCCAACATTCCCCCAAAACACTATAGGCCAACCAAGTGCAATAAACGTTGTAATATTTCCTGACAAACTCAGAGTTGGGAGGAAAGCGTCTCTGCAAACTGACCACCGCCAATTACAAACTCATTAAATCTCTAAAGAAAAAAATATAAAGCATTGATTCCAAAGCCTTTAATTCATATGAAGATTGTCATTTTCATCAAGCCTAGGACATACTGTCTTTGTCCATTTAGTTAACAGTGGACGTTATGAGTCACCGATTTTCAAACTGCTTGGCACCAAACATGATGGAGCGAGTCTCCTCGTCAATTACGTCTGTGGGCTTGCTTTGATGTTCCTCCAGCACGACAAGCGCCCTGGCCACCGCTGGTCGAGCCTGAATGGCTTTAATCCAGCGTTTCACGTTCGGGAGCTTGTCAATATCCTGGCCTCGCCGCTCTGCGCCCCGCGACCAGGGGAATGTCGCCATGTCAGCGATGGTGTAATTATCGCCGGCTAGATATTCACTTTCGCCCAAGCGCTTATCCAAAATCCTGTACAAACGGCCAGATTCATTGGTGTAGCGCTCGATTGAATAATCCAGCTTCTCTGCCGCGTAATTGCGGAAATGGTGAGCCTGGCCGAACATGGGGCCAACATTACCCATCTGAAACATNAGCCACTGCAGGGTATCATGGCGCGCTCGGCCGTCTATAGGCAGGAATTTTCCTGTCTTTTCAGCTAAGTAGATAAGTATTGCNCCAGANTCAAATAGAGAGTANGGCGCGCCTCCGGGGCCAAACTGATCAACAATGGCCGGAATGCGATTGTTCGGGCTGATTTTCAGAAAATCATCCGAAAACTGATCGCCCTTGCGGATGTTAATGCCATAAATTGTGTACTCCAATCCACATTCTTCCAGCATAATGTGAACTTTGTGGCCGTTTGGCGTGGGCCAAGTATAGACATCGATCATTAGTTCTTTGTCCTTTTCAGTTCGATGGAAACTATAGCAATCCCCCTGAGATAGCGGGCGCCCGCGCAACGTCCCAACTCAACAATAGNATAGCTGGGTTCAAATGCACTTACCCGTTTCAATTTTTCGAAAAGTAACGTGCCTCGGAAACGGAGCGCTCGGTTACCTATGCTAAAAAGCGGCGTGCTTCAACTATTACCCCAGACCAGGCTGCCATACAGAATATCGCCATCCATATTCAAACGTGATTTTTCTGCCGCATATATTTGGCTCGCCTCTCCATTAGGTTGCGACCAAAGCACTCGCGATGGGAGACGAATTGTTGCTCTTTTCCGATATTGGTTTGGGCTCCTAGTCTTTACCGGCATAAATTCCTTCTTTTGCTATCAAGCTAATAAAGTGCCTTTAGCCAGAATAGTTCCAGAATACCGGCTCTCGGGGGGTTTCGGCCATTGAGCGCCGTTGGATTACCGCGAGAAGTGGCGATCGATAGCGCGGAATACATCCTCAAACATGACTGTAGTCAGGCGGCCCGTATTCGTATTGTATCGCGAACAGTGATAGCTGTTGAAAAGGACAAGCCCGCCTGGCAACTCATGGCGTACGTTATGGCCGAACTTCCACGCACTTTTTCGATGCCCCAAAGTTGTGACGACCGCACCATGCGCAAGTCCGCCGAGAGCCAAAATCACCTCCAAACACTTCATGGAAGTGATCTCATTCTCAAGAAATCGACGGCAGCCGTTGACCTCCGGCCCTGTCGGTTTGTTCTGAGGGGGCACGCAACGAANNGCATTTGTGACCCGGCAATCGTGCAGAGATACTCCGTCATCGGAACTGGCAGCATACTCGCCTTGAGCCCAGCCAAATTTTCCAAGAGTCGCATACAACAGATCACCCGCATAGTCACCTGTGAAAGGTCGGCCGGTCCGGTTGGCGCCTTTAAGACCAGGCGCCATGCCAACGATCAAGAAGCGCGCATCCAGTGCGCCGAAGGCTGGCACGGGCGCATTGTACCAATTCGGCTGCCGGATCCGCTGGATTCCACGAAATTCAACAAGGCGCGGGCAGATTGCACAGTCGTTGCTGGGTATCGTAAGTACGGATTCAGCTGACATTTGCGGTAAATTCCCGTTAGGCGATCTCTACCTCACCTTTGTCGTCAAAATCGATCGGTAACACAGGGGCTATATCATCGTTTCTCGGAACCGCGCCCTCCTGCTGGTCCCGACTGCTCGAGTCGCGGGCAATACTGGCCCGCAGATCTTCCAATTCGATAAAATTATCAGCCTGCCGGCGCAATTCATCGGCGATCATTGGCGGTTGCGAGCAAACCGTGCTGACGACGCTCACCCGAAGGCCCTTGCGCTGAATTGCTTCTACCAAGCGCCGGAAATCGCCATCCCCGGAAAAAATGATTGCATGGTCCAAATGCTCGGCCATTTCCATAACGTCAATGGCCAGTTCTATATCCATGTTACCCTTAATCTTTCTGCGTCCAGTGGCGTCAGTGAATTCTTTAGTCGGCTTCGTCACCATGGTATATCCGTTGTAGTCTAGCCAGTCGACCAACGGCCGGATAGGAGAGAATTCTTGATCTTCGATCAACGCCGTATAATAAAAAGCTCGCACCAAGTAGCCTTTGGCGGCAAAAACCTCCAAAAGGCGCCGGTAATCAATGTCAAAGCCCAGTGCGCGTGCCGCTGCGTAGAGGTTTGATCCATCAACGAAAAGTGCTATTCGCTCTCTTGAGTATATGGTCATGGAAAGGCCTTGTTGGAAATGTGTTTTATCGGTTGTTCTAATATTCCGTCGCGTGCAGTATCTGTTTGATAGAAACCTTCTCCAAAAATATCTCAGAAAATTGAGGCTGGAGACTGTAGCTAGAGATATGTCTTTACTATGCTGACGACAAGGGGGGGCGGCTCAGATCATGACAAACCAGCACCCAAGATCATAATCGGCATAGGCGCCAATCTCCCCCATCCGGACATAGGACCGCCACGCGCTTCTTGTGGGGCTGCCCTTGCTATGCTCGAAGAATTAGGTGTTTGTATAGATNATCGATCGCCATGGTATGAGAGTGAGCCAGTTCCAACTTCGGATCAGCCTTGGTACGTCAACGGTGTTGTCATGGTCACAACTTCACTGCCGCCGTCTGCGTTAATGCAGAGACTGTTGGCAATCGAGGTTGATCTTGGCAGAGGAAGGAGTGTGCCCAACGCACCGCGGACCATGGACCTGGACATTCTAGCCTACGGTGACCAAGTCATTGACGATATTGATGCCAACGATTTACAACTTGAGATTCCACATCCACGCATGCACTTAAGGTCATTTGTTATCAATCCATTATGCGATATCTCTCCNNCGTGGACTCATCCGATTCTTCGGTGTACAGCTACGGCTTTGCGCGACAAACTACCAACCGATCAGAGTATCCGCAGATTAGCCGACGCCGACGGTCTTTTTGGAACAGAATGGCAAGCTTTTGATCGATGACATAAAATTGTGGCTGTGTATTTGTCTTGCACAACAGACCTGGTGGAACTATACCAACCGCCTAATTTGACCCCATATCTTGGAGATTCTAATGGCACGCGTAACCGTTGAAGATTGTGTCGACAAGATCCCCAATCGCTTTGATTTGGTGATGATGGCAGCCCAGCGAGCACGTGGCATTTCCGCTGGTGCACAANTAACCGTGGATCGCGACAACGACAAAAATCCCGTCGTATCGCTTCGTGAGATTGCCGAGGAGACCGTCAGCAACGAGGAGCTGGAGGAAGAGGTGATNAAGAGCTTGCAAAGNTTCGTCGCAATTGACGAGCCGGAGGANGACGAAATGGACTTATTAGCCATTCAACAAGACCTCAGCACCGAAATAGGCAAGGATGCCGCGCCCAACGCTGTTTTTGGAGACGATCCGGCGGCGNCAGCCGATACCGGCGGCGACATCATGGCGGTTATTGGCGACGACAACATCAATGCGTGAAGGGTCTGCCTGCAAATTCGCTATCTTCTGGCGGACCGATGTTGGTCGACCCCTCGAGAATTTTTTTAATCCCTCCTAAGGACACTATCCACCCCGGAGGCCTTTATGATTCGCCAGTTTGAATTGGTGGAACGCGTCCGTGTCTATGACCCGACTGCCAGCGAGGATCTGCTTAACCGTGGCTACGTCTTCGCAATGAAGGCACACGGTTCGCAAAAACGGGCCTCAGGCGATCCTTATTTCTCGCATCCGCTTGAGGTGGCGGGCATACTGACACGCTACAAACTGGACGCTGATACCATCGTCACGGCGCTTCTCCATGATACCATTGAGGACACAGAGATCAGTCGAGATGATGTTGAGGAGCAGTTTGGACCCAACGTAGCCCGCCTCGTAGACGGTGTGACCAAACTGACCCGCATCGAATTTCAATCCGATCAGGCCAAACAGGCGGAAAATTTTCGAAAATTCGTCCTCGCCATGTCAGAGGATATCCGGGTTCTTCTCGTCAAGTTGGCTGACCGCCTGCACAACATGAGAACGCTTCATTTCATTAAAAGTTCCGAAAAGCGCCAACGGATTGCGATGGAAACCATGGATATTTTCGCGCCCCTGGCGGATCGCATCGGCATGCAGGAGATGAAGCAGGAGCTGGAAGACCTTGCATTTGCAGAGATTAATGGCGAAGCTCGCCAATCTATACTTAAACGCCTGGATTTCCTTCGCACAAAGGGCGAGAACCTAATTGACAACATCATTACCGAACTTCAAGGCCTAATGGCCGATAATGGCGTTCAAGCGGCAATCTCGGGGCGGGAGAAAACGCCGTATTCGATCTGGAAAAAAATGCAAAAAAATGAAGTCGGCTTCGAGCAATTATCAGACATCATGGCATTTCGCGTTATCGTCGACAGCGTTGCAGATTGCTACAAGACCCTGGGAATCGCCCACAATGCCTATCCGGTAGTGCCTTCCCGGTTCAAGGATTACATCTCAACGCCGAAACCGAATGGCTACCGCTCCCTCCACACTGGGTTTTTTGGGCCAGAACGGCACCGGATCGAGTTGCAGATTAGAACTAAGCAGATGCATGACGTCGCGGAGCGAGGCGTTGCGGCCCACTGGAACTTCAAACAGGGGGGACCAGCCGCGGATGGCCCGGAATATCGCTGGCTGCGCGAACTTCTGGATATCCTTGAACACGCCACTGAACCAGAGGAGTTTCTGGAACATACCAAGTTGGAGATGTTCCAAGACCAAGTATTCTGTTTCACACCCCGGGGCGACCTGATCAACCTACCACTCGGCGCGACACCCGTGGATTTTGCCTATGCAGTCCATTCCGAAGTTGGAGACCGCTGCGTAGGGTCGAAGATTAATGGCCGTATCATGCCGCTCCGTACCCAGCTGGGGAACGGCGATCAGGTCGAGATCATAACCTCGAGGGCGCAAACTCCGTCACCCACATGGGAGCGCTTCGTGGTCACTGGAAAGGCCCGGACCCATATCCGGCGGTTTGTGCGCCTGAAGGAGCGGGACGAATACGAAAAGCTAGGGCGCTCGCTTCTCGCCCGGGCCTTCGAGGACGAGGGCTACGAGCTAGCAGACAAGGCGCTAGACGGCGTGTTAACCGTTTTTCAACAACCCACCGTGGCTGATGTTTGCGCCCAAGTCGGGTCGGGGCATCTGACGGCGCGCTCCGTGATGGAGGCCGTGTATCCCGGCCTGAAGTCAAAACCGACTAACAATGAAACTGTGATTTCTCTAACCCAAGCCCGCAAGCGCCAACCCAAGGGACCGGCTGATCTTAGCCCAGATGCAGTCTCTATCAAGGGATTGATCCCAGGCATGGCCATGCATATGGCAGGCTGCTGCCATCCATTGCCGGGCGATCGCATCGTCGGCATTGTCACCAAAGGGCGCGGTGTCACCGTCCATACGATCGATTGCGAAACCCTTGAAACCTTTGCTGAGCAACCGGACTGTTGGATTGATTTATCCTGGGATCTAAAGGATACGCCGTGCGACATGCATGTAGGTCGGATCACCCTCAGTGTCCTAAATGCTCCGGGTAGCCTCGGAGATCTATCGACGGTCATAGCCAAAAACAACGGCAACATCTCAAATCTCAAAATCACCCATCGATCGACTGATTTTTTCGACATTTTGATTGATGTAGAGGTTCGTGATTTGAAGCACCTAACCGATATCATCGCCGCCTTGCGCGCTACCCCATCTATCAACTCAGTCGGACGGGCCCGAGGGTAAATTACGCTGCGCTTTAGGCCCTAAAACCAGACTCCCGGTTTCTCGGTGCCCCAAACCAATATCGCACCCTAACAAATTACCGGACGGCGTTGAACATCCGCAATTCATTCGCCAGGCATAATGACCTGTTATGTGCCCAGTGAATTAAGCGCAGCGTGATGTTCACCATAGAAACGTTAGCGACGGGAATTGAAACACTCGCGTCATTGTGATGATGCCCCATATGATATTGACGCGATTGTCGTGTAATGCTGACAATGTTGAAATATTTATTATATTGGCCTCATGTTTGATCGACGCGATAAATTGGATGCCTTTCAGCGGGTTATCAGCTTTTTCTGGCCCGCAATGGGATGGCGTCGCACAAGCCATTATTTTAAGCATCGACTCGGCCGTATTCCAGGCTCGCCGTATGAAATAGCCGCCGGTTTTGCTTGTGGCGCGGCCATCTCCTTTTCACCCTTGGTGGGTCTGCATTTTATCCTAGGTGCAATCTGGGCCTGGTCGATTCGCGCTAACATAATCTCGTCTGCCATTGGCACTGCTTTGGGCAATCCATGGACATTTCCCTTCATTTGGATATGGATTTACCAATGCGGTCTTTGGCTTGGAGCAGGGTACGGCAACACTTCGATGGACGTCACACAATTGGACTTCCAAGCGCTGTTCGGTAACATGATGGAGGCAATGATATCGGGCGACCTGGAATTTCTGATCGAAACGGCAGGGCCCGTGTTATGGCCGATGCTTGTAGGAAGCGTGCCGTCAATCGTAGTCATTTGGGTGGCGGTTTATTTCCCGCTAAAGGCAATGGTGGGGAGCTATCAAAAAGCCCGCTCTAAGCGCCTAACACTTGGAGCCACGGATCGCTAGGCAACTCTCTCAGCTGCGGATAAGGAGAACATGTTATGAGCGAACACCCACTCCCATTGAGATTGGGCGTGAATATCGACCATGTAGCAACTATCCGAAATGCGCGAGGCGGAGTTTTTCCCGACCCTGTGGAAGCCGCTAAGCTGTCCGAACAAGCCGGTGCTGATGGCATCACCGCGCACCTGCGCGAGGACCGGCGCCACATTTCCGATAAGGACATTGAACGCCTGATCGAAAAATTATCTGTGCCGCTGAATTTTGAAATGGCGCCAACGTCTGAGATGCTTGAGATCGCGCTCAAGCATCAACCTCATGCTGCCTGCCTGGTGCCAGAAAAGCGAGAGGAACGAACTACGGAGGGGGGATTGGATGTCGCTGGAGGCTTCAATCATTTAAAGCCGATTGTGGACAAGCTCAGGAACGCAGGCATTAGAGTGTCTCTATTCATTGAACCCGACCCGGTCCAGATGGATGCGGCGGTTGCCCTGGGCGCGCCAGTGATTGAGCTGCACACGGGCGCCTATTGTGACGCCCGTCAGGTGGAACGTCGCCAGCACCTTGACCGCATCATCTCCGCTGCGGCCCATTCGGCGGAAGTCGGTCTGGAGTGCCATGCTGGCCACGGTCTAACCTATGATACTGTGGGTGCGGTAGCAGCACTACCGGAGGTATTGGAACTGAATATCGGGCACTTCCTAATCGGTGAAGCCATTTTCAGTGGCCTGGAGAGCGCCATTAAACGCATGCGCGCGCGCATGGATACGGCCCGGGCCGAAGCTGGCACCCCTAAATCCACTTGAACCGGAAGCGCACATGATCCTTGGCATTGGCACCGATCTTTGCGATATCCGAAGGATAGAGAAGACCCTTGAGCGGTTTGGACACCGGTTTCTTCGCCGCCTATTCTCCCAAAGTGAGCGGGCCAAGGCCCTTCGGCGATCCAACCCCGCAGCCTCGCTAGCCCAGAGCTTCGCTGCCAAAGAAGCCTGCGCAAAGGCTCTTGGCACAGGGTTTCGCCACGGCGTCTTTTGGCGCGACATGGTTGTCTCTAACCTACCAACAGGGCAGCCATATATGAAAATCACCGGCGGCGCATTGGCGCGCATGCAAAAGCTCACCCCAGCCGGTATGACGTCCCAGGCATTCGTCNCACAAAGCGACGAATATCCAATGGCCAATGCTNTTGTNATAATNGAGGCGTGGCCCAGNGATCTGAAAAATTGATGTTCCTTGACAGGAACCGCCGTGACTGACCTTATCGGCAGCNTNAACAGCCGGCCCCATGGCCGGCTGANGTANATCACAATNACGANNGCAANGTGTGCATGGCTNATACGGACCCCACNGAGGTAGCGCCGCAAAAGACCGATNAAGCCNCGGGCGACTCNAAAGACGGCGGTTTGTGGGAAACNGTCAAGACCGTNATCATCGCCATNGCCATCGCCATGTTGATCCGCACGGTGGCNTATGAGCCATTCAANATCCCGTCAGGTTCCATGAAACCGACNCTGCTGGTCGGTGATTACCTATTCGTCTCAAAATTCTCCTTTGGTTACAGCCGTTATTCACTGCCATTTGGGTTACCTCTGATCCCAGGCCGTATCATGTTTACTGAGCCGGAACGCGGCGACGTTGTCGTCTTCAAACTGCCGACGGACCGCTCCACCGATTACATCAAAAGAATAGTCGGCCTTCCAGGAGACAAGGTGCAGATGGTTAGAGGGACCCTTCACATCAACGATAAGGCCGTGAAGCGCCGTCGCGCAGGAGAATTCGTAGAAAAGGATGAGTGGTCCGGTCGCTACCGTCGTATACCGCGCTATATAGAAACCCTTCCCAATGGTCGGGAGTACTTCATTTTGGAGGAGACCGAGTCCGGGCCTGCCGATAATACCCAAGTCTATTCCATTCCAGACGACCACTACTTTGCAATGGGCGATAACCGGGACCGTTCCCAGGACAGCCGCTTTTTAGACGCCGTCGGCTATATTCCGCGTCAGAATTTGGTGGGTCGGGCGGAAGTGAAATTCTTCTCTGTAGACGGAAGGGCCTGGAAAATATGGAATTGGCCCTGGTCCCTGCGGTTTAGTCGATTTTTCGAAGGGATAAAATGACTTCGGGCGACCTGTCTCGTCTGGAAGACCGCCTGGGTCATCGTTTCCGGAACCCGGCACTGCTTCGTCACGCGCTTACCCACGCTAGTACAACCACCAATCGACTTCAATCCAACGAACGGCTAGAATTCCTTGGTGATCGCGTCCTCGGCCTTATCATTGCAGACATATTAACCGATAACTTTCCTGATGAGTCGGAGGGCGATTTAGGTTACCGGTTTACGGCCCTAGCTCGCCGCGAAACGCTTGCCTGCGTTGCTCAGAAGATCGAACTAGGCGTCAACATCGCAATGTCCGACGGCGAGCGGGTGTCCGGTGGTGCGGCCAAGGACAGTGTGTTAGCAAACGCATGCGAGGCCGTGATCGCAGCGCTTTACCAGGACGGCGGTCTGGCCACCGCAAAACAGTTCGTGGAACGCTATTGGACACCGCTTCTAACTGAGGATCATCATCCGCACAAAGACCCCAAAACGGCCTTGCAGGAATGGGCTCATGCCAACGGTTATTCCTTGCCGCAATACCGAACGGTCAATCGGAGTGGTCCCGACCATCAGCCGATCTTCCACGTCGAGGTTCGTATTGGTGACAACGAGTTGGGGACAGGCATTGGGGCATCGAAACGCGCTGCTGAACAGGTAGCCGCGAAACAACTGCTCGATGCCGTATCCACATGACATACAACCAAACCCGCGCAGGTTTCATCGCCGTCGTTGGCGCGCCAAACGTCGGCAAATCGACCTTGGTAAACCGTCTGGTCGGCACCAAGGTTTCGATTGTATCCCCCAAGGTTCAGACAACACGTAATCGCATACTCGGCATCAGAATGGCCGGCGCAGCGCAGGTTATCTTCATTGACACGCCGGGCATATTCCAGCCTCGCAGACGTCTAGACCGAGCTATGGTGGCGGCGGCGTGGAGTGGAGCGGGCGACGCCGATGACGTTTTGCTGTTGGTAGATGCCGCCCGCAGCATTGACGATAACACCCGGAACATCATCGACAAACTGAAGAAGAGCGGCCGACGTGCGGTGCTTGCTATCAATAAAGTGGACATCGTCAAAAAACGCGATCTCTTGGTGCTGGCATCGGCGCTAAGGGAACTGGATCTCTTCGCGGAAACGTTCATGATCTCTGCCACAACTGGCGATGGGGTGGACGATTTGTTGGCCTACCTAACTAATCTCATACCCATCGGCCCATGGCTATTTCCTGAGGATCAAGTCTCGGACATGCCCGAGCGTCTTCTTGCGGCAGAGATCACCCGCGAGAAACTATATCTGGAGCTACACCAGGAACTACCTTACGCCGCCACGGTCGAGACCGAGACATGGGAACACAAGCTCGACGACAGTGTTCGGATAGGCCAAGTCGTCTATGTGGAGCGCGATACTCAGAAGGCTATTATTCTGGGCAAAGGAGGACGCCAAATTAAGCGGATCAGCACTCAGGCCCGAGAAGAACTTCAGACAATACTTGGCACTAAAGTGCACCTATTCGTTTTCGTCAAAGTCCGCGAAAAGTGGGGCGACGACCCCGAACGCTATCGGGATTGGGATTTAGACTTTAAAGCCTAAGACCCGACATTGGTAAGGTCTGACCATGGAATGGCATGATGACGGCATTGTTTTAGCGACCCGTAAACACGGGGAGTCCAGTGCGATCGTAACCTTACTAACGCGCGAGCATGGCCGCCATGCCGGATTGGTGCGCGGCGGCCTGGGCCCTCGTAAGCGCGGCCTCTTTCAACCGGGTAATCGAGTTCGCGCCACCTGGAGGGCACGCCTAGCTGAACATCTAGGCAGTTACACTTGTGAAATGACCGCTGCCATAGCCGCGCCATTCATGGATGACCGCCTCCGCTTAACCGCGCTGAGCGCCATATGCGCCGTGGCCGAAGCAGCGCTTCCGGAGCGCGAGTGCCATAAACCGGTATATGAGGGTATGGACATTCTTCTAGACGTGCTGGATCAGGATATTTGGCCAACCATTTTCGTTAAATGGGAAATAGGCTTGTTGCAGGAACTGGGTTTCGGACTTGATTTCACATGCTGCGCTGCCTCGGGGGTCACCGAGGATCTCACATACGTATCGCCAAAATCCGCGCGCGCCGTCTCGACTGATGCAGGAAAACCCTACAAGCATGCGCTACTCCGCCTACCGGGGTTCTTGATCGACACAACGCAGACGGCGTCCTGGCCAGACATCGCCGACGGAATGCGGTTAACGGGATTCTTTCTCAATCGACAAGTATTTTCTCATACGCAGTCAAATTGGCTTCCACCAGCGCGCGCCCGATTAGAAGCTCTAATTCGCAACATGGCGTCGGTTTGAGACGTTGCCTTAGTGCCCAACATTGGCCATGGCTTCGCCCACGCAGCTCACGCCTTCTCGGACGACCCATGGCTGATCAGTGATCGTGCGTTCATGATCGGGTTCAATTAACCCAATTCCAATCAAACCACTCACCGAAACCAGGCTCATATGCAGGGCCTTCTGCACCAAAAGCAGTCGCATTTGAAGCCCCAAGCACTAGATTGTGAGCAAATATTTTTCGAGCCAAAGAACAATTTCGAGATTAATACGAGATAAAATGAATATTCTCACTAATGGTTATTCGCACGTCACTAGCAACAGATTGACGTACGCTCAGTGCTGAATACTATATATTGTGGAAATTTCGGCCATATGGAATTCAAATCATGAGTAAGCCAGCCCCCGTTGAAGAAATCCGTGAAGCCCGCCTGGCTGACGCGTTGAGCGAGCGATATCTATCCTATGCCTTATCAACTATTATGTCGCGATCCTTGCCTGATGTTCGCGACGGTCTAAAACCAGTGCATCGACGGCTCCTTTACGCCATGCAGCAACTTAAACTAGCGCCGGAAACAGGTTTTAAGAAGTGCGCGCGCGTCGTCGGAGACGTGATTGGAAAGTACCACCCCCATGGCGATGCTTCGGTCTACGACGCACTCGTGCGTCTGGCCCAGGTGTTTGCTCAGCGTTATCCACTAGTCGACGGGCAGGGAAACTTCGGCAATATCGATGGCGATAACGCCGCGGCCATGAGATATACGGAATCGCGTATGACGGCGATCGCCACGGCATTATTGGACGGTATCGAACAGGATACCGTAGATTTTCGAGAGACCTACGACGGAGAGGAAGAGGAACCCTTAGTTTTACCGGCCCGGTTCCCAAACCTTCTGGCCAACGGGGCAGCCGGCATCGCGGTCGGTATGGCAACCAGCGTTCCACCACACAACGTGGGCGAACTCTGTGACGCACTAATCCATCTCATCAAGTTTCCAAATGTACGGTTCGACAAGTTATTTAATTTGATACCCGGTCCTGACTTCCCCACTGGCGGAGTGCTGGTAGAGACCAACGAAAATATAATATCAGCCTACAAGACCGGCCGAGGCAGCTTCCGCCTGCGGGCACGGTGGGAGAGAGAACAGTTGCCTCATAGGCAATATCAAATTGTGATCACAGAAATTCCCTATCAGGTCCAGAAATCGCGTCTAATTGAGAAAGTGGCGGATCTCCTTAACGCCCGCAAACTGCCGATGTTGAGTGATATTCGTGACGAGTCAGCAGAGGATATCCGGATCGTTCTGGAGCCCAAGAATCGCGATGTGGACGCGGATCTGCTGATGGAGCACTTGTTCAGACAGACAGATCTGGAAACTCGGGTCAGTATGAATATGAACGTTCTGGATGCCAACAATACCCCCGGTGTCATGAACCTCCGCGAAGCGCTACAGGCCTTCCTGGATCACCGCCACGATGTCCTGATCCGGCAAACGAAATATCGCTTGGGCAAGATTGAACACCGGTTAGAGGTTCTAGGTGGTTTGTTAACGGCGTATCTAAATCTGGACGAAGTGATTCAAATAATCCGTGAGCATGACGATGCCAAGAAGCACCTCATTGAGACTTTTAAACTCACTGAGGTGCAAGCCGATGCCATTCTCAACATGCGGCTCCGGCAGTTACGCAAGCTCGAAGAAATGGAAATCGAAAAGGAAAACGTTGATCTTACCAAGGAAAATAAAGAGCTAAACGCGCTTCTGAAAAATGAAAAAAACCGTTGGAAAACTATTGCTGATGAAGTTACTGAAATTAAGAAAAACTTTGGAAAGAAAACGGAGTTAGGCAAGCGTCGAACGACCATAGGCAAGGCGCCAACGGCAGTCATAGTGCCCCTTGAAGCGATTATCGAAAAGGAACCGATCACCATCATTTATTCCGAAAAAGGTTGGGTGCGGACTGCCAAGGGCCACCTGGACGATACATCGCAGTTGAAATTCAAAGAGGGGGACAGGCTACAGTTCGCGCTAAAGGCCGAAACCACTGACAAGCTGATTGCCTTTGCCACCAATGGTCGGTTCTATACCATCGGGGCGGACAAGTTACCTGGTGGACGCGGGCACGGTGAACCGATCCGCCTCATGATCGATCTACCAAACGGTGATGACATCATCGACATGTTCATTTTTGAGGGTGGACGGCGTATTCTCGTCGCCTCGGACGCAGGTCGCGGCTTCGTGATTCAAGAAGACGACGTTCTGGCGCACACAAAGAACGGGAAGCAAGCCCTCAACTTGAAGCCTGGTCAAGAGGCCCAGGCCATGGCGTTTATTGGTCACGACCATGACCACGTGGCAGTTATTGGCACGAAAAGGAAATTGCTTATCTTTCCCCTGGAAGAGTTGCCGGAAATGGGCCGAGGCGCCGGCGTAATACTACAAAAATACAGTCAGGGCGGCCTGTCAGACATAACCACGCTGAAACTTAAGGAAGGGTTGGAATGGAGGACAGGCGCGGGCAATCGGACCGAGCCAAAGATCAAATCATGGGTTGGCAAGCGCGCGCAGGCCGGCCTTTTACCTTTCAAGGGTTTTCCGAAGGCCAGCCGCTTCAAATAGTCCGAGACTTAAGTCACATCGGGTAATGGAAAATAGCTGTGCAGCTTTAAGTAACGACCAGCAACGGAAGCCTGAAACCGTTATTCTTCTGAGCCTTAGCAAATATACGCGGTGTGGCTTTTTTCGCGCGCCTCGTGTTAAACAGAGGATTTAGGCGCATGTTCAAACATAAACCAACCGTCCGATCGTTTGATCTCGATCGGTTGAAACTTGGCCTTATAGGCCATTTTGGACGACTCTGCGATCCAAAACCCAAGATAAACATGCGTCAAATCCAAACTCCGTGCGCGCTCAATCAACCAAAGAATCATATAGGTGCCCAGGCTTCGGCCTTGAAGCTCGGGATCAAAGAAACTGTATACGGCGGATAATCCAGTTTCCATCATATCCGTTAGGCACGCGGCGACCAGGCAGCCCTTGGAGTCCCGGAATTCTAATAAAGTGGTTTCAACGGGAGTATCTTCAATCAGCGCTTGGTAGTCGGAAAAATCCATCCGTGACATGTCTCCGTCACCATGACGATGGCGCTGGTAGCGCGAGAACAAGATGTATTG
Organism: Magnetovibrio sp.; assembly: GCA_002709525.1. Classification (GTDB taxonomy): domain Bacteria; phylum Pseudomonadota; class Alphaproteobacteria; order Rhodospirillales; family Casp-alpha2; genus UBA3470. Next base: position 2,895 of record PARE01000025.1, on the reverse strand, counting down.
CTCCTGGGTCGCCATGGCCGGCGTTTCTTCAGCACTTAAATCCTTGTTCTTATTCCAGATCCTTCGCTGAGAGCGACTGGCATCAAAATTCTGCGCCAAAACACGGACCGCGGCGCAAGCATCACAAGCCGGGCAAGCCGGCGCATAGGCGATTGAATGGGAGCGCCGAAATCCGCCGTCGGACAACCGATCATGCATGTCCGTCGCATTGCGCCCAATCAGTTCCGTTACAACTCTTCGCTCAACCCGGCCTGGCAAATAGGGACAGGGTAGGGGTGAGGTCGAGAAGAAGAACCGTGCATCAAGATAAGGTTTATGCTTCATACGGCGCCAACCGGCCCCCGTTGTCTAGTTTGGGAGAGGTTACGCCAGATCGATTGACCGCTCAATTGCGGATTTTTTGTACTTTTACCTGAAGTTAGAATTACAGTTTGGGTGCGATGTAACACTATTTTTCCATCTGCTACTAGGCAACCGAATGCAGAAAGAAGAAGCGTGATCATCGCCATCACAAGGTCGGCTTATCGATCCCTCAGAAAGATAGATGGCTTAAACTAAGAGAGTTTCTTCACATCATCCTCAGAGTGCTTGGTGCTCCCCCAGCTGACCGCGCCGATCTGCAGCGCGTTCAGATCCATAGCGATTTGAAGCGCCATAAATTTGGAAAACGTCCGACATTGTGAAAATGAACCCGCCGTGAACCAGAGGCCCGGCTGCGCCGTGGCCATCCACATGTTGCGCAGTTCCTTGTCATCTCCAAAGCCCCAAATCGGACCGACGCGGTTGGCCACGGTGTCTCCGAATAACTGTCGAACCAGAACTTCCTGGCCATGGTACCCGGTCGCTAGGACGATCAGATCGGCTGCTTGCTCAGTGCCGTCGCTCATGATCACGCCCGCTTCGGTAAACGTCGCGATTTCATCGTATTGGATCAGCCCGATATCACCAGCAATGATGTATTCGGAACATCCAATGTTGAAATAATAACCGCCGCCGCGGGTCCGATACTTCAGCGCCCATCCTGTATCACCCTCGCCAAATTCAAGGCGAAAGCCGGCCTTTTCCAGGCCATCCAGCAAATCCTTATCCCATTCGCGCACCTTATCGGTCAACAGCTTGTGGGCCACCGTTAATTGGCCCAGCGGTGTACCCAGGTTATAGAGATCCCGGTCCTCAATTGGGGGGCCGTCGGTAAGCAAGATGGCATCGTAGGCCTGGGCACCAGGCTCGACACTGACCACCAGGGTTGGGCTGCGCTGCACCATGGTTACGTGGGCACCGTTCTCGTGCAAGTTCTGTGCAATGTCATGGGCGCTGGTTCCCGTCCCGAAGACCAAGGCCTTGCGGCCGGACCAATCATCGCCGTTTTTAAAAGCACTGGAGTGCACGCAGGTGCCCTGGAAATTTACCAAAGTTGCAATATCGGGAAACTTCGGCGTGCCGCTGACGCTGGTAGCCATGACGATATGGCGGGGCCGAATTGGACACTTGGTGCCGTCGGCAAGGTATAACGTTGCGTCCCAACACCCATCTTCGGCGATGTATCGTGCACCATCGAACCGAGTTTCAAGCCAAAAATTTATCTCCATGATTTCGACATAGGCCTCAAGCCAGTTAGCTATCTTGTCCTTAGCGATGTAACGTGGCCAATTGCGCGGAAAGGGCAGGAATGGCAGGTGGTTGCTGTCACGTTCGTTGTGAAGCTTCAGGTTGTGATAGCGTGTGCGCCAATTATCGCCAATGCGCTTCATGGTATCCACTACCAACGTGTCAATGCCAAGATGACCCAGCCACGCAGCGGCACAGATGCCGGCATGGCCACCGCCAACCACCAGTACCTCTGGATCACGGTTCGCATAGGTCCGAGCGCGGCTGCGCAGATCAAGCCAATTGGGAGCATCCAGATCAGCACCAACGTTGAAGGGATCGCTCTCTGGCGTCGGGACATGGGGCGGCACAGCATTTAACTCGTCTAGTGCCGTCATCAGGCTCCAGGCTCGATATCCAGTTTCGCCAGTGGCACGCACCAAGCGGATTAGGCCTTCACCGATGCCGAGCTCTGTGTCAAAACGTAAAATAGCCTCGACCACGTCCCGTCCGCCACGATTAACCAGACGCGGGCCCGTACGCGCATAATCGACGGAAAAATTCCGCGCTCCGGCCCGAGCCACCGCCGCCAACAGCATCTGGGCGAGGTCGCTGGCCATATCCAAGGTCTGCAAGACCCCGCTCAGTGCGACCAAATCACGCCACTCACCATCCTCGAGAAATAACTCCGCCACGGCGTTCGCGTTGTTACTTTGAAAAGAAGTGTTTAGGGCCGCCAACCAAACCTCAGCGGCAGCCTCGGCTTCAGATGTAAATTGCGGGTTCTGCAGCATGTAACGCACCTCTTTTGCCAACGCGATTTCGGCTAATTCATAGGATAGTCTGTCGTCCTGGCCTGCCGAAACGCCGAAGAGTTTCAAAAAACGCACTAGCCCGCATCATTATCTCGCGCCATCCATCCCATTTAGACGACTTTTGAGCTAGGAGACCCAAGTCTCTTCGCCCACACAACTCCACCAGCTGACAATGACCAATGACCCGGCACTAAAAATGTTGATCATTGCTGCGCTGGGAATTTTCGTCACCTGACCTAGGTACAAGAGTGTATATTTTTCAATGCTATATAAAAATTAGTTGTCTCCTTGGTTGAATTCAATCCTGGGCTGGTGCTGGGTTCAGAAGTTGCCTAGATGAAGCCTGACCACGCAGCGCTGCCAACGGAATTCCGAGGCTGATGTATTGGCCCGCCGCCCAGGGCTCCAAAAAGTTCCTATATTGCGATGATAGGGGATTTCCCGACTGTCCAGTGGCAATCATGAATCTCGATTCCTGCAGATCCCTTAAATT
>PARE01000024.1 GCA_002709525.1 Magnetovibrio sp. | reverse complement strand
CAAATCGCGCATGCTTTGGCCCGTACTGGCGATATCTAGATCAATTTTCATGCGGCCGTTAGCCGAAGCCTCGCCGGTCATGGCCCTCAAGGACTTTGCTATGTTGACGCTATTCATTCCTCCCTTCAGGGCAAGTCGATTATGCGGGCCAGTTGCCGCCTCCAGCGTGGCGTGGAGGGAGCCATCAAAAATCTGGCCAGATAGCTTGGGCACAGTGAGCACGCCGTCCTTGAGGCTGGCGCTGAAATCGAGGTTCTCGATAAGAACCTCGTCATATGCCACACTTCGTGCCTTAAACTCCACATCGGCATCGATCGAATTCAAATCGGAGAGATCGATACGGTCATTGGGAAACTGGCGGCCGGCCGCGTCGGACCCAGAGGATGAACGCCGCTTCGTGTCTTTTGGCACACGGCTGAACGCGCGGCGGGATCTCTGTAAGGGGCTCGGCAGGAAGGGATCAATGATCAACTCACCCATTCCAATTGCAGCCTTGATCACCGGCTTTGAACCGCCCAGGGCGATATCCGCCTGGCCAGAAACTGAGAGCTCTCCAATGGCGGCGCGCAAATTCCTCATGGATACAGTTTTCTCAGACGCCTTTACATCGGCGTCGAATTTGATGCTACCTACTCGACCCGTCGGGCGATAGCTCGATCCAAATTTACCTAGGAGCCTAAACAAATCTCCGTGCCTAAGGCTGATACGAGCGTCGACCATGTCCAAGGCAGGAATGAACGATACCCGCCCCTTGATGTCGACCGTACCCCCTGCCAACCCCGCCCTCACATCCACATGCGGGCGCAAAAGATTACCATTGATCCACCCCTTCGCCGTGACCGAACCGAGATCTTTGAGGGGCGGAGATAACTCCGCGCCAACAATTCGGGCAAAGCGGTCTGTGTCCGTAATCTTGACCTCAATACTCAAATCTTTAACCCTGGGCGCACTAACCAGATTCTCCAACTTTCCCTTCAAACTGGCCGAAGCACCCCCATACTTACCAACGCTGAGACGGCGGATATCAGCGGCGCCCTTGTAGACTGTAGCGTCGACAATTAGGTCGCGGATTGGGTTTGCCTTGTAAATCAGACTTCTTACATGAGCCTTTAAATTAGCATCGACCCGAGTCAGCGCAGCTAATGCGGAGAAAGGGTTGGCACTTCCAATGTTGTTCTCCTGTGTAATTGCTCCAGCAGCCTTAACGGCGACGCCGGCAGGAGCACGGATAACCTTCGCCTTCCGCGCCCCAATATAGGAGTCCAGATTTAAGCGGTCCAAGGTGAGGTTCGCACCGACTCCCAAACGGTCACGTAAAGCCAACGTGATCCCGCCNGTTAANCGAGATGAGTCGAATCGCAGATCCAAATTATCGACTTGCACCTGTTCCGGGGTTCCCGTCATCTGGGCACGCACGCTCATTTTTCGTAATCGATCCGCGGGTACAGAGGACAAGTCAAAGTCCAACCATCGAAGCACACCGCGCACGTCGTTTACCGTGCTGTCAATATTGGCGCTGAAGGCAGGAATTCCGTTTGGCGAGTGCAAGTTCATAGACGCCACCAAATCCGACCCACCTGGGAATTGCGCGGAGACCTGGTTAACGGTTAACAAACCGTCCGCTAATTTTGCGTTCAAAAGCGCATCGCGGATCACGTCATTGCGGAATGCGATTGCATCGATTGTCACGATTGCGGAGGCTTCGAGCCCTTTGGGAAGGGTGAGTCGAAAAGGTGCCTTTGCCGACAGGGGCTCCATCTTTGGCGTCGCAATATCTTTGGCCGTTCTGGCGCCAGTTAAAGTCGTCACCGATTTCGGGGCGACCAATGCGTCCAAATCAACTTTTCGGACCTCCAGCCGAGCGTTAACTCTAGGCTTGTCGCCCATGTCTAACCGAAGATCGCCGCTAGCCCGAGTCTCACCTAGGCTAATATCGACGTTTCCCATTTGCACTTCAGCCGCCGTCGCCGTAACGTCCCCGCCCACGTAAAAGGACTGCGCTAGCATGGAAGTTACGACGGTGCCACTAAAGGAGGCCAACGCCACGGCGAAATCCTCTCCTTCCACCTTGACGTTGCCCTTGAACTTCGGCATCTCGGTGAGGTTAACCAGCATGCCGCCAACCTGACCCTTCACCTTGCCGGCCACCGCGCTGGCACGAAGATTAAAGGGTACGGTTCGCTGGTGGATGATCTCTCCCACGTTCAGATTGAAGGTCAGTGGCACACCACGAACCGTCCCCGTGCCGATTGTCTCCATAGGNCCCTGCAGCGATGCTGCAGCAATTCGCGCGCTGAGTTTTTCGATCCGTTCGGTGACGCTGGAAATGGAATCCCTGTAAATCAGGGTAGCGTTTTCGATGCTCAGATTATCGANTGCGATTGGCGGTGCGGCGCTTCGGCNNGCAATAGTCGCCCCTGATNTGGTCGGGTTANGGTCTCTNCTGGTCNCGCCTTTCATGGCCTTGAATTCCCAGTTGGCGCTGCCGTCACTGAGCCTTTCCAGGTAAATGACTGGCTCGATAAGCTTGAGGGTCTCCACCTTTACCTGCCCCGCTAGCAAGGGAGCCAGGGCTAAGCGGATCTCCGCCGACTTTAATGTCACCATGTGAGGCGCTGTCGCACCGTCCGAATTAGCAAGTGACACATCACTGACCACAAGCGCTGGTGCCGGCAGGACCGCGACCCGAATGTTCCCATTTATGGCAAGATCGCGGCCGGTCACTTCNTTGACTCGCTGGGNGACCTCGTCCTTGAAATTATTCCAGTTAATGAAGCTGGGCCCGACAAGCATAGCTGCCGCAGCCAGCACAATTAGCCCGAATAGAACGCCTGTGAATTTGCGCACGTTATCTACCTGGTTGGATCGTTGAGCATCATTGCATGCAATTGAGTATGAGGCACACCCATAACGTTAATTCGCCATCTCTCTCACGACAACACTAGCAGCGCCCGGAAATCATTTACATTCGTAAAAGTGGGGCCGGTNATAACCAGATCATCAATNCCCGCGAAGAAACCGTAGGAATCATTGTTTAAGAGATAAGCGTTGGCATCGAGCCCCAGANNTTGGGCACGTTTTAGAGTATCNGGTNTGATCCGGGCCCCAGCATTATCCTCNGACCCGTCGATCCCATCCGTATCNATGGCTAGNGCATGAACCCGTGGATCGCTGTCCAGAGCCAGGGCGAGGGATAGCATATATTCTGTGTTTGGCCCGCCACCACCATCACCACGGATGGTAACCGTCAACTCGCCACCAGAAAGATAGACCCTCGGCCCGCCCCTGCCCTCCTGCGCCATTGCCGCATGTTNACGTGCTACGTCACGGGCCTCACCCTCTAACTGGTCACTCAAAGTGATCACCTCCACCCCGGCAGCACGTNCCAAGTTAGCAGCGGCCTTCAGACTATCTTTAGGCCGGGCTACTATCTGCTGTTTGGCCCCCGAGAACGCTGGATCATCAGCCTCTGGTGTTTCCTCAGTGCCACGATCCAAATGGTCTCGTACCGAAACAGGCAGTTCGATGCAGTATTTGTCTACGACCGCTCGGGCATCGNCGAATGTTGTTGGATCAGGCACCGTCGGACCGGAGCCAATGACACCCGGGTCGTCGCCGGGCACATCTGAAATCATCAGCGTCACCAGCTTAGCCGGCTGCACGGCACGGGCTAGTTGACCACCCTTCACGCCCGAGAGGTGTTTTCGGACCGTATTAATCTCCGTAATGTTGGCGCCCGAGCGTAACAGCAAGCGATTAACTTCTTGCTTGTCTTTAAAAGAAATGCCCCTTTTCGGCTGTGTCAAAAGGGCCGACGCACCTCCCGACATGAGCGCCAAGCACATATCATCAGGACCGAGACTGTGGGCCATAGCCAGGATGCGTGATGCCGCTTCGCGACCTGCAGAGTCAGGAACCGGATGCGCAGCCTCGATGATCTCAACGTGATCACAAGGTACGCTGAATCCATGGCGAGTAACTACAAGGCCAGACAAGTCTCCTTGCCAATTTTCTTCTACAGCCTTTGCCATAGCTGCAGACGCCTTGCCAGCCCCTAACACCACTGTGCGACCAATGGGCGGCGGGGGTAAGTGCTGCGGCACTGCCTCCAGCGGATTTGCGGCGGCAATGGCTGCTCGCATNAGATCATCNAGAAATGCCTGGGGCTGGTCGGGNTTGAAATAAGCCATTGTTTGTGGGGCTCAGACCCGAATCACCTTACCCGGATTCATGATGTTATCGGGATCAAGTGCCATCTTCAAAGTCCGCATCACACTGATCGCGTCGCCGTGCTCGGCAACNAGAAAATCCATCTTGTGTATGCCGACCCCGTGCTCCCCTGTACAGGTGCCGTCCATGGCAAGNGCTCTTAGAACCAAGCGTTCATTGAGCTCATCTACTTTCCGCGACTCTTCCGCGTCGTTGGGGTCGAAAATTGGACTCAGATGAAAATTGCCGTCTCCGACATGGCCGACGATTGGTGCCAGAANGCCTGTTTCATCTATATCCTTGCGAGTTTCCATAATACATTCCGCAAGCCGCGAGATAGGCACACAGACATCGGTGGCGTAAACCGTTGCACCAGGACGAAGGGCTTTACAGGCATGGTAAGCGTCATGGCGGGCCTGCCAAAGCTTGTTCCGCTCTTCGGCATGTGCGGTCCATTGGAAATCGGCAGAACCAAATTCGCCNGCGATGCCCTGAACCGTTTCCGCTTGCTCTTCGACACCCGCTTGAGAACCATGAAATTCAAAAAACAGGGTTGGCTGAACAGGGTAATCTAGACCCGAATATTTGTTTAAGGCGTCCATCTGAATATCATCCAATAGCTCCACGCGGGCAATGGACACACCGGATTGAATAGTCAAAATGACCGTATTCACAGCTGATTCAAGATCTGGGAAGGAAGCAACAGCTGCTGAAATCGCCTCAGGGATGCCGAAAAGTCGAAGGGTGATTTCTGTGATCACGCCCAAGGTGCCCTCCGACCCCACGTAAAGGCGCGTTAAGTCATACCCCGCGGATGACTTCCGGGCCCNACGGGANGTTCGAATGATCCGACCATCAGGCAACACTACGGTCAACGACAGGACGTTTTCGCGCATGGTACCGTAACGCACAGCATTTGTTCCTGACGCTCGGGTCGCCGTCATCCCACCGATCGAGGCGTCGGCGCCTGGATCAATGGGAAAAAAAAGGCCCGTGTCGCGAAGGTGTTCGTTCAATTGCTTCCTGCGCACGCCGGGCTGAACCGTTACATCAAGGTCTTCGGCGTTTACGTTCAAAACCTGGTCCATTTGGGTTAGATCAATGCACACCCCACCCTTGATGGCTGCCACATGCCCCTCCAGCGATGTCCCAGTTCCAAAAGGCACTATAGGAACCTTGCGCGCTGCGCAGAGTTTGACAATCTCGCTGACCTCTTGCGTCGAATGAGCAAAGACCACGGCGCCCGGCGGGAAAACACCNGGGAAGCCCTCACCATGCCCATGGTGTTCTCGAACAGCAGTCGAAGTGGAAAGACGATCACCGACAACGGCTCGTAATTCCTCCAGTAGATCGTCTTCAATCTCAATTAGTTCCGCAATGGCTCGGGCACACATAGGAGTTCCTCGCGTTTTGGGGACGTGCGTTAAGCGTTAATAACCATCATGTCGGCGGCCCGGTCAACTCACGTTTCACTTCAAACATACGCGAACTTATTTTGGCATGTATTCATGACTGGTCAAAGCCCGCCCCTAAAACGTAGAAGCGGCATCTCTGTTATCGATAGTATCGACGGTCAAACTGAGGCCAGAGAATGCGCCGAAATGACGGTTCTCCATATCCAGCGTGGGTTGGATATCCCTCACTACGGCGGCGTCGCAGCCCATAATTACGTAGATTATCGTCCTTTTGTCCAGCCTTTGGCAAAAACTCGTTGACATAGCGACAAGCGGCCTATGACGTACCCATCGATACACAAGCCAATGACAATACAAGAACCCAAGAACTCAGCGGGTCATTCAAAAACATCAGGTGCGGGGCCGCCGGTAGCCCAATCCAGCAGTTCGACGGTATGCAAGACAGGAGGGCCATCTTCCTCGTTCAAGCCACCACCAATATGGACCAAGCAACCAATATTTCCAGTGGCGACCACATCTGCTTTGGTATTCATCAAGCTTGCAACCTTTCGGCGCTTCAACTCAGCCGCCAAATCCGGCTGCATTATGTTGTAGGTCCCCGCCGATCCACAGCACAAATGTCCCTCCGCAGGCTCCCGAACGTCGAAGCCAGCCATCTCCAACAAGTTTCTCGGCAGCGACGAGAGTCTTTGGCCGTGTTGCATGGAACAAGCCGAGTGATACGCCACAACGGGGGCATTTACAGGGGTTACTGCGTTCTGCAACCCCAGCGTCTTCATCAACTCAGAGATATCCATGGCAATATCCGATACCCAAGCTGCCCGCGTCGCCCATTGCGGTTCGGTCCGCAACATGAAACCGTAATCTTTAATCGTCGTGCCGCAGCCAGACGCGTTTATTATCACGGCATCCAAGCCACCGCCCTGGTCGCGAAGCTTCTCCCAGGCAGCGATATTTGCCTTGGCGGCTGAATGTGAACCAACTTCGTCGCCCATGTGATGAACCAGCGCACCGCAGCACCCTGCCCCCTCCGCAATAACAACCTCGCAGCCGTGTCGGGTTAAAAGCCGGACACTGGCTTCATTGATAGCCGGACGCAAAACCTGCTGTGCGCAGCCGTTCATCAACGCCACCCGCATACGGCGTGGCCCCTCAGCTGGAAAAGTTTGCGGCCGGTCGACAGGCGATAATCCCTGGAGTCCAGCCGGAGACATGCCGACGAGCCCCTTTAATCGACCGGGCAAAATCTTCGCGAAGGGCCGAACCAACGCATTAGCCATCAACGACATTTGAAAAAGACGTGGACTCGGAATGACGGTGGCCAGCACCTTGCGTAGAAATCTCTCGGCAAGGGGCCGAGAATAAGTTGACTCAATTCTCACACGGGCCAGGTCAACGAGATGCATATAGTGCACGGAAGCCGGACAAGTGGTCATGCAAGACAAACAACTTAGGCATCGATCAACATGGGTAACCTGCGCCTTTGATGCTGGCTTGTCACTCTCCAGCATGTCGCGAATCTGATAAATACGGCCGCGTGGACTGTCTAATTCATCGCCCAAAAGTACATAGGTCGGACAGGTTGCTGTACAAAATCCACAATGCACGCATTTGCGGAGAATGTCGTTGGCCTCCGCAATATCCGGTTTCGCAAGTTGAGCCTCGGAAAAATTTGTCTGCACAGATCAGTGCTCCTCGTGCATACGTCCAGGATTTAGGATCCCATTCGGGTCGAAGCCTTCCTTAATGCGGCTAGTGATGTCGCCTAAAGGACCCACTTGAGGCTCGAAAACAGAAACTCGCTCACGCACACTCGCGGGCGCGCGAACCAACATAGCATGACCTCCAACGGCAGCTACGCACTGGCGTACAACATCAGCGCAAGCATCGGGTGCAGCCCCAAGAGCCAGCCATATAAGCCCTCCACCCCAGTCGTAAAGGGCTTCTCCTGGTTGCCCCTCGAGGATCTGCATAGCCACGCGGGAGCCTTCCTTGGGGGGCACAGACAAACGCCAAATGTGACGTTCTTGATCTTCAGAAAAGTAAATGACATCGCGAATCTCGCGCCACAGTGTCTGCGAGTTCTTAGAGTGCAGTTCTTCCGTGTCGCCTAGAGGGGCTAACAAGGCACGTAGCGCTTCGCATCGATGTGCCACGGAGGGCTCCGGACCCTCGACGCGGATAGCTGTCACGGCACATCCACCGCTGGCGATATAATCAACGGACGAGAGCCCAGCAACTGCGGCAGGCAAGTGCGCCGCACCGGAGACTTCATGAGGGCTGGCCAAAGCATCGATCATAGCCTTGGTGCCGCCGTGATCATAGATACCGTCCCTCTCCCAATTAACGAGGACGGTTCGGATCTTCTCTGGCGCCGGCAAAACCTTAACAGTCACTTCCGTCATAACAGCCAGTGTCCCATAGGACCCGGCCATGAGCTTTGACAGGTCAAACCCGGTCACATTCTTAACGACCCGCCCCCCGGACTTGAATACCTCACCTCGACCACTAACGGCGATGAAGCCTAAAAAATGGTCTCGTGCAGAGCCCGCTTTGATACGCCGCGAGCCGGCAAGATTACAAGCCAGCAATCCACCCAGCGTGCCACCACCCGCCCGGTTGCCTAACAACGGGCCAAGGTCCGGGGGTTCGAACGCTATTTGCTGGCTCTGATCGTTAAGCAACGCCTCTACCTCCGCGACGGGGGTCGCGGCGCCCGCGCTCAATACCAGTTCAGAAGGTTTATAGAACTTCACGCCAGAGAGCGCCGAAAGATCCAGGACATGGTCAAGTTTCATCGGTCGGCCCAGCTTAGACTTCGATCCCGTGCCTCGAACATCCAGCGACTTCCTCTCTGCAACTGCCCACTTAATTGTGTCTAGGACCTGCTCCTCGGTTTCAGCTTTGAGCGTTTCTGACATTGTCTAAAACCTGGGTATGTTCGGAAACGATACTCTGCCGTGGTGGATATGCATTTTCCCCAATTCGGCACAACGGTGCAGGGTGGGGTATACTTTGCCTGGGTTCAAAAGATGCCCCGGATCAAAAGCGCATTTAACGCGCTGTTGCTGTTTCATATCGTCCTCGGAAAACATCTCGCCCATTAGGTCACGCTTTTCCACACCGACACCGTGTTCACCAGTGAGTACGCCACCCACTTCGACACAAAGCCTGAGAATGTCGGCGCCAAATTTCTCTGCCGCCTCCAACTCACCGGGCTGATTGGCGTCGAATAAGATCAGCGGATGTAAGTTGCCGTCCCCCGCATGGAAGACGTTTGCGACCCGAAGACCATACTTTTCAGAGAGCTCCCCCATGCGGGTTAACACATGCGAGAGCTCCCCACGGGGGATCGTGCCATCCATACAGAGATAATCCGGCGAGAGACGCCCAACGGCCGGAAACGCGGCCTTTCGGCCCGACCAGAATCGAAGGCGTTCGTCCTCGGTTTCGCTAACTTTTATATACTTCGCGTTTTGCTGGCGGCCGATGGACTCTACTATGCAGACGAGATGGTCCACTTCTGCCGCCGGGCCATCCAGCTCAACAATCAAAAGCGACGCCACGTCCAGGGGATAGCCGGCTTGCACAAATTCCTCCGCTGCCTGGATAGCAAAGGTATCCATCATCTCCATGCCGCCGGGGATAATGCCGGCGGCGATAATTGCAGCAACGCAGTCGCCACCGGCTTCATTGCTCTCGAACCCTAGAAGGACCGCCTTCGCTGTCTCGGGCTTCTGAAGGATACGCACGGTGACCTCGGTAATTACCCCTAACAATCCCTCCGAACCGTTGATGACACCGAGCAAATCATACCCTGGCGCGTCTAAATGTTTGCCTCCGATACGGATAATATCGCCGTTCATAAGCACCATTTCCAAACCCAGAACATTGTTCGTCGTCAGTCCGTATTTCAGGCAATGCACACCGCCTGAGTTCTCCGCCACATTGCCACCGATGGAGCACGCAATCTGGCTGGACGGGTCGGGTGCATAATAAAAGCCTCTCTGCTCGACCGCCTGGGTTAGCGCAAGATTTGTGACGCCTGGCTGGGTCACTACGCAACGATTGTCGTAATCCGTTTCGATGATCTTTTTGAACTTACCGAGGCCAAGTGTAATCGCATCCGCCAACGGCAGCGCACCGCCAGATAGGCCCGTGCCAGCACCACGAGGGACAATCTTCACGTCATTGTCATGGCAGTATTTGAGGATCCTCGAGACCTGTTCCGTGGTCTCTGGCAAAACCACAATGAGCGGCATTTGCTTATAAGCCATCAGCCCGTCACAATCGTAAGCACGTAATTCATCTTCGTCGACGATAACGTTATCTCTCGTGACGATGCCATGCATGGAGGCAATGATTTCATCGCGCCGCGCAATGGTTGCGCTATCAGGCTTGGGCATCAGCATGGACAAATCCTCCTGGAGCACTGCCTCTTGTGAACACGTCTCGTTCGTTTCTTCCAGGTCTCTTGTTCTAGCACGCCCAACCCGGTTCGTAATCAGGCATTTACTGCTTCGGCATGCGTCTTTTCATGTATCGGCCAGTGTAAGATCGCGGCCGTAAAACCAAGCGCAATTCCCGCCCACCAGATCGGATCGTAGGAACCTGTAGTGTCGTAAAAATAGCCCCCCAACCAAACACCCAGGAAACTGCCGATTTGGTGGGAAAAAAAGACGATACCAAACAGTGTTCCCATATATCTTGTTCCATAAATGGTCGCTACCAAGCCGGACGTCAACGGCACGGTGCTAAGCCATAGCAAACCCATGGCGACGGAAAACAACAAAACACTGGGTGTGGAAATGGGTACCAATATAAAGGCAGCAATTGTAACAGAGCGTAAACTGTAAAGCGTACTAAGAAGATACTTCTTCGAAAATTTGCCGCCCATGTATCCTGCGACAAATGAGCCCACAATATTAAACAGTCCGATCAGCATGAGTGAATAAGCTCCAAGCTCCACCGGCAGGCCTTTGTCATCCAGATAGGCTGGCATGTGAACAGTGATAAAGGCTACGTGAAAACCACAAACAAAAAACCCAGCCGTTAGCAACCAGAAACTGGAGTCCTTCGATGCTAGCGACAACATTCCGCTCATGCCAAGGGCCTCACGGCCACCACCTTCCGGAGGCTGCGCCATCTTCGCCTCAGTCGGTTTGCCTCTCAGGAAAATAGCTGCAAACACGATGATGATCGACAATAAACCCAGCAATACAAAAGATGTGGACCAGCCATAGTAACTAAGAAACGCCTGTCCGATTGGCACGACGATGAATTGACCTGCTGCACCCGCCGCCGTGACAATGCCAAGGCCGAATGTCCGCGAGCTTTCCGGAAGTGCACGGCCAACGGCACCTAGTATGGCACCCAACGCGCATCCCGACTGTGCCATACCCAATAAGAGCCCAGCCGAAAAATTGAAGGTGAGCGGATCCTGGGAAATGGACATGATATAGAGGCCGACGGCATACAAAACCCCACCGCCGGCGACCACCCGGCCCGTGCCCCACTTCTCCGTCATCGCGGCGGCAAACGGCTGGAAAGCGCCCCACAACAAGTTCTGCATCGCCATAGCGAACGCAAAAATTTCCCGGCCCCATCCCAGGTCGACGCTCATGGGCTTCAAATAGAGCCCCTGACTACCGCGAATCCCCATGCCAAGCAGAACAGCTATGGATCCGGCGACGATAATAACAACGGGGAACGAGATTTTACTGTCACTTGTGTTCACGGGCTCAACCCCTTACCTGCGGATCCAAAATAGCCGATTGGATTTAACGATAAATTGAGTTTACGCCACCACACAAGTCGCGTCGAAGATTATATGTTTCAATAAGTTGCGCCAGTATACCCCTAACCCGCGACCAGATGGTTTTACGGAATAAAAAAACCGCGCCGAGGCGCGGTACTCAGTCCTCTATTTTTGGTCAGGCTACCCCTGGCGGACCTTTAACCGCGGGTTTTTTTTGTTGATCACGTATACACGACCTTTGCGGCGCACGACGCGACAGTCCTTGTCACGGATTTTTGCGGATTTTAGAGAATTTCTGACTTTCATGGCCTTAGCCCCACCGCCTCATGATAATCGAATTTTACGTGCTCGACACAGTCTAACTCGAAAGCGCGCGACATTAGGAGCCGGATTTCATTTTGTCAACGCCTGTGCGCACGGTCCGTGAGGCATAATTGTATCAATTAAATATCTCGTTTTGCACTGCGGCACCCGAAGGCCTAATGTCCCAAATCATCTTGAAAGCCAACCTATGACTACCATCACTAGCGCGCCACTCAGGGCTAACTCACTTAGGGGTATGGCACTCATGCTGGGCGCCGGCGTATGCATGGCCGCCATGCATGTGCTGATCCGACACGTTTCTAATGATATCCACCCCTTTGAAATCGCATTTTTCCGCAATTTATTCGCGTTGTTCGCTATGGTCCCCTGGTTCGTGAAGTTGGGTTGGGCGCCGCTACGCACTTCACGGCCAGGACTCATGCTTTGGCGAGCTGTCCTCAATTCAGCATGCATGATGGGCTTCTTCATGGCGATTAGCCTGGCACCCTTGGCAGAAGTCACGGCACTCGGGTTCACGGCACCCATCTATGTCGCGATACTCGCTATTTTTTTTCTTGGCGAACGCCCCGGCCTGCAACGCTGGAGCGCCATTCTGGTCGGCTTTATCGGTGTATTCGTGGTGCTACGGCCCGGATTTGGGACTATTGGACTTGGCCAGCTTCTAGTGCTGGGCTCGGCACTGGGCTGGGCAATATGTCTGATCATGATCAAGATTCTGGGCCGAACCGAGAGTAGCGTCACTATTACTGTCTACATGTCAATTATGATGACCCCTATGCTGCTGGGTCCAGCGCTTTACGTCTGGGTCTGGCCAACATTGGAGCAATGGGGGCTATTGGTTTTTCTGGGCATTCTTGGTGGTCTAGGCCAAATGGGAATGGCGGAAGCGTTACGCTTGGCACCGACACACGTGGTCATGCCTATAGATTTCACGCGTTTACTTATCGTCTCGTTATTCGCCTATCTCGCCTTTGGCGAAGTCCCAGACGCCTACGTCTGGCTTGGCAGCGTGCTGATCTTTGGCTCAACCGCCTTCATTGCCTATCGCGAGCACGTGAAACGCCAACAGCTAAATAAATCCAATGTGGGTTTGCCGAAAACGCCCGTCCATTGATAATGAGTGTCAGAGCAATAAAAGGATACCAATATGCTACTTGAGAACCAGAGCCATATGTTCGAAATGGAAGACGGGGTCACCTACCTTAACGCAGCCTCTTACACTCCCCTGCCTAAGGCGACATATCAGGCTGGCCTCAAGGGATTGGCACGAAAATATCGTCCTTGGGCCATGAACGGTGCGGAGCCGCCGGCGGAGGCAGAACTTATTCGCAGTCTATTCGGTAATCTCGTCGGCGCGCCGGCCAGCGACATAGCCATCGTCAGTTCAACTTCCTACGGGGTCGCTGTGATGGCGAAGAACTTGCCGATTTCGACCGGTCAAGAAATCGTCGTTATCACCGACCAATTTCCCTCCAATATCTTCAGCTGGCGACATCTCGCCAAGGAAACCGGCGCTAGCCTCAAAGTCGCCCCACGGCCCGAGGACGGCAACTGGACACCAAATGTGCTGGATGTCATAGGGCCGAACACGGCAATTACCGCATTACCTCCCTGTCATTGGGCAGACGGCACACGTCTGGATCTGGAAGCCATTGGAGAGAAATGTCGCGAGGTTGGTGCAGCGCTATGTATCGATTCCACTCAGACCGCGGGTGCTATGCCAATGGACATGAGTAGAATCCAGCCCGACTTCATGGTCGCTTCGGCCTACAAGTGGCTACTGTGTCCCTACACGTTAGCGTTTCTTTATGTCGCGCCGCACCGCCAGAATGGTACCCCGTTGGAACAACACCGCTGGAACATGGCCAACGTTCAAGCTGAAGCGACCGAGGTCGAATACCCTGAAGAGTTTGCTAACGGAGCCGGCCGCTTCGACATGGGCGAGCGCAATAATTTCATTAACATGCCCATGGCGGTCGCTTCCTTAGAGCAACTCGCTGCATGGACACCTGCAGCTATTCAGGAGACGCTTCGCGGCCTAACAGACATGGCCGCTGATTTGGCTCGGGGGCGAGGATGGGGTGTCGTCCCGGACAAAAATAGAGTTGGCCATTTCCTTGGTGTGAGACCATCATCCCCCCCACCGGTCAATATCGGCGCACAGATGAAGGCAAAGGGTTTTCACATTAGCCTGCGCGGCGGAAATTCAATCCGTATCGCGCCTTATCTATTCAACGATGCAAGTGACATCCAGCGAACCTTCGAGGCCCTCGACGATCTTCTCGACTGAAATTGGACGATCGCCTAATGTCTGCCTTTTCGATTAAATGCCGTAAGGATCCTATCGATGACGTATATTGCTGAACGTATGGAACGCATCGAGACCTCGCCCAGTTCCGTTGCCACGCAGCGTGCTCGCGAGCTGCGCGCCGAGGGCCGTGATATCGTCGCTCTAACGCAGGGCCAGCCTGACTTTCCAACCCCCGACCACGTTATGGATGCGGCCTCCGCGGGCATGAAACGCGGCGAGACCACTTATACTCCTGTTGGAGGCACGCCAGTACTCAAGGATGCTATCCAGCGAAAGTTCAAACGTGAAAATGGTCTAGATTACGGCCACGATCAGATCATTGCTTCAAACGGCGCCAAGCAAACAATCTTCAATGCCATCCAGGCGACTGTAGAGCCCGGTGATGAAATCGTCATCGCGGCGCCGTTCTGGGGATCCTATGCGGAAATGGCAAAATACGTTGGTGGCGTACCAGTGTTGGTCGAGTGCAGCGAAAAAAACGGTTTTAAGTTGCAGCCCGAAGAACTGACCAAGGCTGTGACGCCAAAAACCCGATGGTTGATGTTAAACTCTCCGAATAACCCGTCGGGTTCGCTGTACACGGTGGATGAATACCGCGCCCTTGGCGATGTCCTGTCAGATTATCCCCGATGCATTATAATGAGCGATGATATGTACGAACACATCCGCTTCGATGACATCGACTTCGTGACCCCTGCACAGGCAGACCCGCGGTTATACAGCCGCACGCTTACTGTCAACGGCGTCTCAAAGGCCTATGCGATGACCGGATGGCGTATCGGCTATGCCGGGGGACCAGTGGATTTAGTTCAGGTAATGCACAAACTTCAAAACCAAAGCACAGGTAATCCAAATTCTGTTGCCCAAGCCGCCGCGGTTTCTGCACTTACAGGCCCTCAAGACGTAGTTAAGCAACGAGCTAAGGTCTTCCAGGGGCGGCGGGACTTCATGCTGGATCGCTTGAACAACTGCTTTGGCCTCAGCTGTCTCAGTCCCGATGGCGCATTCTACGTTTATCCCAGTTGCGCCGGATTGATTGGAAAGACGTCACCCGCCGGCCGAAAGATCAAAACTGACCGCGATTTCGTCATCTACCTTCTTGAAGAATTTGGCATCGGCGCCGTCCACGGTGAGGCCTACGGGCTCAGCCCACACTTCCGCCTTTCCTTCGCCGCCTCTATGGAAGATCTGGAAGAAGCCTGCCGTCGAATCCAAACCGCTTGTCAGGCCCTATCCTAAAAGCGCTGATCGCTGGCTTAAGGCCTATACTGGAACTGTGCCAATCTATAGTCAGCTTTATCTTGGCTCAACGGAGAATTTTTGGCAGACAAGGCGCCCTGGGTTACTGATTTCAGATTTTGGCGCACAACAATGCGGACATCACCATGACGAACTCTTCTGATACCCTTGCCGTGGCCATCGATGATAAGCCTCGAGACTTTATCCGCGAGATCATTGCCGTAGATATAGACTCTGGCCGCTACAACGAAATCGTCACGCGATTTCCACCAGAACCAAACGGCTATCTGCATATCGGTCACTGTAAATCCATGTGCCTTAATTTTGGCGTCGCCTCAGAGTTTCACGGTCGCTGCCATCTGCGGTTTGACGACACCAACCCCACAAAGGAAGAGCAAGAGTTCATGACCGCGATCGAGGCCGATGTGCGGTGGCTGGGTTTTGATTGGGGGAAACACCAATATTTTGCTTCAGATAACTTTGAGCAGCTATACAACTGGGCCGAATATTTGATAACCAAAAACAAGGCCTACGTCGATGATCTCACAATCGAAGAAATGAGGGAGTACCGCGGCACCCTTACTGAGCCAGGAAGGGACAGCCCGAATCGCAACCGCAGTGTCGATGAAAACATGGGTCTGTTCCGAGCCATGCGCGCCGGTGAATTCGCAGACGGCGCATGCGTGCTACGGGCCAAAATCGACATGGCCTCGGGCAACATCAATCTGCGAGATCCGGTCCTCTACCGCATCATTCGCGCCCATCATCCGCGAACTGGCGATGCCTGGTGTATATATCCGACATACGATTACGCACATGGCCAATCCGACGCGATCGAGGGGGTAACTCACTCCCTTTGCACGCTGGAGTTCGAGGATCATCGGCCGCTCTACGATTGGCTGATAGAGAATCTGCCCACTCCATCACGGCCTCGTCAGTATGAATTTTCGCGCCTCAACCTTAGCTACACGGTGCTCTCCAAACGTCGCCTCACGCAGCTTGTCCTGGACGGACACGTAACGGGCTGGGATGACCCTCGTATGCCGACATTGGCTGGCCTGCGTCGCCGCGGTCTGCCAGCGGCCGCTCTCCGGGATTTTGCATCACGCATCGGCGTGACGAAAAGCGACTCGGTGGTGGAGATGGCGCTTTTGGAGCATTGCGTTCGGGATAATCTAAACAAGTTAGCGCTCCGGCGCATGGCGGTTCTCGATCCACTTAAGGTGGTGATTGAAAACTACCCGGAAGGAAAGAGCGAGGAACTGGAGGCCCTCAACAATCCAGAAAACGATGCCGATGGAACCCGCATGGTCTCCTTTGGACGCGAACTTTGGATTGAGCGAGATGACTTCATGGAAGATCCACCGAAGAAATTCTTTCGCCTTGCACCTGGCCGAGAGGTTCGGCTTCGTTACGCCTACTACTTGACCTGCACGGAAGTTATCAAAGACTCCAGCGGAAACGTTACGGAACTGCGGTGCAACTATGATCCAGCCACTAAGAGCGGTGGCTCACCAGATGGCCGCAAAGTTAAGGCCACCCTACATTGGGTGTCTGCAGAACACGCAGTCGCCGCCGAAGTGCGCCTTTACGACAATCTCTTCACAGCGGAAACGCCCGGCGCGGCGTCTGGTAACATGCTGGACGACATCAATCCGGACTCGATGGGCATCTTGAGCAATTGCCAGTTGGAACCGGCGCTTAGCGAGACGGCTATCGGCGACACCGTGCAATTTGAGAGGCAAGGTTATTTCGCCGCAGACCCAGATTCGACCCCGGAAAGACCCGTATTTAACCGCACTATCGGGCTTCGCGACACATGGGCAAAGGTCCAGAAGAATCAGGGTTAAGTGGATTAATTATCTGATGAAGTGATGCCGGATTTGTGTCAACAACAGGATAAAGGCCGCATGAGACCGGCTGTAAAGATAAAAACTATTTTGTGTGCTGTTATGAAAAATTCTCTTTGAGCTAAATGTGAGTGTTCCCCTCCTTGAATAAATCAATAAAGCGCAAAAGTTTACCAAAACTTCCTCGCGATTGCCTACGGATACAGCGCGGCCAACCCAACCAGATGCTATACCCTCCTGTAGTTGTCTGACGATGACGTGACAGGTCCTGGCATGCGTCCTAATCTCCGTGTGTGAAGGCTAAAAAAATATCGCGATCAGACACTTTATTTCTCTCGGGCGCCGGTGAAGTGACCCAGAACTGGGAGCGCTTGGCTGTGTATCTAGCGGACCAGGGCATTTCACTGGACACAGATCCGGCTCCGCGCCAATTCTCGTCCGGCTTTGGCAATCTGAACTATCTGATATCCATAGACGGCCAGATGCGCGTCCTGCGCCGTCCACCGATGGGACCGGTTCAACCCGGTTCCAACGACATGGGTCGAGAAAGCCGAATTCTCATGCGCTTGTGGAAGGCCTTCCCGCTAGCACCGCGTTGCTATCATTTCTGCGATGACCTGGAGATCTTGGGCGCACCCTGCTTTATAATGGAATACCGGCCGGGCCTTGTTATCGGCGGCACCATGCCGGACGAGTCAACCGCCGACGCGGGATACGGTCTGGGCCGTATGTTGGCTGAGCAATTAGCGGCCCTCCACGCCATCGATCCAAAGATCGTTGATCTAGATACACTGGGTAATACGGAGGGTTATTTAGCCCGCACTCTCGGGGGCTGGAAAAAGCGCGGTTTGGCCGCCTGGGATGGAGACGCTCCCTCAGCGCTGACAGCGCTTTCGGATTGGTTGGACGCGCGGCTGATTGCAGATTCACAGGCAACACTCATTCACAATGATTTTAAGTTAGACAACGTGATCCTGAACCCAAACACGCATGCCCCCGTGGCCGTAATCGACTGGGACATGGGTACGCGCGGTGACCCGCGCTGGGACCTGGCAGTTATGCTCGGCTACTGGACGGAAGCTGGCGATCCAGAGGCCATGCTGGAGCTTAACCAAATGCCGACTGCCGGGCACGGTTTCCCAAGCCGCGAAGCAATAGCCAACTATTACGCCGAACTCAGCGGTGTCGACATGACGGGTTTCCATTTTATTCGGGTACTAGCCGTATTCCGCGCCGCTGTAATCTTTCGGCAGCTATATATCCGCTACGTCAGCGGAGACACGGACGATCCCCGTTTCGTCAAATTTGGCGAGTCTGCCGATGGACTATTAAATTTTGCCATTGATATAGCTAACGAAAAATATTTCTAACCTAGGAGGCACTCTTGATTGGTTTCACCCTAACAGAAGACCAAATTGAGCTTAAGAACCGTATTGAGGCTTTCGTCCGCGACACGGTTATCCCCTTTGAGAAGGATCCTCGCAACACAGACCACGGTCCGACGGATGAGTTGCGAATAGAACTGAACAAGTTGGCTCGTGAGGCCGGCGTTTTTGTACCGCAATTACCGGAAAAATGGGGCGGCCTAGGCCTTAACCACGTAGGCACGGCTATTGCCTTAGAAGCAGCCGGGTTCTCGCCACTGGGTCCTGTTGCCACGCACTGTAACGCGCCGGACGAAGGGAACATGAACCTATTGGTCAAAGTCGCCTCAGAAGAACAACAAGAAAAATGGCTGCGCCCTCTTACCGAGGGGTTACATCGCTCATGCTTCGCTATGACTGAGCCTGGTGGGGCCGGGGCCGATCCGACGCTCAGAACCACAGCTATTCCAGACGGCGACAACTTTATCATTAACGGCCGCAAGTGGTTTATTACTGGCGCATCGGGGGCGGGTTTAATGATTATTATGGCGGACGTTCCAGACGGCCATGGCGAAACCCCAGGTGCCACTATGTTTCTGACCAAGCCAGATGTAGAAGGTATACGGATAGTCCGTCCTATGAACACCATGGATGAGAGCTTCACTGGCGGTCATTGGGAGATTGAATACGACAATCTCTGTGTTCCCCGTTCTGAAGTTTTGGGCGCCGTTGGGGAGGGATTTAGGTATGTCCAGGTTCGCTTGGCACCGGCTAGGCTGACCCACTGCATGCGCTGGCTGGGCGGTGCCTGCCGTGCCCATGATATAGCGCTTAATTATGCGCGAGAGCGCGAAGCCTTCGGCAAGACCATCGGCCGCCATGAAGGTATCGGTTTTATGCTAGCCGACAACGAGATGGACCTCCAGCAGGCACGCCTCCTCACCTGGTGGGCTTGCGATGCTATAGATCAAGGGGAAAAGGGTCGTCATGAATCTTCAATGGCAAAGACCGCGGTCTCAGAGGCGCTATACCGGGTCGCCGACCGATGCGTACAGATATTAGGTGGGCTTGGTGTTGCTGACGACACGGTGGTTGCCCAGATGTTTAAGGAAATCCGTGCCTTTCGCATTTATGACGGACCTTCAGAAGTCCACCGTTGGGCCATCGCGCGACGAATTTTAAAAGGGTGAAATCATGCATCGCGTTTGCATGCCGGATTACGAAAGCGCCTATCAGAACTTTAAATGGGATATCCCAAAAACGTTTAATTTTGGGGCTGACGTAGTGGACCAATGGGCAGCAGACCCTGATCACTTAGCCTTAATCTGGTGCAATCATGAAGGTGCCGAGGCACGCTTTACATATGCAGATATGGCGCGCCGCACCTCCCAGTTCGCGAATTTGATGACAAACATTGGCCTGAACAAAGGAGACCGAGTACTGGTGATGCTACCACGGATTCCGGCCTGGCAGATCGCAATAGTCGGGTGTCTAAAGATGGGGCTGGTACCAATACCTTGCGTCACCATGCTAACCTCCAGCGACATTGCGTATCGTATCAAGGATGCCGGTGCGGTCGCGGTAGTCACCACCGCCGGGAACACCGACAAGATCGACGACGGCTATGAGTTGAAGGCACGGATCAGCGTTGGTGGCGGTGCCGGGTGGCTGGATTTTGAAGCGGTTCTGGACGCGCTCCCAGAGAAATTTGATCCACCACGTATCGCAGCAGAGGATCCAGCAATTCTCTATTATACCTCAGGGTCCACCGGCAAACCGAAGGGTGTGTTACATGCGTCGCGCGCCATTTTCACTTGGCGGGTTTCAGCCTGGTATTGGCTGACGCTCACGAAATCAGACATTATCTGGTGCACAGCTGACACGGGCTGGTCCAAAGCCGGCACGTCCATCCTGTTTGGACCTTGGTCGACAGGATCAACCGTACTGTTCTATGACGGACCATTCGATCCTGGCCATCGGTTCGAGTTGCTCACAAAATACAATGTCAATGTGTTTTGCGCCGCAGCCACCGAGCTCCGCCAGCTGATCTTAAGAGATGTCAGCGGTTATAACCTGGAAAGTTTGCGCCTAGGCGTTTCGGCTGGTGAGAGCGTCAATCCAGAAGTCGTTGCACGCTGGGAGGAGATCACCGGTAGCCTGCTTCTGGACGGCTACGGGCAGACTGAAACCCTGATGACAATCCTCAATTATCCCCCGATGCAGGTAAAGCCGGGTTCTATGGGGCGACCGCAGCCAGGGACCATCGCGGCGATTGCAGCTGAAGACCACGATACCTTTCTCGAACCTAACCAGGTCGGGCGGCTGCTCATCAAATACCCCAACCCACAAATCATGCTTGGCTACTGGAAAGCACCAGAGTTGACGGCAAATTCTCGCATTAAAATTGATGGTGATGAATGGTTTTTGACCGGCGACACAGCCTACATGGATTCCGATGGATACCTATTCTACGACGGTCGCGACGATGACGTGATCAATTCGGCCGGCTATCGAATTGGTCCGATGGAGGTAGAGAACGCCCTGATAGAACATCCGGCCGTCATGGAGTGTGCTGCCGTCGGCAGTCCCGATGAGATGCGCGGCGAGGTGGTTAAAGCCTTCATCATCTTGAATGATGGGTATGTAGGCTCGGACAATCTAGTCAAAGAACTTCAGGAATTCGCCAAGTCCGCGACCGCACCTTATAAGCACCCCCGCCGTGTTGCCTTCGTCGATGCCCTGCCAAAGACGGTGACGGGTAAGATCCAGCGACGAAAACTTCGAGACGCGGAGTACGGGCTTTAAAGCCAATGCGCCTTGGTTTGCCCGAACCCTATAATACCTGCCACGAACAGGACACCGGCCAGGAAATTGATGATCCTATCAATGATTGTGGTTGTCCCACCGCATGGCAGATTAAAAATCGCGTCAGCTACACCAAGCCAAATTTAGATATCTTGGATTGATCGCCACACGGCTTCGGGGGTCATGGGCATCTCAATGTGCGTCACGCCATGGTCTTTGAGCGCATCAAGAACCGCATTTACGATAGCCGGCGGGGCGCCGCAGCAGCCTGCCTCACCCGCACCTTTGACGCCCAACGGGTTTTTTGCCGTGGGGGATCCTTCGTAATAATCAAGGGTCATAAACGGCATGTCGTCAGCCCGAGGCATGGCGTAATCGAGGAACGTCCCCGTCACGAGCTGGCCATTGTCACCATCATAAACCGCTTGTTCCA
>PARE01000023.1 GCA_002709525.1 Magnetovibrio sp. | reverse complement strand
AGGTCGGCGAGCTTACCAGCCTAGCCAGCAAGGCGGCAACTGATCAAGCTGCGAGGGCCGAGGCCCTACCGCCTCTGCGCCGTATAGAAGCCAGTGCAGCGGCTGAATTGCACCGGATCACGGTTGCCCGTGACAACCTTGCCATCGAAGAACAGCGTATTCAGGACGCCACTGACCAGTCCCGCCAGCGTCTCGAACAAATCGCCAAAGACCGTGAGCGGGCCATTGCGTTCGCGGCTGACGCTACGTCGACTTCTAAAAAATTGAGCGCTGAACAGGGAGAGATAGAAATCACCCGCAGTGCCGAAACTGAGGAACACACAGCCGCCGCTGAGGCCCTGGCCGCGGCTAACACCCAGGTAGAAGAGACCGAAACTGCCTTGAACACGGCCACCGCCCTGGTCGCAGACATCGATGCGCAGCGAAACGGCCTGACCCATCGCATAGGCGATTTAGAACAGCGCTTGGACCGAATGACCTCGCGCGCAGAGGAAATCGAACGCCAGCGCGCAGAGTTGGATACGCATCAACAAGACAACACAACGGTCGACGAAGCCGAGCGCACGGTCGCCAGTTGCGCCGTCGCCGTTGAGGCGGCCCTCGACCAACAGCGCGAGGCAGAAGAAACCCGCACGGCAACTGAACAAGCCCTAAGTAGAGCAAACGCAGCCTTCCAAGATGCTCACACTGAACTGGCGCGGCTGAAGGCGGAGGAAACAGCAATCGCCAAAATCCTGGACGCCGTCGAGGATGACCTGTGGCCGCCGTTGATTGATGCGATCACGGTGAAACCCGGTTTCGAAGCAGCGTTGGGCGCAGCGCTCGGAGAAGATCTGAACGTGCCCGCCGACGAGGCAGCGCCCGTGCACTGGCGGACGCTGGCACCCTTGTCCTCCGCTCTCACCCTACCGAAGGGTACCATTCCCATGAGCGAATTGGTCGAGGCACCGCCATCGCTGGCACGCCGATTGCGGCAGATTGGCGTGGTTGATACAGATGACCAAGGTATTCTAATGGCTAGATCTCTGGCACAAGGTCAACGCATAGTCAGCCGCGAGGGCGGTCTGTGGCGTTGGGATGGCTACACCGTATTATCGGAGGCTACCACACCAGCCGCAGTGCGACTGGAGCAACGGAACCGATTGGCCGAACTGCGTGGTATGCTGGATGCGGCAACCGAAGCAGTCGGCGAAGTCGGAACAGTTCGCGATGCGGCCCGCGAGGCGGAACGAGCTGCGCGCAACGCTGAACAGAATACCAGTCGAGCCGTTCGCGAGGCACTTCAGACACTGAACGTCGCGCGCGAGACGCTAGCCAGCAAGAAGGAGCAGGCCACAATCCATGAATCGCGCTTAATTGCTTTGAACGAAGCGCTGGAGACAGCCGTCGCCGACCGCGACGAGTCCGCCCAAAATCTGAGCACGCAGCAGACCGAATTGGCTCATCTGCCTGAGCCCCTGGCGGAGCGTGAGAACATCATACGCATTCGCACAGAACTAGCTAAACACCGCAATTATCAAGTGGATTGCTACTCGCGCCATGACCAGTTAGAGCGCTTGGCGCAGGAACGTGCCAACCGGCTGCAATCTATTGCCTCGGAGCTCCAGACCTGGCAGCGCCGTAACGTCGAGTCCGCCCGCCAGCTGGAAGACCTAATGGAGCGAGAGCAGGCGTTGAAAGAGGAATTGACAGAGCTTGCTGCCAAACCCGCCGAATTGGACTCTCGGCGCCAAGAACTCATGAGCGCCGTCGAGACGTCCGAAGCCAAGCGGAAGAAAGCAGCCGACTCTCTTGCAGAGGCCGAAATTGCGCTACGCGACGGCGATCAGATCCTCCGCGAAGCGGAGACAGCCCTAGCCCAGGCTCGCGAATACCGCGTCCGTGCCGAGGGCTCTGTCGACCAGGCCAAGCAAGTTTGCACAGGGATCGCCGAGCGCGTCGCCGACCGGCTCTCGTGTCGGCCAGTTGATTTGTTTGAAATTTCGGGCCTCGATGCTGAAAAAGCTTTGCCCGAGTTGGAAGCCACAGAACGCAAGGTTGACCGCCTGATTCGCGAGCGCGAGACCATGGGCCCCGTTAACCTTCGTGCTCGTCAAGAGGCAGAGGAATTGACGGAGCAGATCAACACTCTCAACTCAGAACGCGACGATCTACTTGAAGCTATAAAAAAACTCCGTCGTGGAATCTCCGAGTTAAATCGCGAAGGTCGAGCGCGGCTGCTAGCTTCATTTAAGGAAGTCGATAGGCACTTCCAGAAACTGTTCGTTCGCTTGTTCGGTGGCGGCGGAGCGCATCTTGCGCTGACGGAATCGGACGATCCGCTGGAGGCCGGTCTTGAAATAATGGCGAGTCCCCCTGGTAAGAAACTACAAGTACTCTCGCTCCTATCCGGTGGCGAGCAGGCATTGACAGCGCTGGCACTTCTTTTTGGAGTATTTTTAACAAACCCCGCACCTATATGTGTCTTGGACGAAGTAGACGCGCCCCTGGACGACGCCAACGTGGACCGCTTCTGCACCCTGCTGGAAGAGATGACCCGTGAGGAGAAGACACGCTTCCTAATCATCACCCACCACAGGATGACCATGGCCCGAATGGACCGCCTATTCGGCGTCACCATGGCCGAACGTGGTGTCTCGCAGTTGGTATCTGTGGACTTGCAAGAAGCAGAACTGCTTCGGGATATCGCCTGAGGCGCTGGGTTAAACCTGAATTTTATTCATATCGGGCATCATTCGAACCCAGCCAAGACGTATAGTTAAAGCTCTTGAGCATGGTCATGCCCCATGCCTTGCATCACGCATATGACCCAGGCATGCTCTGCCTTGACAAGCGATTTGGGGATTCAGATGGAGTTCGACTATATCATCGTTGGTTGCGGCTCAGCCGGATCGGTACTTGCCAACCGCCTCTCCGCACGAAGCACTAACACGGTTCTCGCTTGCGAAGCAGGCGAAGACACACCGCCTGACAGAGTACCCGAAGAGATCCTCGACTCCTACCCGGGCACCGCATATCTCAACAATCGCTTTTTATGGTCCAATCTAAAGGTTAGGACAGAAATTGTTTCGCACAACAAACCCGATGAACCAAAACCAAAACGACGAAAGTACGAGCAGGCCAGGGTGCTCGGCGGCGGTTCATCCATAAACGGCCAAATGGCCAACCGAGGCGCGCCGGCAGACTACAACGAATGGGAATTCCGCGGTGCTAAAGGATGGAATTGGAAGTCGGTGTTGCCTTACTTTAGAAAGCTAGAAACAGATCTTGACTTCGACAACGAGTGGCATGGTCAGGACGGACCAATAGCGATACGCCGCGTGCCTGAAGATCAATGGCCCGAGCACTCGAAAATATTGCGCGAAGTTCTAGAACGAGCCAATTACAAGTCGCTTGAAGACCAAAACGGGCACTTCGAGGACGGCTTTTTCCCAGCCACAATTTCTAATGCCGAAGAGCAACGGGTCTCTGCCGCAATGGGTTATCTCTCCGCCGATGTACGGAAACGGAAAAACCTCACGATCTCAACGCGAACGCAAATCACCGAACTGTTGTTCGAAGATCTTCGCTGTGTCGGCATCAAGGCGCGAGTCGATGGCAAACTGCAGGAGTTTTATAGCCGCGAGGTAATCCTGTCTTCCGGCGCAATCCACTCACCCGCAATTCTTTTGCGCGCCGGTATCGGACCGAGCGGTCATCTTCACGATCTAGGAATTCCAGTTCGGCATGGGTCGTTCGGCGTTGGTCAACGATTGATGGACCATCCATCTGTTGCGCTCGCCGCCTTTATCAAACGTGGAGCCCGGGTTCAGAACCACCTCTCACGCCGGCACTCGTATTTGGGTATGCGGTATTCATCGGGTATCGGCGGCGCTCCCTCGGGCGACATGTATGTGGCTTTTACGTCAGAAACCTCTTGGCATGCCGTCGGTGAGCAGATAGGGACCTTTCTCCTATTCGTCAACAAGGCGTTCTCAGAGACCGGCGAAGTTCGGCTCGCCACGCCGCATGCAGAGGACGAGCCCGAAGTTGAGTTTAACCTTTTATCCGATCGGCGAGATCTTGACCGCATCGCTGAGGGCCTCCGCCGTCTGGCCCCGCTATATGATGACCCATCACTTCAACGGGTGGTGTCGGATCCTTTCCCTGCAAGTTATTCCGACAAAGTCCGTCAGGTTGGTGAGATCAACACTAAAAACAAGATCCTGACGGGCATCATGGCGCGTCTGCTTGACGGTCCAGGTTTCTTTCGGTCGTTTCTCATCAAGAACCTCATAATGGAGGGGTTTACGATTGACGGTGTGTGCAATGACGAAGAAGAGGCGGAAGCCTTCATCCGAAAGGCAGCTGTTGGTGTATGGCACGCATCGTGCACCTGCCGCATGGGTGCATCTGATGACTCCATGGCTGTCACCGATCAAGGCGGGCGCGTATACGGTATTGGCGGGTTGCGGGTCGTGGACGCATCAATTTTTCCCGTCGTACCATCAGCCAATACAAATATTCCTACAATCATGACGGCAGAAAAAATTTCTGATGCCATACTGGAGGGAAACTTAGCCTGAATTAATTGGTGATTCGCGAAAGGGCTCACGCGAAGCTGACACGCTTTACTCCCGCCTGGCCCAAGACGTATAAATTGACGCCATATTTTTCTAGTCTAGAATTTTTTAAGCGTATAGCGAGGCCCACCGATGGCCGATAAAAATAACCGGGACGCTCTTAACTCTCTGGATTCACGCCTGAAAAATGCTCGTGACCATGTCCAGGACCCACTCAACCAGCCGGGCCCAGAAAAGACTGAAAAAGGTGAGGCTCTTGGTCTTGCATTTCGGGTGTCAGTTGAGATAGTTTCCGCCGTCGCCATTGGGGTTGGCATCGGTTGGCTGCTAGACGGTTGGCTGGATACAACACCATGGTTGTTGGTGGTGTTCGTTGTGGTTGGCTTCGCGGCGGGCGTTTTGAATGTGTACCGTTTGGCGTCGGGGTTCGGTTACGCTTCTGGGTACACCAAACAAGGTGAACAAGCTGGCGGTTCAGTCGGCTCAGACGAGGGAATTTAGTTTTGGCTACTGGTCAATCTCCGCTCGCGCAATTTGAAATTAAACCACTGATCCCCATGAAGTTGGGAGATATAGATATCTCCTTCACCAACTCTTCGGTTTTCATGGTAGTCACGGTAGTTACTATTAGCCTGTTCCTCATCATAGGCATGCGCCGGGCCCAATTGGTGCCTGGTCGATGGCAATCTATGGCAGAGCTCAGTTACGTGTTTATCGCGAACCTTGTGCGCGACACCGTAGGCACGCAGGGAAGGCCTTATTTCCCCTTTATCTTCACGATTTTCATGTTCGTGCTGGTAGGCAACCTGTGGGGCATGATTCCCTTCAGCTTCACATTTACAAGTCATATCGTGGTTACGTTCACCATGGCGTTCGTGATCTTCATCGGGGTCACCATAATTGGAATCTTAAAGCACAAACTGCATTTTTTGACCTTTTTCATGCCGCCCGGCGTCCCTATTTACATGGCACCATTGCTGGTCCCTATCGAAATCATCTCATATTTATCGCGTCCGATCTCACTTAGCGTTCGTCTTTTTGCCAACATGTTAGCCGGCCACACGCTGTTAAAGGTGTTTGCTGGCTTCGTAATCTCACTTGGCATCGCTGCGGGCTGGCTGCCCCTGGTGTTCATTGTGGCGCTTACCGGTTTGGAAATTGTCATAGCATTTTTACAGGCGTTCGTTTTTGCTATCCTAACGTGCCTGTATCTCAACGATGCCCTTCATCTCCACTAAGGGCGTCGGATCGAAACTTCATCTGGTTGAAACGAATACGCAATAGCTAACGGAAGGAAAATCTCATGGAATTGGCTGCTGCTAAGCTTTTAGGTGCGGGTCTTGCCACCATCGGCGTGATAGGGTCCGGTATCGGTATCGGCACCATCTTCGCCTCGTTCATTCAGGCCGTCGGTCGGAACCCTGCTGCCCAGGGCGCTGTATTCCCGATGACCATGCTCGGTTTCGCCTTGGTGGAAGCCATCGCACTGTTCGCACTGGTTATCGCTCTTGTCATTCTATTCGGCTGACGCCGACGCCTGAAGATTTGGACCGGTGATATCCGGCCTCCCGGGGCCGGTATACCGGGGAGACAGATAATGCCACAGTTAGATGTAACCACCTTTTCAAGCCAGATTTTCTGGTTGGTGGTCACTTTTATCGCGCTTTTTCTCATCATGTGGCGCGTGAGCGTCCCAAAAATTTCGGATGCGCTAGAAGCCCGCCAAAAACGGATTGACGATAACCTTGCTCGTGCCCAAGAGTTGAAAAAGGAGGCGGGAGCAGCGCTGGAGGCATATGAAACGTCTTTGGCCGATGCCCGTTCTGAAGCGCAAAACACTCTTCTACAAGCTAATGCAAAGTTGGCTGAAGAAACTCAGGCCCGTGAGGCAGAGTTGGGGGAGGCCCTAAACAAGCGCATCGCTGAAAGCGAGGCGAATATTGCCGCTGCACTGAATAAAGCCATCGCCAACATACATGACGTGGCCATCGAAGTCTCGGTGAGCGCCGCACAACGTTTGACCGGTGAGGCGCCCAGCGCAGATGCCGCTAGCAGCGCCGTCGAAGCCACTATCAAGGCTCGCAGGTAGGGAGGTAAAGATATGTTCCAAGATCCTACATTTTGGATACTTGTCGCCTTCATCGGGTTCATTGGTGTACTCGTCTATTTCAAAGTGCCTGGTA
Organism: Magnetovibrio sp.; assembly: GCA_002709525.1. Lineage (GTDB taxonomy): Bacteria > Pseudomonadota > Alphaproteobacteria > Rhodospirillales > Casp-alpha2 > UBA3470. The sequence continues at coordinate 28,084 of PARE01000023.1, read as the reverse complement.
TGGTCACTAGGGCTTTGGACGCTCGCGCGGAGAAGATCCAGATGGACCTGGAAGAAGCCGACGCTTTGTTGAAGGAAGCCCAGGATCTTCTTGCGTCCTATCAAAAGAAGCAACGCGACTCGTCCGACGAGTCCCAAGCGATCCAAGCCCGCGCTCACGAAGAAGCGAAGCGTATTTTAGAGAATGGACGGCTGCGACTCGAAGAATCGCTACAACGCCGCGAGAAACTTGCCATGGATCGGATCACTCAGGCGGAAGCTTCGGCACTCGCTGAAATCCAAGCCCTTACCGTGGACATCGCGCTAGACGCGACCCGTGAGTTGTTAGCCACAAACGTATCGGACGACAAAGCAAACGCTATGCTAAATGACGCCATTAGAGAGTTGCCAGATCGCCTGAGCTGAGACAAAGCATTTTTGCGCACACCCTAAAGTCAGATTTTCGAGATCAGGGAGGTGACCCTTTGGGCCGCGGCATAAGGACTATGATGTTTGTCGCACTTAGGGCATTTCACGGATATGCAGTCTGCGATAAGCTGCAGTCTATGCAATGTCCCTTCTTGGTCTTTACCTCTCGAAACCGCACATTGAGTTGGCTAGGAGCCATGGTTATTGGCTGGAATGTGCTCGGCGTCAGCAACACTCAAGCGGCGGACGGTATGCTCAGCAGCGTTTCCTTCAGCAAAATACCGAGTAACGCCAATATGGTCGTGGAAGCTGTTGATGACTCGGACGAGTACATTGATCTTCTTGAGACCGTAACATCTGCTGTAAATTCTGCTGGTTATGTTACATCCAATAATGGAGCGTATCTCCTTATCTTCGAAGTACACGATGAGATAGGCGCCTATCCCCGCGATCAACGGCATATCCTCTCATTGGAAACCCGGGGTGGGCGGGCAGGCGGCGGACAGGATTCTCAGGCACGGATAAATGTCTTTGACAGTAATACGGGTGGCTTGCTTGGTCAGGTCCGTAGGTCAAAAATTATCGGGCAGCCCAGCATCTATAGAATCAACGTCAGTATCGAAAATCGCGCCAGCGGCAGGACGGTCTGGCAGGGTTGGGCCAGCGCGGAGCTCCACAACACGGTAAACACGGAATTGATTAAACGTATGGTGCCAAAAATCGTCAGCAACATTGGAGAAACTGTGCGCCAGGAGACTTTTTCACTGTATTAATGGCTTAATAGGCGAATGAAACTTGTGCATCTTCGCGTTTAAGGCCTGGGCAACTCATGGTACTTTCGGCGACGTCGTTGCAGTTTTCCTGGTCGAACCCACAGTCCTCAGCAAGCTATCCTGGCAGCGCCTGCGCCTCGTGAAGGCAATCGCTCTCGATCCTGTCCCCCAACCAATAGGATAAGTAAAGTGTGCCTCTCTTCAACGTTGGTGCGATGTAGGTACAATCGCCACTTTTACCAATTTTTAACTATTTGATCAATTTATCGCCTCCTTCAGCCAAGACGAAACGCCACAAATCACTCCTGCAAACCGTATATTTTCACGGATTTGTTGAAACTATTTCCCCCCCTGCTTGCCCGTTCCGGGCTTTTTCGCTACCAATTTTACCAATATTCGCCGTTGCGCCCGCGCCGGATGGCGCGGTTCGCTTCGTTGTACGTCATCAGTCCTGGAATACCAAATTCAGATGGTCTTTAAAAACCACGAGAGCGCCCTTTTACCCGCCGGAATAACGGATGGCTTACCACCGGATGCCGAGGACGAGGCTGCAGTCTTGGAACAAGTCATGAAGACCTTAGCGGCTTATGGCTACGATCGGGTCAAGCCGCCACTCATCGAATTTGAGGAAAGTCTTTTTGGTGGGCTAGGTATGGCTATAATGCAACAAACCTTCCGGCTTCTGGACCCGGAGTCCCAACGCATGATGGGGCTCCGGGCGGATATTACACCGCAGGTCGCCCGTATCGCATCCTCCAGACTCTCAGACGCGTCAAGGCCCCTGCGGCTGAGTTACGCCGGCCAGGTCATTCGAGTCAAAGGCTCCCAACTCCGCGCCGAGCGCCAGTTCACCCAGGTTGGTGCCGAGATAATTGGCTCGGCAAATCCGGCCGCCGATGCTGAGACTATTTGCCTAGCGGCAGAAGCGCTGATCGCGCTTGGGATCAAAGGACTATCCGTCGACCTTGGAATGCCACCTCTTGTTGCCGCAGTATGTGATGACATAAACCCAACCGATGAACAGTTCCTGCTCCTGCGCGCAGCGTTGGATCGCAAAGACACCGCTACTGTGCAAGCGTTAGCAGCTGATATTGGAGAAGAAGCGGCAGCTATGCTGCTCGCCCTAATGAACGCTTCAGGACCTGTCGGTTCCGCCTTGCATAACCTCTCAAAGATCGCTTTGCCCTCAGCGGCGGCTGCATTCCGCAACGAATTTGAAGAAATCATCGCGACAATCATGACACGGAGTCCAGACCTCAGCTTGACTATAGATACCGTGGAAAACCGGGGTTTTGAGTATCACACGGGGATCACCTACACCTTTTTTGCTCGCGGGGTACGGGGTGAGCTGGGCCGTGGTGGTCGCTATCCGGCGCCTGCAGGCGAGGGAACCGAGCCGGCCACGGGATTCTCCCTATTCATGGACACAGTTCTGCGTGCCCGGGGCCGGAAGGCTGGGCCGGACCGCCTTTTCGTACCTTACGGCACAGATTCGGCACGAGCCCGTCAGTGGCGCGCTGAAGGCTGGATTGCTGTTGAAGGCTTAGAACCCGTTAATGACACCACGAGTGAGGCTCGACGGCTGAACTGTAGCCATCTCGTCGTCGCCGGCACTATAAAGAATCTTGAGCCAAAGGACGGAGAGTAACCATGGCAAACGTAGTGGTCGTCGGTGCCCAATGGGGAGACGAAGGCAAAGGCAAGATCGTCGATTGGCTCTCAGAGCGGGCCGATGCGGTTGTCCGCTTCCAGGGCGGACACAACGCGGGCCATACCCTAGTTATCGACGGCGTAACGTATAAACTCAGCCTTCTGCCCTCGGGTATAGTTCGGCCAAAAAAAATGTCATTCATCGGGAACGGCGTAGTCATCGATCCTTGGGCCCTAATTTCCGAGATCGAGGCCGTGCGCGCACAAGGCGTTGAGATCGGGCCGGGAAATCTTCGCATTTCCGAGAGCGCGGTGTTGATACTTCCTCTTCACCGGAGCCTTGATCAGGCCCGGGAAAAGGCGGCAGGTAAAGGTAAAATCGGCACCACGGGCCGCGGCATCGGCCCTGCCTACGAAGACAAGACAGCACGGCGTGCTATCCGAGTCGGCGACCTCTCTGAGATTGAAACGCTGGGCGACAAGGTGAATCGGCTACTTTTTCACCACAATGCGCTCCTAAAGGGCATGGACTTGGAGCCCATTGACCGCGACTACCTAATCGCCGAGTTGGAGGAGGTTGCGCCGAAGATCGTCCCCTACACGCGTGCCGTCTGGCAGGAACTGGACCAAGCGCGGCGGCGCGGCGATCGTATACTTTATGAAGGCGCTCAGGGTACCATGTTGGACATTGATCATGGCACTTACCCGTTTGTTACATCTTCCAACACGGTCTCCGCGCAGGCCGCCGTGGGCTCTGGACAGGGTCCCGGCGCCATCGACTATGTCCTCGGGATTTGCAAGGCCTACACAACGCGTGTGGGCGGGGGCCCCTTTCCCACTGAACAGGAGAACGATATTGGGCGCCTGCTAGGTGAGCGAGGCAACGAATTTGGCACTGTCACGGGTCGCGCCCGACGATGCGGTTGGTTCGATGCGGTCATGGTTCGACAAGCGGTGAAGGTCAATGGGATCGACGGCATCGCTCTGACCAAATTGGATGTTCTTGACGGCATTGAGAGGCTGAGGGTCTGCGTCGGCTACAAGGTCAATGGCGAGGAAGTGGACCACCTTCCTGCCTCCACCATCTTGCAATCGCGGGTTGAACCCATATACCAGGCTGTCGAGGGATGGTCTGAGAGCACAAAGGGGGCGCGCACCTGGCAAGATCTGCCAGCGGCCGCTGTTAAATATGTCCGGAAAATTGAGGAGTTGATCGAGGCGCCCATATCCTTATTGTCCACCAGCCCCGAGCGAGACGATACAGTTCTTATTCACGATCCATTCGCCGATTAAGCGTCGAAAGTTGGTATTTTCCCCCTTATTATTCGTTAATTGTATCGAAGTCAGTTGGGGCGTATACTGGAAGTTAACGGTGTTTGTCGACACTTTGTCGGCGGAGCCGTTTTATGTGCTCACGGGCGTTACACCCACGGGAGCGAACCATGGCAGAATTGCCTTTGGAAACCGAAGAAACGGCCTCGGATCTACCTGAAGGATTGATCCCGCCAGAACACAATGATGATGGTGATACGGAATCTGTAGAGATGCCGCAGGGCGCGGTTGCGCCGGCGCAATTCGGCCCTGTGGTGCTGCGCGAGCGGTTTCTTATAGATGCCAGCCAACCCATCACGGAATTGGACACTCAATCGGCGAAGGCGTACGTGGCGGAAGACCGACGCGATTTGGGGCGTCAGCTTTATGGTCTCGTCTGCACGCCGGGACTTCCGGTCCGCCTCAACAGCATCAAGTTCCTCAAGGCACACAATAGTTACAAGATTCTGCCCTTAATCGATTGGGATACCGTGTATTGGCCGGCGTTCGAACAGAAAACGGTGATCGTAATTTTTGCCCGCCCCTTGGGCGGCCGGCTCATGGACAAGTTGGTCTCTAAGGAAGTCACAATCAGCGCATACGACATGCCTCAACGCATAATCGCCCCTCTGGCGGACGCGTTACAGAGACTATCTAATAACAACCTAACCCATCGCGCCATTCGTCCCGACAACCTATTATTCTTTGATGAGCGCATGGAAGAAATTGTGTTAGGTCCACACGTAACCGCCCCTGCCGGCTATGATCAACCAATGATTTTGGAACCTCTTGATCGCGCTCTGGCCCAGAGCGCCGGACGCGGCCCGGGCACTTCGCGGGACGATATTTATGCCTTAGGTGTATCGATTGTATTTATCCTGCTGGGCGCCAACCCAGTTGCCAAGATGAATGATGACGAGCTTCTCAAGGCCCGCATTGAGCTCGGCAGCTACACAGCCATCTGCGGCAGTGCCCGCATCCCTATGCAGTTGATTGAACCGCTTCGCGGTATGCTCGCAGACGATCAATCAGCACGTTGGGATTTCAATGAAATCGGCAACTGGTTGACAGGCCATAAGATCAATCCATTGAAAAAGCGTAGACGGGGCCGAGCGGAGAGTTATTTCAAGTTTCAAGGCGTGGATTACTATTCCATGCGATCATTAGCATGGCAATTCGCTAAGCATCCCAATGAAGCCGTCAAGGCGATAAATTCTGAAGAGTTTGATACCTGGATGAGGCGCGGCCTAGACGAACCCGAGAAGGCAGAAGCGATACATGACGCGGTCCTAACGGCGAAACTCCAGACTGATAGTTACCAAGGAACAAACGACTACCTAGTCGCATTGGCGACGGCAATCATGGATCCACACGGCCCCATTCGTTACAAGGGATTAGCTTTCATGCCGGATGGCTACGGCGCCATGTTGGCGTCGGAGTGGATACGTAACAGCAATCAGCAACCCGCCAGCGATGTCCTCTTACATGACATCTGTACACTTTGGTATGACGCCCAACCGAAGATGACGCAAGAACTTATCGAATCCCGTATGGCAATCACTCAATTACGTAGCCTTTTGACCATTCGCGACCCCGGCTTTGGGCTTGAACGCGTATTGTATGAGGGCAATCCTGGAATTAACTGCCAAAGTCCCTACGTTGTGAAGAACGGCGTTGTATTGATCGAGGACCTTCTGCCAGCCTTGGAGAACGCCGCTAATAGCACCGACACATCGGTACAACCAATCGACGGACACATCGCCGCTTTCGTGGCCGCGCGATTTAAGGAAGATATACAAACGCACCTTAAGGCTATGGCGTCAGGCAAAGCAGATACTTCCATCCTCGGAACGCTCAGCCTACTGGCATTTCTTCAATCGGAGTTGCGATCACCCGCCGTTCTCGCCCTGTCAAGTTGGGTAGGCGGCTTGTTGGGACCAGCAATCAATGCTTATCATAACCGACACACCCGTGAGGAATTAGAGAGCGATATCCCACGCCTCGTCCGAAAGGGCAGTCTGCCAGAACTGATCAACCTCATCGATGACCCTGGCAAGCGCAAAGAAGATAAAGAGGGCTTCATAGCATGCCGCACCGAATGGCTGGACGCAGAAATGGAAATCCGTGACATTGAGGGCGCTGGCGACGAGCGGCTAAATAAAGCTGAGCAATCCGGCCAACAGGCTGCTGCGATGATCTCTATCTCTATTGCTCTCACCGTTATTACGGTGTTGATCCTGACAAAACTCTTGTAGACGGAATACCGGCGGTGACGATGTCCAATACATCAGAAGGTATCAACTGGAATCTCATCCTCGGGATTGGTGCGATTCTGGTGTTGTTAACTGCGTTCTCGCTCCCATCGCTGATAGTCCTAACAGTGGGGCTATTGCCTACTGGGGTTGCGTTCATCGTCGACCGTAGCGACCAGAAAACAGGCACCTTTTGCGTCGGCGGCATGAACCTTTGTGGGGTTTTCCCTTTTGTCATTAAGTTGTGGGCCGGCAAACACACAACGTCCGCGGCCACCGAAATAATTTCCGACGTTTTATCGCTTCTTGTCATGTATGCAGCGGCAGGTTTTGGCTGGATTATATTCCTCGCCATACCACCTGTGGTCGCAACATTTCTGTCAGTCGTAGCACAGACTCGCGTCAAGGCGCTACGGGCGTCTCAACAAGAGATCGTCAATGAATGGGGGCCCGAAGTGGCCAACGTCAATGGCACGGATGTGATTGAGGATGTACCAACCTTAGACCAACCCTAACTGTCGCGATGGCATCGCGCCCCACACCTAGTGAGTTATATGCTCCAAAACCATCGAGTTCTTCACAGATTTTTTCAACTTCTCGAAAGCCCGAACCTCAATCTGACGAACTCGTTCGCGCGAAATGCCGAAGTGGTCACTGAGGTTCTGTAGCGTTGCCGGCGATTCTCTCAACCGGCGTTCATTGATAATGTGCCGTTCGCGTTGAGATAAACTTTTCATAGCCTTTCTTAACATGTCGCGTTGATGGACTAGTTCCTGGTGCCTCGAAAGCAGATACTCCTGATTCGCATATCCAGATTCGAGCCGGTCCTGCCATTCCCCCTCACTCCCCTCACTAATCGGAGCGTTCAACGAATGGTCCGGGCCAACCATACGCCGGTTCATCGTGACTACATCGTGTTCTGGCACCATTAAGCGTAAAGCGATTTCGCTAACATGTTCCGGGCGTAGATCGCCTTCTTCGATAGCTTTCAACTGGCCTTTCAGCATGCGGAGCTTGAAAAAAAGTTTTTTCTGCGATGCAGTTGTACCGATTTTGACTAACGACCAAGAACGCAGAATATATTCTTGGATGGCAGCACGGATCCACCACATGGCGTATGTGGCTAGGCGAAAGCCACGATCCGGATCAAAGCGGCGGATCGCTTGCATCATTCCGATATTTCCTTCAGCGATCAAATCTTCGACGGGAAGTCCGTAACCGCGATATCCCATAGCGATTTTGACAACCAACCTCAGGTGACTGGTCACCATCCTCTCAAGTGCTTTGGGATCCTCCTTGTCTCGCCATTTCTCGGCAAGACAAATCTCTTCCTCGGCTTCGAGCATAGGGTAACTGCGGGTCCGCATCAGATAACTATTGAGATTATTATCAGGCGAGTGATCCGTGATGGTTTTTTCTGCCATGTGAGTATAGTGTCCGAAATTACGGTGCTATAGCCACCCCTTAACAAGAAGTGCTTCAGCTCCCCACTTCTGGCAGTCCAACAAATCACCTAAAACGTGCTCAAGAAGCTCGCATCCTTTTGATGTGATCAAGGTCTATCGAACAACTTAAAATTTTCACTACTCGTAGGTGATATTAATCGCAGCATCTCGTTCGTGATGGGGTGCTTGAAGCCAAGAGATCTTGCATGGAGGCTCTGAGTTGTTACGCTAGCAAGTTGATCGCGGATCACTTGCGAAGTCGCCGCAGATAATTTTCGTACACCGCCGTAAACTGGGTCCCCGACAATGCTATGTCCAATCGACGTCATGTGAACCCGGATCTGGTGTGTGCGGCCGGTTTCGAGTCGGCACTCCACCAGGCTGATCAAGTCGTCGATGCTGTCTAGAACACGATAATGTGTCCGCGCAAATTTTCCACCACGCCGCAGCACCGCCATTTTCTTGCGGTTCTGTGGGCTGCGGCCAATCTGCCCCTCGATTACACCCGTTCGGTTCAGCGGCCGGCCCCAGACCACTGCTAGATAGGATCTTTCAATGGAGTGCTCATAAAATTGTGCGGCAAGCCCCTGGTGTGTTGCGTCGTCCTTCGCTGCGACCAGCAAACCGCTGGTGTCCTTATCGAGCCGATGCACAATTCCTGGCCGAGTCACGCCTCCAATCCCTGACAAACCACCGTGGCAATGATGGAGTAGCGCGTTTACTAATGTGTCATCCGCATGGCCGGCGGCCGGATGTACTACCATTCCAGCAGGTTTGTCGACCACGATAAGGTGATTATCCTCGAATACCACGTCCAGTGGAATTGCCATGGGCCGCGGCATGGCCGGGACTGGCAGCGGAACTTGGACTTCCCAAGCGTCACCGGAGCAGACCTTGATGGCGGCATTGGTCGCCACCACGCCATAGCGATGGACCTTCCCCTTGACGATCAGAGCCTGAATTCGGGCCCGAGATAATCCCTCCAGGGCGTCGGCCAAAACCTTATCNAGACGATNGCCGGCCTTGTCATCATCGACANGGACAGTATATGTGGTGTCATTGGACATCCTCGCCACTCTACGTGGTCAGGGCNAAGGGTCAAACAGGAACATAATATGCGTTGGTTGAAAGCATTGGTGGTTGTCTTAGCCGCATTGATCGGGCTGGCCATTGGGTTACTCGGGTACGGGTTCATCAAACGTTCAGAGGACCCGAATTGGCGTTTGTTCAACACTGCCGAGATCCACAATCCGTCAAAGGTAGGGGCAAAATCAACACCCCCGACGAACCTTGCTCCATCGTCAATTAGCCCCTGGAATATCGCTCAATGGAAAGATCTTAATCTTGGGTTAGCGCCAGAATGCCGAATCTCTCAGATCTCAGCAGAAGGCAACCGCCTCATCCTTAGTATCGAGCCAGCGGGCTCCTGTAGACGGATTATGATCATCGACATGGATGTCGGCCAGGTCCAGGGCACCGTGCTTCCGCGGCCATGATTCTGATCGCACCAACCCATCTCGATCAGATGACCCGGGCCGCGGAGGCCGCTTATCCGAGGGAATGTTGCGGCCTTTTGGTGGGCAAAGACACAAAAGATGGGTTCGTGACCATCACCAAGGTCGTAGCAAGCGACAATGTCCACCCATCGGGCGGTAACGACCGGTTCGAAGTGGACCCCCGGGTTCGGTTTGNTCTCATGCGCGAACTGGGCGAAATTGGCGACAAGCCAAGGAGTTCCGAACGCATCATCGGCCATTACCATTCACACCCCAACCACTCGGCTGAACCCTCGGTCTATGATCTGGCCTGTGCTTTCGAGCCGGCACTCATTTGGATCATTATTGGCCTCAATGGTGGCAAAGTCCAAAAAATCGCAGCGCACAAATTGCATCTTTCGGTCTTTCAGAAAATTCCGTTGCGAAACACCGATGGGGCCTCCTATGCTATTACGGTTGAATAAAAAGGAACATCAAACCGTGAACTTCGCGAGTGACAACGTTACAGGTGCGTCAGATGAAATTCTTGAAGCCCTTGTGAAGGCAAATGCGGGACATACGATGCCCTACGGTAATGATGACCTAACCGCTAGTGTAGATAGGCAATTGTCAGAATTGTTCGAAACGGACCTAAGCGTCTTTCTGGTGGCCACTGGCTCCGCTGCCAATTCACTGGCTCTATCAGTAATGACCCCGTCTTATGGCGCNGTACTNTGCCACTGGANCAGTCATATCTTTGAAGATGAGTGCGGGGCGCCAGAGTTCTTTACCGGCGGCGCGCGGATGGTACCCGTAGATGGGTTGAACGGAAAACTCGACCTAGATGATCTGGCCACCAAGGCAACGCGCGGCGCCGGTGATATCCACATGTTACAACCATCCGCCGTCAGCATCACCCAAGTTACCGAAATAGGATCGCTCTACNCGGTAAGCGAGATCGCGGCAGTAGCTGACATCTGCCGATCCAACAAATTGAAACTTCATATGGACGGCGCTCGGTTTGCTAATGCCGTTGTGGCGCTGGGCTGCACACCTGCCGAAATGACCTGGAGAGTCGGCGTAGATGTATTATCCTTCGGAGCAACCAAAAACGGTGCGCTCGGCGCTGAAGCCGTCATCTTTTTCGACAAAGGGCTTGCAGAGACCTTTGAGTTCCGGCGCAAGCGCGGCGGCCATTTGTTTTCGAAGATGCGTCTCTTNTCGGCGCAGATGGACGCCTACTTGTCTAACGAGTTGTGGCGCGTCAACGCCGAACANGCCAACGCNATGGCTGCGCGNATGCGTGATGGGNTCGNCTCTCTNAGGTCATTCGAGTTTCCCTACACAGATGGNGCAAACATGCTNTTCCCNAAGCTNCCTNNGACNTTGCACCAGGCATTGAATGACGANGGTTTTATTTTCTATGGCGGACGCTGGGAGGAAGGGGTCGCCCGATTGGTCACCGCATTCAACACGGACGCCAATCACGTGGATTCGTTCATTGACGCAGCTGCCCGCCTCGAACTTATCGCGGCCTAGTCAAGGAATAGAAATTTTCCCCGCGGCTGGCCGGACATAAAGGGCGCTTTCCGCGACTTCGGCTCGCAGTTCCAAATGTCCCCAACGGACACACGCGCGGACATACTCCATCGGCGTCATGTCTGCTAACGCGGCCCAAGTTTCCAGCCGCTGCCAATCGGCGCCGGGGAGCAAGTCATTGACATCGAGGATAATCTTCACAATCGCACCCCTTACCCAAGTCCAACTTCAACAGGGGTAAGCTGTAAACTTTAACAATCCGTTGCGTACGCATGATGAATTGTCTTGGCACGACTGAAAATACCATCGTAACCAATTTTCTTCAGGCTATCTTTGCCTGACACCAACCACCAAATATTTTCCTCTTTATCGGAGTCTACTTCAAGAACCCGCGCAATACGTTCTCAACCAACTGACTGATATCATTGTTACCCCCATTCCAGGGCAATGAACCGCAAAACGTGATGGACCCCACGCTGAACACTTTGCCGCCGCCCGGAACCTCGAAATAGATCATATCTGCTCGTATCAAATCGTCCATGGGCAACAAGGGCAATGTAGTGAGATGAGTGAGGAGCTCTTCTGGCACCAGCACGAAGTGATCCGAGTGCTGCTCCGACTGCGCCAGCACGCGCACATTCAGGGGCGAGCCGAGGCGAACGTCTGCGCGGTCTAGCTCGTACCCAGCTGCCCCCCCACCGGAGAAGCCAAAATCGCCTAAGATCTCCCCGCTAATGCCTTGAAATATCCAAGCCATGTCAGGCGCATAGCTATCCTCTGTACGGCGGTAATAAGTACCCTCAAATTGACCCTGACTGGTAAANCCTACGCCAGCAAGCTGCTGTGGCGGACGCCCACTTCGCCGCCAGAGGCCGCCATAATTACCGTCAAACGCATTGTAGTACTCCCCGGGTTCTGCAGCCCAGGCCCTAATTCCACCCTCTCCGCGTCGAATTTCGATGATGCCGCGCTCGCACTCATGCACGGCGACACGCCAATAAAAGCCATTGCCGCCCAAGTACATGAAATTACCACCCTGATTGCGGAACGCCAGCAATGCGTCGAGTGTGTTTGAGGTGTGGTACTCTGGATGACTACCAGTAGTAACAGTCTTGTAGCCTTGAATAGCAGCATACCCTTCTTCATGAAGTTCCTTGTCGGTTATNATGTCGAAAGGGATGCCCTTTTCATGCAGCCACCAAATTAGATGACTATCTGCCTGAAAATGACGCAGACCTGAACCTTTGCCATAACCCATGGTGTAATAACCGGGTCGGGTGTTCAACAAAGGCCGCAGGTGCGAGCAGTGGCAAATACCCGAGCCATCACGATGAAAGTTATATGTTGAGCAGCCCAACTCCTCGTATTGTGCTGGGTTGTATGGATANCCTCCGCGCGCGAGATGGCGGTCCATCCACTCAGGCTTGAAGTCGGGTCGAGANTGGTTGCCATAAATGACATAGGTAAAGGTCGACATAAGTACAGCTAGTTCCGCAGTCCGCTGGCCTAATGNCGGGCAGACGTAGAATGGTATCGCATCTTCGTGACTGCCGTGCGCAATCCGCAACACATAAACACCAGATGCAAANCCCTCGGGCACCACCCACTCGATATCGTTCTGCCAAGCAAAATCGTAAATATCATCGCGGTGGAAATGGATGGCCCCATAATGCTCTGGTTTATGCTGCCAGTTCATTTCGCTGCCATCCCATTTGGAGCCTGTCATTGCTCGTGCAGGATGATTAACCAAGCTACCGTGATAGCCGCCTTGCCCCATGTCTTCTAAAACGAGGGAGTTGACCTGCCTGGCAAAATCCCATTTTACGACGATCCGCGAAGGATCNGCGTCGGCTGCANNATAGATCCCAGGTGATTCAATCTTTCCGTCAAAGTGATTTTCCGCGAAGCCATCGTTGAGACGTGCAGCGATCAATATTGGCAAACCCTCAGCGAAGGACTGATTAGGTACAATAACACTGGCCTCGACGGGATCTGACCAAGTCTCATCGGTTTGCTGCGTGACGGTGAGCAAGCCGCTTGCCTCGATGAAGGATAGGCGAACGGAGTACCATTGTCGTGAGAGCACAGGTTTGCCGGTCGAAACCAAAATGTCCCCCACTCGAGCCGCCAACGCACCATCAACATCAAGAAGCAACTCGAAGCCACCCGCAGACAAGATAACTTGTTCCCCGTCACACGGTAATGTTGGCCAGATCATAGCCGCAAGTGTTACGTCTCCTTCAACCGAGGGCCCAGCCTCGACAATAGCGTAAGAGCCAGGATTAAAGGCTTGCTGCCGCGCGGGGTAATCACCTGCGATCGACGTTTCCACGGCTTCTTCCACGATGCCAGGTCCATCCGGGTTAGCATCAGCACATATAGAACGAAGTATGCGCGCGGAAAAATTACCTTCGCCTGTGCAAGAAACCTTGAAACTGATTGCTTCTCCTGGGCGCACGGAGAGCGGATCGCAATAGCCGATGATTGGAATTCGCGGAATCTGTCGGGTCACGATGTTGCCTTTCAGGCTGATGCTGCATGCCAAGGTTACAGTCTATCATTTTTTGGCTGAAAACCCGCTTTTGAAGATCTCAAAAACGGGGGCTGAATAAGTCCGTGTCACTAAACTGGCGGTGGCGTCAGTAATGCTCTTCCAGAAATAGTCGAGCATACTCATCACCCGGTCACATCCACCCTATCCACGAGTATTCCGGGAGTTTCTGGCTCTAGCGAAACCAGAGGCTTCAACTCTGGGAGATATTGAGCCCCAAGTTCACTGTCGTGACATGAGCAGACATTGGTACTGCCGTGCATCCTAAACATGCAGATGTCTATAATAGTGATATTCACGCCGCTGAGCCCGCAACCTTGAAAAAAGCATCAACCAATAGCTCATTGCGACGCTCTTGCAGACATGCCAGATAACGATTGATCCTCATATCAACGTCGACAAACCGCAGAACTTTGAGACGGGGGTCATAGGGTAGCGCTAATTCGCCACATACGCCTATACCGTGACCTTTGGCTACCGCTTCACGAACCGCCTCACCGCTCTCGATTTCCATGATAACATCCGGCGTCATCCCAACCAACGCTGCAGCGGCTTCAAATGCACGGCGGGTGTTCGAGCCAACCTCGCGCAGGACCATGGGGTGGCCTGCAAGGTCAGAAAGGTAGATCCTCTCGCGGTCTGCCCAGGGATGATCGTGGCTCACGATAGCAACAATAGAGTGGCTGTCATAGATACAGGTATGAAGACGGCGGTCTGAGTCGTGGTCGGCGAGCACACCGACATCAGACTCATATGCTAGAAGACTTTTCAAGGTCGCGGCCGAGTTTCCAGAAGTCACTGAAATCTTGACCTTTGGATGTAATTCACGAAACTTTGTAATCATATCGACTATAAAGAATGGTAACACAGACGATACACGAAGATGTCCAGCACCGTAATCACCGGCAGCGCGCAAAAATGTCTCGGCCTCGCCTACAACACCAAACAAGCGCTGAGTAATTTCGAACAGGGACCGGCCGGTCGTGGTCAGGTTGATATTGCGTTGGGCACGGTTGAAAACTTCAATGCCGTAAGTTGCTTCCAACATGCGGACCTGCTCGGAGATGGTTGGCTGCGAAACATTCAATTCCTTCGCTGCCCCGGTAAAACTACCGACTTTGGCGACGGCGTGGAAGGAACGTAATTGCGTATATTTCATCGTAAAATTCGATTGAAACCATAGATAAAAGATATTTTTCTATGTTACGCGCTTGTTAACAATAGGGTCAATGGCGGCATCGCATTGCGTCACCGCAATTGCCAGCCTATTACCCTCTTCTCTGGGAACATCAGCCATGTCGACAGATTTAGGCGAATATCAGTTTTCGTACGCGGTGATCACGGATACCCACGTCAATTTTGGTGAAATGGAGAGCAACTCCGAGTTTGAAATCAACCAGCGCGCCAACGGCCGATTGAGGCATGTGATCCAGGACCTTAATCTCCGCGATTTGGAGTTTGTGGTCCACCTCGGCGATATAGTGCATCCAGTGCCCGCAGTTCGGGATCGTTATAAAATGGCCGCCGAGCGTTTTCACGAGCAAGTTGTTGATTTGAGCCACCCCCTTTATCTAGTACCCGGTAATCATGATATTGGCGATAAACCCATTGTCTGGAGTCCCGGCGCTGTCGCCTGCGATGCTTATATCGACCTTTGGAAGGAGACCTTTGGCCCCAATTACCACGCAGTTGATCATCGGGGTTGCCGGTTTTTCATGATCGATTCCCAGGTCATCAACACCGGTTTAGCCGCTGAGACTAAACAAAAGACTTGGCTGGAGACTGAGATGGCCGATGCGGCCAAGCATGACCTGCGCATCTTCATCCACGCCCATTATCCAATTTATCTGACTAAGCCATGCGAAGATGAGCATTTTGACAACCTGGCCCAGCCTGGTCGGTCTTGGTTGCTGGAATTGATGAAACAATATGGCGTCGAGGCGCAGTTCTCTGGCCACGTTCACAACTTTTGGTTCAACCGGTTCGAGCTGACCAATTGCTACGCCCTGCCCTCGACAGCTTTTGTGCGCCAGGACTATGCCGAGATTTATCGAGCTGCGCCATTGCCTGGAACGGAAGGCGGACGCAGCGACCTCGCTAAGCTCGGGTACTTTGTTGTTCAGATATACGATCACGGCCACATCTGCCAATGGGTCAGAACATTTGGCGCGATCGCGGAGTCAGGTAGCGTGGCAAAACCGTCAACGGTTCAAGTTTGCGGCGTTCATCCCCTTCGCAATCCCCATTCCCGCTTCGGTTTTGACATGCGGCAAAACTGGCTTGAAGAAGTGGAAATCCCGCCGTCAGGATCTTTGGATGAATTCGATCGCAAACGCATTCGCAACGACTATGCTTTGATGGCGTTATTAGAAACAGGTGTCCGACGGGTACGTATTCCGGCGACAGACCTGCTCGTCCCGGAACATCGGGCCCGATTAGAAGATTGTGCCTGCCTGGGATTACGGTTCACTCTTTTCTCACTGGGCGTTCCAAATGAACGCCTACTGGAACTTGTTGCCGGTGCGGAAAAAATAATCGACACATGGGAAATTTGCGACACCTTTGAAAATTTGCCGAACGTTGTCGATGCGGTTCGTGCCAGTGTGAAGACGGCCAGCGTTGCACTTTATCTCTCGCGTATCCGTACCCGCGAGGACCAGGAAAGTGCCAGCGGTAAATATCATCATATGATCGTCCACGGGTTCACCGTTGACGACGGCGAACAAATCAAAAAATTGGCTGGCCTAGTTGACGTCCAGGGATTGGTGTTCCGCATTGAGGGGTCGATGTCACCCTGGGAAGCGGCGCGCATGGCCTCAGAACTGTGTGCACCCTACGAGCTCAACGCGTCTTTGCATATTCGTATGACCAAAGGGCCGCCAGGGTTACAGCAAACCGACGATGACTGGGTCGCTAACCGTGTTGCGGAAGCGGTCGCTGCGGCCTGCGCGTTTAAAGGTGTCCATGTTTACGCCGATACGTTTGCCGATGTCGATCGCGGCTATTATCGCCGACACGGCGTTGTTGACCGATTTTATAATCCGCGACCTGGTTTTGAGGTCGTGCGGCAACTACTTGCTGCTTTTGCTCAGATTCAATCATTTTCACCCAGCAGTGTAGGCAAAAATATTACGGTCATCAGCAACAAGGGAGAGCGATTTACACTCCTTCAACAGGCATCTCCACGGGATTGGGAAATCGACACTGAGTCCGGCTGGTTAATCGACCTGTATACTGGGGATCGTGTTTCTGCCAAGCGCAGTTCAAACCACGACGTTCACTCTATGATGAGGTCACCATTAAGTTTATGGAAATCCATCTGAAAAGGTGTCCGTGCCCCAGAATGAGGCATGCCAGAGCTGTTTCGTAGTCTCATCACTTATATTCGCCGGTTGAAAACGGTATTTAACCCCTAATCACCCTCGGTCGGGTCTGCCCTCACTCACCTTTTCGTAGATTAGACGGGACGTGTCCAGGTAGTCATGGAAGTGCACGGTGGTTTGGCCGTCGTCCAAGAACACAACTGCGTAAGCAGGTGGCTCATGACTTTTTGGCACCACTTCAATGGCCTCGAAATCCAGAGGGACCTGATGGTTGGTTCCACGCAGGGTCGAATACGGTATTCCCCGCCAACTTCCGGCAATTGGACGATGGACATGACCGAAAAACAGGTGGCGAATGTTTGTGAAGTCTGCCAGCACCTCACTCATTTTACGTCCGTCTGCACCAAGACCTAGCCTGTCAACGGAGGGAATCCCGACATCAAACGGCGGATGATGCATGAAAAGATAGACTCGATGATCATTAGCCTTGGCTAAAGTTTCACGCAACCAACGCAGCCGTGTTTCACAATAGCTTCCCCAGCCTTTTCCCTCTTCAACCGTATCGAGCATCAAGAACCTACCCGCACTGCAACTGAGTTCAAATTGGATAAAGCCATCAGGATCGATTGGAATGTCCGGAAAGGCAGCTAACATTTCTTTGCGACGATCATGATTGCCCGCTAGCAAGTAAAAGGGCATAGGCAATTCGGATAAGCACTTGCGAAGGTCAAAATACGCGTCCGGATCAGCTGTATGTGTGAGATCACCAGTTATAACACAAAGCTCGGCATCCCTGTGATGTTGGTTGATGTCATTTATGCAAGCCTTCAGGCGATCATAAGGATTTAGACCATGGAGCATTTCATTCTTCGGCATTAAATGCGTGTCGGTAATCTGAATAAATTTCATTGGCTATCAGACCGTCAAATTAAGGCTGGTCTCCGTGAACGAGAGACTTCAAACATAGTGATCGATGAACTAATGGTCCAGGCAAAGGCGGGGTTTATCGACGAAACCAATGTAATAATGGCGAAGATACTCCAGGACAATCTCGTGACCAACGTTCCGGTCAATAGCTCATTTCATAAAATTACCTATCCATGCGAAAACGCTGCGAAGTCCTCTGACCGTGAAACACATCGTTAATTCCAATTCAAACTATAGAAAATAAATATTTTTCCTATGTATCCCTGCCATGCCATGATTTTTTCCTAATAAAAATATCAATACTGACAGAGAGATAAAGTAGATAAAGGATCCAAGGGGAGGGAAAAATGGTTCGGGTAAAATTCATTGGTTTTTGCATTGCATTGGCAATTACATGCGGTGTATTTACTCATTCCGCATTGGCTGCAGACAAAAAGAAAGTACTCACGTTCGCAACGATATCCACGGAAGAAATGGCGGCTATGGCCGCACGTTGGGAACCGACGATCAAATACATTGAGAAAAAGGCTAACGTAAAAATTAATTACTACGCCACGACGTCATATGCGGCAGCTGTCGAAGCGCTACTTAACGACTTTGCAGATTTCGGAATGCTCGGACCAAAAATTTATCTTGTGGCGCGAAAAAAATCCAACAAGATCGATCCGATTGTGGGAACAGGCCGACCGGCCAATCACTACTTAAAGGAGCCCTGCGCCTGCTACCATGGCCGCCTGATCACAAAGAAAGGGTCAAAATTCACAACCATCGAATCTCTCAAGGGAGCCGTCCTCGCGCTCACGGACCCGGGCAGCACATCCGGTAACGCGCTCCCACGCGCACTGTTCCCCGAGAAGATTGGTGGCACACCATTGGATGATTATTTCGGAAAAATTTTCTACGCTGGGAGTCACGACGCTGCTGCAAAAGCAGTTTTTAATAACAAGGCCGACGCAGCTTTTGTCTCCGAAAATGCGCTCTCGCGGGCGATTGATCGCGGGGCTTTGAAATATGGTTCTTATAACCATCTCTGGATTTCACCAAGTGTCGTCTCTAACCCCATCGTTGTAAATCGAGACAAAATGTCGTCTGAAGATATAGCCATGATCAAATCGATCCTTGAGAACATGGTCAATGACGATGCCGGTCGCGCTGCTCTGAAAACGGTGAAAATTGCGGCCTTTCCTGAACTGACAGACGAAGGGTTCGATCCGCTTCGAAAGGTTCTGGCAAAGAAGAAAGAACTGAAGAAGAAAAAATAAAAACATCTCAGCCGAATCATATTTATATCCGGACCGACAGGAACCGCTCCTGTCGGTCCATGGGATGCCGGCCAATATTATGCGTTCCGTAGATGCAAACGAACGCCGGGCACAGCAGAGCGGCCGGCAGGTCATGTTGCCTACGGAGTTAAGACTATGGCGCTACTGGAAATTAACGACCTACGGAAGACGTTTCCAACTGGCGAGAAAGCGTTAAATGGGATCGATCTCAGTCTCGATAAACGCGAGATTGTTGCGCTCTTAGGTTTAAGCGGTTCGGGCAAGTCGACGCTGCTTCGTTGCATTAATCGTCTGGTTGATCCAGATAGCGGTCGGGTCGTCCTTGACAGCACGGATATCACTTCGTTGGGAAAACACGACCTGAGAAAAGCCCGGATCCAAATGGGCATGATCTTCCAAGAATTCAATCTCGTGAACCGATTGACGGTAATCGAGAACGTGCTCTCGGGCACGCTCGGTGTAAGCAGTCTTTGGCGAGCTATCACCCGTTCTTTCAAAAAAGAAGACATTCAACGAGCTATCGAGCTTTGCTCACGGGTTGGCATTGCCGACCACATTACCAAACGGGCCGATCAACTAAGCGGCGGACAGCGTCAACGCGTCGGCATCGCGCGGGCACTGATGCAGAACCCTATACTTCTCCTCGTCGATGAACCCACATCGAGTCTAGATCCAAAAATTGGCGCCGAGGTCATGGAGTTGGTATGTGAGGTCGCCGAAGAACGTCAGATACCCGTTTTGTTCAGCGTTCATGACCTGAGTATCGCACGTAATTATTCGCATCGAATCATTGGTCTACAGCAAGGCGAAAAGGTCTTCGACGAACAAACAGGTGCACTTGATGGAAAATCAATTGAACACATCTACGGTTTTGCGCCGAACGGCTCGCCTGTATCAGCCGCACAGTGATATGCAGGGATTACGCATGCCGATAACCGATGCCACATTGATACAAAACCCCCTGCGCCGGCCCGCCATTCTTCTGCGCCGTTACATCATCTATACCGTCGTCGTAGCTATTATTCTGATTATGTCACTACATCTCCTCGTCTATGGCACAGACTGGAGCCGAATGGGATCGCCAAGCGAGATCGCTGACATCGCGATTAGCTTGTTGCCAAACCTCGAATTCATTCCAAAGATCATGACGCCACTTGTGGATACCGCTTTAATGGCATTTTGGGGAACGCTCTTGGCCGTCGTCATGTCCGTACCGGTCTCTTATCTTGCCGCATCAACAACGACGCCAAGTATGATTTTCACTTTTCCTATCGGACGCGGCTTGATCGTCCTATCGCGGTCAACCCACGAGATCATCTTCGCTTTAATCTTCGTCGCCACCCTAGGTCTCGGGCCGTTACCGGGTATTCTAGCACTGGCCTGCCGGTCCGTTGGATTCATGTCAAAAACCACCGCCGAGGCAATGGAAAACGTCGACCGCGGCCCTGTTGAAGCGATTGCTTCGACTGGTGCCGGCACGACCGCGCGGTTCTTATTCGGTGTGGTTCCGCAAGTGTTTCCCATTTTTCTCGGCAATGCCATCTTTGCCTTCGATGCGAATGTGCGTCGAGCAGCGATCCTTGGGATGGTGGGCGCCGGTGGTATCGGGCTGCATTTCTCCGAACAAATGAGATCTTATAATTATGGTAATGCTGGTGCTTGTGTGCTTGCCGTAGTGGTACTCGTCATCGTCGGAGAGATCATCTCCAACCGAATTCGCACCAAGCTGATTTCTGGATAACACTTCATGACCGACAAGATAGATAGTATCCATAATGCTTATATATCCAACCGTCGGACGGTCGGGCTCGTGAAGTTTGGCGTTGGACTGGCTCTCCTTGTGTTCGGGTTTTGGACGGTCAGCTTCCTTAATATTCCCATGGATCGCTTACTCAGTTTGTTTGGGCGGCTTGGTCCCATGCTAACAAATCGGATTTTCCCCCCTGACCTGGTCTACGCAACAGAGTGGAAAGTTCTATTGTCTCTAGTAGAGACCATTGAAATGTCGATACTTGGTGCTTTTTATGGGACGATCATCACCATTCCGCTTGCATGGTGGGCTGCTTGGAACATCACGCCCAATCGCACCATTCTGTATCCATTCGCCCGTGCCATTATCGTCCTATGTCGCTCCGTTCCTGCACTAATCCTCGGCTTTTTATTAGTAGCAATTTTTGTGTTTGGGCCTTTCGCCGGCGTGTTGGCCCTGACTATTGGAACCATTGGGTTTACGGGGAAACTGATGGCTGAGCAGGCTGAGACCATCGACATGGGGCCAGTTGAAGCGATACGCGCGACCGGTGCCGGCCCATTAAAAGTGTTTGTCTTTGGAATCTGGCCCCAGGTCAAGCCTGCTTGGTCGGGGATAATCATTTACAACTGGGATGCTCGATTGCGCGGCTCAACAATTCTTGGTTTCGTTGGCGCCGGTGGAATCGGACTTCATCTCCGCCTGCAGATCTCACAGCTCGAGTACCATGCGGCCATGGGCATCATTATCCTCGTTGTTGTCCTCGTCATTTTTTCCGAAGCGATTTCCCACTATCTCAGAGAACGATTACGCTAAGGCTGTCATGGGAAAAATCACTGAACGAAATACCAATAAATCCACTGCCAAAACTTGGGGGTCTGTGAGTATATCGCCAACTGATGACGTAGTGGTCGGGAGCCATTCAACTTGGACAATAACTTTTACCGTCGGAGCTTACGCCATGGACGTGGGCGGCGGCCTGAAAATTGGCACCCGTCGCCAAGCCGATTTCGGCCATCCTCAGTTTGACGATCCTGCCGGCGACAATTATGCGACCGTCAGTTGCTCGCGAGAGGGCGCAAGTTTCGAGACCTACTTCGACCACCGCGGTCATAAGCGTCCCTTCAACGCCGTTGTCGTCATCCGACTGTTAGCGGAACCACTTTACCCAGGTGACACGATCACGGTTGTCCTTGGCGATACCTCTGAAGGGTCAAGGGGCCTAGTCGTCCAAACTTTCCCAGAGAGCGCCAGCGATTTTGCCGTATTTATGGACCCGATAAGCTCTGGTGAATACAAACGCGTCTTTTGTACATCGCCACACTTCACCATTCTGACCGGACCGTCGGAGTATTTTACGGTTATTGCGCCGACAGTGGTGCAAGCTCGCAAATCGTTCCGCGTCCAAATCCGCGGCAATGACAAGTTCGGCAACCCGACGCCTGTCTCTTTGTCGGATCTAACGCTTGACGCCGACCCGACCATTGAGTTTGAACTACGCAAAGCTGAAGGGCGGTCGACGTGGATCAACGATGTTGTCCTCAAGGAACCGGGTCTTCGAAGGTTGATACTCCGCAATCGAGATACAGAACTCGCCGTGAGCAACCCGATAATCGTTCGCGATACAGTCGACGAAATTATTTGCTGGGGGGACACACAGGCACAGACTGCATCCACTGTTGGTGTTGGCAGTCCAGACGAGTACTTCGCTTATGCTCGAGATTGCGCAGCTATCGACTTCACTACGCACCAAGGCAATGACTTCATCCTCTCGGACGAAGACCTAAATGAGGTCCGAGAAGCCGCGAGGAAGCATAACGAACCGGGCCGGTTCGCCGCATTCTTCGGTTGGGAGTGGTCGGGACCGACCGGCACAGGTGGCGATCGCAATGTCATGTTTCTGGACGATGACGGCCCCATCTTCCGCAGCAGCCACTGGCAGCTTCTGGGTGAGGAAATATCTCATGATGCCGCTGCGACGGAAGCCGTGCATGCCCGCGACCTTCACGCAAAAATGCGAAGTTACATCGCAGAGACCGGACGCAAAGTTATCATGGTGCCGCACATCGGTGGCCGACGTTCAGATTTTGAAGAGCAAGACCCGGAACTTGAACCTGTTTTCGAGATTTGCTCGAACCACGGTGTATTCGAATGGCGGCTTCATGAATTCCTAGCCTCTGGCATCAAGGTTGGCGTGGTTGGTGCTAGCGATGACCATACCTGTCGACCGGGGCTTGCTTATCCCTCGACACCAGAGATGACAGTGCTAGGTGGCCTTGGTGCCGTCTCTGTAACCGAACACAGCCGCAATGGTATCTATGATGGCATGATGGCCCGACATTGTTACGGAACCACCGGCGCGCGGCTATATCTGGACTTAACCGCCAATGACCATCGCATGGGTGATATTAACAAAACCACCTGTCCGGTCTCCATCAAGGGTCAGGTACATGGTACCGCACCTATCGAATATGTTGCCTTGTTTAACCGCAGCCGTGAATTGCAGCGGTTCAAGCCAAATCCCGCTACTTACGATGCGAACCGCGTGAAAATCATCTGGTCTGGCGCAACTCATCAGGACCGCGGCCGTTTTATGAGATGGGATGGTGGCCTGAAATTATACGGCGGACAGATCACAAAAATCCAGCCGTTGAACATTTACACAGCCAAATATGGGATTGATGAATGGTCGGAGACACATGCTTGCTGGCGCTCTGTCACATCGGGCCAAGAGGAAGGGGTATTGTTAAATATTCAGGCTTCAGACGACGCGGTTATACATTTCAAGGCGGGGCCCGCGAATTTCAGTTTCACAATGGGTGAAGTGCGAAATAGCGACCTGCGATGGGAACTCGGCGGTCTTGAGCAATATGTGGCCGCCTCGACCCAGCACATAGATGACGGCACCCTCGACGTTGCTTTCGAATTTACCGACGAAACCCCAGAGCCGGGAGATCAGGCATATTGGGTTCGTGTCGTGCAGACCGATTTTCATCGTGCCTGGGCCAGTCCAATTTATCTTACAACGTCGTAAAGCATCTACTTTGAGACAAAGGTTACGACATGCCCAATAACAAGCCAAATCTGCTATTTGTTTTCGCCGATCAGTTGCGAGCCTCGTCCGTAGGGTATGCTGGCGAGGAAGCCGTTCGCACGCCTAATCTAGACGCTTTCGCCAGAACTGGGGCTGTTTATAAAAATGCGGTTTCAATGCTACCCGTATGTGGACCTTTTCGCGGATCATTAATCACAGGACGCACACCGACTTCAACAGGACTTGTGATTAACGATATTCCACTCCGAACCGATGAGATAAGTATCGGGCATTGTTTTAAAGATGCCGGATATGACACAGCATATATCGGGAAATGGCACCTGGATGGCCCGAACCGTCCGGCACCTGTACCCCCTGGTCCGCGCCGACAAGGTTTTGATTACTGGATGGGTGCAAATTTCGAACATAATTATGACAGATCCTATTTCACGGACAATGCCGGTCATCTTCAAATGTGGGAAGGCTGGGACGCACAAGCTCAAACCAGCCATACCATCGAATACCTGAAATCCCGCGATACCGCCAATCCCTTCTGCCTATTCCTGTCTTGGGGACCACCTCATCACCCATATCGCTTAGCGCCGAAAAAATATTTAGACATGTATGACCCCGATGCAATTCAAGGTCGACCAAATTGTCCTGATGTTCCGCGCGAGGACCTCTGGGGATACTATGCGCAGACGACATTTCTTGATGATCAGTTTCAACGTCTTCTCAATGTCCTCGATGAGTTGGAAATCACTAATAACACAATTGTTGTCTTTTCCTCGGATCACGGTGATATGCACGGCTCGCACGGGCTGTATAAGAAACAATGGCCCTGGAACGAAGCAATCAAGATACCGTTTGTTATTCGCTACCCGGGACGGGTGGCAGGCGGCCAGGAGATTGGGGCTCCGATCAATGTGATCGATATCATGCCAACGCTCTTGGGTCTAACAGGGCTGCCGGTGCCAGATGCAGTCGAGGGCGTAGATCTGTCAGCCTATATCACGGGCGTTCGAGATGATCCCCCCGAGTCCGTGCTCATTATGAACCCTTGCCCATTTTCCATTGGAGACACCCGGGGCTATGATCAGTACCCCGACTACAAAGGCGAACGCCTTGAATACCGTGGTGTAATTACGGAGCGTTATACCTATGTCCGTACGATAGATCGGCCTTGGTTACTTTATGACAATGTCAAAGACCCCTATCAGTTGGACAATCTCATCGACGATCCTGAGTGCAAAGATATTCGAATTCATTTGGAAACTGTGATGCGGGGGCATATGGCGGCTATAAGCGATAAATTGATGCCCAGGGAATACTACTATGATCAATTCAATATCGTGTTTGACCATCGTGGGAAGGTCATCGATCTAGTTGAAAATATGTATGACCGAAAAGGGTGACCTATCGACAATTGATTGCAGGAAAAATTAGTTATGAACAAGACAGGCCGTGCCGCCGTTTACCATGCACCAAATACGCCATTCGAAGTCCGTGAATATCCGGTTCGTGATGTCAACGCCGATGAAGTTCTAGTGCGCGTTACCATGTCTACGATCTGTCGTTCCGACATTCACTCATACCAGGGTCACCGACCCAATCCTTGTCCAGGTATTCTCGGTCATGAGATTGTCGGCGTGATAGAGCAAATCGGCAACAGCATAACCCACGACATGCGGGGCGAACCATTGATCGTGGGCAATCGCGTGACTTGGACGGAGTTTTTCCACCACGGTCATTCATACTACGGTGACGTCCATGACATGCCCCAGAAATCCAAAGGTATTCGCAAGTACGGTCACGATCTAGCGACAGAAGATCCGCACTTTACTGGAGGCTTCGCGGAATATTGTTACATCCTGCCCGGCACCGGCATTCTAAATTTACCGGACGATCTCTCCGATGAGGAGGCGACACCATTAAATTGTGGGGTGGCGACTATGATCTCAGTAACTGAGGCGGCTCAAATCAAGATGGGCGATACAGTGGTCGTGCAGGGACTGGGACTGCTTGGTCTCTACGGATGCGCAATAGCTAAGGCCCGAGGCGCAAAATATGTAATCGGACTCGATGCTGTTGCTGATCGCTTGACCATCGCCCATAAATTCGGTGCCGATTTGACATTCGATGTGGGCACGAAGTCTGAGCCTGATCTCATTCAAGCTGTTCATAAAGCCTGTCCGCCAGACGGCGCCGACGTTTGTATCGAGGTCTGCGGCAATCCTGGTGTCGTCGCAACAGGCATTGACATGCTTCGAACAGGCGGACGATACATTATTGCAGGGCTCGTCAACCCAAACGCACAGCTAACAATAGATGGTAATTTGATGCTGCGAAAGATGATTACAATGCGTGGCATCCACAATTACCACCCCCGACAACTCATCCAGGCCTTAGATTTCGTAATGGCTAACCGTCTGCGATTTCCATTTAAGGAAATCGTTGATTCTAAATTTTCACTAGATCAGTTGGACGAGGCCTTTTCCCGCGCCGCTGACCATTCGGTCTTGCGCGCCGCGATAGTTCCATAAAATGCCTATCCCAAGTGATGGTGCTGTTTGGACCAGTTCAAAAAGGTGCGCGAGAGAAAATGTGGTCAAGGTTCACTTAGTCGTTAACCAGTGCAATTCTCTTATCCCTCTGTTCGCGCCTTCACGATCGTCACAGTAGAACCGGTTGTACAAATTTCCCCTTTTTGATTTCGGAGTTCGTGACCGAGGCGAAGAATACCCCGG
Source organism: Magnetovibrio sp. (assembly GCA_002709525.1). Classification (GTDB taxonomy): domain Bacteria; phylum Pseudomonadota; class Alphaproteobacteria; order Rhodospirillales; family Casp-alpha2; genus UBA3470. The sequence goes on along the minus strand of PARE01000023.1, from coordinate 1,617 downwards.
TCAGGTTTGCTTTTGGAACGACGCGCTTCCAAAACCGTTACGTGGTTCGTAAGCTCGTCGTCTGGATAAACGGGCACGAGCCAGCGCACCTCATCCATCCCGGGCCCGCCCATGGAAACACCATCGTTAAAGTAACCTGTTTCCACAAAAAGGCGGAAGGCCAGCGAAATGGTCTGGAAGCCACTAGCGATAACGCCACCGAACGGGCCACGGGAAGCGTAGCTTTCGTCTATATGAATGGGTTGCGGATCGTAGGACTCCGCATAGGTCATAATTTCGTGCTTTGAGAGCTTATAAGGTTTCGAAATAATAACCTCGCCCTCCACGAAATCTTCCAGATAGCGGCCATTCCCCAATTTCGCGCCCACGCTGTAACTCCCAATTCTGTTGACAAATGATCGCACCCCCACCAGGACGGCTTCTGTCTGGTCTCTATGCGGCGAATGGCCGCAATTGGGAAGTTTTAATAACTCAACTGGTCCCCGCGCCCCTTCGGCAATCCCGTTGATCTGCGCCATGGAGCCATATTGATCTAACTCCCCTTGGATTGCCATTACCGGAGCAGAGATGAGGGCAATCTCAGCCCTGATATCCCAGGCTCTAAACTCAGGCGACAGCCAGATGTTACTCCACCCACGAAAGGCATGTTGTGGATCGTTATGGTAGCGACCCAATCGGGCGAAAAAATTTGTGCCGTCGACAGTGTCACATAATGCAGCGATGGAATTGACGCCCACCCCCTCCACAAAGATATGCGGCGCCATTACGATAACACCTGCCACTGATTCTGCGGCTGCATGGATCAGGGCGATAGAACCTCCGTCGCTATGGCCGAGAAGAACCGGGACTTTTATACCAATTGCCCTCAGAAGTTCGGGTAAAACCTCCAAGGCCTCTTTATGCATAAAGTCGATACCATAAGGCTCGGCTCGGGGGGCTGAGCGGCCATAGCCACGTCTTGAATAGACCATGACCGGGCACCGAGTTACCGCCGCAACCCGGCGAGGAAAATTCTGCCACATCGCTACAGAACCCAGTCCTTCATGAAGCAGGACAATTGTTGGTGCATGTATATCACCCGCGTATTGACTTACCTCCAGTGCCACGCCTGCCACTTCAACAATGCAGACTCTATCTGCTGATCGGGGGGTATCAGTCCCCATTGCGGAGCTTGAAACGTTGGATTTTCCCCGTCGCTGTCTTAGGAAGATCGTCAGTAAACTCGACCCAGCGTGGATATTTGTACTCCGCAAGGTTTCCGCGAACGAAAGTCTTCAAATCTTGAGCAAGTTTATCAGAGGCTTTAACGCCTTCGTTCAAAACGACGAAGGCCTTTGGCTTAATAAGGTCGTCGGCATCCGGATAACCAACCACAGCAGCCTCCAAAACTGCGTCATGCGCAACAAGCGAACTCTCTAGCTCGAAGGGCGATACGTAGATTCCGCCCACTTTCATCATATCGTCGGACCGCCCTCCGTAAATATAGTAACCATCTTTATCAACGTAGTATTTGTCACCTGTGACGGTCCAACGGCCTTGAAATGTATCCCGGCTCTTCTCCCGCTGGCTCCAATACATAATGGCACTAGTCGGGCCGGAGACATGCAAATTACCTAA
>PARE01000022.1 GCA_002709525.1 Magnetovibrio sp. | reverse complement strand
CAAAGGTATGATGCCGGCGGCCATTACGCTGGGACCCACTCGGAACGTGTTTCCTTGGAAAATCTTCACCGTGTGCTCGTTTGGATGACTTATCTAAATAACGTTGAGGAAGGTGGCACTACACGGTTTCCACACTATGACCTAGATGTACGGCCTCAACGAGGCAAAACTATAATCTGGCCTGCTGAATGGACCCATGCCCATTCTGGCGGCATGATCTCCAGCGGCCAGAAATATATCATTACGGGTTGGATGCATTTTCCAGATGCAGACGCAACTTTCCCCGCTAACGATACCGATGCAAAAAAGTCTCCAGGGCATGGGTAGCTTTTGCTATCGGTTCGTCCCATGAACCTTGGCGAGACTGCCTGAAAAGGCGAACAGACGAGTACCAAGGGCAATCATCGCGATCCATTAGCCAACGCCTATCAGGTGTCTTCTGAATAATAACCCAAGTTGGGATACCCAACGCCCCCGCAAGGTGAACGGCGCTGGTTGATATTGATATAATCAAATCCAGGGCCGCAATTTGTTCAGCATGTCGAAGGACGTCAACCACCGGATCGATGCTGATATCGTGATGCAAAATAACGCCGTGATCATCAGCAAAACATTGGCGTTCTGCCGAAGTGTCACCGTACTGCAGGTTGACAAAGGTAGCGCCAGACACGGAAAGAATTGGATACAAATCATCCAAGGGAATAGATTTATCCAGCCCAATTTCCGGATTCTCACTGCGCCATGAGATGCCTATTAAAGCCCCTCCGCCAAACTGCTCAATATAACGCTGTTTGATTTCAGTTACAGCCATGTCATCCACACGCAAAAATGGACGACCGGAATGGAAATCTGACTCATCGCATCGAAACCACTGACCAAGGGCCGGACTCGGAACCTGAAAGTCTGCTTCAACCGCAATAGGGTCAGGAACGGGTTTGGACGCAACACAGGTCACTTCTGGAAATGATTGGGAGAATAACCCCACGAGACGGGCATCACACTCCAATACGACGTTCAATCCTTTATCCACAAGATCGGGAACCATCGAAGCGAACATGATCTCATCACCCAAACCTTGTTCACCCCAGACCAATAACGTCCCGTCATGAATGTCCTGCCCCCGCCACCAAGGGAGAGTAAACGGACGAGCCTCATCCGACTTCCAACGCCATCGCTGAGCATACGCCTCCCAACCTTCCTGCCAACGTCCCATCAAGAGTAGAAGGATGGACCCAGCCACAAGGAATTCAGGATCATAGTCACTCAATTCAAGCAATCGCCGCAAAGTTCCATAACCATCTTGTATTTGGCCGGTTAGAACCAAGCATTGATAGAGCCCCCTTAATGTATCGGTATTTTCATAACCAAGGTCCAGCAAACGCTGATAAATCTTAAGGGCGGCATCGAATTCCCTCATTCTGACCCGGACGGTGGCGAAATTTAGCAACGCTTCATAAAGGTCAGGAGACAGTTCAAGAATGCGGTCGTAAATTTTAGCAGCTTCGTCAAATTCGCGAAGTTCCCGGTAGATGTCGCCAACATTCATCAACGTTGGAATATCCTCCGCGCGGAGCCTCAGGCTGCGTAAATATGCGTCTTTTGCCTGAAAAAATTGGCCGCGCTCTCGATGGGCATTACCAAGGTTATTCCACGCGCCAGCGTCATATGGATTGAGCTTCAATAATCGCTTTAGGTATTTTTCTGCATCGCTATGTGCCCCCTGGTTCTGTGCGATCAAAGACCTCAACTGCCAAGCATCAGTCGATCTAGGCTCACGCTTCGTCAAACGGGATGCCGCCCGGGAAGCTTGATCCAAATTACCTTTGTTGAGAGCTCTTATCGCCTTATCGAATAGGATGTCGGATTTGTTCGAAGGCTCAACCATGTATCAAAACCGCATTAGATATCCGCATATGTACCAAGAGCTTCGATCAAGGCCGACAAGTGTTTTTGGTACGGGCGCCAGCGACCAATAGACCTATCGTAGATGGGTTCACGGACTTGAGAAGCACTAGCTGTCGCAACAATTCTACGTGTTGATTGAAAGTTCAAACATTGTGGTTCCCATTCGAGCCCGCAGAACTGAACCATACGTCGGGCTTCCCGTTCGGGCTCGGCAACCACTTCTTCATAGGAAACCTCAAAAATTTGGTCCCCAAACAATTTATCCCAATGATCCATTAGACGCCGATACAGGCAATAGTACTTCCCTATATCGCATAGGTTATAACTAAAGGATTGGCCATAAGGAAAGTAGAGCCCATAGCATGACAAGCACGTATCTAACGGAGATCGCCGACAATGAATAATTTTGGCGTCGGGCATTGCAAGAGCAATGACCCCAAGATAAAGAAAATTCTGCGGTAATTTATCCGTGATCAATTGCCGAGCCTTCCCTAGTTTCGACATTCTTTGAACGTAGACTTTTCCGACTTGCTGGAACAATTGTGCCGATTGATTATCCGGTGGGGAGGGAAAGTTGGACCAGACTTCACGAATGACCTGCTCAAGCTCGGTCCGCTCTCCAGCACCAAAAACCTGATTATGGGACGCCAAAATTTGCTCAACCAGCGAAGTACCAGAACGCGGCATACCCAACACAAATACGACCCGTGAATTCAAGAAACCGCCGTCTCTGATTACATCCACAAAGTTTGGGTTAAAAGTATCAATCAGTTGATCGACAAATTGCTCATGGCGGTCAATATCATACTTAATCTGTTTATATCGAATTTCATTGGCTTCATGGAGATGAACGAAAGCCTTATCATAATCTCCAATGTCATCCATGGCTTTTGACAGTGCGAATAAGGCATGCATTCTGCCAGCGTCATCTAACTTATCGGATTTAAGTAACTTTTTAATTTCCGTTACGTCTGGATCCGAAGTTTCAAAACGTTTCAGTCGCGCCAATTCATGCCAAGCACTAGCTCGGTCTGGTTGCAGAGTTAGTACTTTCCGATAGTGTTCTTCAGCTCCAGCCGCGTTACCACTTTGCCGGTCCAAATTAGCCATATTACTTAATGTATCTGGAGATGTTGGATCCAGCGAAATTGCTCTTTGAAGAGCCTGCTCTGCCTTTTCACTTTTCCCTGTCGCGAGGTATAGAGCGCCTAGGTCCGACCACGCTGGCGCAAAATCTGGCAAAATCCTGACAACTCGCCGGTACGCTTTGATGGCCGGTTCCCAATCGCGGCGCGCGATANCTGCCTGCGCCCGCTGCATTAAATCATTTGGATCGAATTGTTTTTTTCTTCGTTGGCTGCGCCGGGTTTGTCTGTTCATGGCGGCAATCTTTTAGAATAGAGGATTATCTGGTTCCTTATCTCACAAATAACGCCCCTCATAAACAAAAGACCGGGGCTCTTTAGAGCCCCGGTCCCTAGATTATCTGAGCGCCAGGCGCTCAGGAAATCGCCTCAACCTTAGAAGGCAACCTGAGTTTCGAGGTAGATCACATCGACGTCTTGATAGGTCGTCCCCGTGTTATCTTCGACCTCAGTGGTACTGTAGGCAAGGCCAACACGACCGCCGATGGCATCCANNCCTTGGGTCACACCAACGATCACTTCATTGNCCGTCNCGACCAGCAGTNNCNACATCTTCGTTGTCAATGTAAGTGGCATAAATGTCGGTTTTNCCAAGGCTGTTCATGGANGNTTCGAAGCCACCATGTAAACGCATAAGCTTCGGCGAACGGCCGGAATTCTCCACTGACTGATGGCCACCACCATAGGCGAGGTGTAAGCCACTGGCATGTTTCGCACGGACCGAGCCATGAATGTTTTTAGTACCTGTTCCGCCCCCACGATAGGCGATTGCGGCACCAAAGCTGATATCAGCCATCGAACCAGAATAACGCAGAGCGGCAGCTCCACCACCATCGTCATGGAATGAGCCAGCTACCGTGAAGCCTGAAATGCTGGGTGAGTCATAACGAATGATGTTGTCATCACCTTGGTCAAGGTTGCTGAGCTGACCTGCTGCCGTAATGGTTGTGGTTGCGTCCGCAGAAGTCCGCACAGTCGTGTTCCGCGCAAATCCACCTGTGGTAGCCAAAGCGTTACCATATCTCAAGTTGGACGCACCGTCGCCGGCCTGACTCATAAAGCCCATGGACAATGTGCCCATCGACGAGTGCTTGAAGTAGATGTTCTGCTTGTTCACAGCTCTCGCATCGTTGGCGACAGTTTCGTCACCATCATCNTTGCTAAAGCTATAATCTGCAGCCGTTTGCTCGACATTCAGCTTGAACAGCGCACCGGCAGTCACTGCTTCCGTGAGCTTACCAGAGGCAGAGAAGTAGAGCTCCGTGTCTNCAGAAATACCATCAGGGATGAACGTGTGATCGTTCACACCATCGTCGACATGGGCGATGCCTTTTACAACGCGGCCACCAACCTTAAGGTCAAGCTTGCCTGCTTGCTTGATGGAGCCTGCATAGGCGTCCTNCGCAGGCACCGCGAGCGCGACCAGCGCACCGACGGCAACCGACGACTTGAGAATGCTTTTAATATCCAATTTAGTTACTCCTTGTATGTCTTAATAGTTACGGGTTTACCCGGTGTTGCCAGAGCGGATTTACTCGAGGTACCTTTCCAACCGGAAGTCGAGCCCTAGCTCAAGCATCGATATTTTAGGCAATCACTGCCCGGCGAAAAGAAAAACGGCTAAATTTTGATGATTTTTGCGTCCACCTGTGGTGTTTATGCAACACTTCCCTATTCAGCACTCCAACTAAATCTGAATAGTTGGTGGTCCTACGGCGTTTAATATTTATATAAGTCATTGAAATTGAATATTACTTCAGCTTTTTCTACTCTCGCTGCGCTCATCTAATAGCTTCGCCGTCCAAAAATGAAGGAGCACACATGCCCAGGTATGATTATGATCTAATTACTATCGGCGCCGGTTCAGGTGGAGTGAGGGCATCCCGATTCGCCGCCGCTAATCACGGAGCAAGATCCGCTGTTATTGAAAACCGCCGGGTCGGTGGAACTTGCGTAATGCGGGGTTGCGTTCCCAAAAAGCTGCTAGTTTATGGCGCCCACTTCGCTGACGACTTCGAGGACTCTCGCGGATACGGATGGGACCTAACCCGGCCAGCCTTTGACTGGGGGACACTCATCAAAGCCAAAAATATAGAACTGGAAAGACTAGAAAACGTCTACCACGATCTATTACAATCTTCGAACGTAGACGAAATCACAGGGCTAGGACGGATCGCTGACGCCCACACCGTCGAGGTCGACGACAAGACCTACACTACGGAATATATCCTTTTAGCCACCGGCGGGCATCCTGTGACCCCGGACATCCCAGGTATCGAGCACGTCATCAATTCAGATCACGCCCTGGATCTTAAAGATCTACCATCTCACATTGTAGTTGTCGGCGGCGGCTACATTGCCGTGGAATTTGCCGGTATATTTAATGCCTTNGGGGTCGANACCCATCTCATGTATCGAGCAGATAACNTGTTACGCGGATTCGACGACGATATTCGCCTTATGCTGCGCGATGAATTACTCAAGAAAGGACTAATTCTTCACGCTAACACCCAGATTTCAGCGATTNAGAAGACNTCAGAGGGCTATCAACTACAATTGGACAATGGACAGGTAATGGATACCGGACTGGTCATGTACGCCACCGGCCGGCGCCCAAATTCTTCCGGAATTGGCTTGGAGGAGGTNGGTNTAGANATCGACCAAAACNACGCNGTNGTNGTCGACGCAACCTCAAAGACTNCCGTGGANAANATCTATGCCATTGGAGACCTGACCNACCGAATAAATCTGACGCCTGTCGCNCTCGAAGANGGCATGGCTGTGGTAAACACCATTTTCGCCAACATCCCATCGGCCGTTGACTACACAAATGTTCCATCAGCAATCTTTAGCCAGCCGCCCTGTGGCAGCGTCGGCCTATCGGAGGAGGAAGCCCGCGAGGGTCATGAGGTTGAAATCTACCGCTCTTCCTTCAAGCCGATGAAGCACACGCTTTCGGGCAGTGATGAGCGGGCGATGATGAAACTCATCGTCGACAAAAAGACGGATGTCGTCCTTGGTTGCCATATGGTCGGGGCAGATGCGCCTGAGATCATCCAAGGCTTCGCCGTAGCGCTGAAGTGCGGCGCGACAAAAAGTCAGTTCGACGCAACCATGGGCATCCATCCAACAGCGGCCGAAGAATTCGTCACAATGCGAACACCGGCTCCTGCCTAGGGACCCACGCCGAGGCGCCGCTCAGTCGTTATATTCGGTTGGCGGCGCATCTCGGAACTGTTCCATCTTGGTTCGTGTGAAGCGGCCGCCAAACTGATGTTCAGGGAGCTCTTCGATAGGTGGGCCGGGCCGCTCAGCGCGCCTCGGGAATCTGCCTAGGCTGTTGATCCGGTCGTACATGACGATGGCGCCGGCAATGCCCACGTTAATGCAGAATTTGGTTGGGATCTTGATGGTCCAATCGCATCGCTCAATTATTTTCGGGGACAATTCACCGCGCTCGGGGCCAAGGATATAAGCCGCTTGTAGCGGGTGGTGGAAACTCGGCAAATTGATGGCAGCATCTATCAACTCGACCCCGACTAATTTGCAGTCCTCTGGCAACACCATCGAAGCGGCATCGGGGAAGCTGTAGAATGGCGTGTGTGCAAGTGAACCCGAAGTATCCGACTTGTCCCCCTCCACGCGTGCATAGGCGGCCTGAACTGTGAAAACGAAACCCGCTCCAAAAGCGTGCGCGGAGCGGAACAGGTTACCCAAATTCATGGACTTGGAGATACGATCGACGCCAATCCCGAAATAGCCGCGCATGAGAATTTCCAACCTGATAAAATCGAGAGGCCTTGCCCCTTCGGAGAGCCTCAGGCAAAACGCCCAAAGGATCAAGAACACTAATTGATATTTGGAGAACATGATGCGCGCAGTCGTCTGCCGTGAATGGGGCACCCCAGAAGACTTGACCATTGACGATCTTCCTGAGCCAGACTTGACCGAGGGGGGCGTTCGCATCGCGGTCAAGGCCTGCGGGGTCAACTTCGCCGACACACTGATGATTACTGGCGAGTACCAAACCCGCCCACCCTTTCCTTTCAGCCCGGGCCTGGAGGTGAGCGGCGACGTTTTGGAGGTGGCACAGGGTATTTCCCACGTGAAACCTGGCGATCGCGTAATGGCCATGACATCCTGGGGGGGCTATGCTGAGCAAGTTATGGCGCCTGGTGAAGCGGTCTATAAAGTACCCGACGGCATGGACTACATCTCCGCCGCCGCGTTCCCAGTCGTCTATGGAACTTCGCATATTGGCCTAAAGGAAAAGCTGGATCTAAAAGCCGGCGAGGTTCTTTTGGTGCTCGGCGCCGCCGGTGGCGTCGGCCTGACCGCCGTCGAACTTGGCAAAAAGATGGGTGCTACTGTCATCGCTACTGCCGGCGGGCAAGACAAGCTTGCCGTCGCGAAGAAATATGGCGCTGATCACCTAATCGATCACAACGAGGAAGACATCCGCGCTCGCGTTAAACAGTTCACGGACGGCCGTGGGGCGGATTGTGTTTATGATCCCGTTGGCGGCCCTGCGTTCGACGCCTCACTTCGCGCCATCGTGCAACGCGGCCGTATTCTCATTGTCGGCTTCGCCAGCGGAACCATCCCTCAGGTGCCGGCAAATATTTTATTAGTCAAAAACATCTCACTGATTGGTTATTTCTGGGGGGCGCACCGCAAGCTTGACCCAGAACTGATCCAGAGCTCTTTTGATGAATTGTTAAATTGGTACGCCGCAGGCGAACTTAAACCACACGTTTCCCACACTTTCGATCTGTCTGAAACAGCCAACGCCATGCGCGTCCTGAAGAGCCGAAAGTCGACCGGCAAGGTGGTGCTGACCACTGAGACCAGGTATCCGAAAGATCCATCAATGTAATGGCGCTTGTCTGAGGCTAACGGCTTACATCGCCAATTAAACACCCTCGCTAGCAAATTTGACTTTTAGACCTTTTCTATCTAACAATCGTTAGATAGAAAAGGGGTTTGTATGGATATCTCCTCACGGAAGAGCCCCAAGCGAGTCGTTTCGCGGGCCCGAATTCTTGACGCAGCCGCAGCGCTGTTCCGCGAACACGGATATGCGGCGGTCAGCCTGCGCGCCATAGCGGCTGAGGCTGGGATGAGGTCGGGAAGTATCTATTATCATTTTGGCTCAAAGGAAGAGATAGTCACTGAGGTGTTAAATTTGGGGATTGAACGTGTGCACGAGCAAGTCTCTTCCACCGTCACCGCATTGTCCGCGAACTCTGATACGGCAACAGTTATCAGAACAGGGATTCGAAACCACCTGCAAGCCTTATTCACTTTTGGCGCATACACATCAGCAAATGTGCGGATTTACGGTCAGGTTCCAGCCTCAGTCCGCAGAGGCAACTTGGCCGTGCGACGTCGCTATGAAGTGCTTTGGGACGATATCCTATCTCGGGCCCAGACGCGGGGCGGGATCCGGGACGAGGTCGACTTGGCGGCGTTCCGCTTGCTGCTTATCGGCTCGTTGAACGCGACATTGGAGTGGTTTGACCCGAAGCAAGGCCGAGTAGAAGATCTTGCCGAAAGTTACGCCAACATCCTATTGGGCGGTTTACTTACACAAGGCGGTAGAGGGTCATGAGCATCTTATCGACAGCCATTGATCAAAATTCAGACATCTTTCGCGAAAACCAAAAGCATTATGAGACTTTACTGACAACGCTCAGAGAACGCATGGCTATCGCCACTGGTAGCGGCCGCCCGGAACTGATCAAGCGTCATCACCAGCGTGGAAAGATGTTGGTCCGCGACCGCATCGATGTATTGGTTGACGCCGGCTCGCCTTTCATTGAACTCTCGCCCCTGGCAGCATGGGGTCAATACGATAACGAATTACCAGCCGCCGGTATAGTCACGGGAATCGGAATGGTATCGGGAACGCCTTGCGTGATTATTGCCAATGACGCAACGGTAAAAGGCGGTTCCTTCTATGAAGAGACCGTGAAAAAGCACGTTCGCGCTCAGGAAATCGCCGGCGAAAACCGGCTGCCGTGTGTTTATCTTGTCGACTGTGGCGGGGCCAACCTACCACAACAGGACAAGGTATTCCCGGATCGCGATCATTTCGGGAACGCCTTCCATCGCCAGTGCAACATGTCGGCATCTGGCCTTCCCCAGTTGTCGGCCGTTTTCGGCGGCTCTACGGCGGGAGGCGCCTACATCCCGGCTCTTTCAGATCAGGTGGTGATGGTGGAAGGCAACGCTCGTATCCATCTTGGCGGCCCTTCCATCGTTAAGGTCGCAATAAATGAAGAGGTGGACGGCGAAACCCTCGGCGGGGCAGCCATGCACACCCAGGTTTCCGGTGTCTCAGATCATTTAGCAGGAACAGAGGCGGAAGCCTTGGCACTGCTCAGAGATATGATTGCAGAATTGAACATGAGCCGCGACCTGACCGACGGTCAGCAACCCGTCGAAGAACCCAAATTCGATCCGTCAGAACTAACTGGCATAATTAGTCATGACAGGCGCCTACCCTATGACATGCGGGAGGTCATCGCGCGTCTCGTCGACGCGAGCCGGTTTCGGGAATTCAAACCGGAATGGGGAGAGACAATCGTTACTGGCTGGGCCCGCGTACACGGACGTGCGGTGGGTATACTCGGCAACAATGGTGCGCTATTCTCCGAATCTTCTTTAAAGGCCGCTCACTTTATCCAGATGTGCAACCAGCGGAATATCCCGCTTTTGTTCCTTCACAATATTACTGGCTTCATGGTCGGAACGGATGCCGAAAGGACCGGCATCGCCAAAAATAGCGCCAAGATGGTCTATGCCATGTCGACGGCGCGCGTACCCAAGCTCTCGGTGATCATCGGAGGTTCCTACGGGGCAGGTAACTATGGCATGTGCGGTCGTGGCTTCCGGCCGAACTTTTTGTTTTCCTGGCCAACGGCGGAGGTGGCCACTATGTCTGCCGATATTGCCGCCAACGTCATGATGGAGCTGCAGCGGTCCAACGTGAAAACGACGCCGACAACGGACAACGAACTCGCAGCGATCGAGAAGGCCGTCCGCGATCAATATCAGGAGCAAAGTGATCCCTATTTCGCAACATCGCGGCTCTGGGATGATGGCTTGATCGAACCCGCTCAGACCCGCGATATTCTGGGGCTTTGCCTATCCCTGCTATCAACCATTCCTATAGCTGGCCCGCAAACACCTGTCTATCGGATGTAGGGAAGAATTAATGACGTACTCTAGCGTCCTCATCGCTAATAGGGGCGAGATCGCAGTCCGACTGGTTCGAGCCTGTCATGACGAGGGCTTGGATGCCATCGCCGTCTATTCCGATGCGGACCGCAACGCGCCACATGTCCGCGCCGCGGACAAAGCAATTCGCATCGGCCCCGCTGAAGCAGCGGCTAGCTATCTCAATGGCAACGTCTTGATCATGGCGGCCCTAAACGCCGGTGCAGACGCTATTCATCCGGGCTACGGTTTCCTATCGGAGAACGCGGATTTCGCACAGGCCTGTATCGATGCCGGTCTCACCTTTGTTGGCCCAAAGCCGAAAATCATCCGCCAGATGGGCTCTAAAATCGCAGCAAAGTCTGCAGCTGAGGCAGCTGGCATACCGGTGGTCCCTGGCTATCACTTAGACGGCGCCAGCGACTTGGATTTGATCGCCGGAGCTAAGCGCGTTGGCGTCCCACTCCTGATCAAGGCAAGCGCCGGCGGTGGTTGCCGCGGTATGCGCTGCGTCAATAACTTAGAGGACTTCGCCGAACAATTAACTCTCGCTCGACAGGAGGGAACCGCCGCTTTTGGCAACGATGCCGTGCTGCTTGAAAAATACTTACCGAGAGCCCGGCATCTAGAAGTTCAGATCCTTGGCGATGGTCAAGGCAACGCGTTGCATTTGTTCGAGCGCGACTGCTCAATACAGCGGCATCACCAAAAGGTGATAGAAGAGGCTCCAGCTCCAAACCTTCCAGACACTGTGCGCGCCGCCATGCTAAGTGCGGCGTTGAAATTAGCAGTCAGCATCGGTTACGACAGCGCCGGCACCGTGGAATTTATTTTCGATGCCACAACGGATGCGTTCTACTTTTTGGAGATGAATACGCGTCTGCAGGTCGAACATCCGATCACGGAAATGGTGACCGGCATCGATATTGCCAGGTGGCAACTGCGTATTGCCAGCGGTGCGACTCTCACGCTGACACAAGACGATATCCGATGTAATGGCTGGGCCATGGAGGCCCGCCTGACTGCCGAAGACCCAGCAACAAACTTCCAGCCCGAGACCGGAAACATTACCGACATTGTTTTTCCCTCAAGCGAGGGTGTCCGCGTCGATAGCGGAATTGCTGAAGGGGTCACGATCAGCCATCATTACGACTCTATGCTGGCCAAAGTGATAGCCTTTGGGGGGAACCGCGCCACCGCACGGCGACGACTTCGGCGCGCATTGGAGGAAACGAGGCTGGACTGTATCGGCTGCAACTTAGGGTTTCTAATTAGCCTGCTAGACCTTCCCTCCTTCCTATCGGGCACTCATCATACGGCGCTGGTGTCGGATACGTGGCCAGAAGGCTGGAAGCGCCCACGGCGCACGGTTGATGGCCAAATATCAGCCGTCGTTTCAGCATTGCAGGCGTTTCCGCCCACGGTTCCAGACAACGCGTCCCCTTGGCACACTCTTGGCGCGTGGCGGGTGACAACGCCGCTCGGACGCTCAGGAACCGCAACGCATTACCTGCAAGACGATAACGGCATAGTTACGGCCGCGGCTGTTAATGATGATGGCGGGCAAATTACCATCCGTCTTGAGGATACGGACGCCCATATTGTTGAAGCGGCGCATTGGGCGGATGACATCCTCGCNCTCACCTANGCAAATAAAATCGAAATGCATGTNGCACGCGTACATNATCGCTCAGTCACTCTTTGGCGGGACGGCAACCCGCACCGGATCGAAGTGCTTACGCCCGAGGAGGCTTTACTTGATAACCCGGGCAATGCTGCTTCCGATAGCACCGCGATAATCGCCCCTATGCCCGGTTTAGTCATTGACGTACGGGTAAGCCCCGGCGACATGGTGATGGCTGGCGACACCATCCTCGTCCTGGAAGCTATGAAATTGCTTCAAAATTTAAACTCACCGCGCGACGCTACCGTCCTTGAAGTNCGNTATGAAGCCGGCGACACGGTGGACGGTGGTGCCATTTTGGTCACCTTTGTAACCAAGGAGCCTTGAGCGATGGATAAAAGCATCTACTTCTCCCAAGAGCACACCATGCTGCGCGACCAAATCCGGCGCTTCATCAACGAGAGGGTTATTCCATACGGCGAACAATGGGANGAGGACCACCTGACGCCGCGCGACGTGTTACGCGAGATGGGAGATCTAGGCTTCCTCGGGATCCGCTATCCAGAAGTCCATGGCGGTTCTGATCTTGATACGCTCGCAACCGTCGTCCTAGCCGAGGAATTGGGCCGTTCAACCTATGGCGGCTTTGCAGTAACAGTGCTCGTTCACACGGATATGGCATCACCTCACTTAGCCAATGCTGGTAATGAAGCTCAAATGACCAAGTACATGCCCGGCATCATAGCCGGGGAATACATCACCGCCGTGGCGGTAACTGAACCGGACGCAGGCTCCGACGTTTCCGGGATTAAGACCCGCGCTATCCGTGATGGCGATGATTGGGTGCTGAATGGTTCTAAAATGTTTATTACCAACGGCGTGCATGGCGATTTGTTTTTTGTTGCAGCCAAAACAGACACAGAGGCCCGAGGTTCACGCGGCATCACAATGTTTATCCTCGAGAGAGGTATGCCCGGTTTCAGCGTCGGTAGGGCGCTCAACAAGATGGGTTGGTTCTGCTCAGACACGGCTGAGTTAGTTTTTGATAACTGTCGGGTCCCAACAGAAAACGTTTTGGGTGAAGTTAATCAAGGCTTTTACGCGATTATGAAAAATTTCCAAAATGAACGCACTGTACTTGGCGCGCAGGCCATTGGCGAAGCCAGCAAAGCCATTGAACTTACTTTAAAGTACGTAAAAGAACGTAAGGCCTTTGGCGGCTCCCTCTGGGACAAACAAGTTATTCGGCAGCGGCTTTCAGAGCGCCTGGCCCAGGTGGAAGCCGGGCGCCAATTGGTTTATCACGCAGCATGGCTGGACGCGCAGGGCCTTGAGTGCACCAAAGAGGTCTCTATGGTAAAGGCCTACTGCGGAGAATTGGTTAACAAAGTCATGTATGACTGCCAGCAGTTCCATGGCGGATTTGGTTACATTCGCGAGAGTGCAATAGAGCGCATGGTCCGCGATGCGCGCATTCACTCTGTGGGCGGTGGAGCCACGGAAGTGATGTTGGAAGAAGTGGCAAAACGGATTTGAACGCATTAGGGAGGTTCATCAAATGACGGCACCTGTTTTTACGGAGCTCACAAATGACGGTATAGCCACCCTCACCCTAAATCGTGCTCCCGTGAACGCTCTTGTGCCCTCATTCCTTGAGGACATTGCCAAAACCTTGGACATCCTAGCCACTGACAAAGACGTTAAGGCTGTGGTCCTAACCAGCGCGCTTAAGGTATTGTCTGGCGGTTTCGACTTAAAGGCGGCGAAAGGCCTCACTTCGGCCGAAGAGATGGATATCGTTGATCACCTGAACGCCGACTTCGCCACCATGTACGCTTTCCCCAAACCCCTTATCACTGCAGCAAACGGCGCCGCTATAGCCGGCGGTTTGTTTTTCGTGTTAACAGCGGATTATACCGTCGCCATTCCTCAGGCCAAGTTCGGCTTGGCCGAAGTTCGGGTCGGCGCAAACTTTCCCGTAGGACCGCTGGAAATTGCCCGCGACGCACTCTCCCCGCTAGCCCTACGCCGGCTAACGCTGAGCGGAAATCCCATTGACGCAGCCGATGCAAAGACTTTGGGCATAATCGATGAGATTGCCGAACCCGAGGCCCTCATGAATCGCGCTTTGACCGTGGCAAGGGATTATGCCGAAAACCCACCGCTTGCGTACGCATCAATCAAAACTCAGCTTCGCCAACCGGCATTGACCATCATTCGCGACGCAATCGACAATAGGTCAGATCCGACACGAGGAGGTTGGTTCACGGCAGAGACAAAAGCCGCTATGGCTGCTATGATTTCGGGTCTTCGCTAACAGTGGACTTCACACCCCGAAAATATCTCCATTGTCGCTCTGTGCAGCTTTTAATGGACAAAGGCAGCCTTACTCTAATGTCGAGTATTGAAGGCTAGGGTCACAGTGAACGTTATCCTGAATCCCCCCCAAATGGTCCTGACAGGGCTGCCCACAAAAATCCTGCCACTCAGTTATAAAGCTCGGGCCTGTCCTTAAAATTTGCCAAGGCCTCGGGATTGGCCAGAGCCTCGGCGTTCTTGATGTCTCGTCCATGAACTACGTCGCGAACAGCAAGCTCGGTAATCTTGCCGGACTTGGTTCGCGGAATATCCGGCACTTGAACCACCCGCGCTGGGACGTGGCGTGGCGTGCAGTTAGTTCGGACCTGGTTTTTGATTTTGTTCGCAAGCGAATCATTAAGACTTAGTCCGTCACGAAGAACTACAAATAATACTACACGCACATCGTTGTCCCATTCCTGACCAATCACAATGCCTTCCAGCACCTCCTCCAGTTTCTCCACTTGGCGGTAAATTTCAGCCGTGCCGATCCGCACGCCGCCGGGGTTCAAGGTCGCATCCGATCGGCCGTAAATGATAAAGCCGTTATGTTCCGTCCGCTCCATAAAGTCACCATGAGTCCAAACATTCGGGAACCGCGCGAAGTAGGCGTCATGTATGCGCGCCCCGTCGACATCGTGAAGGAAACTTGGCACTGCCGGGAACGCCTTGGTGCAAACTAATTCTCCCTTCACGCCGATGACTGGGTTGCCATTATCGTCAAAAACATCCGTAGCCATACCCAAAATCGCACCCTGTATCTCACCTCGCCAAACGGGTAAGGTTTCATCGCCTCCACAGAAACAACCGCCGATATCGGTGCCACCGGACATTGAGGCCAGATGGACGTCCGTTTTAATGCTTGTATATACATAATCGAAGCCCTCTGGCACCAGGGTCGAGCCTGTCGATCCGATAGAGCGCAACGCTGACAAATCATGCGTGTCAATTGGCTTCAGACCCGCCTTATTACACGCATCAATATATTTGGCCGAGGTTCCGAACAGGGTCATATTCTCCTGGGCAGCAAAATCCCAAAGCACGTTGCCGTCCGGATAAAAAGGCGAGCCATCGTAGAGCAGGAGCGTGGCTCCCCAAGCCAGGTTACTGGCCAACCAGTTCCACATCATCCAGCCCAGGGTTGTAAACCAGAAGACTTTACTGCCGGGCCCGATGGAAAATTGCGCTACCTGTTCCACCGCGTGTTTCAACAACATGCCGCCAGCCTCGTGCACAATACACTTGGGCTGTCCAGTGGTCCCAGACGAATAAAGAATGTAAAGGGGATGATCAAAGGGCATCTGTTCAAAGTGGATGTCGACGGGGGTAAAGTTCCCCACAAAGTCGGATAATTCCACCGCATCTCGGATGCTGGAAATATTGGGCTCAGTCGATGCATAAGGAACAACCACAACACGTTGGATGCTAGGCACCCGCCCAACAAGGTCGGCTATCTTTTTTCGGACATCATGGGTATTCCCATTATAGAAATAGCCATCACTAGCTATTAGAACTTTCGGTTCAATCTGACCAAACCGGTCCAGCACGCCCTGAAGGCCGAAATCGGGCGAACAGGACGACCACGTTGCCCCCAGGCTTGCTGCCGCTAGCATGGAGATAATGGCTTCTGGCATGTTCGGCAGATACCCTGCCACCCGGTCTCCGGGCTTCACGCCTTCAGCCCGCAAAGCCTGTGCAAATTGGGAGACAGCGTCATAGAGCTCGGCAAAGGTCATCCGACGCCGGACTTTATCTTCACCCCAGAACACAAGGGCTTCTCCGTCGTCACGGCGCTTTAGGAGGTTTTCAGCAAAATTGAAGCGAGCGTCTGGAAACCATTTCGCACCAGGCAATTGGTCAGCGTCAACGGAGTCCCGATCCCCCCAAGTATCAGCCGTTAGGCCGCAAAACTCTATCACAGTACGCCAGAATTTTTCACGCTGGTCTACCGAGAAACGCCAGAGGGCGGTTGAGTCGGGTAAGTCGACCTGCCATTGCGCTATAACGGCGCGGCGCAGCTCAGTGATCTTAGCGGTTTCAATCTGTTCCGGTGTTGGTGTCCAAAGCGGCTCGTTCATGGCGAAATCCCTGATCGGTCTTTAGTCTTTGCGAGTAGTATGTGACTGCCCAGTTCGTGGATCAAGACAGCGTCATCAATCGAGCATTTGGGAATCTACCGCAGGATTACGGACATCGAGAGAGGTGACGTCTTTGCTCCAATGCAAATCGGTAACGTGTGGCAATACAACACCGTAAGCGGCTCAGAATACGGCAGCACAATCCGTGAAGCCAAGGCAGACGATAAAATCTGGGATTACATCCGGAGGCATCTCACAATGAGCCAGGGCGGCAAGGACTGCAGCCTTAACGCAAAACGGCGTCTTAGGATCACAGGCATAATGGCAGGTGGCCTCGAACTCCCTTATGAAGCTCAACATACGAAGCATTTGTTTTCTTTTCTCGCCAAAATCAGCGCGGATATTTTGCCCGTTTTCATTCACCTGCAGTGGCGGGTAGGAAGCCATTCCATGGGTCCAATTCATGCCGCTTGCACGTCTGATAGGCCATGATATCACCATGCCAAACACGGAAGCTTAGATAGAATTGCAGCGGAGTTAAGGCAATGGACATCAATGGACTAGCAGCAGTGATCACAGGTGCGGCATCGGGCTTAGGAGAGGCGACGGCGCGGGCACTCTCCGGCGGTGGCGCAAAAGTGGCTATCCTCGATCGCAATGAGGAGAGGGCCAAGGCCGTGGGTGATGACCTGGGCGGTGTTGGCATCGGCTGCGACGTGGCAGATGCGACGTCTATGGAAGCTGCCATTCAGACAGCGGCTGAAACGCATGGCCCAGCGCGCATTGTCGTCAACTGTGCCGGAGTCGGTCCGGCAGCCCGTGTAATTGGACGTGACGGCCCCATGGATCTTCAAAAGTTTGCTCAGGTTATCACTATTAACCTTGTCGGCACCTTCAACACACTGCGCCTGGCGGCAGCGGCTATGCAGGAGCTAGACGCCCTCGAGACGGGAGAACGGGGCATTATAATCAATACAGCCTCAGTCGCCGCTTTCGAAGGCCAAATCGGCCAGGCCGCTTATTCTGCCTCCAAGGGCGGCGTCCATGCCATGACTATACCTGTGGCCCGCGAACTGGCGCGCTTCGGCATCCGGGTACTGACTATCGCACCGGGGATCATGAGCACACCTATGCTGTTTGCCCTGCCAGACGAAGTCCAGGAAAGTCTAGGAAAGACAGTACCATTTCCAGCGCGGCTTGGCTCGGCAGACGAATACGCCAAACTCGTTCTGCACATGTGCGACAACGTCTACATGAACGGCGAAACGGTGCGCCTGGATGGCGGTATCCGTTTGACCGCGGGGTAACAGTGCAGAAGATTTCTGGTACAAAAAGTCTCTACGGAGGCAACCTAGCGTTATTCTCGAGACGTCCTTTGTGTCGTAGGTATCACGGTCATCGTGTTTTTGTCTCAAACGCCGCGTGAAAATTGAAACCAGCTACGTAATCTCAAACCTGTGGCTTTGAGAGCACATCAAACCGTCGCCACAGCATTTTGGTCATCCACGGGCGCGACATCGGTCTCCATTACCGTCGCGCGACGCATATCGCGCTTGAACCGGGACTCGTCGAAAGGCATGGCTCGGTGCATGGTGCAGCGGTTGTCCCAAATCAGCGTATCACCAATCCGCCAATGATGCGTGTAGACAAATTTCGGCTGGGTCGCATGCTCCATCAGGTCACGGACCAGCAACCGACCCTCTGCCACGGGGCAGTCCAAAATACGTCCTATGTGCGAGGCTAAGTAGAGTGTCTTACGACCCGACCCCGGATGCACCCGCACCAAGGGTCGGCAAATAGGCGGCAAAAGAGCATGTTCCTCTGGGGAGAAATTATCGAACCCCAATAAGGCCCTCGAGGTAAAGATAGAGTGCACGGCGACCAGGTCCCCGATTTGCTCTTTCATATCCTTTGGAAGATCATCGTAAGCAGCGCGTAGATCACAAACCTGAGTCTCGCCGGCAACCGGGGGAATGGCATGAGCATGCAACATAGAATATTTTGCTGCGATCCGCTTGAACGACGAGTCCGTATGCCACAAGCGATTGCCCAAATTAAACAGACGGCGCCGATCGTCCAATTCGAGGATATTGCTTTGCTCATCCATGTTGGAAATATCCACTAGATCCGCCGACAAGCGCCGCTTGATGTCCGTTTGCAAGACGCCGTTAATGGCGTCCAAAGGTCCGAAGTTCTTTGCAAAGGCTACTTGGTCGTCTTGGCTCACGGTGACGCCTCGGATTACTGCCACCGCGAAGTGATTCATAGTGTCGACGATAAGGTCGCGGGTGCTTGCGTCCAAAGGCAGGGTCAAATCGACCCCGATGATCTCGGCCCCAAAGGCCGGAGTAAGGGCAGTGATGGAAGCGCTCATTTGAGGCATCTTGCCGCATTCTCGCCCGCAATGTAACCCCAGGTGAGACATGGTCCTAATGTTGTACCTGCGCCAACGCCCTTCGACCCGAAGCTGTTTGCCATCACATTCCCCGCCGCATAGAGGCCGGACAGGACCGAACCGTCGGGCTTTAGAACACGGGCCTTCGCATCAGTTCTAGCCCCGCCCTTAGTGGCCAGGAAGCTCGCCTTGAAGGGCATGGCATAGAACGGAGCTTTCTCGATGGTACCAAGTGTAGGATTTGGTTTGTGGTCTGGGTCGCCCCCGCGGTTTCGGTCCCAAATAGAAGCGCCACGTCCAAAATCCTTATCTACGCCCACACGTGCAAATTGACTAAAGCGTACTGCCGTTTCCGCAAGACCCGCTGGATCAACATCAATCTGGACTGCGAGAGAAGCTAGGTCATCAGCGCAGAAAAAGTTACCTTCTATGGCCTTCTTTGGCAAAGCGTGCGGGTACTTGATCGCAAACTGGCTATCATAGATACGCCATGCCGGTAGATGCAGGCGCACGCCTGTTTTTTCGTCGCGTTCTTCGAACGCCAGACCCACGTTCATTTGCTTTTCATTTATAAAACGCTTGCCATGCTTATTTACAATCATGGAGTGCGGCAGGAAATAGTCCGCCGCCGGCAAACCGTGATGGATCCGCCCTTCGTATTCCACAGGTGTTGTCCCCATGATTAAAGCTTGGTCCATGTGATCCAATTGCGCACCTGCGGCCTCAGCCATTCGGTGGCCGTCACCTGTGTTGGTGTCCGGACTGGCGGTCCACTCCACGGGCCCCGGGAAAAATTTCGCCATCATTTCAGCGTTCCACTCAAACCCACCGGACGCCAAGATCACCGCTTTCGCGTAAACGGTTGCGTCGTCACCTGCCCTATCAACGTCGAGACCAATTACTACGCCTTCACGAACTATCAGGTCCTGCGCCACTGCCTCAGACCATATGTTAACGCCAACATCCATGCACCCACGCAGCAATCCTATAGTCAGCGCGTTACCCCTGGTTCTTTTATCCCACAGCCGTCGCCAGAGCAGGCGCGGCGCGAATTTAACTGCCCAACGCTTTGGTCGGGCGAAGAAAAAGGTATCCACTACCTCCTCATAGCTCAGTTCCACGTTGACAGCGGGCCGGCGGATCTTGTCTTTCCAAGGGCCTGCATGACCGGCGCGCAGTGGTCCAGCAGATACATTGCGCCCAAAGGCCTTACCGCCATTAAGTTCTGCGTAGGGATCGGGTTCATGGTTAGGATTGAAGTTGATAGGGGTCCGGTCTTCAACAAACCGAAGCATCTTCGGCGCTTCGTCAACGAAGGCTTGCCATAGAGGTTCCTCCGCATTGTGCCAGCCGTCCGGCGAAACGGCGCGAATGTAATTCATTGCATCATCCATCGAGTCCTGAACACCCAGGCGCGCCTGATGGTGATGGTTTGGCACCCAGATGCAGCCTCCAGACATAGCTGTAGTGCCGCCGAGAATGGCTGCCTTTTCGAGAACCAAGACCTTGGCCCCAAGGTGGGCAGCTCGAAGCGCCGCGCTCAAGCCCGCCGCGCCGGAACCAACAATTACGACGTCGTATTCATATTCTCCACTCATTACAAAAAATTAGCGTAAACAGCCCTCCGCGACAAAGTCTCTCGCTGTTAATTCGGTTTTTGTTTGAAACACGTCACCATTGAGGCCCACCCGGTGCCGCCCTACGCTCTCAGGCATGGAACTGCACACCACGCTAACGAGCCCTTTCGGGCTGATGGTTCAGATCATGTTACTGGAGAAGGGGCTCCAGGATCAGGTCAAGGTAATCCCCGCTTTAACCCGAACTATTGATAGTCCTTATTATCGGATCAACCCGTCAGGCCGGGTGCCGTATCTGATTTTGGACGACGGCACGGGGCTGGAAGAATCGCAACTTATTTGCGCCTACTTGGACCACCTAGATGACGATCCACAGTTCGATCATCCTACTGGACCGGAGGGTTGGGAGTCGCGCCGCCTGGAAAGCCTGGCACGTAGCATGCTGGACGGAATCTCCGTCTGGGCTCGAGAGCTTGCTCGGACCCAGGAAGAGCAATCACCAACGATCATCGCGCATGAAATCGCACGAGCAAATCGCATGTTTGCGACCTGGGAGATGCACGTCAGCCATCCATTAATGGACGGCAAGTTTAATATGGCGCAGCTAACCTTGGCCGTAGCCCTTAACATCGCGCACAAAATGGATAGGCTCGACCCCCGCAGCAGATCCCCCACCTTGACGGCCTGGGCCAATCGCATGGCGAACCGGTCGTCATTGAAGGAATTGCTTCCTAACCTGGGAAGATAAACCAAGCACGTTTTAGTTAAGCCCTGTCGGCCATGCCACACGTGTGTCAATAGATATAGTTGATAGCACGCATGGGACGACTGTACTTCAAAAGATATCAATCGCGAAGAAATCGCACTCTGTCGTAATGATTAAGCATAAAGGTCTGCAGGAAAATGTGCGAAATTCGCCCCTTTCCTCAAATCCCTCCCAAAGCCCCCGCAATGAAACGCCGCCAGTTTGATCCCAAGTGGTGCCATTGCGAAAATAGCCACAATTAATGGACAGGAGACGCAATGATGAGCGTTCTGAAGCTGGAAGAATACGAGAATGATTTCTGGAAAGATGCCAAAAACCGGATGTCCTGGGACCAAATAATCCCCGGAAATCTCAGAGATACCAAGCCTGTCACCCTCACCCGAGAGGTAATTTCCCAGTTCGCCAGACTGATTGGTGACGATAACCCTCTCTACCATGATGAGGAATACGCAAAGTCTACTCCTTATGGCGGCATTGTTGCGCCGCCAAACATTCACATCGTTTTAATGTTCGCCTGCACAGACATCACGGATTGGATGCGATCCCCTGGCACCATCAACTGCGGTCAGAATTGGTACTACAACATCCCCGCCCGTCCAGGTGACACCATCACCATGCGCGGTTCAGCCCTAGACAAGTTCATCAAGAAAGAACGACTATTCGCCGTCCATGAAAACGTATTCACTAACCAGCACGGTCAGGTAATTTGCACTGGTCGCGGCCAGACCATTCGACCGATTTAAGGCGGAAGCGATGAGTGCTCAAACGGAATTCGAAAGAATAATCGGTGGCGAGAAAATCACCGGCCGTCCATTCACTGTAACACGGGAAACAATCGCTGACTTTGCCCTAGGGTCTCTCGACTTCAATCCCCTACACTTCGACGACAACTATATGAAAGAGCAGTTTGGTAAGACCAAATTCAGTGGCGTGATAATGCACGGTATGCAGAACTTCGCCATGATTACCCGCACGCTGACCGATTGGCTCATACCTAGGGGCGGCTATCATCGCCGGTTGGAAACCCGTTGGCTAACACCCGTCTACCTAGGCGACACCATCACTCCAGTGGCGATAGTTAAACGTAAACTCGAGACGAAAAATAGCCGCTGGATCGTTTTTAGCATCAACGTTACCAACCAGAATGGAGTAAGCGTCGCAAGTGGTGAAGCCATGGCCGAGTTTGCTGATGTGTTTCCGGGGGCATCAACCTAGACACTAGAATCCATAAAAGCCGCGAGCTTAGTGTCCTTTTCGGTCACGCCCCCAGCGTCATGGGTCGATAGTGTCACCTCGACGCGGTTATAGACGTTGAACCACTCGGGATGGTGATCTAGCTTCTCGGCCATGAGGGCGACCCGCGTCATGAAGCCAAAGGCTTCGTTAAAGTTGGCGAACTGGAAAATCTTCTGAATAGCGTCGCTACCATCTACCTCCGTCCAGCCGACAAGGGTTGATAACGCATCTGCGCGGGCTGACCCCGATAATTTCTCTGCCATAGCGTTCTCCTCTGCGGTAGGGGTATAAAGGAGAAGTGAGAACGTTTTTGTCCAAAATCAAGGATACACTACAGTAATGAGTCAACAAACTGGGGTCTTCGGCGTTCTCCTCAAGAGCGGGGGGAAATTTTAGCCGCGCGATTTGTGGCTCCACTGCGCTTATCCCAAGTATTCCGACTTCATGTTGCAAGCCCCTCTCAGTCTAACGAACTTTCCGTTGCAGGAACTTAGGCCACTTGCTATTCGGATTGTTGTGTCCCTGTGACAGGCTGAGACGATGACAGGAGTAATCGATGCCGGATTTTTCCCTTCTGATAAATCCGAGTGTCACGCCCCGGGCACCCTATGGTGTCGAACAGGCAGCAATACTCAATGCCAACGGCCTTTTTCTGGCCGCCGCACGTGATAAAGATGCCCGACAAAAACTGGACCTGGACAATGCGTCGCGAGTTGTGCTGTTTGGAACGAAAGGTGCGACAGATGCCAAATCCTACGCAGAAATTGTTGGCAGCCCTCCCAAGGACGTCACACCTAATTAATGAAGGACTACAGAATGAGTACGGGACTGGAGACCTATGTAGTCGATGCGGAAGCCTTAATGGCTACAAAAGATCGGTTTCGTGAAAGCGGCGTTCGTTTGCCGCGGATTAGTCAACTGGCCAACCCCTCCACATTGAAAACTGATATGGCATGCGTCGACCCCGACGCGCCGGATCCCCGGAACCTATTCAGAGTACACTGGTTCAATGGCGCTGACCGTACTTCGCGGGCCGCTGTCCCAGAGCACATTGTCTTGCCACCCGAACTGACCGGTGTAATGGCTACCATTATCGTTGCTCTGGGGAACCGGTTCCCCTTGATTCGGGCTCACAAGGTCTTAACCGCCTACGGCTGCCTGGTGCCACGTTTGATCACGGGCGGCTTCGACCCTACCCGCCACCGCGCCATATGGCCATCCACCGGTAACTACTGCCGGGGCGGTGTCGCAATTTCCCGAATTATGGGTTGCCGAAGCGCCGCCGTTTTACCCGAGGGCATGAGCCGTGAACGCTTCCAATGGCTAGAAAACTGGGTGACGGATCAGGCTGACATCATCCGCACCTGTGGGACCGAGAGTAACGTCAAAGAAATATACGACGCATGCAACGATCTGGCCCAGGACCGGGAAAACGTTATACTCAATCAATTCCGGGAGTTCGGAAACTATATTATCCACCGTGCTGTCACAGGCCCCGCTCTCGAAGCCATATTCAATGCCGTTCAAGGCACCAGAAAACTCAAAGCCCGAGCCTTCATCTCGGCGTCCGGATCCGCAGGCACCTTGGCCGCCGGCGATTACCTGAAGGCCAGACTGGGTGCAGACATTGGTGCCGTGGAAGCCATGGAGTGCCCAACCCTTCTCTACAACGGGTTTGGTGAGCACAACATTCAGGGCATCGGTGACAAGCATGTGCCATTAATCCACAACGTGATGAACACGGATTATGTCATCGGTATATCGGATGCGGCCTCCGACGCCCTAAACCTCTTGTTCAATACGTCCTCGGGCCGCAGCTTCCTCGCGGAGCGCACAAGTCTAGGCCAAGAATTTTTGGGGGCGCTGGCCGACTTAGGCCTGTCCGCAATCGCCAACGTTCTGGGAGCCATAAAGCTCGCAAAATATGCAAACATGAACGCCGAGGATGTCATCCTGACAGTGGCCACAGATGGCTCCGAAATGTACGGCACGGAGCAGGGAAAGGCCATTTTAGATCAACCAAACGGTTGCTTCGATACAACTACAGCGGCCGAGATATATGGTCGATTCATGCTCGGCATTGCAACAGATCATCTATTAGAGACCAGTCGTCGCGACCGTGAGCGAATCTTTAATCTGGGCTATTACACGTGGGTTGAACAGCAAGGCGTTGACATCCCCTCATTCGAGGTACGCCGCGAACAATCGTTCTGGGACAGCCTCATGGCCAATGTCCCCCGGTGGGACGCAATGATCGACGACTTCAACAGCGATCTTTGAGCTTATCGAGAGTTTGACGCCCATCTACGTTAGGCGGCGGCCCCCAATGAAACAGTACCGCAATGCCAAACACACCTTCAGTGCCCAAAGGCTGGGCCGCCAGGCTCAGGGCATGCGCCGGTTCACCCTCAGCAAAACGCGGCCACCATTCAGCGGGCTGCACTGCGCCGGCGTTACCTATTAGAACGCTAACCGTAACAGTCTGTCCCTCACACACAAAAGTCGTTGCTTCTCCATTCTCAACCAGCCAGTAGCCAGGTACGAGGAACCTGCTAACAGCGCGTTGAACGGCGGCTCGCCCCAGCCACAGATCACAGATTAACAGGCCGCGCCCCGGCCATAACCCTAGGCTTCGCCGCACCTCTATACCCAGGTGCGCATAACCATCTTGACGACCAGTGGCGCGCAAGGGTGCATCCAAATCTAGATCAGCGATGATCTCAGCCCTTCCGCGCCGTCCCACCCGGAAGGATTCCCAAAATTCAATGGGTTCGGCATCAATGACGTGTGGGCCGTTGTGCTGGCTAGCGGATCGGCAGAGGTCGCGCGCGGGGCCAGGTGCGTAAGCCGCCGTACCCGGATCAACGAGGAACCGCACCCCACCAATACTCAATTCTGTCGACAAAAAATCCGCATGGGCGTGGGCTGGATTTTCATCGGGTCCACAGGGGCCAACATCGAAAATTGCCACATCTTCGCCCTCTTGCAGGCGCACATAGCCCATGTCGATGAGGTCGTGACGTCCCTTATCAATGCGCATCGGTGCGGCAACACCCTCTGGCGGCACCTCGCCCAACCAAGCGTCATTAAAGAGAGCAATATCGCCGTCCGGATGGCTCAGTAAAGACAGCGCAATGGCGGCTCGACGCGCATAATCGTCCAACGTAGCGGCATCAGTTCCACCGATGATCGCGCTGGCCCGCAGGAGGTGTAGATCACGTAGCCCCAATAGGTGATACATTGGGGAGCGTTCAGCATGGCCACCGTCTGCGAGGAAATTCTGCTGGACGCTCTTAATAGCGACCTGCGGCAGGTCCGCCCAATCCGCCGGTAAGATGTCTAGCCCTGCGCAATAAACGGCCAAAGCGACATAATTCTTCATCAGATGGTTGTATTGTATATCGCGTTCGGGGTTATCGGCGACGTAAGCGGCACAACACCGGCAATGATCGAGGATTAGATCCAAGTCGGGTTGTCCCAAATCGCCACCCGCACGGCCATGCAGGTTCAGCCCAACTAACAGATTTATTAACCGATGGCTGGCCGTGTAGGGGTTCCAAATGTCACGGAAAACCCCTTGCATATCCCACGGGTTCTGCTCTTCAAGGCTTTTAACAAGGGATAAGACACGCGCCAGATCTGTCGATCCCCCGGAGGCCAACCAAGGTACAGCGTACCCCATATAACCCAGGTTCAATCGCCATAGGAGATCATCACCACCTCCTTCTGCATAGCGCCAGTCGATCCTCTCGAGGTCACCAAAGTCGACAGTGTGACCAAAAAAAGTGAAGCACCCAGCAGCCATCTCAGCCAAGCTGCTCCCACAAGCACCCATCTGTTGGGCCAGCACCTGATCGGCGATAACATCTAGGACCGGTTGGGCAGGGTCCGCCATCGGCGTTATCAGAATTTTTCTCTCCAGCCGCTTGGTCCAATTCGTCGTTGCCAATCTGGCTAATATATGTTGACCTCGACGATGTAGTCGGTATCGCCATTGATCGACGTTTAAGTGCCTTGCCGTCCGCCAAAACCTACCTATGCGCATATGCGTATGTCTCTCATGACCGAAGTGTCTCCGGGCCCGCGGAGGAGATCAAGCGAGCAGTATTCATGCACCGTTATAAAAACCATCCCAAGGTCGATCCAAAATTAGTAATCATCATAACAATACCTTAAGCAATGGCAGGGTAAGTCCGAACGAACAGCACCTGAGCAATAGTGCTTGAAACGATGGTCAAAATTTACAAAAGACCATCCTGCGTATCTCCGTCTTTCAAAGGCTATATTTTATCGGATAGTGTTTTTGTCATGATAAATGGCAAATGTGACCCCAGTTCTAGGACCTTCCATGATGCGCTCGAAAGCATTGTTTTTAAAATACCGCCTGGGTCGTAGG